>CAZVUM010000049.1:10326-39467 GCA_964629575.1 uncultured Acidimicrobiales bacterium | reverse complement strand
CCGCACCCGTCGGCCGCTCGCTCATCGGGCAACTATCGCACGACACGCCTAGACCAGCAGAAGCCGGGCCGGCCATTGGCGGCACGACACGCCTGATTCACGCCGCGGGGAGGCAGCCGGGCGGGCCATGGCCGTCCGCAGACGAGCGCAGCGAGGATTGCGGCAACAAAACAGCTAGAGAGACGGCATCCATTCCCCGCGGCCTTGGCGGGTGAGGTCGAGGAAGTGCCACACGGGTGAGAGCAGGTCGACGCCGCGCCAGTGGTCGCCGTCGATGTGGGCTCCCCCGCTGTAGGTGAGGTGCGGCACGCCGTCGCGGAGTTCGTACACGCTGAGGAAGGGCATCTGGTTGCCGTCTGGGTCCTCGCCGCCGATGTCGAGCTTGAAGGTCGAGTCTGCGGCGCTCAGCCAGCGCAGGGACGTCCATCTTCGTTTCTCGGCGAGGACGAGGGTTTCGTCGATGGGGGCGGCGGTGACGACTGCGAAGTCGAGGTTTCCTCGAAGGTGCGGCGTCACGGCGGCCCAACCGTCTGTCCACATCGAGCACATGGGGCACGCAGCGTCTTGCCGCTTGCCGAGCATGAAGTGGTAGAGCACGAGTGGCCGATCGGGATCGGTGAACAATTCGCTCAAGTGGACGGGTCCGTCTGACGAATCGAATGCGTAGTCATCGATCGCGGGTCCCATTGGGAGCTCGCGACGCAGTCGCGCCACCTCCTCTCTTTGCAACATGAGGGCGAGTTCTGCGTCGCGCAGCTCGTCCCGCGCCTGGTCGTAGTCGGTCACGTCTGGGCTCCTCCCTGTTGTGTCCGCTGTGTCTGTTTCGCCCTCTCCCCTCCCGCGCCAGGCGGGCAGACGGGCTGAATGGCCGATTGTCCGATCCGTTCCGGTTCGATCGGTCCGGGTCGGTCGCCTACCACAACGGTCAGCAACCGTGGGAGGAAGTACTCCCATCCTCCCCTGTGGCCCACGACCTCTTCGTCGGGAAGACCCGCGTGGGTGACGACCAATCGGGTCCCGGACTCGGTGGGCGTGAGGTCGATCGACACCGTGGTGGACCCTGGCGGGATGCGTGGATTGCCGATCCACCCCCAGGTGAACACGACCCTCTCGTCCGGGACGACCTCGACGACGTGTCCTTCGGTGATTTCGCGTCCCGTCACATCGATCCGGACCGCACCGCCTGGCGTCGGGTCGAACTCGGCGGCCCGACCGAGCCACTGGACCAGCTTCGCGGGCTCGACGAGAAAGCGGAAAACCACGTCCGGAGGCGCAGCGATGTCCCGCTCGATCACGAGATCGGTCACGATTGGCCCCGGCTGGCGGCGTGCTCGTTCTCCGCGGCCCGCGCCAGGCGATCGAGCGCTGCGGACCAGTACGACTCGATCCACCCGTGGAGGTCGTCGAGCCCTTCGGGACGGGCTCTGTACAGGCGCCTGGTTCCGTCCTTGCGCACGCTCACCAGGCCCGCATCGAGCAGTACCCGGAGGTGCTGAGAGATGGCCGGACGGGTGACGTCGAAGTTGTCGGCGATCGTGCTCACCGGAATCTCGACAGGAGCGACGAGGCTGAGAATCGCCCGTCTCGTGGGGTCCGACACCGCGTTGGCGATCGCGTCGAGCCGTTCGGCCTGCTCGGCCACCGCTGGAGCTGACATAGCTCCGACCATAGCACCTCCGTAAGTCTTCACTAACCATGACGTTCGGGAGCCCGCCCGCGCCTCCACAGATCACCCCATCGGCCAGCAGGAGAACGACGTTCCAGCCCCACACGGCCTCCGATCTCTGTACTGGAACGAATCATTGATCTGGCCAGGTTTGTGTCAGTACAGTTGGCGGGTGGTCTGGCGTTGCCGGACCCCGCATCGGCGCATCGGCGAAACCGGCGATCCAGATGACGGTGGAACGGCAGTCATGGACCGACACATGCGCACGACGAGAAGGGCCGAGTGAAACGTCCCGTCGCCGCAGTCGTTGCCCTGTTCAGCGTGTGGGCGGTGCTCGCAGCCTTTCTCGTCACGACGAACGGCTCGGCGCCTCCTGCGTCTGCCCAGGCCCCCGATCAAGCAGCAGCGGCCAGCGCGATCGCCTTCATCCAGCTGAACGCAGACAACCTCGGCCTCGCCGCAGCAGACGTCGCCGATGTGGTCGTGATCGACGTCGTCGCCACCCCCCACCTCGGCATCTCGACCGTCCACGTCCAGCAGCGTCACCGGGGGATCGACGTGTTCGGGGCCACGATGAACGTCGTCGTCGACTCCCAAGCGCGTCCGATTCGAGCCACGGGCAGCTTCGCACCCGGTCTCGCCAAGCTCGATCCGACGATCTTTCCCCGCATCACCGACGTCCAGGCGGTCACCGCAGCAGCCGCACACCTCGGACTCCAGCCCCGAACGGCGATCAACAGGCTTGTTCGAGAACCCGGCGTCGAACGGGTCACAGAGATCGCAGACGGCGGCATTGCGATCGAGAACATCACCTCCAGGCTCGTCTACCAGCCCATCGACGGCGATGTTCGGCTCGCATGGGAGGTCGAGATCTACGAGCTGGATGCCCACGACTGGTGGCAGATCCGCATCGATGCGCAGGACGGGAGCGAGCTCGATCGCAACAACCTGGTGACCAAGGACTCCTACACGGTGTTCCGGGATCCCATCGAGGCGCCGTCGTTCGGCTCCCGCACGGTCGAGGTGGACCCCGCAGACCCCGTGGCGTCGCCGTTCGGCTGGCACGACACCGATGGGGTCGCAGGTGCCGAGAGCACCTTCACAACCGGCAACAACGTCGACGCCTACACCGACACCGACTTCGACAACCAGCCCGATCCCGGCAGTCGCCCCAACGGTGGCATCGGGCTCGACTTCAACTTCCCGCTCGACCTGGGCCTGTCACCGGCGAGCAACACCGATGCGGCGGTCACCGAGCTCTTCTACTGGAACAATCGCCTCCACGACGTGTTCTACGCCTATGGCTTCGACGAGACGGCGGGCAACTTCCAGCTCAACAACTACGGGCGGGGCGGAACAGGCGGCGATCCAGTGCGGGCCGAGGCCCAGGACGGCGGCAACACCAACAACGCCAACTTCGCGACCCCCATCGACGGCTTCTCGCCCCGGATGCAGATGTTCATCTGGAACCTGAGCGTGCCGGATCGGGACTCCGCCTTCGACAACGGCATCGTCGCCCACGAGTACGGCCACGGCGTCACAAACCGCCTCACCGGCGGTCCCGGAACGGTGAGCTGCCTCTCCAACGCCGAACAGCCGGGCGAGGGGTGGAGCGACTACTTCGCGCTGTGGATGACCCAGGAGCCGGGCGACGCCGGGACCGACCCCCGAGGCTTCGGCACGTGGGCGCTCGGCCAGCCCACCACGGGGGCGGGGTTACGGGCGTTCCCCTACAGCACCGACCAGCTGACCGATCCCCGGACCTACGACGACACCAAGACAGCCGTCGCGCCCCATGGCGTCGGCTCGATCTTCGCGGCGATGTTGTGGGACATGCACTGGGACCTCGTCGATCGCGACGGCTTCGACCCCGACCTCATCGCCGGGACGGGGGGCAACAATCTCGCGATGCAGCTGGTGATCGACGGCCTGAAGCTCCAGCCGTGCGCCCCGGGGTTCGTCGATGCCCGCGACGCGATCCTTCTCGCCGATCAGCTCGGCAACGGCGGGGCCAACGAATGTCTCATCTGGCGGGCGTTCGCCCGACGGGGCCTGGGGTTGAGCGCGAGCCAGGGCACAAGTGCAAGCCAGGTCGATGGAACCGAAGCGTTCGACGTACCGGCGCAGTGCGCCGATCTCGCCCTCTCGAAGGTCGCGACCCCCGATCCGGTCATCGCGGGCGAGGACCTCACCTTCGCGATCACCGCGACCAACAACACCACATCCGCCCTGACCGGCGTCACGATCACCGACCCCCTTCCAGCGGGTGTCACCTACGTGCCGGGCACCGCCGACTGTGGCGGCAGCTTCGACGGCAACGATGTGACCCTCGTTCCTGGCACGATTCCCGCGTGGGGGTCAATGGCGTGCCACTTCATGGTCACGGTCGACCCGGGGCCGGGCACCGGAACGCTGTTCGTCGACGATCTCGAGTCCGGTTCGGGGGCGTGGACGATCACTCACGACCTCGGCGTGGTCGATTGGTCGCTCAGCACCGCAGCACCCAATTCCCCGCTCACCTCGTTCTTCGCGACCGAACCCGCGACCCCCACAGATCAGCTCCTCGCGCTCACGACCCCGGCCAATCTCAGCGCCCACTCGGTTCTGCGGTTCTGGCACTCCTATGACACCGAGAACGCCTGGGACGGAGGCGTGGTCGAGATCTCGACCGATGGCGGCGTGGTGTGGACCGATCTGGGCGCCGACATCACGGCGAACGGCTACAGCGGCACCCTCAATGTGAGCCCCAACCCACTGGCCCAACAGAACGCCTTCACGGGTGACTCCGGCGGGTACGTCCAAACCATCGTGGATCTGAGCGCGTACGCCGGCAACACCGCGCAGATCCGATTCCGGTTCGGCACAGACGACACCACAGCGGGCAATGGCTGGCACGTGGACGACATCTCGATCACCAACGAGGTCAGCGTCTCCAACACCGCGTCGGCCATGTCCAACGAGGGCCCATCGGGTGTCGCGGCCTCGCTCACCACCGTCGACCCACCACCGGGTTTCCTCCGTGTCACCACCACCCCGGCGGTCCCCTCGACCATCTCCGTCGATGGGGGCACGACCGACGCGTTCGGACTCGATTGGGTCGAAACGCCGCCCGGCACGTACGAGATCTGCTTCAGCGATGTCCCCGGTTTCACGACAGCGGGGTGCGCGACAACCGGCATCTCGAGCGGTCTCACCTCCGCGGTCGATGGCGCGTTCGTCCAACGCGGCACGCTCGACATCCGCTCGTCGCCACCGCTCCCCACCACGATCACCGTCGACGGCACCCCAGTGAACGACTGGGGTGCGATCGTCACTGTCGAACCCGGCTCGTATCAGGTGTGCTGGGGCGATGTCGCCGACTACACCACCCCGACCTGTGAGACGTCTGTGGTCACCGCGGGCGCCGTCACGACCGTGACCGGCCCCTTCATCGCCAATCCGGGCGCGACAGGACCATCGGGACACGGCTTCCTCCGGGTGACAACGACCCCAGCGGTTCCCAGCCAGATCAGCCTCGACGGCAACGAGATGGTGGCCTACGGGGTTGATTGGATGAAGCTCGCCCCTGGTTCCTACACCGTCTGTTTCAGCGACGTGCCCGGCTTTGCCACCCCTGCGTGCGAGCCTGCGACGATTACAGCAGGGCTCACGACCACGGTCGACGGGGCCTTCGCCCAGCTCGCCGAGATCAGGGTGCTCACCAGCCCGCCGGCCGACACACCCGTCACCCTCGACGGTCGCATCATCGATCAGTACGGCTTCTGGACCTGGCTGCCGGGAGGTGTTCCCTACGACATTTGTGCCGATGGGTACACATGCCAGTCGGTGAACCCGCCGGCGGGGACGCTCACGACCGTCACGCTGCTGCCCTGAGCCGCGCGAGCACGATCCTGCCGACCACTCCCCCGCCTCCCCGATCGATGTGGGACAAGCTGGCCGCGCTCGCCGAACGGCTCGGGGTGTTCGGCCGCTATGCGGCCGTCTCGGCAGCGAGCCTGATCACAGGCCACATTCTTCTCTACGGGTTCCACGTGTGGATGTCGATCGATCCGATCCTTGCCAACTTCCTCTCCACCACGGCCAACACGATCCTCGTGTTCGGAGCCAACCGCCGTTGGGTGTGGAACATCGACGGCAAGATCGACGTCCGCCGCGAGGTTGTGCCGTTTATCGTCTTCGCGTTGATCGGTCTCGCCGTGTCCACGGTGTTCGTGGGTGTCGTCGCGGCCACCATCGGCGAGGGCCTGTGGGTGAACGCAGCCAACCTCGCCGCGTTCGGCGTCGTGTGGCTGGCCCGTTTCTTCGTCCTGGATCGTTGGATCTACGGCGGTCAGGACATCGAAGAACCGGACCCAAACAACAGGGACTAGCGAGACGCCCCGGACCTCAGCTGGCCTGAGACTGCAGGGTGGCGACGTTGCTCGCTCGGCGGGCTCCGCCGATCACCGTGCCTGCGAGGACCTCGCGCACGATCGGCGCCCTGAACCGGAAGCCGTCGGCGACCTGCTCGACGACCCCGAGTTCTCGAAGGCGAACCAGACCATCGAGAGCGGTGTGGGGGGATTCGCTCTGTGCGCTCTCGAAATCGAACGGTCCGAAGGGCTCGGCGAGCAGTGCAGCCTCCTGCAGGAGGGCCTGATCGGGCACCCCGAACCCTCGCGTGAGCTCGAGGACCAGGCGACGCAGGCTGGGAGGCACACCTGAGTGGCCGGCCCGGCGCCAGCGGTAGCAGTCGGCCATGAGAAGCGGAAGCCCGCCGGTGACGCGAATGGTCTCTGCGTCGATCTCGCCCGCCGCCGCCCACTCCTGCTCCGAGGGCGCTTCGAGGGTGATCGTGGTGCTTGCGCTCAGCAGATCGAGGGTGCGGTGACGGTCTGGGCGCCCCTCGCGCACTGCGGCCACCACGGTCACAGGAAGATGGCCCGCGTTGCGTCGCAGCCACTCCAGGGCCATCACCGTCGCGGGGTCCGCCCACTGGAAGTCGTCGATGAGCAGAACAGTGGGCCCTGCCGCAGCCAGAAGATCGCAGAGCATGCTGAGAACTGCCGCCTCACCCGAGAGGAGAGGTGCCAAGGCGTAGCGCTCGGCTTCGATCGCCCGATGGGAGTCGCGCACTGCGCTCTGAATCACCCCTGCGAGGGGCAGACCCGGCCGCTCCCTCGTGTCGCGAGACATCGCCTCGAAGCCGACGGCTCCTTCTGTCTGGGCGGCCACCGCTTCGAGAAAGGTCGTGCGCCCCACGCCGGGACGTCCCCGCACGAGCACGACAGCGAGGTGGCGGTTGCGGGACCACTCGATGGTCCTGCGGATCGTGTTGAGCTCCGACACCCGTCCGGCGAAGGGGATCGCAGGCGAGCCGCGTCGCTCGCTGGGCGTGGAGGTCAGGCGCAGGGGCGGCTCGGACGGCGTACCAGCGAGCTCCTCGACCGTCGCCCCGGCGTCGATGGCGCCCGCGAGATCCGCCGTCTCTGTGGTGCAGTCGCGACCGAGCTCATCGCCGAGCTGCTCGCAGAAGCGTTCGTAGAGTTGCCGTGCGAGCTCGGGCTGCCCGAGACCGTGGTTGGCGAGCATCAGGGCGCGCACCGCTTCTTCGGCGTAGCTGCGAATCGACAGGGCCCGCTCCGCGAGCCGCAGTGCCTCCGCATAGTCACCACGAGCGATCAGCTCTTCGGCTGCCAACACGGCGTTGCGGGTCACCCGGTCGCGATACAGCTCGCGGTCGTCGACGGCCCACCCTGCCGTTGGAGCGTCCTCGAGAAGGTCGCCGACCGCCACACGATTGGCCTGAAGGCGGAACTCGAGGGCATCCACCCCGCCCCGGTCGGCCCGCGACAACAGCTTGTCGAACTCGATGACGTCGAGATCCATCCCGTCGAGATGGAATTGGTACGCGCCGGGGACCGTCTGCAGAACCTGCCTGGCCGTATCCCTGCCGTCGAACAGCCGCTTGCGCAAGCCAGAGACATAGGTCTCCAGGGTGCCGTGCACCTTCTTCGGAAGCGCTTCGGGCCACAAGCGATCGGCGAGGACGTCTTTGGCCACTGGCGCGCCCCGCGCCATCAAAAGGAGCTCGAGCAGCTCCTTTGGCTTCTTTCCTCCGAGGTCACGCGCCGTGAAGGCCCGACCACCGATTCCGATTCGAAAGTGTCCAAACAGAGTTGCGTACGCAACGCCCATCGAGGTGCCCTCACCTAGTTCACGTACTAGATGAACTTACTCTCCGTGTTTGTATCCCTACAAATACTCCGGAGGTTTTCTTGAGGTCCGCGCCTTAAACCGTCCTTAAGCGGAAGGACGAGCGGGCCCACATGGGCTCACGCGTCCGAGCTGTGGACGGCTCCCGCGATTGACACACAGCACAACGTGCACGAGCACAGGGGCAAACAAAGCAGTGGACTTGTCAAACAAGCGAAGTAGGTGGAGGTTGCGCCCACGGGCGCAGCGTTCGCGTTTTTCCAGAGCGGGCTTGCCCAGCGTCTTGTTGGCGCTGGCCCTCGTCGCGGGCGGACTGCCCGTGGCGTCATTCGGCTCCGCCACGGCCGCAAACGGCCTGTTCCCATGGCAGATCGACGACGACGGGCCTGCGGGCGCTGGTCCGATCGGCACGGGATTCGTCCTCGAAGAGGGCGACCTGGTCCTGATCATGCAGCAGATCCTGATCGCCGAGCAGCACGCTGCCACGGCGACCGATCTCGATCCGTGCGGAACCCTGATCGGCAACGGTCCGAACCAGATTCCACCGGGCCCGAACTTTGAACAGCTGTCGCTCGGCCTGAGAACGGTCAACGGCATCTGTAACAACTTGGTGCCAGGCCAGGAGAGTTTCGGCGCCGCAGATCAGACGTTCATCCGACTGACCGCCCCAGTCTTCCAGTCGGCTGACATCGCTTCTGTGGCTCCCGCCGACGACTTCAACGGTCCTGGCGTCTTCCCCGATCCCGGCGATCCCACGAGCTACGCCCAGATCACCGGATGGGTGGAGGATGCCTCACCGAGGCTCATCTCCAACCTGATCGTGGACACCACCGCCAACAACCCCGCCGCTGTTGCAGCTGCGGGCCCTGGCGCGTTGGCGGGCGACCTCAACGGTGATGGCACCCAGGGTGACCACCCCCTCGAGGTCGGTCTCTGCCCAGGCGCGCCGGGAAGTTCCGAGGAGCGCCGTTGTGACGCGTTCTACATCGCGAACACGGCGCCGGACGAGGGCTTGTCCGCCCCGTTCAACTCGACGTTCACCTTCTTCGGTCAGTTCTTCGACCACGGTCTGGACATCACGACCAAGACGGGCGACATCGTCTACATGCCGCTCGCTGCGGACGACCCGTTGTTCGACCCGACCCCGGGTGCGCCCAACTTCATGTTGATGTCGCGGGCCACGAACGACATGTTCGATCCGGTGAACCTCACCACGCCCTTCGTGGACCAGCAGCAGACCTACACGTCGACTCCGTCGCACCAGGTCTTCAACCGTGAGTACGCGCTCAACGGTGCGGGCGATCCGGTTGCGACCGGCCGTCTGCTCACCGGTGCGTCCGGCTCGGGCATGGCCACGTGGGACGACCTCAAGATCCAGGCGCGTGACCTGTTGGGCATCCAGCTCGTCGACCAGGACGTCCTGAGCATTCCGCTGCTCGCGACCGACCTGTACGGCAAGTTCATCCCCGGACTCAACGGCTACCCGCAGATCGTCCTCGACGACGGCTCGCTTCTCGAGGGTGACCCGCTCGCCAACGGCGGCCTCGGCGTCCTTCTTCCGAAGGGCCTCCCCGCCCTCACCGGCAACAGCGTTCCCACCGGTCACGCGTTCCTCATCGATATCGCACATCACGCGGTGCCGGGGACCTGCCAGCCGGTGCCGCTCGGTCCGATCGTCGACCAGACCCCCGACCTGGACCTCGGTCCAGAGGGCCTCTTCGGCGACGACAACGATCCCTGCACCTACGACGATGAGATGCTCGGCGCCCACTTCCAGGCGGGCGACGGTCGCGTGAACGAGAACATCGCGCTCTCGGCCGTGCACCACGTGTTCCACAGCGAGCACAACCGTCTCGTGCAGCACATCAAGGATCAGGTCACCGCCACCTACCCGCACCTGCTCACGGACTGGGAGATCAGCCCGGGCGTGTGGAACGGTGAGCGTCTGTTCCAGGCGGCGAAGTTCGCGACCGAGATGCAGTATCAGCACCTCGCGTTCGAGGAGTTCGCTCGCAAGGTCCAGCCCTTCGTCAACGAGTTCATCGGGTACGACACGACGATCAACTCGGCGATCTTCGCCGAGTTCGCACACGCCGTGTACCGCTTCGGCCACTCGATGCTCACCGAGACGGTGGACGTCTACAACACGGGCACGGGCAGCGAGCATCACCTGTTCCTGAAGGATGCGTTCCTCAACCCGCCGGCGTTCTCGAACCCGGCGGTCGGCGCCAACCCCGATGAGTGGGCGGGCGGCATCCTCGCTGGTGCAACGGCCCAGACCGGTCAGCAGATCGATGAGTTCATCACGGAAGCCCTCCGTAACGACCTCGTCGGCCTGCCCCTCGACCTCGGTGCGACCAACCTCGCCCGTGGCCGTGACGCCGGTCTGCCGCCGCTCAACCAGGCCCGTCGCGAGTTCTTCGTCCTGACGAACTCCAACCCGAGCCTGTCTCCGTACGACAGCTGGATGGACTACAGCTTCGCTCTCCGCACCCCGGAGAGCCTCGCCAACTTCATCGCTGCCTACGGCACGCATCCGCTCATCACCAGCCACGACGACGGCAGTGGTGCCGGGACCATGTCGAGCCGCCGCGAGGCTGCCGACATCATCCTGAACCAGCCACTGCACCCGAGCCACCCGGTGGACTCCACGGAGTTCCTCTGGGGCCTGGCTCCGTACGACGTGGACCTGGGCGGTATGGAGAACGTCGATCTGTGGGTCGGCGGTCTGGCAGAGAAGCCGGAGATCTTCGGCGGCATGCTGGGTACCACCCACAACTTCGTCTTCGAGCTGCAGATGGAGAACCTGCAAAACGGTGACCGGTTCTACTACCTGCACCGTCTCGCCGGCACCAACCTGCTGCAGGCCCTCGAGGGCAACAGCTTCTCCGAGCTCATCGAGCGGAACACCTCCGCAACGATGCTCCCGGCGGACGTGTTCAGCGTCCCGTCGTTCACGTTCGACATGAACGTCGTGAACCCCGGCGGCATTCTTGATCCGCTCGTGGACGACCCGTCGACGGCCTACGACGAGACCGCGCTGCTGGTCAAGGAGCCGGACGGCACGGTCCGCTACCCCGACGCCGATCACGCGCTGTTCTACGGCCGTCCCATCGCCGACGACATCGAGTCGGGCGACGGTGACGACACCGTGAAGGGCAACGACGGCGACGACCGCCTCGAAGGCGGCGGAGGCAACGACGCCGTCGTGGGTGGTGAGGGCAACGACATCCTCACCGACCGGTTCGGCGACGACGACCTCAAGGGTGGCCCGGGTAACGACGCCATCCACGGCGGTCCTGGCTTCGACCTCCTCCAAGGCGGTACGGGCCACGACATGGTCGTGATCGGTTCCGATCCGGGTGAGATCCTGTCCTCGGAGGGCAACGACATCCTGATCGGCGGCGACAGCTTCGACGTCATCTTCGGCGACAGTGGCGACGACTGGATCCAGGGCGGCGATCAAGCCGACTTCCTGGCCGGCGACCACGGTGCACCGACCCAGAACAACCCGCTCGGGACCGATGGTCACGACGTCATCAACTCTGGTGGCGGCAACGATGACTACGACTCCGAGGGCGGCGATGACATCCTCATCCACGCCACGGGCGTCGACGGGTACGAGGGCGGTCCTGGCTTCGACTGGGTGATCACCCAAGGCCTCGGAGGCACGTGGGTCGACCTGGAGCGCACAGCAGGCGTCGTTCCGCCACACATCGAGGTGCTGGAGAACCGCTACGACTTCGTCGAGGCGGTGTCCGGTCACGATGGTGACGACGAGATCCACGGTGACCACCGCGGCAACGGCAACGTCGACCCGTGTCCGGTTCCGTTCACCTGCAGCCCGTTGAATGACCCGCTCGAGGGTGATCACCGCCTGCTGGCCGACGGCATCGCACGGATCGCCAACCTCGAAGACCTGTTCGCACCGGGGACCTCCGTCTGGGAGGACGGCAACATCCTCCTCGGCGGTGCCGGCAGCGACATCATCGAGGGCCGCGGCTCCGACGACATCATCGACGGCGACCGGTTCATCACCGCCGTGCTCGATGCACCAGATCCGCTCGGCGGCCCGGGTGCTCGCAAGCAGGTGACCGATGCACGGGACCTGCAGGCCGACATCTTCGCCGGCCTGTACAACCCAGGCGATGTCGACATCGTCCGAACCCTCGAGACCCCACCGGCGCTGGTGCACACCGACGTCGACGTGGCGGTCTACGCGGGCCCGGCTGCGGACTACAACATCATCGCCCTGGCCGACCGCTACGTGGTCGACCACGTCAGGGGCTGTGGTGATCCGCTACGACTCGACGTGTGCCCGCTGGACGCCAACGGCGACAACGGCATCGCAGAAGGCCGTGACACCCTGTTCAACATCGAGACACTTCGATTCTCCGATGGAGACATCGACATCTCGACACCGCCCGCAACGGGCTTCCTCAGGGTGACCACCACTCCGGCCGTGCCGGCCCAGATCACTGTCGACGGGTTCCCCGCCGACACGTGGGGCCTCACCTGGCCAGAGCTGCCCGAAGGCGACCACACGGTCTGCTTCACCGACATCGAGGCGCTGGAGACTCCGGCCTGCCAGATCGTGACGATCACGGCGGGTCTGACGACCACCATCGATGGCGCATACGGCAACCGCGGTTGGCTGCAGGTCCAGACCAACCCGCCCCTCCCGGCGACGATCACCCTCGACGGTGATCCGATGAACGACTGGGGTGTGTGGACTCACCTGCCCGAGGGCAACTTCACGGTGTGCTACGGCCCGGTCGCCGGGTTCGACGCTCCGCCGTGTGAGCCCGTGGACATCCTGGCTGGCGTTCCGGTGCTGGTGACCGGCAACTATGTTGCCAACGTCGCAGCCATTGGCCCGACCGGCCACGGTTTCCTGCGGGTGACCACGAGCCCTGCACTGCCCAGTCAGATCATCGTCGATGGCATCCCGGCGGACAGTTGGGGCCTCAACTGGCTCAAGGTGGCGCCTGGCCTCCACGAGGTGTGCTTCACCGACGTCCAGGGCTTCAGCACCCCGGACTGCGAGGAGGTCACGGTCGTGGCAGGGGCCACCACCACGGTGCAGGGTGACTTCGTCGCCCGCGGCACGCTGCAGGTGGTGACCTCGCCGGCGAAGGCCTCGACGATCCACGTCAACGGCGTCCCGAGCAACGCGTGGGGCCTGTGGACCGACTTTGAGCCTGGCCTCTACGAGGTCTGCTTCACCGAGGTCGACCTCCACACGCCGGCCTGTCAGATGGCGACGGTCCTTGCCGGAGCCAACACCGTCATCACAGGGGTGTGGCCCTGATGACGCACTTGGGTGACCCCCGGGGTGACCCACTGAACCACCGGCCCGGTGCCCCCCTTTTTTCGGGGGCACCGGGCCCCGGTTCGAAGCTTCTCCACGCAATTCCTAAATGGTGTTTTACAAACACACAATCGAGCGTTACAGTCACTTTCTGTGACTTTTCACGAGGTGGATCAGCGTCCATGACCTCACTGAGCGAGACCAAGGAACAAAAAGCGATGACAACCCCCACAACCGCCAAGAGCTCAACCCGCACTCGGCAGTTCGTGCTGGCCACCATCGCTTTCTGGTTGGCCATGTTCGGTATGGCTGCGGCCCAGACCTACTCGACGAGCAGCGACCCACTGTCGGTGACTCCCTCACCTCTGACACCTGGCAACCCAGCCACCGTCAGTGGCGAAGGGTTCGAGCCCGGCAGCGATGTGGTCTTCATCCTCGTCGACACGGGGGCCGGCACCGAGACCGAACTCGTGAGCGTGACCGTCCGCGACGACGGCAGCTTCACGGTGACCCTCGAGGTGCCCGCGGACTTCAGTGGTGAAGGTCACATCATGGCGAGAGGCGTTGCCACAGACGGCGCGCAGCGAATTCTCGGAGGCTCAGAGGCCGACGGTTCGCTGGCCCGCACCGGCAGCTCACCCATGCCATGGATTGTCGGCGGAACCTCAGCTGCGGCGCTCGGAAGCCTGCTGCTCGTGCTTGCACGACGGCGACAGGAGCGAGTAGCGCAGACGGCCGGGTAGGCCGCAATGGCGACCGGCACACGTCGGCGCCGCGTCGCCATCGTCGCAGGCTTGGTCTTCGTCATCGCGAGCGTCACCGCGCTCGTGGTCACGGGCGCCGAGGAAGCGGTGGAGACGGTGGAGATGGCTCTCGGCGACGTCGTCGTCGACGAAGAGGGCCAGCTCACCGCAGCGGTGTCCCTGTCCAATCGCGACGCTCTGCGCCACGAGATCGAGGTGTGGCTGACCGTCGGCCAGTTCGGCGAAGGCGACGCCTGGAGCCGGCGGGTGGCCGAGCTCAGCGCTCATAGCATCGATCTCCGCAGCGGCGAGGCCGAGGCCCTCAGCTGGCACCAGCCGGTTGCGGTCCCCTCCGGCTGGTACGAAGTCACCGCCTGGGCCCGGGTCGACGGCGAGGACGGCCGCGTCATCCAGATCCAGGCGGCAGAGGCCGTAGAGTTCCTCGAGAGCGCAGCCGTGTCGAGGGTGATCAACCACGGCCAGCACAGGATCGACGTCGCCACGCTCGACCTCGACGGAGGCGACTTCGCCCGCATCGCTGGCGTGGTCAACGGCACCGCATCGGGACCAGTACTCGTCAAGGTCGACCTCCTCAGCGACGTGACGGGCCAACCCTGGTGGTCCAGCGCTGCCGCAGCGACCTTCGTCGAGGAAGCGGCGCCGCTCGAGGGCTCACAAATCTCGGTCGGATTCGACCGCATGCTCCCCCTCCACGCCGGCACCTATGCCGTGAGGGTGGAGCTCTGGGAGGGCGAGACACTCCTCGACCAGATCCTCCTCGGCGATCGCATGACGATCTCCGAGCCCCCCGAGTCGATCCGTCGCGATGTTCTTCCGAGCGGCGCACTGGCCATCGTGTCCATCGAGTTGGATACAGACGACCTCGCCAACGCCGTCGCAACGGTCGAACTCCAGAACCTCTCCGACCAACCGGTCGAGGGTCTCATGTGGTGGCTCATGGCCGCCCCGGGCGATCCGGCTCCCTGGGAGCTCCCCGACGCCCGTTCGTTCGAAATCGGTCGCCGCTTCGAGCCATTCGAGCGCCGCGCAGTGCGGTTGGCGATCGACGGTCCGCCCCCGACGGGACACGGGTTCGAGCTCAGCGCTTGGGCCCACGTCCTTCCCCCCGACTCAGACGGGTCCGTCCACAGCGACGGCGTCCGGCTGAGACAACTGATCAACGCCGCCGAGGCGTCCGATGAAGGAGCTTGACGTGAACAGCGTTCCGTCGGAGGAGACACCCCAGCCGACACCCCTGGTGTCTGTGATCCTGCCCTGCCTCAACGAGGAGGAGTCGATCAGCCAGACGATCGCCGAGGCCTGGCAGGGCCTCGAGGCCGGCGGCTATGTCGGTGAGGTGGTCGTGGTCGACAACGGTTCGACCGACCGGTCGGTCGCGCTGGCTCTCCAGGCGGGCGCACGCGTGGTGGCCGAAGACCGCCGCGGATACGGCGCAGCGCTTCGCCGGGGCATCGCCGAGGCCCATGGCGAGATCGGTGTCATGGCAGACGCCGACCTCACCTACGACCTGCCCAACCTCGGCGACCTGGTGCGCCTCGTCGAAGGCGGTGCCGATCTCTCGATGGCCTGCCGTCTCGACGGCATCAACCGCGACTCGATGCCGTTCCTCCACCGGATCCTCGGCACGCCAGTCCTGAGCTTCATGCTGCGGCGCGTGACCAAGGGTGAGGTCACGGTTCGCGACAGCCAGTCCGGATACCGCGCCTTCAACATCGGCCGCATTCGGGATCTGCATCTGCAGGGCGACGGCATGGAGTTCGCCTCCGAGATGCTCTTCCAGGCGTCTCTCGCCAAGTACAGGATCGAGGAGACCCGCCTTCCCTACCGCCCGCGGGTGGGCGAGTCCAAGCTCAACACCCTCGAGGACGGCCTGCGGCACCTCAAGCTCCTCACGCTCCTCGCACCTCGCATGGCCCTGCTGTGGCCCGGCGTGCTCATGGCGATCCTCGGGTTGGGTCTCACGACGGCGTCCCTGGCCCAACCGAGCGGTCTCGACATCGGCGAAGCCAGCTGGCAGCCGGTCTTCTTCGCGCCGATCGCGCTCGTGATGGCGTCGCTGCTGCTCGTCGCGTACATGGTGTTGCGTGTCGCCAGCCCACTCAGGGCGCTACCGGCGACGCCGCTCACCCACCACAAGACCCGCCTCAAGGTGATGGCCGCCGGTGGTGCAATGCTGCTCGCCGGGATCGGCATCAATGCGGTGCTGTTCGCGACCTGGATCGGAGGCGGTGACTCGTGGGAGAACAGCCTGGCCCTGGCCGGTCTGGCCCAGGCCATGATCCTGAGCGGCGCGATCTGGCTCACAAGCGCCTTCCTGTACTGGCTCCTGCGCCGTCAAGCCGCCTACGGCGTCGGCCGCACCAAAGCCGCTCTGGAGCTCGCAACCGCGACGACGTCGTGACTCGCGTCCTGGCCTTCTGCGACTACTACCAGCCGCCGATGGGAGGTGGTGCAGAAATCGTCTCGGCCGAGGTGTACGAACGCTTGGCCGCGTCCGAGGAGTTCGACATCACCGTGGTCAGCGGGGTCCCAGGCCGCAGGCAAGAGGCACTCGACGACGGGCAAGTCCGCGTGCTGCGCTCGCGAGGATTCGACCTGTCGCGCCTCATCGGCGGACAGTTCTCCATGGCACCGGGGCTCCCCGTCTCGGCGTGGCGGGCGTGGCGCCGCTCTCGCCCCGACGTGGTGCACGCGTCGAGCATTCACTTCGTCGGCTCGCTCGTGGGGGCGATTCTGGCGAGCGTGCGACGAGTCCCCCTCGTGACCACATGTCATCTCTCGGGCCTCGACGCGCTGCCCGAGCGCACCCGCCGGATGGCCGGTCTGTACGAGAAGACGGTCGGTCGCTTCATTCTCCGCCGCTCGACGCGCGTCATCGCCGTCTCCGACGCCGTGAGAGACCACGTCGTGACCCTCGGCGTCGACCCCTCCTCGATCGATGTAGTGGTCAACGGTGTCGACGCAGAGCGCTTCAGCCCGGCTGCGACGGACGGCGGCGCACTGCGCATCGCCTTCGTGGGGCGCCTCATCGCAAACAAGGCACCGCTCGAGCTTCTCGACGCAGTGGCAGCCATCGACGAGCCAGAGGTCGAGATTCTCGTCGCGGGGGCGGGTCCGCTCGCCGATGAGATCGAGATGCGGGCTCGGGCCGACCGGCGAATTCGGGTACTCGGCCACCTCTCCGACCCGCAAGATGTCCTCAACACGAGCGAGATCTTCGTCAGGACCTCGACCACCGAGGGACGCTCGCTCGCGATTCTCGAAGCGATGGCGGCCGGCTGTGCCGTCGTCGTGTCGGACATTGCCGCCAACGCCGAGATGGTTCGTCACGGCGAGACCGGCCTGTTGGTACCTCCCGACGACGTCGGCGCACTTCGCGACGCTCTACAACAGCTCCTCGACGATGACGAGCTGCGTCAGCGGCTCGGCGCAGCAGCACGCCGCGAAGCCGAGCGTACGTCGTGGGCCACCACGAGCTCCGGGACCGGCGCCGTTCTGAAGAGCGCCCACCTGGCAGGCTCATGAGCACACAGCCGCCCGCGTCGCGCTTCCGGTCGGCCCCCGCGGCCGCCAACGGAGCGCGCGGGTGGCGCACCAACCGTGGGCAGACGAACGGTTCAGACGGCTCGGTCGATCACCGATCTCCCGAAGGGGTGAGCGATCTCGCAGGACGACCGCTCAGCCCGAGACAGCACAGGGCGCTCATCGACTGGCTGGACAGCACCGGCTCCCATTTCGGCTGCAACTGCGGTCCTGTGGCGGCTCTGCCGCCCGGAAAGCCGCCTCGCAACCGGGGTCGCAAGTCCAACCGGCGGCCAGCGGCGCCCGTCCAGACCCCACCGCGAGAGGTCCCTTCGCTCGAGAGTCGCAGGCGCGCGAGTTCCGAGGCGCTCGGATTGGACCTGCCCGAGAACTTCTGCCTGCTCCACTCCGATCGCGAGGAGGTGTCCAGCGTCCTCGCCGCAGCCCTCGAGCTCCCAGACGGCGCAGCGCCCGGTCGCCTCTGGATCGCGGACCCCGAGGGGGGGGTGACCGACGCCGCCCAGGGTGCATCCGTTCCCCTCATTCGGCGCGCCGTTCCCGATCAGGCAGCGGCGCCGCGATCTGGCCGCCGGGTCGATCAGCCGGGCCTCGGCTCGCCGCCCCAGCCTCGAGTCGGCACGCAGCCGAGCCTCTCGTCGGTCTTCGCCGCCCTGAGGGCGAAGATCCGTCGTCCTTCGCTCACCACGATCGCTCTTCTCGTCGCAACGGCCGTCGTGGCCACCGTGCGCTTTCTCGTTCTGGCCGCCGGCGACGCACCTGCCACGATCGACTCGGGCAACTGGTTGTCATTCGCTCAGTCGCTCTTCGGAGACAGTCCGCGCGACTCATCGATCACCTATCCGCCCGTGGTGCCCGCCATCGTGGAGATCGCGACCAACTGGCTGGGAGTGGTCAACGGCGTCGCCCTCGTTGGGGCGCTCGCGGCGGTCGCGCCCGCGCTCGGCCTCAACGCGGCGTTGCGAATGACAGGGGTCAACGGACTTCGGCTGTTCCCCGTTCTGCTCTTGCTGGCCGCCGGCAGCATCGGCGAGGCCGCGGCATGGGGTGGCTTCCCTCAGCTGCTGGCGATGGGGCTACTCCCCCTCACGATGGTGGCCGGAATCAGATTCCTCGACGATCCGACCAAGCGGAGCGCGATCCGACTCGGCCTGCTCCTGTTGGCCATGCTCGCCACCTCACACTTCGTCGCCGTCGTGGCGATCTTTGGCATCATCGGCATCGTCGAAGTGGACACCGTCGCTCGGCGCCGCATCACGCTGCGAAAGCCGCACTTCACTCTCGCGGGGTGGATCGCGCTCCCCTGCCTGGTGATGACTCCGGTCTACATCCGCCTCGTCGAAGCGGTGATCCTCAACCCCAACGAGTTCGCCGAGCTCGACAACCTCACGTGGAACAACGTTCTGGGCCGCCTCGACAACCTCTACGGCGAGTTTCCCGCGCTGTGGCAGGTGCTCATCCCGCTCGCTGTGGCGACGCCGTTCCTCCTGTGGTCGGCTCGTCACAGCGCCCCGTGGCGCCTCACGGCGGCTCTGTGGGTGGCACTGGCCAACCTGCTGCTGCTCACCCAGGAGAGCCGCTATCTCTACTTCGCTCCGCTACTCGCCGTGATGGCCCTCGGACCGTGGGTGCAGAACCTCACCGCAGACCAGCCATGGAAGGGCCAGAAGCGGAGAATGCGCGTCGCGTACCTGCTGGCTGCCGGCGGCCTCGCGGCGGTGGTCGTGTACCAGATGGCTGTCGGGCTCGGACGGTTCGAGGAGCAGCGCGACTTCTACGCGATCCTCTCCGATGACCTCGTGGTCGCGATCGAGGTGGCTGACATGATCGTCGACGAGGAAGGCGGCGTGATCGCGCTCCCCTCGCTCAACGACGCTCCCCTGGGCTGGTGGGTCGAGGCGCTCACCAACGACGAGGTCGTGTACGGGTCGCCGCTGCGGTGGCTCAACTTCGGCGACGAGGTCGAACGGGCCCGCAGGGCCAACGACATCTTCCACCCGACGTTCCCCGACCGTCACACCCTCGGCCTCCTCGAGGCGTCCGACGTGCGAGTGGTCATCATCCCGCGGCGATGGGCGTGGTTCGACACCGAAACCGTCAACAGCTGGATCCACGACAACGAGCTCGACGTCGTGGTCAGCAACCGCGAATCGCTGGCCGTCGCGATCCGATAGCGCCGGTCCAGCACCTTTAAGGCCCGGTTAGCGAACCTCAAAGGTTTTCTTGAGCTTCGTGTTCTTGAGTGGTCAGCGGTCCACATCGTAGAGGGCGGTTCTTCGGTGACCAGTGATTTGCAACGTGCCCGCGCGGGCACTTCGAACAGCGAGCGTGATCAGTGACGTCGCGCGCACCGACTCCGGCAGCGACCGGAATCCCAGAGATCGAACCACGGCGGGAGCGCCGGGTGGCGGCTGCCATCGTCGCGACCGCGGTGATGATCGCGGCCATCGGGGCCGGTTTGCTCGCATACCGGTGGCTGACGTCCGACCCGGCGGTCGGGCTCGAGACCGAGGCTCGCGCCGGCAACGTCTCCTTGTGGATCTCCTATCCCGAATGGCTGGCCCACGACCACACCGCAGATGCGACCCGCCCCGCCGACGGCTCCGCGTCGCTGGACGGATCGATCGGCGAGGGCGGGAGCTCCGAGGGCTCCGGGACCGCTGACGCGGCTGAGGACGGCCCGGACCAGGTCGCCGCGGCACTGTCCGGCAGCCAGGGCTTCGCCATGCCGCAGAGCATGATGCCCGGGACGCCTGACGAGGGCTTCCACCGGCTGCAGGTCAACCTCGACTTCTCGGGCCACGGCCCGGCTGAGGTGAACCCCGCCGACTTCGCGCTCGTCGCGAACGACGGCCAGCGCTGGGCTCCCAACCTCGGCGGCATCTTCGCCGCAACCCAGATCGATGCCGGCCAGGCATTCGCCACGATCATCAGCTTCGACATCCCCGTGTCCGTGACCGGCGAGGACGTCCTCCTCGTCTGGGACCACGCGGACACCCAAATCGACTTCGCCCTCGAGGGTGGGGAAGGACACACCCATGGCTAGTGCGCGACAGCAGCGGCGCGAGTGGTTGATCGCCGGGCTCATCCTGGCGTTCAGCGTCGTCGTTTGGCAGCAGTGGTTGCACACGGCGTTCGCCGTGCGCACCGACGTGCCCTTCAGTCAGCACCTCCCGCATCTCCTGCGGGACGGCGCCCTGGCGCTCCCGCTGGCCCTCGTCGCGGTCCGTGTCGGCAGCAACATCGCCGGCGCCCTCCGTGTACAGGGTCCGTTGGCAACCTGGACTCGCGCCGCTGTCATCACCGAGATCTTCCTCCTGATGATGATCCCGGCCATTCCACTTCACGGAACCATCGACGCGGCCCTCGGTGCGGGCATCGCCGATGACGGCGGTGTCCTCATGCACGCGCTCACCGAGGCGGTTGTCGGACACGTCATCGCACTCCCGCTTCTCGCTCTCACCTTCGCCGTCGCCAACGGCGCTGTGCGTGGCGTGAAGCTGTCGCCGGTCCTCATCGCCACAGCCGTTGCGGCGAGCGGCGTGGTTCTCCCCTCGCCGATTTCGCCCACCGGCTCAGTCGGCGCCGCTCAGGACAGCAACGGCTGCACCATCGGGGCGACGCAGCGGTCCTATGACGTGTCTGCGATCAACGTCGACATCACGCTCAACCAGTGGGGCGACCACGATCCGCTCGGCAACATGTACGTCCTCGACAACCGCATCGCTGACGTCCGCGCCCAGGAGACGGCGGGGACGGTCACGCCCGGCCTGCGCGACGACGCCATCCAGGCCCTGGTCATCCGGGCCAACGTCGGCGACTGCCTCACGGTCAACTTCACCAACCAGATGACCAACGTCCCTGCGTCGTTCAACGTCCAGGGTCTCCCCTACACGCGCAACAACGCGCCGGGCGAAGTCGGCTTCAACCCGGCGAACGGTGCGACCTTCGGCCAGACGATCAGCTACACGTTCCAGATTCCCAACGATCCCACCGCCGAGGGCAGCTACCAATTCAACAGCCACATCGATATGCGGCAGACGATGGCCCACGGGCTGTTCGGCATGCTCGTGGTCGAACCGGCGGGGTCGCAGTACTTCCATCCCGAAGTCCCCGGCCAGGCGCTCGAGAGCGGCTGGGAGGCGATCATCGTCGACCCGACCGGCATCGACTTCCGCGAGTTCGTCATCATGATGCACGAGGTCGGCGACGAGAACACCCCGGTGCTCGACTCGCTCAACAACGATCTTCCCGAGATCGATCCGGTCACCGGCGTCTATCGCCCGGGAGCTCGCGCCCTCAACTATCGGAGCGAGCCCTTCATGAACCGGCTCGCCCTTGGCGGACTCACGCCCGACAAGTCGCTCGCCTACAGCTCCTACGCGTACGGCGATCCCTCGACCCCGATCCCACGGTCATATCTCGGCGAGCCCACCAAGACCCGCCTCGGTCATCCGGGTAGCGAGATGTTCCACGTCTATCACCTCCACGGTGGCGGCGACCGCTGGCGGCGGAACCCGGATCTCGAGCCGGGCCAGTTCGCACAGGGCCTGCAGAAGGTCCCCACCCCGAATGCCCTGAGCACGCGCCTCGACAGCCAGGCGGCCGGCCCCGGCGAAACCTTCACCCTCGAGCACGAGTGCGGAGCGGGCGGCTGCCAGCAGGCTGCAGGCGACTTCTTGTTCCACTGCCACATCGGTGAGCACTACGTCGCCGGCATGTGGTCGTTCTGGCGAGTGCACGACACCGTTCAGCCCGATCTGGCCCAGATGCCCGCCGACCCGGGCTACACGGCTCCGGCCATCGCGGCCAGCGGTACCTCGCTCGACCTGATCGGCCAAGTGGTCGAGGGCAAGACGCTCCTCGCGGCCGTCGACGTGGTCGACACCAACACCGAGATGGCGATCGAGGACTGGGCGGCGCTCCAGCTTCCCCCGCCTGGTGTGACCCTCGACGACGAGGACGCCACCGTCTGGGACTGGATCATCGACTACCCCGGTGGTGACCTGACCCAGCCGCTGATCCTCGGCGAGCCCGACGACACCACGGTGTGGCCCAACTACACCTCGACGACGCCAGGGGCGAGATCTCCCGTGGTGTTCAACCTCAACAACGGCAGATTGTCGTGGCCCACCTTCAAGCCGCACCTGGCCAAGAGACCACCGTTCGCCCCCAACGGCCATGGCGGTGCGCCGTGGTTGGGGGCTCAGGCCAGCGCAACGCGCCCAGACGGCCTGTGTGTCGACCCGACGGTCGTCCCCGGTCGGCGGGTTCTCCAGTATCCGATCACCGCAATCGACACCGACATCGAGGTGGTGGCCGGAAGCCCGGTTCCCGATGGCATGTTGTTCGTGCTCAACGAGAACCGTGCGGCCGTGGAGGCCAACCTCGCCCCTGAGGAACCGCTGGTGATCAGGGCCAACGTGGGCGACTGCCTGAATCTTTTGCTCACGAGCACCCAGAACGACGCCGACCACAGCGGCCACGCCAAGGTCAACATCCACAATCACTTCACCCAGTTCGACCCGCAGGCGTCGGACGGGGTCATCACCGGCTTCTCCTACGAGCAGAGTGTTCGCCCGCTCTCGCTGGAGGATCGCCAGCTCGTTGCGGCGGTGACCCCAGGGGCGACCGTGATCGAGGTCAGCCATGCCAACCGACTGCGAGTCGGCATTGCGATCGGCGTCGGCCTCGGCGAGGGCATGTGTGACCCGGGCACCGGCTTGGCCGTCGCGTCACCGAGCAACACCGACCGGATGTGCACCGAGATCCGTCACATCGTGGCGATCAACAACGACCTCGTCACGCTCGACGCTCCGTTGGTGAACCACCACGCCGCCGGCGAAGAGGTCGGCGTCGAGTTCGTTCAGTACAAGTGGTACGCCGACGTCGACGACGGCACCGTGTTCTTCCACGACCACGTCGACTTCAACAACTGGGGTCGCGGTCTGTTCGGTGCTCTGATCATCGAGCCGGCCGGCTCGACCTGGCGCGACCCGGTGACAGGTGCCGAGATCCGCAGCGGCGCCACCGCTGACATCCATGCTCCCCCAGGGGCGAGCGTGGGCCACGGCCAGTCGGGTGCCTTCCGCGAGCTCGTGGCCATGATCCACAACGAAGCGGCCATCAAAGCGGGCGACCCGGAGGGTGTGTCCTCGCTCAACCTCAAGTCCGAGCCACTCGCCGACCGCGATGCGGACTTCCCGTTCAGCTCGGTGACCAACGGCGACCCCATCACTCCGATCTTCCGGGCCTACGTGGGCGATGACGTCGTCATCCGTGGCCTGGGCGTCATGGAGCGCGAGGGTACGTTCAAGGTGACGGGACACCGATTCCAGGAGGAGAGCAACCTCCCTGGAGCGACGCTCTACGACACCATCAGCATCGGTATCTCCGAGCGGGAGGACGTGGTTCTCGACGGCGGAGCAGGCGGAGACGCCGGAATCGCAGGCGACTTCCTCGTCTACAACAGCGTGTCCACCGACCTCGAACAGGGAGGCTGGGGTCTGCTGCGTGTCCACGACACGCTGCAAGGCGATCTCCAGCCTCTGCCCGACGTCGCGGCACCACCGAACGTCCCGGGAGGCTTCCCACAGCAGACGTTCACCGGAGGTGCTCCGGCAGCAGCCGGACCGGCGATCGACGTATGCCCGGCGCTTGCTCCGGTCAAGACGTTCGATGTGTCGATCTTCCAGACCACCAACCTCCAGACCGACCTGATCAACGGAGGCATCCTGTATGCCCTGTCCGCCGATCAGCCGGCGATCGAGGCGGGTTCGATGGATCCGGTGCCGCTGGTGCTCCGCGCCAATGCAGGCGACTGCGTGGTGGTCAACCTCACCAATGACCTCGCTGCGGATCGGGCGGGCCTGACCCTCGGCAAGCTCATCGGTGACCCTCAGGGCAGCGGTGGCAGCGCCATCGGGTTCAACTTCGACTCGAGCCTCGGCTCGGGCGAGACCCGCGCCTACCGGTACTACGCCGACCAGGAGCTCGGCTCGTCGATGTTCGTCGACCTGGCGACCCCGGACCATCAGCGCTTGGGTGCCTACGGCGTACTCGTCGTGGAGCCGGCCGGTGCCACGTGGCGGAACCCCAACACGGGCGCTCCGGTGACCAGCGGTCCCACTGCCGACGTGCTCCTCGCCGCCGGCGGCGGTTTCCGGGAGCAGGTGGTGCTGTTCCACGAAGACGACGAACGGATTGGCCAGGACACCATGCCGTACCCGACGGCCGTCGAGGGGTTCACCGGCTTCAACTACCAGGGCGATCCCTTCCGGAGCCTCGCCCTCAACGGTCGGTTGGATCTCAACCCCGACGAGTCCAAAGTTTTCGACTCTGACTTCTTCGGAGATCCGGCCACCCTGCTTCGGGCCTACGTCGGCGACGATGTGCGCTACCGGGTCGGAGTGGGCCACGCACGGGGCAGCCACGTGTGGCACATCGACGGCCATCGTTTCCCCTGGGAGACCAGTCATCCCGATTCCACCAACTTGTCCTCGAAGGCAACCCTCGACGGTGAGATGTTCGACGCGCACCTCGTGGGCGGTGCCGGGCAAGGGGTGAGCGGCGGCGCCGACTACCTCATGTACGACCGGCGCATGCCGTTCCAGGAGTCGGGCATGTGGGGCCTGCTGCGGACGCACTCCGCGACCCAGAACGACCTGCTGGCGCTCGACACCGACACCGGCATGCTGCGGGTGACGACGACGCCGGCTCTGCCTGCGCAGGTCATCGTGGATGGCATCCCGCGCGACACATGGTC
Source organism: uncultured Acidimicrobiales bacterium (assembly GCA_964629575.1). Classification (GTDB taxonomy): domain Bacteria; phylum Actinomycetota; class Acidimicrobiia; order Acidimicrobiales; family Poriferisodalaceae; genus JAYPWI01. The sequence continues at coordinate 14,226 of CAZVUM010000049.1, read as the reverse complement.
GCTCGAGTGGATGAAGATCGGCGTGGGCGACCACGAGGTCTGTTTCCAGGACATCGCGGGCTTCACGACCCCGGCCTGCCAGAACGTGACCGTCAACTCCGGCCTCACGACCGTGGTCGACGGCGCCTACCAGCAGAACGGCGTTCTTCGGGTCGACACGTCGCCGCCGGTTCCGTCGACGATCACGATCGACGGCGTCCCGGCGAACGCATGGGGCCTGTGGACCGACGTCGCACCTGGCACCTATGACGTCTGCTGGGGCCTCGTCGCAGGGATGGACGCTCCGCCATGCCAGCCGGTGAACGTCGTGGCGGGCTTGACGACCCACGTCACCGGTGCCTTTGTCGCCAACGTGGCGGCGCCAGGGCCCACCAACGAGGGCTATCTGCGTCTCACGACCGCACCTGCGGTCCCGAGCCAGATCACCATCGACGGCAACGTCGCCGACAGCTGGGGCCTCCAGTGGGTCGGCCTGTCGCCTGGGCAGCATGAGATCTGCTTCAGCGACGTGCCGGGCTTCTCGACCCCGGGCTGCAAGACGGTCACCATCGTGGACGGGCTCACAACCACCACGGGCGCGGTGTTCACCCAGCTCGGCGCCCTTCGTGTCGACACCTCACCCGCGGCGGCATCCACCATCCTGGTCGACCTCGTGCCACGCGACGACTGGGGCATGTGGACAGACATTCCGGGTGGCGACTACGACGTCTGCTTCGGCGAGGCGAACGGGTTCACCCCGCCGTGTCAGTCGGTGACGGTGTTCCCGGGCAGCACGACCCACATCACCGGAATCTGGCCACCATGAGCCACGGCTCTCTCGTGACGTGGTGAGCTGTCTGTCGTGCAGACGCTCACGCTGATCGAGACGATGCTCGCCCACGATGGCTTGCTGGGTTGGGACGAGGCGCTCCTCGTTCTTGGCCCACTGGCCCTCGGTGGCAGCGCCCTCGTCTACCTGAATCGCTGGGCCAAGCGCCGAGAGGCTGACCGGGCCGAGTGAGCAATAGGGCCGCACGCCCCCCGCCCGGGGCGTGCGGCCGACGCTCGTTATGGCCCAGAGGCCACACGAGCCGAGCCTGCGCTCGTCAGCGACAGCTCGCGAGGCCGGCGACGATAGCCTGCGCCGTGCGCATCACGCCGAGTGCTCGTTCGGGGGGCACGGGGCTGGGACCGCCGGCGACGACCGCGTCGACGAACGCCTGGACGAGCCCGTCGTGACCCCAGTACTGCTTCTTGCGCGCCAACCGGGCCCCAGCGGCGGCGAAACCTCCAAGATGGCGGGCCGCCATCCGCATGCTCGTGCCGAGCACGTCCTTGGCCGTGTGGGCACCGTCAGAACCGGTCGTGACGAGGACGTCACGGAACAGGTCGACATCGACGACGTTGCGTTCGCACACCGTCGTCACGTGCCATTCCGACACCGGTGAGCCGAAGACCATCGTGATCTGCCCGGCACCCTCGCGACCGCGCAGCCAGACCTCACAGCTCTCCGGTTCGTGCTGGCGCCCGGCCCAGTCGGCCCGCACGTTCTCCACCTGAAGGTCGTGCCCGAGCAGGTCGTCGAGGATGTACAGCATGTGCGGGATCTCGTCGGTGAGCAGACCGCCGTCGAGATCCTGGTACCAGGTCGGGAGTCGCCGGGCCTCGCTGCTCAGCTGTACGCCTGCGACATAGCGCACGGGACCGGCCCTTGCGATCGCTCGGCGGGCCTTGTTCATCGCGTCGGACCACAGGAAGTTGTGGGCGATGCAGAGGATCCGCTGATGACGCTCGGCAGCGTCCACCATCGAAAGCGCCGCCTCGTTGTCGATCGCCATTGGTTTCTCGCAGAGAACATGCGCCCCACGTTCGAACGCATCGATCGTGAGATCGGCGTGGGCCCAGGGGGACGTGCAGATCGACACGGCGTCGACTCCAGCGGCGTAGAACGCGTCGAGATCGTCGGTCGCCAGCACACCCTGGGGTGCGCCCGCTGCGGCCCGATCCATGCTGCGGTCGTACACCGCGACCAATTCGGCGGAGTCGGCCCGTAGGATCGAGGGAACGTGGCGGGCGGTTCCCACCCACCCCGCACCGAGAACGCCATATCGTACGGTCACGTCGTTCGTCTCTCTCCTCGTGGTGGCCGAGCTCCTCTCGGACGGGTCTCCCATCGGCACCCCAACGCCGGTCGTGAGCAACGTGCCCCGACACTCACTCTCCGCATTTTTTTCTCACGTTGGGTGATTGAATGTGTGGAGACAATATGAGTACTCTGGCCGCCATGCGTGCTCTTCGTGCCACTGCGACTCTTCTCGCTGCCGTTCTCGTGGGCTTCTTCGCCAGCCAGGGTGCAACGGCTCAGGCCAACTACTCCATCGGCTTCGGCGAACTCGACGTGAGCGGTGACGGCGCCTGGGGCAGCACCATGGTGTTCAGCGGCGGCGGCTACGCCGGCGGGGACGCGGTGCAGTTCTACGTGCGGAGCAGCGAGTCGGAGGAGTACGTCATCGAAGGCGAGAGCTACGTTGCCGACCCTGCCGGCGGAATCCGCATCGAGCTGCTCCTTTCGGGAACCTACGCACCTGGCTCCTACAGCGTCGTCGTCACGGGCAAGACGATCGACAACAACGATCTTCAGCTGACCGCCAGCTTCGACGTGACGACGTCGCCCACCACGACCGCTGCGCCCGTCACCACGGTGAGCACGACGGCGCCGCAGAGCTCCACCAGCAGCCCGCCGAGCACGGTGGTCAACCAGACCGGCTCCACGCCCCAGACCTCGGCCCCTTCGGGCAGCGACACACCCGCAGCCACCACCCTGCCTTCCACCACTGCTCCTGTCTCGACCCTCGCCGACCAGGACGCTTCCCTCGGCGCCGGCGACGCCGGTGACGCCCAGACGCTGAGCGCTGCCGACGAGCCAGGAGATGACGACGGTGACCTCGGGGCGCTCGTCGACCACGCTGCGAACCAGAGCGGCAACACCCTGCCGGGCGATGGGTCCGACACGGCCACCGCCGCAGGGCCCGCCGACGCTGGCGGTGCCGAGTCGAGCGGCTTCATCGTGTGGATGGTCTTCGCCGGACTCCTCGTACTGCTCCTCGGCGGCTATTGGCGGGTACGCAGGGGTTCGTGGATCGGCTGACCCGCAATCTCTTCGGGCGACCCGAAGGTCCTATGACCTGACCCAAAGGTCCTATGACCTGACCCAAAGGTCCTACGACCAAGGTCCCATTGCGGAATGGACCGAGTCTGAACAATTGTTCACCCGTGGCTGAGCCACGACCTCCACTTCGATGGAAGTCACACCGCCCCCCACTGCGGGCGTCATCGCGGTCGTCGTGAACACCACGCCCAGGACTCAGGGGAACACCGCCCGTTCCCCTGAGTTCTGCAGTTTTCGGCCCGGTTTCCCACACCGTCGCTGTCCTGTTCGGCGATTCGCGGGGCCGAAAGACAAATCTTGACAGAGAGTGCGTTAATTCCTGTCTAAAGCGCCCACAGCGCGGCCGCGAGCCTTCTATGTTCGAACTCATGCTCGTTTGGTGCGGCAACATCATCGTCAAGACCCTCATCGGGGGCTCCGTGGTCTTCGGTACCGGATCGGTCGCCCACGGTCTCGGGATCGTGCAGGCTCCGTGGTTCCCCGACTCCAACACCCGTGTCGCCACCGCAGAGGTGGCGCCCGGGTCGACGTCCAGCTCTGCCCCGCCCGTGGCGACGACCACCCCAGCTGGTCCCGCCACGGGCGAGGCGAACGAGGTCTCGGCCGCACACGACGAAGCCTCGACGATCACCATCGTCGAGTCGGTGCCGGGCCTCGAGTCGACGTCCTCGACCAGCTCGACGAGCACCACCGCAGACACCACGTCGTCCACCTCCACGAGCACCACGAGCACCACGACCCCGGAGACAACG
>CAZVUM010000049.1:7731-10226 GCA_964629575.1 uncultured Acidimicrobiales bacterium | reverse complement strand
CCCCGGAGACAACGGCCCCCGGGGCTCCTGGGGCCACCCAGACGACCTACACGGTGCTCGATGCCGGAACCGTCACGATCTCCTACAGCGCCGCGGGTGCTTCTGTGGTGTCGGTGAGCGCGAACGCCGGGTGGGTCGCGACCATCGAACACGACGAGCCAGGCGAGGCCGACGTGAAGTTCGAGATGGGCGAGGATCGGGTCGACTTCGACGCCGAGATCGACGACGGCGCCCTGCGAATCCGCATCCGTGACCGTCGCCTCGAGGATCTCCACGATGACGATGACTCCGATGACGACTCAGACGACGACTCCGATGACGACGACTCCGATGACGACGACTCAGACAACGACAGCTCGACCACGACGTCGTCCACCGTGCCGTAGCTCACACTCCGCCCACGTGAGCTGATGTCGGGGCCCTTCGGGGCCCCGACATTTTTTTTGCGAAAACTCCTTCAGCGCGCTCGACAGCGGGCGACTCCGCCAGGTGCGGGGGTCCGGTCGCGCGTCACGTGACGTGCAGCCATGGCACCGGCCTCCGTTCCTGGACAGAGGAGGAATCGCCATGACCCAGACCACACCCACACGATCGCGACGCAGATGGTTGCTGCTCGTCGCGCCGGTCATGTTGGCGACGGCCGTCGTCAGCGCACCGGCCGCCCAAGCGGCAACGGACCCCCAGATCCGGACCGAACAGCAGGACCTGCGGACGTACTACCCCAACGTCAACCGAGCGCGCCGCGGCTGGTACCTCGAGGGCTACAACTACATCTCGGGCACCCCTCAGCGCAGCGTGCTGTGGTTCGACTGGGAGGGCCGCGGTTGGTTCAAGCAGTTCAACTGGGGTCCCGAGGATCCCAACAGCCGCTGCCACTACGACCAGATGCGCTGGAGGAGCAGCCGCCTGGAGTACCACCAGACCCACAACTCCTGTGGTGAGGTGACCCATGAGACGAGCTTCTCCCCCGGCATCCGGCTGATGCCCCGTCGCTGGCAGACAGGCGACGACTGGTCGGAGAGTCGGACCATCGCAGTCACCCACTCCGAAGATGGAGTGGTCGTGTGTCGCGGCACGATGGACTACACGAGCGAGGTGCTGGGATGGGTCGAGATCGACCCCTCCACCAGCACGTGGGCGATCCACGTACGCACCAGCCAGAGCACGTTGTGGACAGAGGGTCACAGCACCACCGGCTGTAGTGCGGGGTTCACCACCGACTGGGAAGAGAACTACTTCCTCATGCCCGACATGCCTCGAGAGGGCAGCAACCGGACCTACAACGGTTTCAAGCGAAGCGCCGGCGGCAACGCCAACAACAACTTCAACTGGGACGTGTGGTTCGACAAGTGGGTTCGTCTCCCTGGGTGATCCCCGAGAGGCCGTCTGAGGCGCTGTGAGGGCCCAGAGGGGCTCTGCACTCACACAGACAGCTCAACACCCACCAAAGAGCGTAGGTCGGCAGCCACGGCGTCCGGGACGGGGGTCGTGGCTGCTGCGTTTTCCGCCGACGTCACGCCGCTCAGGACGAGTCCGAAGCGGAAGCCGAGCTCCGTGGCGAGAAGGCCATCGGTGGCGGGTAGGTCGCCCACCACGATGTTGCGACGATCCCCCGGCTCGCTTCCGAGATGCTGATGGACCAGAGCTGCGACCGGCGCGTGAGGTTTTCCTGCAACGGTGGCCTCGACCTTGCCCGCGGTGGCGACCGCCGCCACGAGCGAACCGTTGCCGGGAAGCAGTCCATCGGGTGTCGGATACGTCGGATCGGCGTTGGTGGCGATCAACCTCGCACCCTCGTGGAGAGCCCGGGCGCACGCCCCGAGACGCCCGAAGTCGAAGTCGAGGTGAAACCCGACGATCACCGCGTCGACCTCGGCATGGACGCCGATCCCGTCCCCCGGGTTCAGCGGCTCGGCTCCCCGCTCGCCGACGGCCTCCCACACCCCTTCACCCCCGCACACGAGCACCCGCTCACCCGGCTGCACGAGCGACGCTCCTGCCATGGCCGATGTGATCACCCGGTCGGCAGCGTCGATGCCGATGGCCGCCAACTTCGCCTCCGCGTCGTGTTTGGTGAGCGCTGAGAAGTTGGTGACGAAAAGCACATCCTCACCCGCTGCGTCGAGCTCGCGCACCGCGTCGACCGAGCCGGCGATCGGCTCGTGGGCCAACCAGATCACGCCATCGAGATCGAGAACCCAAGCCACGCTTCCACCTTCGTCATCGGCGGGCCGAGCGTACCCGACCACCTGGCAGTCCCACCCCGCTCGTAGGTTGGCGCCACTTCCCCTCTCACAGAATGCGAGAGGACAGCGATGCCGATCGACGAGAAGACGCGACTCGACATCCGACAATGGTTCAGCGAGCGGATGTCGCCGCAGATGGCCGATGCCATGATGGAGCTCGTGCCGAACCTCGACCACGAGGAGCTGGCGACCAAACAGGTCGTGCGCAACAGCGAGGTTGCCCTGCGTGCAGATATGGCCGACCTGCGG
>CAZVUM010000049.1:0-7631 GCA_964629575.1 uncultured Acidimicrobiales bacterium | reverse complement strand
ATGGCCGACCTGCGGGCGGACTTCGCCGAACTCCGGGCAGACATGGCCGAGGGGTTCAGGCGACAGCAGACATGGCTGGTTGGCTCGATCGTCGCCGGCTTCAGCGTCTTCGCCGGGCTCGAGCGGCTGCTGGCTTCGATTTGACGCGCGAGCCGACTCAGCCTCGTGCCGCCTCGCCCGGCTCGTCTGGGCGTCTCGATCGCCACACGACGAACCCGGCGAGAGCCGTCATTCCGACCGCTCCTGCGACAACAGCGATCACGACACCTGTGGCTCCGCCGCCGTCGTCGCCGGACACGCTCGGAGCCTCGAACAGCGCACACACCGGGGCGCCGTTGGGGGCGATCTCGAAGTCGAAGGAACCGATGTTGAGGTCGCCATCGAACGAGAGCAGCTCGTAGCTCAGCCCGTAGCGGCCTGCCGGGAGTTCGCCCATCTGGGCCACGAACACCGTCTGTGCGCTGAGGACCGGGTCGAGCTCTCGCTCATCGCCGGCGGCGTCGGTGAGGATGATCCGCGCCGGCGCCTCGGGGAGGAGCAGCATGGGCCCATCGAACCCCAGCGTCAGCTCCCCTGTGCTGGAGAGAACCTCCCCCACGCCGGGGCAGCTGACCCGCAGATCAGCGTGCGCTCCTGCAGGCGTCGCAGCCCCCAGGGCGAGCGCGACGAGCGCCGCCCCCAGCCAGAGCTGAAGGCGGCGCCGAGTCACGTTCTTGGGACTGCTCAGACGTTCCAGGTGCCGCGTGAGCGCAAGAGCGACGCGATATCGCCGCCGCCCTGGCTCTCCTGAGCTGCGGCGAGCTGCTGAGTGGCTCCGCTCGCGTATTCGGGGCGGTCCACTGCCCGGAACACCCCGACCGGCGTGGGCTCGAACGGTCCTCGCGACAGCCGGCTCAACATGAACGCCGTGGAGGGGTCTTCCTTGGTCTCGTCGTGGACGAGAAGTGCGCTCTCGCCGACCTCAGCGACCGAGACGGCCTTGGCGACCCCGTTGTCGACCATCACGCCGAACTCGTTGTCTGCGCCGAATCGGATCGGCTGGCCGTGCTGAAGGTCGATGAGGTTCGCGTCACGGTTCGACTTCTTGGTGATGCCTTCCCAGGCCCCGTCGTTGAACACGTTGCAGTTCTGGAAGACCTCGACGAACGCTGCGCCGCGATGCTGATGGGCACGACGGAACATGTCCATCATGTGCTTGCGGTCCATGTCGTGGGTTCGGGCGACGAAGGCTCCCTCGGCCCCGAGCGCGATCGACACCGGGTTGAAGGGGTGATCGAGCGAACCCATGGGGCTGCTCTTGGTCACCTTGCCGACCTCACTCGTCGGGCTGTACTGGCCCTTGGTGAGGCCGTAGATCATGTTGTTGAACAGCAGCACCTTGAGGTTCACGTTGCGGCGCAACGCGTGAATCAGGTGGTTGCCGCCGATCGACAACATGTCGCCGTCGCCGCCGATCACCCAGATGTCGAGATCCGGACGTGCCATGGCCAGGCCGGTCGCGATCGCTGGTGCGCGTCCGTGGATGCCGTGCATGCCGTAGGAGTTCATGTAGTACGGGAACCGGGCTGCACACCCGATCCCTGAGATGAACACCGTGTTCTCGGGATCCACGTCGAGCTGGGGCATGAGCATGCGCATCGCGGTGAGGATGGAATAGTCACCACAGCCAGGGCACCAGCGAACCTCTTGGTCGCTCGCCCAGTCGCCTGGTTGGGTTCGAGTCTGAACGTCGGTCATTGGTTCAAGTCCTCCGCTGCTCAGGCCGAGAGCGCATCGAGGGCAGCAGCCTCGATATCGCCGGTGGTGAAAGGAATGCCGTTGATCTTGTTGACGCCTTGGACGTCGATCAGGTACTTGGCCCGCACGAGGTCGACCAGCTGGCCCATGTTCATCTCGGGGCAGATCACCTTGCGGTAGCTACCGAGCACCTCACCCAGGTTCTTGGGGAACGGGTTGAGGTGGGTCAGATGGACGTGGGCGACCTTGTGGCCCGCCTTCTGCAGGCGGCCCATGGCCGCGTCGATGGCGCCCCAGGTGGAGCCCCAGCCGAGAATGCAGAAGTCGGCGTCGCCGTCGCCGGTGGGCTCCACGTCGGGGACGTCGATGCCTTCGACCTTCGCCTGGCGCAGGTCGATCATCTTCTGGTGGTTGACCGGCTCGTAGCTGATGTTGCCGGTGCCGTCTTCCTTCTCGATACCGCCGATGCGGTGCATGAGCCCTGGCGTGCCGGGGATCGCCCATGGGCGAGCGAGGTTCTCGTCACGCAGATACGGGAGGAAGATGCCCTCGCCGTCCTCGTTGGTGCCGTTGAAGCCGGTGTGGAACTCCACGCCGATGTCGGGCAGCGAGCTCACTTCGGGAAGCAGCCACGGCTCGGAGCTGTTGGCGAGGTAGCCGTCGGACAGCAGCATCACCGGCGTGCGGTACTTGAGGGCGATGCGGCAGGCCTCGATGGCGGCATCGAAGCAGTCGGCGGGGCTCTTGGCCGCGACGATCGGCATCGGGCTCTCGGAGTGACGGCCGTACATCGCCATCATCAGATCCGCCTGCTCGGGCTTGGTGGGTAGACCCGTCGAGGGGCCGCCGCGCTGGATGTCGATGATCACCATCGGCAGCTCGAGGCTCACCGCGAGACCCATCGTCTCGCTTTTCAGGGCAACACCTGGACCCGACGTCGTGGTGAACGACAGTGCGCCGCCGAAGGCCGCTCCGACCGCCGAAGCAGCCGCGGCGATCTCGTCTTCGGCCTGGAAGGTGCGCACGCCGAAGTGCTTCTTCGTCGACATCTCGTGGAGGATGTCCGACGCCGGGGTGATCGGGTACGAGCCGAGGAACACCGGGAGCCGGGCGAGCTGACCGGCGACGACGCAACCCCACGCGAGGGCGGTGTTGCCGTTGATGTTGGTGTACTCACCGGAGGGAAGCGACGCCGGCTTGACCTCGTAGTGAGCCTCGAACATCTCGGCGGTCTCGCCGAAGTTGTAGCCCGCCTTGAACGCCGCCGTGTTGGCGTCGATCACCTGCTCGCGGCCCTTGAACTTGGTGTTGATGAACTCCATCGTCGGCTCGACGGGGCGCGTGTACATCCACGACAGGAGACCCAGAGCGAAGAAGTTCTTCGAACGCTCGGCGTCGCGCGGCTTGACGCCGTGCACGGCCACCGCATCGCGGGTGAGCTGACTCATCGGGACCTTGTATGCCCGGTAGTCGTCGAGGGTGCCGTCCTCGAGCGGGTTGGACTCATAGCCCGCCTTCTCGAGGTTGCGTTCGGTGAAGGCGTCGGTGTTCACCATCAGCGCTCCACCCTGCAACAGGTTGGACAGCTGCGCCTTGAGGGCCGCTGGGTTCATCGCCACCAGCACCGTCGGGGCGTCGCCCGGCGTGGTGATGTCGAAGTCCGAGATGCGAACCTGGAACGCCGAGACGCCGGCGAGGGTGCCCTGTGGGGCGCGGATCTCCGCGGGGAACTCGGGCAGCGTCGAGAGGTCATTTCCGAGCGCGGCGCTGATGGCGGTGAACTGGTCACCGGTCAGCTGCATGCCATCGCCGGAGTCGCCGGCGAAGCGGATGATGACCTCGTCGAGCTCCTGCAGTGGCAGCTCGCGGGGTGCGGTATCGGTCACGGACCCTCCTGGGGGTGCGGCAGTCCGTCGGGTGACGTTACACCTGGCGGCAGGCGGTTGCCCGATCGCCAAACGCCACGTCGACGGGGAGAACTAAGCGATCGAGATGCTTTCGTCGAGGTACACGTCCTGGATGGCGTTGAGCAGCTCCACGCCATCGGCCATCGGCCGCTGGAAGGCCTTGCGACCGCTGATGAGGCCCAGCCCGCCTGCGCGCTTGTTGACCACTGCGGTCATCACGGCTTCGGCCATGTCGGTGGCACCGGAGCTGGCGCCGCCGCTGTTGATGAGCCCGCTGCGACCCATGTAGCAGTTGGCCACCTGCCAGCGGCAGAGGTCGATCGGGTGATCGGTGGTGAGCTTGTCGTAGACGTCCTTGTGCGTCTTGGCGAAGCCCTTCACCTGGTTGAAGGCGCCGTTGTTCTCGGGCAGCTTCTGCTTGATGATGTCCGCCTGGATGGTCACGCCGATGTGATTGGCCTGCGCTGTCGCGTCTGCGGCCACGTGGTTGTCCTGGTCGGTGTTGATCTCGTTGTTGCGGAGGTAGCACCACAGCACGGTGAACATGCCGAGCTGATGCGCTTCCTCGAACGCCGCGGCGGTCTCCTGGATCTGACGACCGCTCTCGGGGCTGCCGAAGTAGATCGTGGCGCCGACGCCGGCCGCGCCGAGGTCGTAGGCCTGCTGCACGGACCCGAACATGATCTGGTCGTAGGTGGCCGGGTAGGTGAGGAGCTCATTGTGGTTGAGCTTGACGATGAACGGGATTCGGTGGGCGTAGCTCCGGCTCACCGACCCGAGGACGCCGAAGGTGGTGGCCACCGCGTTGCAGCCGCCCTCGATGGCGAGCTCCACGATGTTCTTGGGGTCGAAGTAGATCGGGTTGGGGGCGAAGCTCGCGGCACCGCTGTGCTCGACGCCCTGGTCGACCGGCAGGATCGAGACGTAGCCCGAACCGCCGAGCCGGCCGCTGCTCAGCAGCGCCTGCATGTTGCGCATGACCTGCGGCGACCGATCGGTCTGGGCCATCACCTCGCTCACGAAGTTGGGCCCGGGCAGGGCCAGCATGTCTTGGCTGATCGTGTCGCACTTGTGCTCGAGCAGGTAGCTCGCCTGATCTCCGAGCAGGGCTTCGACGTCAAGACTCACGGCTCGACTCCTTCTCGGCCGCCGCACGTCGCGGCGCCGATATGTCTCTGGGGGTGTCGCTGGGTGCCGTCCCTGCTGCAACCCGGCGACCGGGACGGCCTCGTTTGAGCATATTCCCCGGGTTCGCACATGGGGGTCGATGCCCACACCGTTCTCCTGTCGGCCTCGGTGGCGAGAATGCAAGGGCCGGGCGTCGGGGTCCAAGGGAGGCACCGGCGGGCCCCGCCACAGTCGTAGGGTCGAGGAGGTGACGAGGTCAGAGGTGCTTCTCAACGGCCTGGCGTGGCAACCGGGGCGCGGCGGGGTGAGCACCTACATCGAGGAGCTCACCGCGGCACTGCCCGGGTGCGTCCGCGACGCGTCGCTGCTGCAGCTCCGAATCGAGCGTCCGGTTCCGCGGAACCACCCACCCGGCGCCATCTCGGTGGTTGGCTGGCGGCGTTCGAATGCTGTGGGTCGTGTTCTGGGCTCACACGTGGGAACGCGTTCCGCTGTCTTTCACGGACTCGACGCCGCGCTCCCCTTCGCCCGCCGAGGACCATCGGTGATCACTGTCCACGACGTGTCCGTGTTCGATCATCCCGCCGGCCCCCGGCGGCGGCTGGCCGCCAAGAGGGCGGCTCTCAGCCACGCCTGCCGGGCCGCAGACACCGTGATCTCGGTCTCGCGTTTCACGGCCGAACGGGTCGCTGAGCGGTGGGGCCGCGATGCGACAGTGATCCCGCTCGCACCGCGTCCGTCGTTCCGTCCGGCTCCCCGCGACGAGATCCTGGCGCTGCGAGCGAAGTGGCGGCTGCCGCGCGACTTCGTTCTGGGCATCGGCACCGCCGATGGGCGCAAGGCCCCTGAAGCGTTGTCCCGCGCTGCGCGGGCGCTCGACGTTCCTGCTGTGACCGTCGGGCCGACGCTGTTCGACGAACACCCGTCACGCGGCATGCGGCACCTGGGCTTCGTGCCACTCGAAGACCTGCGCTGCCTGTACTCCGCCGCAGCGGCCACCGTGTATCTGTCCGAGTACGAAGGCTTCGGACTTCCGCCGTTCGAATCGCTGGCATGTGGCACCCCCGTCGTGTCCAGCCGAGTTGGGGCGGTGGCGGACCACCTCGCCGACGCGGTCACCTTCGTCGACGGACTCGGCACCGACGAACTCGCCCAGGCCCTGACGCGCGTCCTCGAACTCGACGCCCGGCCCGACCGCCCGACGCTGAGCTGGGAACACACCGCCAAGGCGACCGCAGACGTCTACAGGGAGCTCGGCGCCCAGATCTGATCAGCCGTCGGCCTCGAACCAGTCCCAGATGAAGGTCGTGGCGTCGAGATCCATGTAGGGCTGACCGGCGAATCGGCGTTGTAGGCGGGTGATCGAGCGACCCATCCACGGGTGTTCGGCGCCGTCGATCGTGACGAGGGCGACATCGGCCCCAACGTCGCAGCCCGCCCAGAGGGTCACGGTGACATCGGGGTTGGTCGTGTCGCGGTGAGCATCGCTGCCGTGGCAGCCGTTGAGGTGTGCGAGCTCGGCGACACTCAGCCGCGGCGAGTGGAAGACGTGATCGCTGATGCCACCCCCAGCTCCACCGTCGATCCGAACGTTGGCGTCGGCGAGCCCGTGCAGGTGCAGGACCCGCACGGCGTGCGTTGGCGCGCAGTCCCCCACCTCGAGCGATCCGGCCACGACAGCGACGCCCGCGATGCGGTCGCTCAGTTCGCATGCGAGGCGGTAGGCCATCATGGCGCCGTTGCTGTGACCGGCCACGTAGACCCGAGCGGGATCAACGCCGTACTCGGCAACCGCAAGATCGATCACGTCGGATACGAAGCCGACGTCGTCGACCGCCCGCTCGGCGTCCGCGCCGCGCCCGCAGCAGGCGCCGGCGTTCCAGGTCCTCTGGTCTCGCTCCCCCCAGATCGAGGTGCCATCGGGATACGCGACGACGAAACCGTGTTCGGCGGCCACGGCGTCGAACCCGGAGTTCTCTCGGAACTGCAGTCCGTTGCCCATCCCGCCGTGGAGGCCGATGACGAGCGCCGGCGAGGTGGGCTCGGTGAAGTCGGGTGCGAAGACGTGAACGACCCGCCCTCCGTCCAGCGTGTGGCTGGCCGTGCCCGCCGCGGACTGCGCTGCCTGGGCATCGCGCCACCGTCCGCAGGCGCTGAGCAACAGGCACGCCGCAACGAGGCTGAGCACGAGTCCGAATCGGCGACGTGGTGGCGTTTCCATGCCGACCCTGTCGAACCAGCCACTCCAGATGGTTCACTCTGGGGTTGTGGATCTCCGAAAGTTCGCCCTCCTGGTGGCCCTTCCGATCGTCGGCATCGCCATCGGCATCGCAGCGCTGGCGCTCGCTCCTGCGGATCCGCAGTCCACGGCGATCGTGGAGTCGCGACCCGGTTCGATTTGGGACTCGGTGGCGATGCAGGAAGAGCATTACGTCGAGGTGTTGTCGCTCGACCATCCGCCTATCCAGGTGGCCGAGGGGATCACGGTCACCGCGAACGGGCGCGGTTCTGACGACTCCTTCTTCGAGGTCGTCGTGACCGCTGGAACCGAGGACGAGGCCGAGGCGACCCTGGACCGGCTCCTGCTGTGGCTCCACGAAGACTCCGAGCTGACCAACCGCGGCCCCGATGAAATCGATTGGGAGACCTGGGAGGACGCTCTCGAGATCGCCACGGCCGAACTGAACTCACTCGAAAGCGAGGCCGCCACCGTCCCCGATGACGCAGAGAAGCAGGCCGAGCTCCAAGCGCTTCGGCTGCGGGCGGCCGAACTTCGGTCGCGTGTCGACGACGCCGAACTCCGCCTGGCTCGCATCGAGTCAACGGTTGCCGCAGTCTCACGCGGCACCGGAAGCGACC
>CAZVUM010000048.1:13976-40883 GCA_964629575.1 uncultured Acidimicrobiales bacterium | reverse complement strand
GCGCCTAGCTGTGGCGGCGCTCCGCGCCTAGCTGTGGCGGCGCTCCGCGCCTATACCCACGGACAGTTGGAGTTGCGGTCACCAAAGGTGCCGCCGGTCGCGTACCGGTCCACCGTGAACGGTTTCAGCTCGTCGGGCTTGGCGCCGGCGACCAGCATCTCAGCGACCAGCTTGCCAACACCGATCATCTTGAACCCGTGGTTGCTGTCCGCGATGACAAAGGCGTTGTCTGTCACGTGATCGAAGATCGGCACGTTGTCTGGGGTGAACGCACCGATTCCCCCGTTGCGACGCTCTTTGAAGTGCGGCCGAATGCCCTCGAAACGCCCGAACAGAGCAGACAACGTGGCGCAGTAGTACTCGGCGAACCACTCGTCTGCCTGGTAGGCGTCGTTGAGATGGCCGTAGGGCTCGACGGCGGCGTCTGGGCCGATCCGAATCGGGATGGTGCCCCCCTGCAGGCCCGGTGACCCGACCCGCTCCGCTGCGTACCGGGTGTACATGTAGAAGTGATCCTGGAGCATCCGACCGTCGTCGCCATGAACCGCAGTGTTCATCAGCTCGACGTGCAGGACAGGTGAGTCCTCGTGGTGGGCGGTGCGGAAGTCGACGCCCTCGGGGAGGAACACCTCGCCCTCGAGCAGACGCCAGTACGTCCACATGTCCATCTTCTCCTCGACGTGCCCGTCGGGGTAGTGGACGTCGAGGTGTGCAGGACCGCCGAGCCAGTCCCAGTGCTTCGGCGTCCATGCGCCGGCGCCGACCACCACCTGTTCACATGCGATTGCGCCCTGATCGGTCTCGACGTGCGTCACCGAGCCGCTGGCGTCGAGTGTGTACCCGGTGACGGTGACGCCGTAGGCGCGCTGCACGCCCCATTGCCGGCACTTCTGATCGAGCCCCCACACGGCCATGTGGGTCCCCGCGTATCCCGATCGGTGCTCGTGCAGCACGACGTCGCAGCGATCCGTCTTGAAGTCGGGCCACAGGTCGGTGAGGAACTTGTGAGCCTCGGCGCCGGTGTAGACGTCGGACGGGTACCCACTGTCGATTTGGCTCTGGTTGAGGCGGAGGTAGTCCTCCTCCTGGTTCGACTCCCCGATCGACACGTATCCGACTTGCTGGAAGCCGAGGTTGACGGGGTCCGACTCCCACACTTCGACGCTGGCCCGCAGGATCGCGTGAAGCGGACCGGTCATGTACATGTTTCGCACGCACCCGCAGGCCAACCCCGTGGCGCCCGCGCCGGGGCCTTGCTTGTCGATGAGCACGACATCGCTCCCGCGACCCGTTCCGCTCTTCTCGAGGAACATCGCGAGGTGGTACGCGGAGGAGAGTCCGTGGATGCCAGCGCCGATCACCACGAATCGTGCGGCTGTCGGAAGCGGGTCCTGGCCCGTGACCGGGATCACGGCGGGATTGGCCGGCATTCCGTCGACCGTCGGCGGGAGGGGCCGATCGGCGAACGGGTACCACTGGTTGGGCTGGCTCGGGTCGGTCACGTGGGGGCCTCTGCCGTGTCGATCGGGAACACGGGGCTACTCGGAAAGACCGGTCGGATCGCGTGCCACGTGGGATTGCTGTCGTAGTCGAAGTACTTGGTGGACTCGATCATGATCGTGCCGCTGCCAATCGGTCCATCGGGGATGCGGCCGTTGTGAATCCTGATGTCGTGGTAGACGCTCGGCGCCAGCTGCTCAGCGGCCTCGATGTGGACCTCGCTGTGTCGCCACTCCATCCGATCGGAGTCCTCGGTGTGCACAACGAGGTTGACCCACTGATCGTCGACCAGCTCGAGAGAGCTGTAGCTGATGATGCCCGGGAACGAAGGAAACTCGCCGATGACGTCGAGTTCGGCGGTGTCGACCCGCTGGGCCTCGTGCGTCGACCGTCGGTTGCCGAGAAAGCCAACGATCCGACGGTCGCACCGTTGGAGAAGCGCCTTCGGATCGCAGATCACCAGCCGCCGCACGAGACCGTGGACCGTCCACGTCAGGGGTTCGTATGCCGAGAGCCGGGCCTGGCGCGTCGAGGCGCGACGGCCAAGCGCCCGGAGGTCTTGGAGGAGGTAGTGCAACAGGGCCAGGTCGGTCTCGGTGTGACGGACATCGGCGCACGGGTGATCAGGAGGCGACTCATCCCACCGCAGGTTGATCGGATCGAGGCGTACAGGCTCCAAGGTGCCCACAGTCTGGCTGATCCGTGCAGGGCGGCAGGACAAGACGTGCGAGCCCGAACGCGCCGAAGGCCCGGAGCCGAGGGGCTCCGGGCCTTCGCCTGCTGCGAGCAATCTCCGGGGAGGGAATCGGAGGCGCTCGATCAGCCGATCGATGGCTCAGCCACAGGGGGTGAACCAGCGCACGCCGTCTTCGGTGATGGCCACCCATCCCTCCATCTCGGCTGCCTGACCGCTTGCGGTCTCGATCCAGCCGAAGATGACGGGGCGGGCGTTGTCGACGGTGAGTTCGCCGAGGTCGAGGCTCTGCTCGTCACCGATCTCGACGATGGAGACCCCAGTGACACCGCCGGTGGTTGCAGCGACGTGCTCCTGGCAGGCCTCGGCTCCGAAGGCCTCGACGACAGCGGGGTGGAGGCTGTTGACCAAGAAGGCGGTGTCCCGCCGGTCGTGCGCCTCGCCGAAGTCGTTGCCGAAGTCCCGGATCCTGCTCTCGTCGCTCATCGGGCCCGAATCGGGAAGGTCGTCATCGGCGCCGAGCAGCAGGTCGTCGTTCCCGCCGCCAAGCAGCAGGTCGTCGACGTCGTCGCCGCCGATGAGCACGTCGTCGCTGACGTCCTCGGAGAGGGAGTCGTCGAAGTTGTCGTTGAGGGGAGGAAGGCCGAGCGGGAAGGAGCCACCGCAGCCCTCGAGGGGTCCGTTCGAGGGGCCGACCTGCGGCGTGATCTCGGTCATCCCCAGAAGGTTGCCGTCTGCGTTGAAGATCTGGACGGTTGCGGGGTGGTCGCCGTAGGAGAAGATGCCCGAGGTGGTCTCAGCCGAGCCGCCGAAGAACGGTGAGGACATGGGATCCCCGTTGTTCATCGTCTCGCCGGTGACGACCAGCACCGCATCGCCGAGCAGGGCGATGGTGTTGGGGCCACCGCCCGAGTGGCTGACCCGGGTGATGATGTCGGACTCGCCCTGGCCGTGCGCCACCTTGCACTCGACCTCGGCGGTCGCCGGATCGTTCACACCAAAGTTGGCGCTCTCGTCGCCGCCGAACAGCGAATCGCCACCGCCGCCGAGCAACGTGTCGTCGCCGCCGCTGGGGCGCTCGATCAGCTCGTCGGCGGGATCGGGGTCGACGTAGGTCTTCTCGTCCTGATCGTCGCGGTAGATGATCTTGTGGAACTCGATCCAGCCGAGGCCCGAGTCGAGGGTCGGGTCGTCGGTCACCGTCACGGTGCCGCGAGCATCGACGCTGTAGCGGATGCATCGGTGGGGGTCGTTGCACTGCGGTACGCCGTTGTTGGCGCCGTCGCTGTCGCTGTGGTTGATGTAGCCGGCAGGAACGTCGGGGGCGACGATCCGGTACACGCCGGCCGCCGAGCCGAGGTTGACGATCACCTCGCCACCGGCGTTGGTGACCCCCGAGTCGACGCGGTTGCCAGACGGGTCGAGCGACTGAACGCTCACGCCGGACAGGCCGTTCTGGTCCTGGTCACGCACGGTCACGGTGATCTCCGCTCCGGGCTGGTTGGTGTGGCCGGGTGTGCCGTTCTGCGTTCCGGCGTTGGCATTGCCACCTCGTGTCACGGCGACGATGCCGCCGGCGAGCAAGATGACGATGAAGATGGCCAAGAGGGCCTTGAGTGTTGTGTTGCGAGACATTTTCAGCTGGTCCTTCGAATCCGTGGGCGGACGTGGACTCAGAATCCGAGGCCGGCGTGAAAGGAGCGTGAGACACTGTGAAAATCACCGCCGACCAGGGGCGCGGGAGGGGTAGCGACATGGGACGACTCGACGGAAAAGTGGCGATCATCACGGGCGCGGCCCGCGGCCAGGGGGCCGCGGAGGCGCGGGCCTTCGCCGCTGAGGGTGCTCAGGTGGTGCTCACCGACGTTCTCGTGGACGAGGGCGAAGCGACCGCCGCCGAGATCGGCGACGGCGCCGTGTTCGAACGCCACGATGTGTCCCGCGAGGAAGAGTGGGATGCCGTCGTGTCCTCGACGATCGAACGCTTCGGGCGGCTCGATGCGCTGGTCAACAACGCGGCGATCCAGATCAACTCACCGATCGCCAGCCATGCCCTCGCCGACTACGAGAAGCTCGTGTCGGTCAACCAGGTCGGCGTCTTCCTCGGAATGCGTGCAGCGGTACGCCCGATGACCGACGCGGGCGGCGGGTCGATCGTCAACATCAGCTCGGGCGCAGGCATTCGGGCCACGAAATACATGATCGGCTACGCGGCAACGAAGTACGCCGTGACCGGGATGACGGCCTCAGCCGCTCTCGAGCTCGCTCGCTACAACATTCGTGTCAACTCGATTCATCCGGGAATCATCGATACGGAGATGATCAACACGAACACCCCAGAGGCCACCGCAGCGATGGTGAAGCTGACGCCGCTGCGCCGGCTCGGCGAGGTCGAGGAGATCGCGCAGGTCGCCCTGTTCCTCGCCTCCGACGAGTCGTCGTTCATGACCGGCGCCCACGTTCCCGTGGACGGTGGCATCACGGCGTGAGCTCGTCCTCGATGTGGGCCCGAATGATCGCGTCGTAGTCGGGTTCGGACTCGAAGCCGAGATCGGCGGCCCGGCGGGCGTCGAAGCGCGTCGGCCACCCAGCGACGATCTCGGCAACCAGTTCGTCTGACTCCTCACGAATCAACGAGACCGGTTCGGGGCCTGCAACCCTCTCCAGGGCCTCGATCTGCTCGCCGACCGACACCGCGACTCCAGGCATCGTGAGGTTTCGCCGTGCTCCGACGCGATCCCCGTCGAGTGCCGCGGCGTGCATCAGATAGTTGATCGCCGAGCGCGGGCTGGCGTGGGTGTGAACCAGGTCGCGAGGTACGGGCAGGACCGCTTCGAGCCCGGCGAGTGGCTCGCGGATGATTCCCGAGAAGAACCCGGAGGCGGCCGCGTTCGGGGCGCCCGGCCGGACGGAGATGGTGGGAAGGCGAATACCGATGCCATCGATCAGCCCTCGACGGCTGTAGTCGGCGAGGAGCAGCTCACCCATGGCCTTCTCCGCGCCGTAGCTGGTCAGCGGCGTGAGGTGGAACTCGTCCGGGATCACCTCCGGGAACGGGGCGCCGAAGACGGCGATCGACGAGGTGAAGACCACCCGCGGGCAGCCGGGAGCTCGCCGAAGCGCGTCGAGCACAGCCCTGGTGCCGTCGAGGTTGACCGCGAGGCCCTTGTCGAGATCGAGCTCGGCTTCGCCCGACACGACTCCGGCGAGATGGAAGACGACGTCGGCGTCGAGCGCCGCCAGTTCGTCGGCGACCCCCGAAACAGTGATGTCACCTGCGGCGGTGGAGACCCGATCGTCGCCCGGATCCTCCGGTTCGACGATGTCGACGAGGTGAAGCTCCTCGAATCTCGTGTCGCCGATCTTCCCTACGTCGAGGAGTCGGGTCGTGAGCTTGCGGCCGATCATCCCCGCCGCGCCCGTCATCACGATGCGCATGGGGCGGAGGTTAGGGCAGCTGTTCTGCCACCGCTTCGACCTCCACCCAGGTGTCGTTGAAGGCCGCGCTGCCCTGGCCGTCTGCGGGCACCGACGGATTGGTGAGGGCGTTGATCCCCCGCTGCTCGGTCGTGTGGCGATGCCACCAGCCGAAGGGAACGGCCACGACGCCCGGGAGCTGGTTGTCGTCGATCTCGGCCGCCAGCGTCAAGCGCCCTCGCTCGTTGTGTACGGCGACCGTCGCGCCACCGGTGATGTCACGCGCGTCGGCGTCTGTGGAGTGGAGGCGAACGGTGGGTACTCCACCCGCGGGAAGGTGAGCCTCGAAGCCGCCATAGTTGGCGTTGAGGAATCGCGTGTGCTGTTTGGGACTCAGCAGGGCCAGCGGGTAGCGGGAGTCGCTGGGCGATGGGACCTCGGCGTCGAGGTGCCCGAGCTGGAGGCGCCCGTCGGCTGTGTCCGGGGGCCGATCAACGTTCGGTCGGTGGCCGGCCGGGACGGCGAGACGAGCCCAACCGCGTTCGCGCAGCACGTCGAGCGAGATGCGTTCGGCCCACGCGTGATCGGTGTCGAGGAATTCCTCGATCAGCTCCTCGTCCGAGGCTGAAAGGCCTGGATCGTCGAGTTCCATCGCGGCCGCGAGACGTCGAAAGATCTCGGTGTTCGGCAGTGCTTCGCCGAGTGGCTCGATGGCGGGGTTGTTGAGAGACAGGTACAGGTGGCCCCAGGCGATGCCGACGTCGAGGTGTTCGATCTGGGTTGTGGCGGGGAGCACGATGTCGGCGTATCGAGCCGTATCGGTGACGAACTGTTCGATCACCACTGTGAACAGGCCGTCTCGTTCGAGCCCTTCGATCACCCGGTTCTGATCGGGGACGATCACAGCGGGGTTGGAGTTGTGCACCACCAGCGCCTCGATCGGGGGATCGAGAGAGTGGTCGGTGAGCACCGCTCCGAGCTCGGCCATGTTGAACTCGCGGCGGGCGCTCCGATCCGTGGGGTAGTTGAGAGCCTCTTCGAAATAGACCTGCGTCGATCGTGCCAGGCCGCCCCCGCGATCCCGCCACGCACCGGTGACGGCGGGCAGAAGAGCGATCGCTCGCATGATGTCGCGCCCGCTCGCCCGGTGTTCGGGCCCCACCAGGACTCGAATCGCTGCGGGGCGGGTCGTCGCGAACGCTCTGGCGAGCCATTCGATCTTCTCGGCGTTGACGCCCGTGAGCGTCTCGGCCCTGGCGGGGGTCATCTCGCTCGCATCGCGGCGCAGCTCCTCCCATCCCGAGGTGTGGTCGGAGATCCACACCGGGTCGACCAGCCCCTCGCGTTCGATGACGTGGATCATCGAGAGCACGAGCGCGATGTCGGAGCCCGGCCGCAGCTGCACGAACTCGTCGGCCCGGGCTGCCGTCGCTGTGCGAGCGGGATCGACCACGACGACGGTTGCGCCGGCTGCGCGGGCCTCCTCGATCACCGGCCAGAGGTGGCGGTTGGTCAACAGAGTGTTGGTGCCCCACAGGATGATGAAGCGACTGTGGGCCAGCTCCTCGGGGTCGATACCGAACGGCAGACCCGAGACGTCCGACGCACCGAGCCACGCCGTCACCCCGCAGAGGTGTCGCCGGATGTCGGACGCTCCCAACGCGTCGAAGAAGCGGTCGGCCATCAGGCCCTTCTGGATGACGCCCTGTGTTCCGTCGAAGGAGAACTGCAGGATCGACTCGGCGCGGTCGGAGTGGCAAAGCTCACCGAGCTTGGACGCGATCGTGTCGATGGCCTCGGACCAGGTGATCGGCCGGAACTCACCGGCGCCCTTGCCGCCCACCCGCTCGAGCGGCTGGAGGACTCGGTCGGGGTGGTAGACGCGATCGAGGAAACGGTTCACCTTGGGGCACAGCTCGCCACGCGTGGTCGGATGCTCGTGCGAGCCACGCAACCGGACCGCCCTGCCGTCTTCGACGGTCACCTCCCACACGCAGGTGTCCGGGCAGTCGTGGTGGCACGAACCGAGAACCATCAGCCGCACTCAGCGCAATGGCCATGCAGATCGAGGGAGTGGTGCAACGGCGTGAATCCCGCGGCGGCCGCCGCCTGGGCGAGTGCTTCGTCCACCGCCTCCTCCAATCCGTCGCCGAGCCGGACGTCCTCGATCACGCCGCACCCCATACAGATGAGGTGGTGATGGTGGCCGAGCATCGCCTCGGCCAGTTCGAAGTGGGCGTGATCGCCGCTCCCGGTGAGACGCCTGATCGCACCGCTCGACTCCAGAACGTCGAGGTTCCGGTAGGCCGAGCTCTGGCTGAGAGCGCTGTCTCGCTCGAGCACCTCTGGGAGGGTCAGAGGTCGTTCGGCCGCCGCCAGCACCTCGATGAGCCGTCGCCGCCCCGACGTGTAGCGATGATCGTGTCGACCGAGGAGCTCACTGATCTCGTCGTGGAGATGATCGAGATTGGGCGGCGCGCTCACGGTCAGGTCACTTCTTCGATCAGCGCGCTGACCATGGCGTCGACGTCGTAGCTCGGCTGCCAGCCCCACTCGTTGCGGGCGGCGCTGTCGTCGATGCGGATGGAGGTGCGTGGCCGCGAGCTCTCGGATTCGGTGTCGAACGTGATGTCGGCCTCGGGGAGCTGGCGACGAACCGCATCGGCGAGCTCTCCTGCGGTCGGCGTGGGCTGGGGACCATCGACGAGGTAGTTCATGGATCGGATCGACTCGAGCGGCGCGTCGGCGAGCTCGATCGCAGCCCGGGCCGCGTCGCGGTAGTACATCAGCGCGATGACCGATTCGGGCGCGGTCCAGACTTCGAAGGGTTCGCCGAGGGCCGACTTCTCGATCATCCAACTCGTGTACTGGGCAACGCTCCAGGTGGTGACGCCGGGCCCCACGATCGAGGGGTAGCGAAGGCCCCTGAAGTCGAGGCCGTACTTGGAGCGGTAGTACGCACCGAGATTCTCGCCGAAGACCTTGGTGACCCCGTACGCGGTGTTGGGACGTTGGAGGCTGAGGTCGTCGATCGGGCCGCCACCGAGGTCTCGTCCGTAGGTGCCGATGCTGCTCGCGAAGATCATCTGGCGAGTCCCGGCCTGGCGCGCGGCCTCGATGATGCGCATGAACCCGGACGCATTTGCCTCGAGGAGCGCCTGTGGATCCTGCTCGCCCGGGCCGGTCAGGATCGCTCCGAAGTGAAACAGCTGATCGGGCGCGACGTCGGCCATCACCCTGTCGATCGACTCCGGATCCGCGAGGTCGAACTGGTGAAGCACGAGCTGGTCCTCGACGTCGACGAGCCGGCCGAGGTTGCCCGAGCGGTGAGCGACATGGATCGGGCCCTCGCCGCGGGCCAGGAGCATCTTGACGATCTCGGCTCCGATGAACCCTGTACCGCCGGTGATCAGTGTGGTCATTGAGTGTCTCCCGTCTCGCTTCTGTGGTCTCTCGCCCGGCTACCCGCGCCGGGCGCTGCTCCCGCCGTCGACCGCCAACTCGATCCCGGTGATGAAGCGCGATTCGTCGGATGCGAGGAACAGTGCGGCGTGAGCGACGTCCCACCCCGAACCCATCTTGCGCCCCAGCGGAACCATTCGGT
The DNA here is from genome assembly GCA_964629575.1 of uncultured Acidimicrobiales bacterium. GTDB lineage: Bacteria > Actinomycetota > Acidimicrobiia > Acidimicrobiales > Poriferisodalaceae > JAYPWI01. The sequence continues at coordinate 31,668 of CAZVUM010000048.1, read as the reverse complement.
CGCGCTGTGCGATGACGTCCTCGCGGCTCACCCCCCGCTGTTCGATGTTGCCTTCGATGGCCATCGGCGTGTTCATGAGACCCGGCATGATCACGTTGGCTCGCACTCCGTCGCGAGCCACCCTCACCGCCAGTGTCTGGGTGTATGCGTTGACGGCCGCCTTGGAAGTCTTGTAGCCGATCCCTGGGTACGGGGTGATCGCGGCGACCGACGAGATGTTGATGATGCTGCCCGTCCCGGCAGCCTGCATGTGCGGGAGGGCGTGCTTGCACGTCCACACCATGCCCTTGAGGTTGACGTCGAGGATGAGGTCGAGACCTTCCTCGGTGATGCGGGTCGGGCTGCCGTCCTGGGCACCGATGCCGACGTTGTTGTGAAGGACGTCGATCTGTCCGTGCCGCTCGATCGCGAACGCGACCAGGGCCTCGCACTCCTCCTCGATCGTGATGTCCGCGGCCTGAGCGGTCGCCGTTCCGCCCTCGGAGGTGATGGCCTGCGCAGTGTCTGCGGCCCGGTCGAGGTCGCGGTCGACCACCACGACGTTGGCGCCCGCCCGTCCGAAAAGCACCGCGGTCGCGCGGCCGTTGCCGATCGTCTGACCGGGGGTCTGGCCGCCGCCGACCACCACCGCCGTCTTGCCGGCGAGCCGACCGTCGACGCTGGTGCTGATGCCCGTGGCATCCCGGATGTCCTCGTAGGTCATGGCGGGCTCATTCCGGGCTCATGACGGCCAACTGTGGTCGGCGAAGCGTGTGCGCAGCTGCTTCTTGTCGATCTTTCCCGTGCCGGTGTGCGGGATTTCGTCGACGGTGACGATGTCGTCGGGGAGCCACCACGAAGCGACCTGCGGACGGATCGTGTCGAGGATGCCATCCCGGTCGAGGTCGGCTCCCGGCTCGAGTGCGACGCAGAGCAGGGGTCGCTCACCCCAGCGGTCGTGCGGCATCCCGACGACGGCGGCTTCGGCCACACCATCCGATGCGACGGCGGCGTTCTCGAGCTCGATCGAGCTGATCCACTCGCCGCCGCTCTTGATCACGTCCTTTGCGCGATCGACGATGCGGATGTAGCCCTCGGCGTCAATGGTGGCGACATCGCCGGTCTTGAGCCAGCCGCCGCGGTCCGGTGGTTCGTGCGTCCCGGGGTCGTCGTGGCGGAAGTAGGAACCCGCGACCCACGGTCCGCGCGCCTGGATCTCGCCGGGCGTGCCCCCGTCGCGGGCCACCTCGTTGCCGTCGTCGTCCACGATGCGCAGCTCCACGCCGAACACCTCGCGGCCGGCCATGGCCTGGCGGTTGCGCTGTTCGTCGCGGCTCATCTGCCTGACCCGGTTGGTGAATCGACCGGTCGACCCCTGGGTCATCTCGGTCATGCCCCACACGTGACTGACGAAGACGCCGTAGTCGTCTTCGAGCGTGTCCATCAGGGCCCGCGGAGCTGCAGAACCGCCGACGGCCAGCCGTTCGAGGGTGGGCACATCGAGCCCTTCTCCCTGCAGGTACTGCACGACCGACAGCCAGATGGTCGGAACGCCGAACGACGCCGTGACGGCCTCATCGTTGATGAGCCGGACGATGGCTTCGGGGGAGAGATCGGGTCCGGGAAGAACCAGTTTGGCGCCCGTCATCGCCGATGCGAACGGGACCGCCCACCCGTTGACGTGGAACATCGGCACGGCGAGGAGCAAGGACTCGCTGGAGAACACGCTGTGACCCTCGCCGGTCGCCGTCGCCCAGGTCTGGAGCACGATCGCCCGGTGGCTCTGCAGGATGCCCTTGGGGTTTCCGGTGGTGCCGGACGTGTAGCAGAGGGTGCAGGCCGACCACTCGTCGAACTCGGGCCACTCGGCGGGCCCCGCAGGGCCGGCGATCCAGGATTCGTAGTCCACCGCTCCGGGGAGCTCGGCCTGTTCGGCCGCGCCGGCAGAGCCCATGACGACCCAGCGCTTCACGCTCGGTGCTGTGGCGGCGATTCTCTCGGCGATCTCGACGAAGTCGGGGTCGACCAGGACGACGACGTCCTCGGCGTGTCCGAGGATGTACGCGAGCTGATCGTCGTGGAGGCGTGGGTTGACCGTGTGGAGCACAGCTCCGATGCCGGTGATCCCGTAGTACGACTCGAGGTGGCGATGATCGTTCCATGCGATCGTCGCGACCCGGTCGCCTTGCTCGACGCCTTCGGCGAGAAGTGCTGCGCTCACCCGGCCCGCCCGCTCGCGGATGTCCCGCCACGTCGAGCGGCGATGCTCGCCTGCGGAATCGATCGAGACGACCTCGGTCTCGCCATGGTTGCGGCCCGCATAGTCGAGCAGGCTCGACACCAACAACTGGCGCTCCATATTGAGTCCACGCAGCATGCGGTCGCCCCTCGTTTCCCCGACCTGGCGGCTCTCGGCGGGATCTCAACCTAGTGCCAACTAGCCTCGGGTCCCCATGGCACCTGGGCCCCGGACCCCCTCGCGGGCGCTGCGCTTGCCGCTCTACGTCGGTGGCCTTATGGGTCCATTCGGGACCGGGATCATGACGCCGATGATCCCTGAGCTTCGCGAGACGTTCGGCGTCTCGACGACGGTCCTCGGGTGGAGCTGGGCGCTGTATCTGGTGCCCTTCGCAGTGTTGATGCTCGTCTCGGGGACCCTCAGCGAGCGGTGGGGTCGGAGACGAACGGCGAGGTGGACGTTCGCCCTCTACGCGCTCGTCACGTTGTTCTGCGCTGCGGCCCCCGGGTTGGGGTGGTTCCTCATCGGCCGTGCGATGGCCGGGTGCCTCAACGCCTTCTTCACACCGATCCTGCTGGCCGCCCTCGCCGACGCCACGCCTGCGGCTCGCCTGGGTGCGGCGGTCGGCGTGTACGCGGGCTTCCAGTCGTTTGGTTCGGGTTTGGCGCCGCTCACCGGCGGGATCGCGGCGGACATCAACTGGCGTTGGGCGTTCGTGCTCGTTGCCGCGGTCTCGTTCGTGCTCTCGCTGTTCCCGCCTCCGGGCGAAGCCCGAGCGGGCTCGTCGCCGTCGGTTCTGGGCCCGCTCCGACAGTTGGTTCAGCGACCGCTCCTGCTTCTCGGACTGGCGGCGTTTGCGGCATCGTTCGGTCCGATAGGGGTCGGGATCGTCGTCGGTCTCGAAGCGCGCGATGGGCTGGAGTTGTCCGGCACGGTCGGCGGGCTCGTCCAGGTTGCGGGCCCGCTCGCCGCCATGTGGGCAGGGCGACCGTGGGGTGCCGTGCTCGACCGATTCGGCGGCCAGGCGGCCGGAGTCGCGGCATTCGCGATCTGCTCGGCCCTCGTGGCCGCGCTCGCAGGGGCGGGAACCGCGTTGATGCTTGCGATCGGGTGGGCGATCGCCGGGTTCAGCACCAACTTCGTCGTCGTGAGCATCCAGGCGCTGGCCGCCCAGGCCCAGCCGGACAACCGGGCCGGCGCGATCTCCTTCGTCCTGGCCCATCGGTTCATGGGCCACGCCGTCGGGGCGCTCGTCTGGCTCCCCGTCTACGCCGCAAGCCCCAACGCGGCGTTCTACGGAAGCGCCGTCGTCGGTCTCGCTGGCATGGCCGCCGTTGGGGCATCCGGCCACGGAGCGAGGGAGCGCGGCGTGGCGCAGCAGTAGCCTGCGGCCATGAAATTCGGGATCTTCTACGAGCTCCAGCTCCCACGTCCCTGGGACCGGGACTCCGAGTACGTGCTGTTCAACAACGCCCTCGAGCAGATCGAACTCGCGGATTCGTTGGGGTTCGACTACGCCTGGGAAGTGGAGCACCACTTTCTGGAGGAGTACAGCCACAGCTCCGCTCCCGAAGTGTTCCTCGCTGCGGCCAGCCAGCGCACCAAGAACATCCGGCTCGGCCACGGCATCGTTCAGTTGTCGACGAACCACCCGGCGCGTGTCGCCGAGCGCGTCTCCACTCTCGACCTCATCAGCGGCGGCCGGGTCGAGCTCGGGCTTGGCGAAGGCTCGTCCGTCACCGAACTGCACCCCTTCGATCGCCGGTTCCGTGACAAGCGGGAGGTGTGGGAGGACGCGGTGCGGTGTCTCATGCCGATGTTCACCGAGACCAACCACAGCTACGAGGGCGAGTACTTCAACTTCCCGGCGCGCAACGTGGTGCCCAAGCCGTACCAGGACCCGCATCCACCGCTCTGGGTCGCGTGCAGCCAGTTGGACACGATCGTCATGGCCGCCCAGCGCGGAATGGGAGCGCTCGGGTTCTCCTTCGTGTCGGCCGATGCGGCGAAGGCCTGGGTGAACGCGTACTACAACACGTTCACCAAGCGGCAGGAGCTGCTCTGCGACTACCAGACCAACGCCGGTGTCGCGGTCGTGAGCCCGTTCATGTGCGCGGAGACCGATGAGCTCGCCGCCCAGCAAGCCGAGGGCTGGACGTTCTTCCAGTTCGCGCTGGTCTTCTACAACACGAAGGGCCCGTTCGAGCCGGGCACGATCAATCTCTGGGACGAGTACCAGGCCTGGAAGCAGACCCCGGCCGGTCAGAAGGCCAGCCGCACCGTCGGGCTGGTCGGCTCGCCGGACACCATCCGCGAGCGCCTGCTGATGTATGAGGAGGCCGGAGTGGACCAGGTCATCCTGCTCAATCAGGCGGGGAAGAACACCCACGACGACATCTGCTCGAGCCTCGAACTGTTCGCCAATGCCGTGATGCCCGAGTTCCACGGACGCGATGCTCAGCACCAGGAGTGGAAGCAGTCCGTGCTCGCAGGGGAAATCGAGCTGGAGGACATCGACACCGACGTCTACCAGCTGATCACCAACCAGACCCCGGTCGAACGTCGCGAGGAGATCGAGCGCAAGAAGCGCGAGGCGCGGGCCAAGTCAGCGGTTGGCCTCCAGGACTGACGAGAAGGCTCAGAAGAGGCGCGAGGATGCGAGGGCCGCGCCTTCGCTGAGCACTGCGAGCTTGGCCCACGCGATGTCTGGGGCAACCGCGCCGAATCCCGCCGAGGTGTCGAAGCCGCAGTCGGTGCTGGCGATCACGCGCGACGGGTCGCCGACTGCTGCAGCGACACGCTCGATGCGTTCGGCGACGACCTCCGGATGCTCGACGTAGTTGGTGGTCGTTTCGATCACACCTGTGCACAGCGTCCACCCAGCGGGGAGCGGTGACCGCTCGAACTCGCGGTACTCGTGGGCGTGTCTCGGGTTGGCGCCCGAGATGAGCAGCCCACCGACGCGGGTGTCGTAGAGAAACGGCAGGAGCTCGGCGAGTGCGATGTCGTGGTTGTGCGGACCGTCGTAGTTGCCCCAGCAGACATGGAGTCGGATGCGCTCGGGGTCGATGCCGTCGACTGCGGTGTTGATCGTGGCGATGACATCGCGCACGAACACCAGAAACTCGTCGAGCGGGCGATCGCCGAAGCTGCAGTGGGCTTCCATCGCGAGGTCGGGCGCGTCGATCTGCAGCAGCATCCCTGCTTCGGCGATGCGCCGATACTCGACCGCCAGCGCCTCGCCCACGGCAGTCAGGTACTCGCCGTCGGTGGCGTAGTGCTGGTTGGCCATCGCTGCGATGACGATTCCCGGTGACGGCGCAGTCATGAAGACGTCGGCGAACTCTCGGCCGTCGGTGTGCCGCCGGATGCGGGCGATGTCTGCGTCGATCTCGGCAGAGTCGCCATAGGCCACCGGCCCGATCGCCTGAGCAGGACGCCCGAGGTTGACCGATGCTGTCGCTGGGCGCTGAGCGCGGAGTTGCTCGATGAACCCTGGGAAGTCGGCGAAGTCCCGCCAGGCACGGGCGCGCCGGTCGCCCGGACCGAACCCCGTCATGCGGTGCTGGACGTAGGTGAAGAAGCTCTCTCGGCTCTGCTCGCCGTCGTTGACGATGTCGATTCCCGCTGCCTGCTGTGCGGCCACGACGTCGGCGACGGCGGTGTCGACCAGTTCGGCCAGCTGCGCGGCCTCGACTGGGCGCCCTCGGCTGAGGTCCGCGAGCAGCTCGACGAGCTCCGGTGCCCGAGGAAGGCTGCCGGCGTGGGTTGTGCGGATGGCCGTCATCGCGGCGACGCTACCCGGTGGGTTGCTCAGCGCCTGGGGAGCCAGTCCACGAGCGCCTGACCGATCTCGTCCGGGCTGTCCTCCTGGACGAAGTGGTTGCCCGCGACGGTGATCTCGGTCTGGTTGGCGAAGGTGCGGGCGAACTCCAGCGGACGGCCTTGGAGGAGCGCCCCGGGGTCGGCGTGGACGAAGAGCTTTGGCACCTCGCTCGACGGGAGCCACTCCGAGTAGGCACCGACGATCGCGGTCACGTCCTCCGGTTCGCCCTCGATCGGGATCTGCCGCGGCCAGGTGAGGGTTGGCCGGCGGTGCTCCTTCTCGACGAAGGGTCGGCGGTATTCGTTCATCTCCTCGTCGGAGAGCTGGCGGATGATCGAGCCGGGTAGCACGGCTTCGACGAAGAGGTTCTTCTCGATGACCATGTCCTCGCCGGCGGGGGAGCGGAAGCCCTGGAAGATGCCCGCTGCCGCCTCGGGGAAGTCGGCCCACATGATGGGCATGACGATGGCTTCCATGTAGCAGATGCCCGCGACGCGATCCTGGTTGCGGAAGGCCCAGTCGAACCCCAGCGCGGACCCCCAGTCGTGGATCACGAGGGTGACGTGGTCGCCCAGATCGAGCTGGTCGAGGAGGCCGTCGAGGTACTCGCGGTGTTGGACGAAGCGGTACGAGTCGGGGCCCGTGTCGTCGAGCTTGTCCGAGTCGCCCTGGCCGATCAGGTCGGGGGCGATGCAGCGGGCCGAGCCGTTGACGTGGGGGACGATGTCGCGCCAGAGGTACGACGAGGTCGGGTTTCCGTGGAGGAAGACCACCGGGTCACCCTCACCGGACTCGTGGTAGGCCACCTGTTTGCCGTTGACGGTGGCGAACTTCTTGGACAGCGGTTCGGTGCTCATGAGCGCAGCCTAGGAGGCTCCGCGGCAGCGTCAACCGAGTGGGCCGAGTTCGAGCCGGAGCGAGTAGTGACCGCCGTGATCGTGGCCGTAGTCGGTCACATGGACGGTGTAGGTCCCAGCTCGATCGGCCACCACGCTGAGGGTGGAGTTGAGCGAGCCGTCGCCCCGATCGTCGTTGAACCCCACCTGCCGGCCGTCGGGATCCTCGACGTGCAACACGGTGTCGAAGGACGCCGCATCACTGTGGGCGGTGAGCCCCTCGCCCGCATCGAGGGCGACGGTCCAGGTGTCGACGCTGCCGGCATCGAGGTCGCCGTTGAGGTTCACCGTCTCCGCATCGCCGTTCCAGCCGACGTCGGTCGCCGTGCCGGGTTCCGGCTCGAAGTCCTCGCAGCTGACCGGTGATCCCGGATTGGCAAGCGCTCCGTCGATCAGCCAGAAGTCGCGGTCCTGCACCTCGCCGCGCACCATGGTGTGTGTGAGGTCCCACCGGGTGCAGGTCTCGCCCGGTACTCGTCCGAACTCGGGCGCCTGGGTGCTCTCGAAGGTGACGCGGACAGCAAGCGTTCCGTCTGGCGAGTCCTCGACGGAGCGGATTCGGAACGCCCACAACGAGCTGGTCCGCTGACCGTCCGCCCAGGATTCGGCGGTGGTGACGCCGGTGATGGACGGGCCGAGCATCTGGAACGCCTCTTCGGGCCGGCCGCTGTTGATCGACAGCTGGTACACGGCATAGGTCCGCATCAGTGAGTCGATCTCGGGGTGATCGACGTCGGTCGCAACGACATCGCCGATGTCTGCGGTGACGTCGATGGGACCGACGCAGAAGGCAGCGTCGACAGGGTCCGGATCGGTCTGCCACGTCTCGAGTTGGTCCGCAGAGGCGAGCGCGTCGCTCGCGTACATGAGCCCGGGTGCGCCGAGGTCGAGGAGAACGACCACGCCGACCACCTCGCCGTCCGCGTTGATGAGCGGGCCTCCGGAGTTGCCTGGCGCGACGACGGCATCGGTTTGGATGAGGTCGTCGATCACCAACGGCTCGCCGTCGAAGTCGAACCCGAAGTCGAACGAGCCATTCATCGACGTGACTCGACCCACAGTGAGGGCGAGCGGGAGCCCGCGCGGGTGCCCCATGGCGGCGACCTCCTCGCCGACTCGCGGCGGCCCGTTCGCGAGACGGAGAAGAACCGGCTGCGCGGCAGGCGAGTCGAGCTGAAGAAGGGCGACGTCGCGGTCGACGTCGCGCCCGATGACCTGGGCGTCGATGCGTTCGTCGCCGATGTCCACGGTGACCTGAGCCGCTCCATCGACGACGTGCCATGCGGTCACTGCGAGGTCCGGTCTGACGAGGAACGCCGTCCCCGTGCCGCCGAAGTCGCAGCCCGTCACCTCGACTTCTCCGACGGACGCGCGCAGGTCCTCGAAGAGATCGGCGAAGTCGGGCGGAGATGGGGGAGAGGTCGGCGTCGGGGGTGGAGCCTCGGTCGTGGTGGTCGACGTTCCCGGCTGGCTGGTGGACGGACTCGACGTCGTCGAGGTGTCAGGGTTCTGGGGCTCGGGAGCCGCTTCGTCGGAGTCCGACCCCGCTCCTCGGCCGACGACATATCCGCCCAGGGCGACGATCACGAGAACAGCGACGCCGAGCAGGATCCACGGCAGGCGTGCGTTCGGACGAGTTGTGACCGTGCTGTCCGCCACCGGGCCTCCCCGCAACAGACTACGGGTCGGTGTCTGGACGGATCAGTCAGCGAGGAGGATTCGCTCGGCGGCCGCTGCAGCTTCGCCGGCGAGGTCCTTGCGTCCGAGCGCGAGCAGCGATGCGACCAGCCCTTCGTACGCGAGATGGTCGTCGGGTGCGCGGTCGAGACGGGCGCGGTACGCACTGACGGCCGCTGCGTGGTCTGCCGTCCGCCGGTGCAGATCTCCAAGCTCGCGATGTCTGGCGAGGAGCTCCTCGCTTGGCGCAACTGCGATCGCGCGGCCGAGCGAGTCGATCTGGCCCCCGAGGTCGTCGGTGTTCTCCGCCTGCTCGAACCGGTCGAGGTGTTGCTCAGCGAGCGTGACATCGGCGGGACGCACCTTCGACGGGTTGTGGTACTTCGCGCGGATGGTGGCGCCGAGGTGGTGGGTCGTCGTGCCGAGGTGTTTCGCCCGCATGTCGTCGATCTTGAGACGGGTCCCGTCCGTGAAGGTGAGGATCAGCGGGTAGCGATACCCGGGAATCCCCCTGACGTAGATGATGTCGGTCTCGACGGTTGCGGTGATCAGCTCGGAGGCCGGGCGCTCCACCCATCCGGTCCGGAAGCGCCGGTACTCGATGGCGTCGTCGAGGAGCCGAAGGTGGTTGGGCTGGCCACGCTGGAAGGACTCCTGGGCGACGAGGAGGGCGATGATCGCCCAGAGGAACGAGCCGATTCCGACGAACGCGAAGGAGTCGCGCACCGGGTTGTCGCCTTCGACCAGGAACCACGGCCACCCCACGAAGAACACGAACAGACAACCGAGGAAGCCGAGGACAACCCGGGTGCGGGTGGGCGAGACGCGGAACTCCGAGCGGGGCTCGGCGGCGGAGTGAGAGACGGGCTGGCCGATGGGCTGCGAGTTCTCGGGGACGTTCAGCGTGTCGAGGAGCTGGTCGAAATCGTTGACCTGGCCCGAGATGCGGAGGGTCTCCTTGGCCGACTCCACGACGATCGCTCCGGTGAGCGACGTCGAGGGTCGTCGAACTCTGGTGATCTGCGCGAAGGCGATGTGGCGCTTGCGCCCGAAGCGAACTGCGGTGATGCCCTCATCGTCGACGACGAATCGGCGAAAGGATGGCAGCGCGGTGAGCCACCCAAGGCCCGCGAAGAATGGGAACACGGCGAACATGACGATCGTCGCTCGTCTGGCGTCGCTGTCGCCGTCGAAGATCCACACGAGGAGTGGGATCAGCCCGGCCCCCGCGAGGACCGCACCGCCTCCGAACATGATGATGCCGAGGACGAGGGGGATCCCCCAGCTGTGTACCGAGCCGTGTTGGCTGAGCTCGATCTCCTTCTGCTCCCGCATTCGCTGGTAGCGGCGGACCGCCATGCCTGTGAGGACGATGGGTATCGCCAGACAGCCGAGAGCGATCGCGATCACGGCGACGTCGATCCAACTCATCGGCCCGTTCCGAAGTGTCGGTCGGCGAGGTCGCGGTCGGCTTCGAGGAGACGGCGCGCTTCGGGCACCACGTGGGGGGCCACGACGCCTCGCCGACGAGCGAGCCATCCCAGCCGGGCCCGGTTGAGCCATCGGAGTCTCTGGAGCGGTCTTTCGTCGGTTGTCCCCGAGGCCGCGGCCGCAGCGAAGTGACGGCTGGCCAGGCGGCTCATGCCTTGGGCTGCTCTGATGCGCCCTGCCAGCAAGTGCGCTTCGGCCCAGCCGGCATCGAGGCGGAGGGCTTCGTCGGCGTTCTGGGCTGCGGCGGGCATATCGTCGCCGTGAAATGCGGCGAGGGCGGCGGCGTAGTGCCCGAGCGGCGCGGCGGGGTCGATGTCGATCGCTCGGGTCGCGGCCGCACGCGCATCGGCGATGTCGTTGATGTTGGGGGCGGTGCTGGCGTCGGCTGTGCCCGCAGCCTCGAATCGGGCGACGTGCGTGAGGGCGACCCCGACGTGGAGGAGCGACGACTCCGGCGCCTGCGCGATCGCCCGGGCGAACGTTTCGAGAGCATCGGCGTGGTCGCCGAGGGCTCGCTGTGCCCGGGCGAGGCAGTGCAGCCCGGCGATCGTTTCCTCGGCGCGGAGCGAGGACTCCGCCGCATCGATCGCCTCGGGGTAGGCGCCGAGCTCGTGGTGGGCCTTGGCGAGGACGACGAACGCCGTTGGGTTGGACGGGTCGTCGGCAGCGGCGCGTTGGGCTTCGTCCCGAGCCGCGGCCGGCCGTCCGAGGTCGAGAAGGACCTCGGCTCGACGCAACGCAGTGGGGGCGTCGTCGTTCATCACCTGAACCATCGGCCGTCGAACCAGGCCGGTCAACGACCGTCGAGTGGGAGCGCGCCAGAAGTGTCGCGCTGGGACTCGGGGGGAAGGACTATCCGGCGCTTCGGTGGGACGGGTCCCGCTCAGGTCACGGGGAGCCCAATCCCTCGGCGCCGATCACCACGATCGCCATTGCGACGATCTCGTCGCTCCGATTCCTCCATGCATGGTTGGTTCCCTGCTGCACGAAGGTGTCCCCGGCTCGTAGGACTGTTTCCGCCCCGTCGTCGAGTTCGAGCACGATCTCACCCTTCAGCACGACGCCGATGTCGACCGAATGCGTGGCGTGCATACCGTCGGGTCCCATGTGTTCGCGCAACCCAGGGAAGGTCGCGTCCATTTCGGCGGCCATCTGTGCCGGTTCAGGCACAACCATCTCTGCTCGAGCGGAGTCCGGCATCACGTAGAACATCTCGTACCGAAAGCCTGACGGTGGCGGGAACACCGGGTCGTACTCGAGGTCAGCGCTGCTCGCCGGAACGCGAGGTCGCTGGTTGGAGCCCCACAGCTTGACGACGCCGCAACCATCCGGAAAATGAGACAACCCGTCGATTGCAGTGTCCTCGTCGCGCAGAAACACCGAGCGTCCGCCGGCGTCGACACCGGTGACGACTCGGCGTGGACCCTTGCCTGTCATGGCAATCCTCCCCCTGGACCGGTAGCAATCCTCCCAGATGCCGATCTCGCCCGCCGGATCGCTCGGGGGCGGGTCCTTGCTCCGGCCGAGCCGTTGGGATCAGCGGCCGGGGAGCCTCGGAATGACCTCGTTGGCCAGGCGTTCGAGGTTGGTCGCCATGAACTGCGGCGGGATTCCGGGCGGGAGGCCCGACGTGGCGATGTCGGTGATGCCGAACTCGGTGATGAAGTCCGACAGGATCTCGACGCACTCGTCTGCCGTGCCCACCACCACGGTTTGGGGGATCGCCGAGCGGTCGCCCCACTCGTACTGATCGGGCGTCTCGGCCATGAACTTGGTGTACACGCCCATCCGGAAGCGCTCGGCGTCGCGGATCGTGGGCCAGTCGCGTTCCTTGTCGTCGGTGACGTAGACGGACCGGATGATCCCCACTCTGTAGTCGTCGGGATCGTCCCCGTTGGCCCGAACTGCGTCCCGCCACGGATCCAGTACCGCGTCGCGCTTGCCCTGGGGGAGGAGGTGCGTGCCGAACCGCGCTGCCCGCTGGGCGCCTGGCTCCTTCATCGCAGCGATCCACAACGGCGGTCCGCCCGGTTGTACGGGTTTGGGGTGGACGTCGATGTCGTTCAGCTCGTAGCGCTTGCCGCTGAAGCTGAACGGCTCCTCGCCCCACGCCAACCTCATGATCTCGATCGCTTCGTCCGTCATCGAGACCCGATTGCGAAGCGGGACCCCGAAGGCTTCGAACTCGTCCGGGACGTAGCCGAGGCCGATCCCGAACTCCATACGCCCGTTCGAGATGTTGTCGAGGACTGCGAGCTCTTCGGCGAGGCGGATCGGGTGGTACAGCGGCAACAGCGCGATGTCGTTCGAGAGCCGGATGCGTTCGGTGCGAGCAGCGATCGCTCCGGCGAGCGGCTGGAACGCCGGGAGATAGCCGTCCTCGAGGAAGTGGTGTTCGGTGAACCAGACGTGGTCGTATCCGAGCTGATCGGCGAGCACCGACTGTTCGATCGTCGCCGCGTACACGTCGGCCATGGTCACGTCACCGCCGGGAACGTGCCTGCAGTCGTACATCACGCCGAAGCGCAGTGGTGGAGTCATCGAGGTCCCCCTTCGAGTCCTCGATGCTGCCACCTCCCACGGGACCATGACGCCGTTCTGCCAGCTTGTGGGGTGACTGCAGTGGCCGGGAAAGCTGGCAGAAGGGTTGCGCGGTCGTTCTGCCAGCTTGTGGGGTGACTGCAGTGGCCGGGAAAGCTGGCAGAAGGGTGGTGCGGGTTGGGGGAGCCGGTTTGGGGCCGCGGCCCGTAGTGTCGAAGCGCCATGACGGACAGCGAGAACACCTCCCCGGTCAGCTCACCAGACGACAAGGACTGGACGTGGGTCCTCCATCGCACCTGCCCAGAGTGCGGCTACGACGTGCGGGACTTCGACCGCGCTCAGATCGGGGCGATGATCCGAGCGAATGCGACCGCGTGGGTCGACGTCCTCGCAGGCGACCCTTCGAACCTTCGGGTCCGGCCTGATCCCGACACGTGGTCGCCGCTCGAGTACGCGTTCCACGTGCGCGATGTCTACGAGCTCTACGACTACCGGCTGTCGCTCATGCTCGATCAGGACGGTCCCCACTATCCCAACTGGGACCAGGACGAGACCGCTGTGGAGAAGAACTATGCCTCCGCCGACCCCGCGACCCTGGCGCCCGAGCTGGTGGCCGAGGCGGAGAAGCTGGCCTCACGGTTCGACGGCGTGACCGGAGAGCGCTGGGAGCGAACCGGGTACCGCAGTGACGGTGCAGCGTTCACGGTCGAGAGCTTCGCTCGCTACCTCATCCACGATCCGATCCATCACCTCTGGGACGTTCGGGGCTGAACCACTCGTCAGGGCTTGGCGAACGCCTCATCGACGTCGCCCTCTGACCAGCCCGTCGGCTTGTCGTCCGGATACGTCTCCTCGAACGTCGCGCGCATCTCCTCATAGGGGAAGTCGTCGTAGGAGCCGCGCTGGTTGACGTACTCCATGTGGCGGTTGCCCTGCTTGTCGTACTCGTGGAACAACGCGTCGCTGTAGCCGTCGAACTCGAGGGGCTTGGTGTCGAACCGCTCACACATCTCGATGTTGAACGCCGGTGAGGCCTTGACCCACTCACCGTCGAGAAGGAACTCGCTGGACCCGTGGAACACGAACAGGTCGGTCCCCATCTTCTCCAGCAGCTTCTCGCTCTGGAGGTGATTGCGGACGTCCGCGAACCCCAGGCGGGTCGGAATCCCCACCGACCGGGCGGCCGCGGTCAGAAGGATCGACTTGGGGACACACCAGTTGCGATCGGTCGTGACGACGTGGCTTGCGACGAACGAGCCACGCTCACCGTCGTCGGAATACGGGTCGTACCAGAAGCCGTCGCGCACCCGATAGAAGAGGCACACGGCCATGTCCCTGTGGTCGGTCGCGTCGCCGATGGCATCGCGGGCGAATTCTCGAATGGCGGGATCGCCGTGATCGATGAACTCGGTCGCGCGCAGCCAGCGGTCATGCCCTGCGGCGTCGTCGGAGCTGGCCTGCGTGTCGGGAGCGTCGTTCGTCACACAGTCGAAGGTAATGGGAACGACGGTGTCGATACCGTGTGAACGTGCTCGCCGATCTGCGATCGCTGCCTCCCGCCACGTGGGTGAGGATGGTCCCCTACGCCGCGATCGCGGCGGTGCTCATCGCTGTGCCTTCGGACCTCATCGACACACCTGTGTTCGGACGACCTGTCGAGATCCGTCCGATCGACTACGCGATCCTCGCGGTGACTGCGACGCTGATCGGGCTCATCTTCGCCATCCGGCCCGAGTCCACTGAGTCCCCCGATCTGGTGGCTGCGGGAGAGCGCGACGAGACCCGCACGGTGTGGGGCGGGTTCGTGTCGTTCCTCGCAGTCGGGTGCCCCGTGTGCAACCAGGCGGTGGTGGCGCTCGTGGGGACGTCGGGGGCCCTGGCGTGGTGGGCGCCGGTTCAGCCCGTCGTGGGGCTCGCCGCTGTGGGTCTGTTGCTCTACTCCTTGCGAAAGCGCCTGCACACCTACCGGCTCACGGCCTGCCCGGTCCCGGCCTGACCTTGCCCGGTGCGGGCCCAACCTTGCCCGGTGCGGGCCCAACCTTGCCCGGCGCCCGGTTTGACCTAAGAGACGGTCACCGTCACGGTCGCTGTATCGCATGCACCCGAGGTGTCGCACACCCGGTAGACGAACGTGTCGACACCCGGCGAGCCGGGCGCGTACTGAACGTGAGCCCCTGGGCTGTTGATGGCCTTGGCCGTTGCGGTTCCGAGCGAGGCCGGCACCACGATCTGCAGGGTGCCGAGGTCGTAGCCGGTGGGGAACACGTCGTTGGCCGTCACGCTGATGTTGATCGTCTCGCCACTGCTCGCGGCGCCATCACCGATGGCGTTCATCGAAGGCGGCGTCGTGGTGGTCGTGGAGGTCGTCGTGGGCGGCGCGGTCGTTGTCGTGGTGGTCGTTGTTGGTGCGGTGGTGGTGGTCGGCGCCGCGGTGGTGGTCGGCGCCGCGGTCGTGGTCGGAGGAGGAGCGGGTGCGGGGGCGGTGGTGACGGGCGGTGACGGTCGGCCCGGGATCGGAGGGCCCTCCACCGCGGTGGTCGTGGTGGACGTCGTTGTCTCGAGGTCGGGGACCGGCGTCTCGGGCACGCGTGCGCCTCCGACTGCCGGGTCGGCCGCGGACGTGGTGGGCGCGAGCGTCGGCGGCGGCTGGGTCGTCGTGGTGCTCTCGACCTCCATCGCGAGCCCGACCGGCTCGGTCGTCGGGGGCGACTGAACCACGGGCGGTGCGATCGCGGTGGACGTGGCGATCGCGACCGTGGCTGTGGCGGTCGACACGGTCGTACCGACGTTCGACAGCAGGGTGGGCAGCTCAGCGAGGGCACCGAGGAACCCAGGGAGCCGCCGCTCCTTGGCAAGGCCCGCCTCGAGAAACGCCCGGACCACGAGGGGGTCGAACTGCGAGCCGGCATTGCGGACCAGTTCTTGGCGCGCCGCCTCGGCAGGCAGCGGCTGCTTGTACGAGCGGGCCGATGTCATCACGTCGTATGCGTCCGCGACCGCGACGATCCGGCCTGCGAGGGAGATTTCCTCACCCTTCAGGCCGTGTGGGTACCCATCTCCGTCGTACCGCTCGTGGTGCTGACTCGCCGCGCCCGCCCACGGACCGAGCCAACCGGCGAGCGACCCGAGTAGTTCGTCGGACTTGGCTGGATGCGCTCGAATCTGCGCCCACCCCTCCTCGCTGGGCCGGCCAGGGGAGTTGAGGACTTCGGGGTCGACGAAGAGCTTGCCCACATCGTGCAGCAGAGCGCCCCAGTGCAGCTTGACTCGATCTTCGCCGTTGAGCTCGAGCTGCTCGGCGATGATGTCGCTGTAGGCACGCACCCTCTCGGAGTGACCGCGCGTGCGCCTGTCGTGCTCGCTCAGTTGGCCGATGAGCCCGACGAGCGCCTGGGCGTGTTCGCCCGGCAGCGGGAGGGAATCGGCGTCATCGGATGCGAGCCGCCGCTCGAGATCGCGGGCGCTCTGCGATCGAAGAGCGGTGTTGAACCGCGAGGGCGCGTGGTCGGGGAACACGAGCCGCATGTTCAGCAGCGCGGCGAGCGGCGTCAGTCGCTTCACCCGATCGTGGACCAGGCGGAACGCGATCCAGGAGATGCCCAGAATCGCGACGAACCACGGAATCCTCGCCGACCAGGCCTCGGGCCTGCCGACGACGGATCCGGCAAGCCGCGCTGCCGCGAGTCCCGCCACCATCGGCGCCGCAAAGATCGCGACCCTGAGCGCGAGCGCGGTCCGACGGCGCGGCTGCCACTCGCGATCGGAGAGGTCAGCCGCAGATGTCCGCGCCGAACTCTGTCCGACACTGCGGGTCACCTCTGTCTATCGGTGCATTCCACCCGTCCTGTGAGCCATCTCACTTCTTCGATGTCCCACACTGGAGATGTGCGCATCCTGGTCGTCGAGGACGAAGAAGGGGTCGCCACGTCGCTGAAGCGTGGTCTCGAGGCGGACGGATTCGCGGTCGATGTCGCGTCCACGGGTGTCGATGGACTATGGATGGCTCAGAACCACCCGTACGCCGCAATCGTCCTCGACGTGATGCTGCCGGGTCTCAACGGGTATCTGGTGTGCCGCCAGCTGCGCGAAGAGAGCAACTGGACGCCGATCATCATGCTGACGGCGAAGGACGGGGATCTCGACGAAGCGGAGGGCCTCGAGACGGGAGCTGACGACTACGTGACCAAGCCGTTCTCGTACGTCGTGCTGCTGGCACGGATCCGCAGCCTGCTCCGGCGCTCGTCATCTGGCCCGCCTGCCGACGTCCTCTCTGTCGGGGACCTGCGTTTCGATCCCGACCGTCGCGAGGCATTTCGCGGCGAAACCGCCATCGAGTTGTCTCCGCGGGCGATGGCGGTCCTGGAGTTCTTGATGCGCAACCCAGGTCGAGTGCTCGCGAAGGATGAGATCCTGCGCCACGTGTGGGACGTCAACTTCGAAGGCGATCCAAACATCGTCGAGGTGTACGTGTCGCGGATCCGATCAGCCATCGACACAGCGTTCGACAGATCGGCCCTCGAGACCGTACGAGGTGTCGGCTATCGGCTCGCGGAGAACGGCGGCTGACATGGCTCGGGGCGCGACGTTCAGCCTGGTGACAGGTTGGTCGCGCACGGTGAGGCGATGATGGGTCTCTCGGTCCGCGCCCGCACCACCGTCATCGCCGTCGCGGTCTTTACCGTCGCCGTCGCGGGCGCCGCGGTGTTCCTGCTCGCCGTGTTGCGCGCGACGCTCGTCGACGAGCTCGACACGGCGGTCGACAGCCGGGCGGCAGACATCGCCGCCCAGATCGATGTCGGCAACGATGTCATCTCGCTCGGTGCGGGGATCGACGCCGACACGCTTGCGGTGGTGTTCTCGGTCGATGGCGGCTTCTACGACTCTTCGGACGAGACGATCGATGCCCTGGAGCTCGCCGAGGTATTCGACGCCTTCGACGAACCATTCGATCTGTCGTTGCCCGACCTCGAGTTCACCGAGGGCTCGGATCGAATGCGTGCCGTGGCCATCTTCAGCGACGTCGCTCCGTTCGCCGACCCGGAC
>CAZVUM010000048.1:12319-13876 GCA_964629575.1 uncultured Acidimicrobiales bacterium | reverse complement strand
GACGCATCGCACGAGCTCCGGAGTCCCCTCGCCGCGATGCAGGCTCGCCTCGACGTCGAGCGACGCCATCCCGAACCGGACTGGCCGAGCATCGCCGAGTCGCTCCAGCACGACGCGCTGCGTCTTCAGCGGCTCGTCGACGACCTGTTGCTGCTCGCGCGCGCCGACGACGACCAGATTCGTTCACGCCAGGAGCTCGTCGATCTCGACGATGTCGTGTTCGCAGCGATCCAATCGGTCACAACCGGGGACATCGCCGTGGACACGTCGGTCGTGTCAGCGGGCCTCGTGGTCGGCGACCCCGATCAGCTCCACAGGCTGGCGGTCAACCTCGTGGAGAACGCTGCGCGTCATGCCACATCGACCGTTCGGATCGAACTGGTCGAACAGACCGGCAAGGTCATGATGTTCGTCGACGATGACGGCACCGGCATCGCGCCAGAAGACCGCGAGACCGTGTTCGACCGCTTCATTCGTTTGGACGACGCGCGGGCAAGATCCTCGGGCGGCTCGGGTCTGGGTCTGGCCATCTGCCGTGAGATCGTCGACGCCCATGACGGGCGCATCCTGATCGGCGAGGCGCCCATCGGTGGCGCGCGCATCGGAGTCGAGCTCCCGGGCGCGTCACGATCCTGAACGCCGCGTTCAGAGTCGTTCAGGGCCCTGACAGCTGCACCTCTCACCTTTGCGATCACGACCGCAAAGGAGAAGAGAGATGGGTTACGACAACGAGATCGAAACGAAGCCGCGGCGAGGCCTGCGGCGAAGTGCCGCCGCCCTGGTCGGCGGCGTAGCGCTCAGCGCAGGCGCGCTCGTGATGGGTGCGCTGCCGAGTGGCGCAGTGGTGGGTGGCACACCCACGCCCGGATCGGCGCACCCGTGGCAGGTGTCGATACAGAGCGGTGGCCACATGTGCGGCGGAACCATCGTCGACGCGACCACCATCGTGACGGCGGCCCATTGCACCGAGGGGCTGTCAGCGGGCGAGCTGACAGTGCGGGCAGGTGTGACCGACCACGACGACAGCGGCGGTCAGGACCGTGCTGTTGCGCAGATCCTGAACCACCCGAGCTACGCCCAGACGGGGACCAGCGACATCGCGGTGATCAAGCTCGCCGAACCGCTCAATCTGGGTTCGGGGGTGAGCGCCCTTCAGCTCGCCACCTCGGCCGACGTCGCCCAGGCGACCACAGGAGTGGTGACGGGATGGGGCTCGACCTCCGAGATGGATGAGGAGGGATCGCGACAGCTGCTCGAGGCGCAGGTTCCGCTCGTGGCCGATGCCGCGTGTGACGCATCGCTGGGAGGCGACCAGATCGACCGCCGCACCGAGCTGTGCGCTGGCGGCACGGGCACCGACTCCTGCTACGGCGATTCGGGCGGCCCCCTCGTGATCACGGGTGCGGACGGTCAGCCGAAGCTCGCCGGCGTGACGTCGTGGGGAATCGAGTGCGGTGGAGCCTCGCCCGGGGTCTACGCCGAGGTCCCTGCGTTCGCCGACTGGGTGAACGGTGGTGGTTCCGGTGGGGTGGCCCCGGCGCCCACCGAGCCCTCTCC
>CAZVUM010000048.1:0-12219 GCA_964629575.1 uncultured Acidimicrobiales bacterium | reverse complement strand
CCAGCGATTTCGTGGGCGGACAGCCGGGTCAGGATGTCGACAGCATCGCCCTGCATGCCGTTGTCGCGGGCGGCGGCGAGAGCGTTGCCCACTGCCCGCTCGATCGGCCCAGGGCAGTGGCCGGCGACGGCGACCGAGCCGTTGGACTGGATGGCGAAGACGACGGTGGTCCACCAACCGCCGTAGATGTCGCTCTGATCGAGCGGAATCAGGAACGTGTCGATGTCGCCTCGATCGAGCGAGCCGAGTGACTCGACGACCGCGTCCATGGTGAACAGTCGTCCATTCACAGCTCGATCGGCGCTAGCCGGTACCTCGAGCTCGGCCAGCTCGTCGCGCTCGACCGTGCGGGCCGTGGCGACTCCTGGGCGGAAATCCATCTGTTCTGGCAACGCGACGTAGCGCCAACCACCGGGGTGCGGGCCCCCGTCATGGACCAACGTCACCTGATCGCTGCCGACGATCGCCCATTCGTCGATGCGCGGCGGAAGGCCGGTGATGCCGTCGTTCAGTTCGGGCGAGTCGCAGGTGATCGTCTCCGGGTTGGGCGGGTTGGCGAACTCCGTCGGCGGGTCGGCCGGAGCGCTCGCTGGTCCCGAGATCGGAATCGCATCGCCGCCGGCGGCCGCCTCGCGCTCACCGGCTTCGGCCCCCTCCAGAGGAGTGCCGGTCGAGGACTCGTCGCCCCCCGAGCAGCTGGCGGCGATGAGCGCCACCGCCATGGCGGCGAGGATCGCGCGGGCGAACGTGGAGACAGAGGTCGTGGCAAGGCTGCGACGCATGGTCCGTATTGTCGACCGTGCCCGGGTGAAATTTCGCGCGGCGCCTATCCTGATCGCCGCCTGAGACCGAACCCATGAGCGACACCACAGCGCCACCGGATCCCCAAGCCCCCGACGTGGATCACACCGCGCGCGAGATCGCCCGATTGATGGCGGCCCAGGGGCGTTTCTCCCTCAGCGAGCGGAGACGGATTCTCGGGATTCTGCTCCCGCCGCAGACCAGACACTCCGTGCTGCGGTTCGGAGTGATGCTGGCGCTGTCAGTGGCGGTCGCGGTGATGGGGCTCACCGCCGATTCTGCGGCGGTCGTGATCGGGGCGATGCTCATCGCGCCGCTGATGACGCCGATCCTCACCCTCGCCGCGTCGGTGGGCCTGGGCCTGCCGCAGAGGGCGGTGCAGGCCGGCTTCCTCGTGGTGATCGCGTCCTTCCTCAGCATCGTGTTCGCGTACTTGCTGGCCGGCCTTCTCCCCGACATCACGTTGGGGTCCGAGATCCTCAGCCGTACGCGGCCAGACGTTCGGGACCTGATCGTCGCAATCGCAGCCGGAGCTGCTGGTGCCTATGCGACGGCCCGAGAGGACATCTCGGCTGCGCTGCCTGGCGTTGCCGTCGCTGTGGCCCTCGTGCCTCCGCTCGCCACGACCGGTGTGGTCCTTCAGCTCGGCGAGACCGACCTCGCAGAGGGATCACTGCTCCTGTACGTGGTCAACCTGCTCGCCATCTTCGCCAGCGCGCTGCTGGTGTTCTTCCTCACAGGCGTGATCCCCACGATCCGGTTGTGCCTGCGCAGCCCCAGGCTCTCCGCGATCGTGGTGACAGTGTTCGTCGCGATGGTGGGGATCGGGATTCCTCTCACCGGACGATCCGTTGCGGCGGCGCGCGACGCTCGTTCTCGCAGCGACATCAGCGCCGAGGTCGATCGCTGGAAGGTCGGCACCGACCTCGATGTCGACGAGCTCACCGTCGACGGCGACATCGTCACCGTGGCGCTCGTCGGGTCGGATTCGCCACCGGACCCCTTCGATCTCGCGCGAGCGCTGGTCGAAGAGGTGGGTCCAGACGTCGAGGTGGTGGTCCGCTGGGCGCAGCGCGCTCAGGGTGTGGCGCGCGCCGATTCACCGCCTGCGCTGGGTACCGATCCCGTCGCAGCAGCTCGCGAGCCGGTTCTGCGTTGGTTGAACGCTGCGGCAATCGACGGCGTGTCGTTCGAGCTCCTCGAGCTGACGGTGTCCGAGGATGCCGAGGTCGAGGTGGTGGTGGGCGGGCCAATCGCTCCGCCGCCCTCCGCCACCCTGGCCGACGACATCGCAGCCGAGCTGGGTGTGGCGGTCACCCTCACAGTCCGCTGGGTGCAGCAGCTCGCGATCGCAGGGAGCGGCGAGCCAGACGAGCAGCGCATCGAACGCCTGGTGAAGGCGTGGGCCGGGGCCCGGACGTCGGTGCGGGTTCTCGACGTGACCGTCAGGGGCGGCGCCGCCGTCGTGGATCTGGCCACCGATGGAACGCCGCTGGGCCTCGACGCGTTGGATCGGGTGATCCGCGCTGAGATCGGCGACCCGACAGGCGTCGACATCAGACGGGTACCGCTCGAATCGCTCGCGCCGATCGACCGCACCCTCGGTCAGCCCGTCGTCGATTGACGAACTCTCAGGGGTTCGACGCGGCCAGCTGCACCACGAACGTGACGCCGACGCTGACGTCGCTCCATCCACTCACATTCACGACGCCGCCGAGCTCTGCGTCGGCGAACCGCACGAGCACCTGACCGCTGGCCCCAGCGGCAAGCGTCGTCTCGCCCCACGCACCGAGAGCCTCGACGACCGGTTCGTCCTCAGCGGGGCGGTACGTGGCTGCGAAGGCGAACAGCTCGAAGTCGTTTGCGCTCTCGTTGATGACATCGAGCACGACGAACAGCGTCTCCGTCGCCGGGGATCGGTAGGCCGAGGCGTGCTGCACGGTGATCCGGTCGACGACTGTCGGTGGACCGTCCACGGAGAGTCGGCTGGCCAGCCCTTCGCCTCCGACGGTGAAGCCGGTGAGCCGTCCCTCCGGGTCGAACGCGAAGTCTTCGTACGTGGAGCAGACCACGTCTTGCTCGGGTTCGGGGGGCCCTGCGCAGACGATCGCGGAGACGTCGTCGGCCTCGACGAAACCCGGTTCGTCCGCGCCGAGGATGCGCCTCGCCGCGACCTGATGGCGTGCATAGTCGTTCGCTGTGGATCCGGGAGAGCTCGAGGTGAGCATGACGGTTGTCTGTTCGGGATCGCGACTCGCCAAGGCGGCGAAGTAGTCGATCGCGGCGTCGGAATCTTCGACCACCGCCATGGTCGTGGGTGGAGCGCTCGGCGCGGTCGCGGCCGTTGTGGGCGGCGGGTCGTCGCCGCCGGTGCACGCCGCGCCCCCGAGCGCTGCAGCCACCACGACCGCGACCATCCGGGGTCCACGTCGTCGTCTGGTCGCGTGCATCTGGCGTGACGATAACGTCACCCACCATGAAGCGGGGTCTCGTGTCAGCGCTGGTCGGTCTCGTGGTGCTGTGGGCCCCCGCCGTCGCTGCCCAGTCCGTCGGGGACATCGAGGACGAGCTCCGCGCCGATGGTGTACACGTCGAGGAGGGCGCCGAAGGTTCGGACGCCGAGCTTCGAAGAATCGTCGCCGACGCCGCCGACTCCGGCATCACCCTCTACATCGTCAGCATGGCGGGCTCGACCACCGACGCAGAGGCTCTCGCCATCTCGCTGCGGGACCGTGTCGGGGGCACGGTTCTCGTTGTCACGCCGAGCGCGATCGGCGCCGCGAGCTCGAACCTCGCGCAGTCGGTCACCAACCGCGGGCTCGACGCGTTCTCCGGGACGATTCTCGAGGGCAGCGCTGCGTTTCTCGCCGCGCTCGAGGCAAATACGGGCGACGCCGGTTCTTCGGAGGCGGGGGGTGGCGGTATCCCGATTCTGATCGTGCTCGCGGTCGTCGGAGGAATCGTCGTCCTTCTCGTTCTGTGGACCCGTCGTCGCAACCGAGCTCGCGTGGCAGAGGAGATGGCTACCCGCCGCGCCGCAGTGACCGAGGAGCTGGCGGACATCGGCCGGGAGATCCTCGCGCTGGAGGACCGCGTGTCTGTCGCTGACAACACAGACGCCACCAGCCATTACCGCAAGGGCAACGAGCAGTACCTGGAGCTCCAGGAACAGCTCGACGGCGCGACGAGCCTGTGGCAGATCACCGAGGTCGACTACGCCGCCGACACGGCCGCGTGGCATCTCGACGCGACCGAGGCGCTGCTCGACGGCGACCCCGTACCCGACGAACCCGAGCGTCCGGATCTCGAGGTGTCGCGCCCCCCGGCGCAAGAACAGCCGACCCGTCCGCCTGCGGATCGACCGTCACGACGGGTCGAGCCCCGGCAGCAGCGGCGGTCGCAGTGGGATCCTCCCGCGACGCGTGGCGGCGGCTTCGGCGACGTGCTTTCCGGCATTCTCGTCGGAGGGGTCCTGCGGGGCGGGGGAGCGACAGGCCGTCGTGCTCCCAGCCGCTGGTCGGGCGGCGGCAGCCTGGGCGGATCCTTCGGAGGCGGCCTGGGCGGGGGGTTCGGCGGTAGCTCCGGTTCGCGCTCTCGCGGGTCGAGCGGTTCGAGGTCCCGTTGAGGTTCCCACCGTCGTAGCATTGGTCGGACCCCCGGGGTCGGCCGGGACGACGAAGGGCACCTCCGAACATGTTCAAGCGCATCATCGGATACATCCGCACCTGGTTCCGGTCCAAGGCGGAGGCGGCCATGGACCCGGAGATCGAGATCGAGCAGGCGATCGACGAAGCGCGCAAACAGGATCAGGCTCTGCGTTCGCAGGCGGCGAAGGTGATAGCCCATCGCACCAAGCTCGAAGATCGCATCGAGCGTTCGGCCGACGATGTCGCCGAGGCCCGGGAGATGGCCAAGCAGGCTCTTCTGCGCGCCGAGAAGTCCAAGGGCGAGGGTGACGTCGACGGCGTCACCAAGTGGACCAACTCGGCGTCCTCGCTCGCGATGAAGCTGCAGGCTGCCGAGAACAACCTGTCGAGCCTCAAAGAGCAGTACGAGATCGCGCTCGATCAAGCGGAGAACGCCAAGCGGGCGGTGGAGCAGAACGCCAACCGCGTCCAGGAGCTGGCCGCCAAGCGGATGGAGCTCCTCGGCAGGATCGAACAGGCGAAGATGCAGGAAGCGGTCAACGGCGCCATGGAGTCGCTCAACGCGACCGTCGAACGCGATGCCCCCAGCCTCAGCCGCATCGAGGACAAGATCGGCGACCGTCTCGCCAATGCCAAGGCCAACGCCGAGCTCCGGTCCGCGACCCCCGAAGGTGCCGAGGCGGAGCTGCGCGAGGCCGTGTCGCTGGCTCAGGCCGACGACAAGCTGGCCGAGCTACGCGCCGAACTCGGTCTCAACGAGTAGCTCGGCCGGGGTCAGCTGAGCGCTGCCCCGATCGCCTCGACCGTGGCGGCCACCGCCTGAGCCTCGGCGACATCGAGGACCGACCACGGGGCGCAGAGCAGCTCGTCGGTGAGCGTCTCGGCCGCGTCCCACTTGGCGCGGTCCTCATCGGATGGTTCGACACCCGTTGCCCACCCGAACATCTCCACGTCGCTGGGGCGCTTGATCCGGTGTGCCATCTCGGCGCTCAGACCCTTGGCCGCAATAGCTACGAGGTGAACGCTGCCCCGGAGCTCGCGAAGAATGGCGACGTTCTGCATCGCGCGGCCTGGGGCGTCGTCGACCTTGGGTTCGGCGGCGATTGCGGCGAAGAGCGCGAGCGCCGAGAGATCGACGGCGGCGATCACCTTCTCCGCTGCGGCGTTGAAAGCGTCCAGACCCTCGACGGCGGCGAGGTGCGACCGGCCATGATCGGCGCAGCACTCCATGTAGAGGCGACCCGCCTCCCGCGGGGCCATCACCTCTTTGGCCGAGTTCCAGATCTTGGCTACGAGACCGGGGTTGAAGTACCCGAAGGCGGACGTCACCACCGCGGCCTCGACGTCGCCCAGCACCCCGCCCCGCCCGAGGGCGTACATCCGGAAGCCATCCAGTCCGGCTGCCTTTCCCCGTTCGAGCGTTGCGGGGTGGAAGTAGAAGGACGCGCCGGCGCTGCCGAGCGTCGGTGATACGGCCTGGACGAGTTCGAGTGGGGTCATGGCCGCGAAGTTAGTGTGCGGCTCATGAAGATCGGGATGTTCCACATCAACACCAACGCCCTCTGCGAACCCGACGATCTCGCCCGCGCGGCCGTCGCAGCCGAAGAGGCGGGCTTCGAGTCGTTGTGGACGGCCGAGCACGTCGTGCTCCCCGACCCACAGGCGCCGCCCTCACCGATGCCGCCCGACGGCAAGCTGCTCGACCCCGCGGTTGCCCTCGCATTCGCCGCGGCTGTGACGAACGAGATCCGGCTCGGCACGGGCATCATCATCCTCCCGCAGCGCAATCCGCTCGTCCTCGCCAAGGAGCTCGCCAGCGTCGACGTGTTGTCCAAGGGGCGGCTGATCTTCGGGGTCGGCGTGGGCTACCTCCACCAGGAATTCGAGGCGCTCGGCATTCCGATGGAAGACAGAGCCAACCGATCGGTGGAGTACATCGAAGCGATGCGGGCCATCTGGAGCCAGGACTCGCCGTCCTACGACGGCAAGTACGTGTCGTTCTCCGGTATTGACGCCCACCCGCGTCCCGTGCAACAGCCCGGCCCGCCCGTGGTGATGGGAGGCCACTCGGCACCTGCGTTCCGGCGTTCGGTGACCCTGTGTGAAGGCTGGTACGGATTCGCGCTCGATCTGGAGGCCACCACGAGCTGCCTCGACGGACTCGCGTCGGCGGCCGCTCAGTACAACCGACCCGCCGACCTCGGTGCCCTCGAGATCTCCGTCACCCCGCGCATGCGTCCCAGCCCCGAAATGGTCGAGCAGTTCGCCGAGCTCGGGGTCGACCGCCTCGTACTGCTCCCCAACGGCAACACGGCCGACGAGATCCTCGCCTTCATCGACCACATTGGTTCGACGATCCTGAGCTGAGAACAGCGGCTTGGGGCATGGTGGCCCCGGAGCTACGTTTCGGCCCATGTCGCAACCACTCGAGGGAATCCGCGTCGTCGAGCTCGCCGAGGGGATCGCGGGGTCCTATTCGGGAAAGTTGCTCGCCGACTACGGAGCCGACGTCGTGAAGGTCGAGCCAGGCGATGGCGACAGCGTTCGGGCGCTCGGCCCGTTTCCCACCGATGCGGAGGAACTCGAACTCGGGGCACTTCACCTCCATCTCAACACCAACAAGCGATCGGTAGTCGGCGAACCCGATGACGCGGTGGTCTCGAAGCTGATCGCCGGCGCTGACGTCGTTCTTCAGTCTCATCCGAAGCCCGACCCGGATGCGCTTCGTCGGGGTCACCCGGGTCTGGTGGTGGTGACCCTCACGTCGTTCGGCCTCACCGGCCCCCTTGCCGGGCGGAAGGGGGCCGAGATCGTGCACTACGCCATGGGTGGACCCATGTCGGCGTCAGGTGCTCCCGAGCGCGAGCCCCTCAAGATGGGCGGCGAGTTGGGCCACTACCAGTGCGGCACCATCGGTGCGGTAGCAGCGCTCGCGGGGCTTGCCCTCGTCGATCGGTACGGCGACGGGGTGCACGTCGACCTCAGCAACGTCGAGACCCAGATCGGCTCGATCGATCGGCGGATGACCTACCTCCTCTACGCCTCGTATCGCGGCGAGGACGCGCCGCGACAGGGCGGTTACAACGTGTCGCCGCTGCCCGGCGGGTGCCGGCCGACGGCGGACGGACACGTTCAGGTGAGCACGCTCATGAACTGGATCCCGCGCATGCTCGAGGTGCTGAACGACCCCGAGATGGCCGCACTCTTCGACGACCCGATGTGGTTGTTCAGTGAGACGCATCCCGACGTTGCCGACGCTCAGCTGCTCCAGTGGACCGTGACCCGGGGTCGCCAGGAGGCGATGGAAGAGGCCCAGGAGAAGGGTTGGCCGGTCACTGCTGTCAACAGACCGGTGGATCTCCTCACCGACAAGCACTTCGACGAGCGCGGGTTCTTCGTCGACGTCGAGCACCCCATCGGCGGAACGACCAGGCAGGCCGGCCCGCCGATCCGGATGGACGACGGCTGGAAGCTTCGACGGCCTGCCCCGACGCTCGGTCAGCACACGGCCGAGCTGGGGGAGGAGCAACCGAGGACCCGGTCGGCCGGCGGCGATGGCGGCGGCGATGGCGATGGCGATGGTGCGCGGGAGCTTCCCCTCAGCGGGGTGCGCGTGCTCGACATGACCGTGGTGTGGGCGGGTCCATACGCCACCCAGCTCTTGGGCGACCTCGGCGCGGACATCGTCAGGGTCGACAACCCGTGGATCTTTCCGTCGGCGACTCGGGGCGTTCTGCCACGACCGCCGAAGGAGCTGATAACCGAGATCGGCGGGATCTTCGGTGGGTACCCCGATGGCGAGCCGGGCGATCGCCCGTGGAACCGCATGGCGCTGTTCAACGCTCACGCCCGAAACAAGAGGTCCGTGACGCTCGACCTTCGCAAGGAGCTCGGTCGCGAGACGCTTCTTCGTCTCGCCGAACAGTGCGACGTGATGATCGAGAACAACTCGGTCGACCTGATCGACAAGCTCGGAATCGGATGGGACGAGCTTCGGGCGCGCAATCCACGCCTGATCCTGATCCGCATGCCGTCGGTGGGCCTCACGGGTCCGTATCGGTCGTACCTGGGGTTCGGGGTCAACTTCGAAGCCCTCTGCGGGCTCGGTGCGATCCGCGGCTACCGGGATTCGGACCTGAGCGAGAACGAAGCGGTCTTCCACATGGACGCAGCGTCCGGTTCGGCGGGCGCTTTTGCCGCGCTCGCCGCCCTCCGGCGCCGTGAACGAACGGGTGCGGGTGAGCTGGTCGAGCTCTCGCAGTCGGAGAACATGCTCAACCACATCGGTGAGTTGCTCCTCGACGCGGAGCGAACCGGAGTCGAGCACCAGCCACTCGGCAATCGGCATCGCGTGTACGCGCCGCAGGGGTGCTACCCGTGCGCCGGCGACGACCAGTGGGTGGTCCTGTCCGTCACGTCGGGCGGCGAATGGCGGGCCCTTCGATCGCTCCTGGGGGACCCGGAGTGGGCGACGGCTGCGATGGACAGCGTCGAGGCTCGCCGCGATGCGCACGACCTCATCGACGAGAAGCTGGCGGAGTGGACTCGGGACCAGCGCCCAGCAGAGGTCGCTGATGCCCTGCAGGCTGTCGGGATCGCGTCGGCCCCGGTGTTGCACGAGCTCGAAGCGCTCGCCGAGCCGCACTTTCGTGAGCGCGATCTCTTCGGATTCAACGGCAGCGAGGAGACCGGCTCGCACGAGCATGCGAAGCACGTGTTCCGCTGGGATGGGCCCGACCTGCGTTTCGAGGCGCTTCCTGTACTCGGCGGGCACAACGAGGAGGTCTACCAGGGCCTGCTCGGCCTGACCGACGACGAGTGGGACGCCCTGGTCGCCGACGGCCACATCCACCGCGACTACCTGGCCCCCGACGGCACCCCCATCTAGGTGCCTTGATCTAGGTGCCTGGCACTTTGTGTTACGAACCGTAACGTTAAGTGCCAGGCACCAGGTCAGGGGCGATCGAGGCTGAACTGCTCGCGGGTGGTGGCGTAGCCCATCCCCGAGCGGCGGCCCACCGCGTCGAGAGCAGCGGCATCGACGCGGGTTCCGTCGAGGATGTCGTCTGCAACGTGGAACGCCACCACCTCGCCGAACGTCACGACGTGGCGCGGATCGCCCTCGCCGAATGCCACCTCTTCCACCACTCGGCATTCGAGAACGGCCTTGGCTTCGGCCACCCCGGGTGCCTCGACCGAACCGAAGTCCTGAGCGGTCAGTCCCGCCTTCTCGAACTCGTCGACGTCGGGGGCGACTTCGGCGGCTGTGATGTTCATCTCGACCGACAGGGAATGGTCGACGAGGTTGGCCGTGAACACGCCGGTTCGACGCACATTGGCGAGGCTGTCTTTGACCCGCCCGCCGGCGACGCCCGATGAGAACAGCACGACGGGCGGGTTGCTGGCGACCGCGTTGAAGAAGGAGTACGGCGCCAAGTTGGCGATACGGTCACTCCCGTATGAGCCGATCCACCCAATCGGTCGGGGGATGACCAAGCCGGTCGTCAGCTTGTAGCGCTCGGTGGGGTCCAGGTCGTCCGTGCGGAAGGTTGTGCGATTCACCCGTCCAGCATCGCGGATGTCGCCGTTGGCCGGGCGGTGGTTGAATGTTGCAGTGCCTGGGGACAACAACACACCTCCCATCTCGGGCCGCGCGGCCACCGACTTCGATCTCGACAGCCGGGTGACCGGGCCGATCTCGGACATGGACCGGCTGGGCCGGTCGCTTCTCTTCGCCGAGGTCTCGATGATCTCGTACCTCAACGAGGAACAGGCGAAGCTCGCAGCGACCGAACTCGGTCTCGAAGAAGCGGTGTACATCGAGCGTGATGGCGCTCAGGCGTACTTCTTCGAAACCGAGCACGATCGCATCGTCGCGTGTCGTGGGACCGAGCCCAACGAGTGGAACGACATCAAGGCCGACGCCAACGCCCTCACCGACCTCGCCGAGACAATCGGCCGCGTTCACCGCGGCTTCAAGCGCGAAGCCGACGACATCTGGCCCTTCGTCGAGGAAGAACTGAAAGAACCCGACGAGCGGACCCTCTGGTTCACCGGCCATTCGCTGGGCGGTGCGATGACCCAGATCCTCGCCGGGCGCTGTCGCCTCGCGGACATCCCTGCCTGGCCGATGGAGGTCTACACATACGGGAGTCCGCGGGTCGGCAACGTGCGGTACGTGGCGCACAACAACGTGCCCCACGTGCGCTGGGTGAACAACAACGACGTCGTCACGAAGGTTCCCCCCACCTGGCTTCGCTACAGGCACCGTGGTGAGCGGATGTACCTCGATCACGAGGGCCGGGTGCGTCCCCGGCTGTCACGGCGCCAGCGGCTGAAGGACCAATGGGCGGGTTTCCGCAAGGGCCTCAAGCAGCGAAAGATCGATCACTTCAGCGATCACGCCATTGCCGCATACGTCGAATATCTCGCCCGCGCGGTGAGCGAGCAACACCGAAGTTGAGCAACATGGTGCCTGACACCAGGTTGCTCAACTTGCCCGTCCTCATCAGTCGACCGGGCGGAACCTCGGGAGCTTGGGGCCGTCCTCGGTCTCGTGCCACACCAGTTCGACGCGTTGGCCGATCGACACCGTTTCGGGGTCGCAGTCGACCACGTTGGTGAGCAGGCGTGGCCCTTCGTCGAGCTCGACGTAGGCGAGAACGAACGGCGCCGCCTTGCCCCAGCGACCCGGCATGCGGCGGGTCACCGAGAAGCTGTACACGCTCCCGGTACCCGAGGCCTCGAACCACTCGACATCGCTCGACCCGCACTCCGAGCAGTGCTCGCGCGGGTACCAGATGACGAACTCGCACGCGGTGCACCGCGGTAACAGCAGCCGGTCCTCGGTCGTGGCGTGCCAGAAACCCTGCGTCTCGGGGTTGGGATACGAGGACGGGGTGGGCAGTGTCACAGCGACCTCCCGAGGATCAGCGTCGAACTTCCCATGCGGGTTGCGAGACTTCCGCCGGTGCCATGGGCCAGGGCCAGTTCGCAATCCGGCACCTGCACTGCCTCGTGGGCCTCGCCCCGCACCTGGCGAACGGCCTCGACGACCTTGGTCATGCCGCCTCGATTGGCCGGGTGGTTGTTGCAGAGCCCCCCGCCGTCGGTGTTGAAGGGCAGCCCCCCGAAGGGCGCCTGCAGGTTGCCGTCGGACACGAAGCGACCACCCTCGCCCTTCTCGCAGAAGCCGAGGTCCTCGAGCGTGATGAGCACCGTGATGGTGAAGCTGTCGTAGATCGACGCGTACTGGATGTCCGCGGGCGTCAGCCCGGCCTCTGCGAAGGCGAGAGGACCGGATCGCACTGCGCCTGTGTGGGTGAGGTCGATGCGACCGTTGTTGGTGTGCTTCACCGCGGTTCCGGTTCCGAGAACGGGGACGCAGTGCCGATCGAGCGTCGCCGCCACCTCCGGTGCCACCAGAACCACCGCGCCCCCACCGTCGGTGATCACACAGCAATCGAGACGGTGGAGCGGGTCCGAGACGACCGGCGATGCGAGCACCTCCTCGACCGAGACCGCATCGGGAAGAAACGCATGCGGGTTGTGCGAAGCGTGGATCGACGCAGCGACCTTCACCTCGGCGAGCTGTTCGGACGTCGTCCCGAATTCGTACATGTGCCGCTGGGCGGCCAGGGCGTACCCGCCGGGAACCGACATGCCGAACTGGTTCTCGAAGGCTGCCTCGGGTGCGCCGCCCCCGCGCTGGCTTCCGCCTGGGGGCGCGCCTCCCGTTCGCGGCTTTCCGGCCAAGGTGATCAGCGCCACC
>CAZVUM010000047.1:10018-41553 GCA_964629575.1 uncultured Acidimicrobiales bacterium | reverse complement strand
CCCGGTCTCCACCTCGTCGTTCCGCACACTTCCAGATTACCGAACATGTGTTCTACCACAACCTGAAAGGGACAGAAATACAAGAAAAGTGCCGTGGCCATCCGAAACACGGCTCGCCTGTAGATCCATCCGCTCCCATCGGGTTGCGGGTGGACGGTCGCCGCCGGGGTGTTGAGCGATACGGCGGGTTGTGCGGATCTTTCCGCAGACAGGCCGGCTTGGTGGCTTCTAGGTTCAGTCCAGCACTGTTTGCCGGGGAGGGGGTGTTATGTCGGTTGTGGGTGTGCGTGGTGTCGAGCTCGGCGAGTTGATCGCTGAGGGCTCGTTTGGCGCTGTCTATCGAGCGACCCAACCCTCGGTGGGACGCGAGGTGGCGGTCAAGGTGGTTCGAGCCGGGCTGGCCGATGACCCAGAGTTCATCCGCCGGTTCGAGGCCGAGGCCCAGATCGTGGCCCGCCTGGAACACCCGCACATCGTGCCGCTGTACGACTACTGGCGCGAACCCGGCGGCGCCTTCCTCGTCATGCGCTACATCCGTGGCGGCACAGCCGAACAGGCACTTCGACGGGGCGAAGCCGATCTTCGGTTGGTCACCGGCCTGGTGGAGCAAGTAGGTGGTGCCTTGGCGGCGGCTCATGACGTCGGGGTGCTGCATCGTGATGTGAAGCCATCGAACATCTTGCTGGACGAGCGCGGGGACACGTATCTGACGGACTTCGGGATCGCTATCGATGTCGAGACCACTGCAGGTGCGGCGGCGTCGGTGGGGTCCCCGCTGTATGTGGCACCCGAGCAGGTGGTGGGCGGCGCGATCGATGGCCGTTCGGATCTCTATTCATTGGCCGTTGTTGTGTTCGAGTTGTTGGCCGGTCAGCCACCGGTGGTGGCTGACTCCGTTGAAGAGCTTCTCCGGGTGAAGGCGACAGCGGCGCCGGCATCGCTGGCTGCGCTGCGTCAGGACCTGCCCGCCCAGCTGTCAGAGGTGCTAGCCCAAGCCACTTCGCCGGCTCCTGATCAGCGTCAGGCGTCGGTGGTGGACTTCGCGAACGCGTTCCTTTCGGCGGCGGCAATCGCCGCACCGGCCATGACGCCCTTGGCTGGTAATGGCGCCCCTGCCGGTGCCCGGTCCACCGAGGTGCGGGCCGATGTGGAGATCCCGAACCCGTACCGCGGTCTACTGGCATTCGGCGAGGCGGACGCCGGCGGTTTCTACGGCCGCGACGAACTGACGAGCGAACTGGTGGAAGCGGTCGCTGAGCATCGGTTCGTGACCGTGGTCGGCGCGTCTGGGTCAGGCAAGTCCTCGGTCGTGCGCGCTGGCCTGTTGCCACGCCTTCGCGCCGGAGCCGTCACCGACTCTCAGAACTGGTTCTTCACCGCGATCACGCCCGGTCCTCGACCGTTCGAGCAGCTCGAAGCCGGCTTGTTCAGGGTGGCGACCACGGCGCCGCCCCAGCTGTTGGCACTGTTGGAAGGGTCAGAGCGCGGGCTGACTCGAGCGCTCCTTCAGGCTCTTCCCGAGGACGACCAACTCGTGTTGGTCTTGGATCAGTTCGAGGAACTCTTCACCCTCACGGACGACGAGACCCGGAACCGGTTCCTCGACGCGCTCGTCACGGCCATCAACGAACCCGACTCCCAACTGCGAGTGGTGGCGACGGTGCGGGCCGACTTCTTCGACGGCCCACTGTCACACCCCACCATCGGCGAGCTCGTCCAACACGGATCGAAGCTGGTGCCGCCGATGAACCAAGTCGAGCTCACCGACGCCATCACCCTGCCCGCCCAAACGGTTGGGGTCTCTTTCGAGCCGGCGTTGGTGACCCGACTGATCACCGACGTGCACGGCGCACCCGGCTCGCTCCCCCTCCTGCAATACACGCTGACCGAGCTCTTCGAGGCTCGCGCCGGCCGCACCATCGCCGAGGACGCCTATGACCAGCTCGGTGGCATCAGCGGCGCACTCGCCACAAGAGCCGAAGACCTCTACCAATCACTCGGACCCGACGCCCAAGCCGCGGCTCGTCGGGTCTTCGGCCGGCTGGTCAATCTCGGCGAAGGCACCGAAGACACTCGCCGCCGCATCGACCAGACCGAACTCGCAGCTGACCAGCCCACCCAAACCGTGCTCGATACTTACGGGACAGCCCGCCTGCTGTCGTTCGATCGCAACCCCCACACCCGCACCCCCACAATCGAAGTCGCCCACGAGGCGTTGATCCGCGAATGGCCCCGGCTGCGGGGCTGGATCAACGACGACCGCGACACCCTCCGCGCCCTCACCCACCTCACCCAAGCCGCACACGCCTGGGACCAACGCGGCCGCGACACCGCCGACCTCTACCGCGGTGCCCGCCTCGACTCCGCCGCCCAGCTCCGAGCCACCAGCACCAGCCTCACCCCACTCGAAACCGACTACATCACAGCGTCCACCAACGAAGACCAACGCGAACGCACCGACCAACGACGCACAAACCGCCGACTGCGAGCACTCCTGGGGGCCGCGGTCGCACTCCTCGCAGTCGCAGCGGTCGCGGGTCTCGTGGCGCTCGACCGTGCGAGTGCGGCTCGGTCCGAGCGAGAGGTAGCTGAGGCACGTGCACACTCATCAGCCCTCGATCGTCTGATCGTCACCACAGCCAATCTGTCGAACCGAGATCGATCACTCAAACTGCTCCTCGCGATCGAAGGCTTTCGCCTGCGACCAGACGCCGATTCGGAACGCAGTCTTCTGCGTGCCGTTGTCGAATCCCCTGCGCCACGATTCGTAGAAGATCTCGGGGATTTCGACGCCGTTGCACTGGCTCGCGACACCGGCCACGTCGCCGTGATCCGATCCGGTGTCCTCGAGATCACTCAGCCGGAAAGCAGCGTGCTGGTGTTGCGCGTCGCCGGTGACTGGAGCGAGCCCGTCCTCGCCGTGTCCTCGGATGCCACCGCTTGGGCCGTAGCTGACCGCACCACCGGCCGGGTGGAGACCGGAGAAGTGAGCGGCGAACGTCTTGTCCTCGCAGAGAATGCTGGAACGGGCATTGTGAGCATCTCGATCTCACCGGACGGACGATGGGTTGGCATCGGCGCCGCGCCATCCGGAGGTGAGACCAGCGGCCTTCTCGGGAGCGGGAAGGCACGAGCCACCCTCTGGAACGTCGAAGACGGCAGCGAAGAACGGCTGGGAAACCTTGCGAAGCGAGGTGCCGAAGAGGTGATCGTCGGCGACGATGGAACCGTTCTCCAGGGCAGTGACCGAGTGTGGTCTCACAGCACCCTCGACGGGCGCGGAGTTCGTATCAAGGGAAGATTCGCCGGGGGCAGCCTCTTTCGCAGCGACGGGACCCCGATTCCCTCCGAGCTTCGCGACTACGGCTCCAGCGCCGCCATCCTCACCGCGGATGGATCTGGCTTTGTCAACGGCACCGCGCAGGGCACCATCTCGGTGACTCGAGTCGTGAACCTCGAGCAGTACTACGGCGAGCCCATCTACGGCGACAGCGAAGCACAGCACAGGGAAACGTTCGACCCGTTGGTCCCCACGATGCCCCAAACAGACCTGGGCGCCGGCCGCATCACCTTCATGGCCACGTTTGGCACCGACGGGCTCGTCGCAGTCGGAACCAGTCAGGGTCACCTCGCGGTCGTGGACTCCATCGGCGGCACCGTGGTCCGCCGACCCGTGCAGCTCACGAGCAGTCCAATCAGCCACATCTCGCTCAGGCCCGAAGCGTCCGGATTCACCGTTGTCGCCGGGACAGAGCTGACTACCTGGGACTGGGATCTACGCGGCAAATCCGCCGAACTCCTCGAGGAGCTCGGTCCTGGAAGCATCACGACGACCGAGGACCTGATCATCCATGGCTCCACCGCCGGCCACCTCACCGTGACGGACCACCTTTCGAACAACATTGGGTCGCTCAACCTGGGTGTGATTCTGGGGGCCGAGATCTCACCCCGCGGCGACCTCCTCGCCGTCGGAACCACCGGCGAGCCCTGTACCAGCTTCCCCTTCAATCGATGCCGCGGAGCCGTCCGTCTCATCGGCCTACCGTCGATGTCCGAAGCAGTTGCCACCACCGTGACGTCCGACGGAGCCCACCTACCCATCGCATTCAGCCCCGACGGGCAGTTCGTCGCAGTTGGGCAAGGTGGCGGTCAGATGCTGGTGATCGACATCGATACTGGCGCCACGCTCCGAGCTGGAGAATCTGCCTCATCCGAACGACGCATCTCATCGCTCGTCTTCACAACCGGCGAGCAGATCCTCAGCAGCCACGACAACGGAGACCTCACAACTTGGCACCTCGCCAACATGGAGCTCACCGAGGCAAAGCCGACAACCGGCCTGGCCGCGTCAGCAGTCGCGCGAATCGACGACAACACCATCCTTCTCGGAACCGCGAGCGGTGCGATCCACGAACTCAACACCGACACCATGGAGGTCTCCGCCAGCTACCTCGCCCAAACCTCACCAATAACTCGCATCGACATAGCCGCACAGCGCTTCGCGGCATCGACGGCGAGCGAGGTGGTGGTCTGGGACCGACCAACCGGACTCGACCTCTTCAAGATGTCCTACGCAACGAACGGTCGCCTGGGGCTGGGCGGCAAAATCCTCTACGCAAGTACCCCATCCGACGCCCCGTGGGCGGTACCGGCATCCTGGGCACTCGACCCTGCCAACGCCATAGAGCTGGCCTGCGAACTCGCCACACGGCCACTCACGGAAGATGAATGGTTGACCCACCTACCCGACGGCGAGCCGTATCGGGAGACGTGTGACTAGAGCCCGCACTCACCGCGAACCGAGGGACCCGGCATTGATCGCGCGTGACAGGCAGGAGCCAGGATCCGCTCGATCGTGCTCGCTTTTCCGGAATACCCGACTGAGTTGGTAGGGTTTACTCGGTCCCGGCTGACGAGACCGCGGAGGACGAAACCATGGCCACCTTTCGAGAGCTGCTGAGCTCCACCAAGAGCGAGATCCGCGAGGTCGACACCGCGGGCGCCGAGGAGATGATCGCCGCAGGCGACCCGATCGTCCTCGACGTTCGCGAGCCCGACGAGTACGAGCAGGGAGCGCTCGAGAACGCAATCCACATCCCTCGCGGTCACCTGGAGAGCCAGATCGAGAACCGGGTGGCCGACCGCGACGCGCCGATCATCATCTACTGCGCCGGCGGGGTGCGGTCGGCGTTCGCCGCCAAGACGCTCGAGGAACTCGGCTACACCGATGTCGTCTCGATGGACGGCGGCTTCGGGAAGTGGAAGGACGACGGTCGCCACTGGGTCACGCCCCGCACTCTCTTGCCCGAGCAGCGCAACCGCTATCAGCGACACCTGCTGCTCCCCGAGGTCGGCGAGGAGGGACAGCAGAAGCTTCTCGACGCCAAGGTGCTGATGCTCGGAGCGGGCGGCCTCGGCTCGCCCGCAGCGCTCTACCTCGCCGCGGCGGGGGTGGGCACGATCGGCATCATCGACATGGACGTCGTCGATGAGTCGAATCTCCAACGGCAGGTCCTGCACAACCTCGATCGGGTCGGCGATCGAAAGGTCGATTCGGCGAAGAAGACCCTCACCCTGCTCAACCCCGACGTCGACGTCGTCACCTACGACACGCGTCTCGGTGCAGACAACATTCTCGACATCCTCGAAGGCTGGGACGTGGTCGTGGATGGGGCGGACAACTTCCCCAGCCGGTACCTGCTCAATGATGCGTCCGTGAAGTTGGGGATCCCCGTCGTGCACGGTTCGATCTTCCGCTTCGAGGGCCAGGTCACGGTCTTCGATCCGCACGATGGCCCTACGTACCGCGACTACATCCCGGTCCCGCCGCCCGCCGAGCTCGCACCGTCGTGCGCCGAAGCGGGGGTCCTGGGCGTGCTTCCGGGGATCGTCGGCTCGATCCAGGCGCTGGAGACGATCAAGCTCATCCTGGGTCTCGGCGATTCCCTCCGCGGGCGCATCCTGGCGTTCGATTCGCTGGAGATGTCGTTCCGCGAGTTCAAGCTCCGTGAGGATCCGGACAACGAGGTCACTCTCGAGAACGCGGATCGCATCGAGATCGTCGAGCTCGACGACCTCTGTGCTCCCACAGTGTCCTGATCGGCCACTCCCGGCAGCGGGCCTGACCCGATGGACTCAGCTCGCCTTGTACCCTCGGCCGGCATGACACCCAAGCGCGTTGTCGTGGTGGGCGGTGGCCCCGCAGGACACGACGCGGCCACCTATGCGGCGCGCTTTGGCGCCGAGGTCACGCTGATCGAGCGTGACGTGATCGGTGGCTCGGCCCATCTTCTCGACTGCGTTCCGTCCAAGTCGATGATCGCGACCGGTGGTGCGCTCTCGTTCGCGCGCCGTCTCGACGGCATGGGGTTGGCGAAGGTCGAGACGGGGATCGAGGCGGAGCACCTCCGCGAGCGCATCGACAGCATCATGAACCGGCTCGAGAGCTCGGTGTCCGAACTGCTGAACAGCCAGGGCGTGCAGATCGTCCGGGGCACCGGCGAGCTCGTGGGGACCAACCGGGTCAAGGCCAGCACCGACGACGGCGAGCTGTTCTTCGACGCCGACGCCATCGTGCTCGCGACCGGCAGCCGACCGCGGATCCCCGATTGGGCCCACGTAGACGGCGAGCGGGTGCTCGTGACACGCGACGCCTATCCGCCGGACGAGATCCCCGAACATCTGGTGGTGGTGGGATCGGGCGTGACCGGCGTCGAGTTCGTGCACATGTTCAGCTCGCTCGGCTCGCAGGTCACTCTCATCGTCAGCCGCCAGCAGGTGCTGCCCCAGAAGGACCCCGAAGCCGCGGCCGTGCTCGAGCAGACCTTCCTCGACAGAGGCGTTGAGCTCTACAAGGGGGCGCGGGCCACCGACATCGTTCGATCGGGCGATCGGGTCGAGGTGCACTGCTCGGACGCTCGCGTCGCGGTCGGTAGCCACGCACTCCTGGCGATCGGCTCGATTCCCAACTCGGAGAACCTGGGGCTCGAGGCCGCGGGTCTCGCGGCGAACGACTGGGGCTACATCGACGTCGACCACAACCTGCGCACGGCGGTTCCACACATCTATGTGGCGGGGGATCTGTCTGGGATGCTTCCGCTCTCGTCGGTCGCGTCGATGCAGGGCCTCAAGATCGCCGAGCACCTGATGGGGCTGCACGAGGGTCGGCCCCACCGCCACCTGGACTACGACAAGGCCGCCTCGGCGATCTTCACCGAGCCCGAGATCGCCGACGTCGGTCTCGCAGAGGCCGAAGCATTCGCCACGGGCCGCAAGATCCGGGTGACCAAGGTGCCCTTCAGCGCCAACGCCAAGGCGCTGATCAACGACGACCCGCGTGGCTTCGTGAAGGTGGTGTCGGACCCGAACACCGGTCACGTTCTCGGCGGTTCGATCGTGGGGCGACACGCCGCCGAGCTCATCTCGGTGATCGCCCTTGCGGTGAGCGCCAACCTCAAGGTGCAGGACATCCACGAGAGCCTGTTCGTCTACCCGTCGCTCAGCGAGGCGCTCGTCGAGGCAGCCGAGTGAGCAACCCCAAGGTCCTCATCACCGGGGGCGACGGACAGCTCGCGACCGACCTCCGCTGTGTCTTCCCCGCCGCAACGGTTGTGAGCCGCGCAGCGCTCGACATCACCGACAGGGACGCGGTGCGCGAGGCGGTCGAGGCGCTCCGGCCGCAGGTGATCATCAACGCGGCAGCTTTCACGGCCGTCGACGCCTGCGAGACCGAGGTGGACGCCGCCCACGCCGTCAACAGCCTCGGTCCGGCGTACCTGGTGGCCGCAGCTGAGTCGGTGGAAGCGCGGGTCGTTCAGATCTCCACCGACTACGTGTTCGACGGTGGGCTCGCTCGGCCCTATCACGAGTGGGACACGCCCAACCCCATGTCGAGCTACGGGCGCTCCAAGTACGGCGGCGAACTGGCGATGCGCCGCTGTGACCTCGTCGTCCGTACGTCGTGGCTGTGCGGCCCTCACGGCAACAACATCTTGAAGACCATCGTCGGTCTGGCACGTCGCGGGACCGAGATGAACTTCGTCGATGACCAGGTCGGCCACCCGTCGTTCACGCCCGACGTCGCGGAGGTGATCGGCCGGCTCGTGGAAGCCGAGGCGCACGGTGTCTTCCACGTGACCAACCAGGGCGCGGTGAGCTGGTACCAGTTCGTTCGGGAGATCCTCGAAGTGCTCGGCCGCGACCCCGACCAGGTCAGCGCGATCGCTACCGCCGAACTGGACCCGCCGCGGCCCGCTCCCCGGCCGGCGAACTCCGTGCTCGACAACATGGGCCTGCGGCTGTGGGGACTGCGTGGTGCACCGGACTTCCGCGAGTCGCTCGGAGCCGTGGTCGACCGCATCGCGGACTGAGGTGATCGTGCTCGCGCCGCTCGAACAGCCGCTGCGGCTGGAGGTGCGCGTCCCGGGTGACGAAGCGACCGATCGGGTGTTGGCGGTGGCGGCCCAGCAGGTGTTGACGCGCGTCGCGCCGTTCGGACGGGTTGTGGCCCACGACGAAGTGGCGACCATCGATGCGGTCGTGGAGGCAGCGCCGATCGCGCTGGGCGTGTTGGCGGACCGCCGCGACCCTCTCGTCAGTCGCGCCGCGCGGACGAGCGCGACCGTCAGCGGCAGCCCGATCACCGAGGACGACGCCGGTCGTTGGTTCGAGTTCGACGACGACGGTCAGCGCCGGGAGCTCGCCCAATTGAGCGGCTGGGCGCTCGCTGGGATCGCTCTCGACTGCCAGCGGCTGTCGGGTACGACCGCCGCTGGGCGGGCCCTGGCCGACGTCGTACGCGCGGGGGAGGCCGGTCACGGGCTCGAACTCATCAACGCCGCGCTCGCGTGGGGCGCGCACGAAGTCGATCGGGTGTTGTCGGGGCTGATGGCACGCCAGCCGTCACGCGTACGCGTGTGGCTCGCCGAGCAGAACGCCGAACTCAGCCGCGTGCGGGCGGCCCACGACGCGCTGCGCAGCCGCTACGACCGCGACCTTGCCGCGATGATGGATCGGGGAAGAGCCGATGGCTGAACCCGTCGCCTCGCTCGTGATCGTCGCCTACGGCGGCACCGAGCTGGTCGACCGTCTTCTCCGCTCCATCGCAGCGCACACACCTCAGGCCCATGAGGTCGTGGTGGTCGACAACGACTCGCCAGATGGACTCGCCGACGACATCGAGGAGTCACACCCTGGTGCTCGTGTGGTGCGCGCCGGTGACAACCTGGGGTACGGGGGCGGCGCCAACCTCGGGGTCGCCAACAGTTCGGCACGGCGGGTGGTGCTGCTCAACTCCGACGTCGCGGTCACGTCAGGCTGGCTCGAACCGCTCCTGCGGGCGCTCGACGAACCCTCCGTGGCGATCGCCGCGCCCCGCACGGTCGACGACGGCGGCGAGACGATCGAGGCGGGCGCGAGCATCACGAGAGACGGACATGTGCACCTCATCGACGCGGATCCGGCTCGGACTGACACGTCGGCCCACGCGTCGGCTCGGCGGGTGGTGACTCATGCCTCGGCCTCGTGCTGGGCGTTTCGCCGCCACTGGTTCGAACGCGTCGGAGGTTTCGACCCTGCGTACGGCCTCGGGTACTACGAGGACGTCGATCTGTCCTGCCTCGCAGCTGCCACGGGTCGCTCGGTCGTGTGTTGTCCGGATTCGGTGATCCGCCACGATGTCGGCGGCTCCTTCGGCTCTGAGCTCGCCTCCCGGCTCTCGCGCCGCAACCACCGGCGCGCCGAACGCCGTTGGCGGTGGCTCAACCGGTCAGCCTCCGAGTCGCCCGAGCTCGCAGCCGAGGCCGCGACCCGTCGCAGCCACGGCACCGTCCTCGTGGTCGGGCCGGTGACCTCCGAAGATCTGGACCCGCGCGCGGTGCTGCACCTGGCCATCGTGACGGCGACCGGTCTCGCGGAGGCTGCGCTGCTCTCGGGCCCGTTTCACGTGATCGTCGCCGCCGATGTCAACGAGGCCACAGAGGGTCTGCACACGCATCATCCGATCGCAGAGTTCTGCTCACCCGAGGGGATCGAGGGCGCGTTGCTCAGGGCCGGAATTGCGGCGACGGCCTCACCTCGACGTCGTCCGTGGAGCGAAATCGCGCTCGCCGGAAGGGGACAGTGGTGACCACAGACACCGATACGGAAGACGACGGCTCCGGCCCCGGACTTCACGCGGCCGACGCCCACCTGCGTACCGCGCGCGAGCTCACCGAACAGGTCGCATCCGCGGGTCGGCTGGCCCGGCTGCGCTCCGGACCAGCGCTGGCCGCCGCCGCTGCGGCCGAGGTGGCCGCCGCGGTCGACAACGTCAGAGTCGAAATGGAGCGAAATGGCGCCCGCGTCGAGCTCACCAACAATGCGATCGAGCGCCTCGAGTTGGTCACAGCTGGTGATGAGGAGCTCGTCGACGACCTCGGCGCAGCGATCGAGGAGTTGCAGCGCGATGTTCGGCGGCTCACCGCGCGGCTCGACCTGCTGTCGGGCGGGCAGATCACCGAACGCGACTCGTGACGCAGCGCGTCGGGATCGTCGAGCACGAACTCCACACCGGGCTGTTGGCAGCGCTTCGCGGGCGGGCAGACATCGAGCTCGTCGTGCTGGAGCCCTGGAAGGACGGGAACGCCGCGGACTGCGACGTGGTGCTGTCGGTCGACGATGGGCCGGCGCCCCGGCACCCCGACACCCGCCGCTACGTCACCGCGGGTGTCACCGGGGCTCGCGATGTCGTCGCGATCCGGTCTCAGCTCCGAGCCAACGGCCCGCGGGTGTGCGCGCCGTTTCCGGTGTCTGTCGAGCTGCTCGCGGTCGAACCCAGCAAACCGATCGACCCCGCGCGCATCCTCGTCGTCGATCCTCCGCGTGGTGTCCGAGAGATCCGCGAAGCAATGGCCCTCGAGATCGTCGTCGTGGGGCTCAGGGATGACGCGGTCCTGCGCGACTGCATCCGCCCTCGGACCGATGGCGTTCTGGTTGCTACGCCGGCAGATCTGGATGCCGCTGTCGCGAATCTGCGGCGTCGGCCGGACGAGGTCGACCGGCTCGGGCTCGAGGCGCGGGCAGCCGTCGCGGGAGCGAGCTGGAGGCGCGTCGCCCGAGCGTTGCTGCGACGCCCGCTCGAAGCGGTGCCGACGCTGTCGCCGTTCGGCTCATCGGCCGTCATTCAACGCTGGTCACCGCGACTTGGGAGCGCAGGGCGATGGGCGACCGCACGGCTGGACGAAGACGCGTTGGTGCTCGACGGCCAGGGCGCCGAATCGGCTCGAATGGACATCAGCTCGCTCTCCCCGTTGAAGCGTCACGCACTGGAGCGGGCGATCGCCCCGAGCGATGCTCGAGCCCCTGGGCTCTCGGGTACCGTGCCAGGCGATGCAGAGGGTCCGGCCACGCCGAACGCGCCATGGGCGTGAGCGCGCGCTTCTCACCGTTCTGGGCTCCCTGACCTGCCTGTTCGGGCTCGCCACGCTCGTGGTGGGGTACGTGGTGTGGTCGCTCACACGCGTCGATCGGATCGATGTCGCTGCGTCGCTCACCGCTCCCACCGACGCTCCCATCACCGCGGCGGACATCATCGCCGACGCGGATTCCGAGCCCAGCGGCCTGCCGGCCAGCCCCGAAGACGAGCCGGCTGAGCCGGGCTTCGACGATCTCGCCATCCATCGACCCGATCGGCCTGCCGAGAACTACCTGCTCGTCGGCTCGGACAGTGTCGAGGGTGTCGAGGACGGCGACGACATCTTGAGCGACCGCGAAGAGGAGTCCGAGAACCACCTCGCCGACACGATCATGATCCTGCGGTTGCGGCCCGATGGCACCGCGGCTGTCGTATCGATCCCTCGAGACCTGTGGGTGACCGTCGCCGGAACCGGCCGCACCATGAGGGTCAACAGCGCCTACAACATCGACGAAACCCCAGAGGATCGGGCGGCGCGTTTGATCGACACCCTCGAACAGAACCTGGACGTGGACCTCCAGCACTTCGTCGAGGTCGATCTCGATGGGTTTCGCAAGATGGTCGACGCCGTCGGCGGGGTGTCGGTGTGCTTCGAACAGCCGATCCGCGACCGCAACACCGACGACACCGGGGACCCGAACCGCGGGGGGACGGGCTTTGCCGCCGCCGCA
Organism: uncultured Acidimicrobiales bacterium; assembly: GCA_964629575.1. Taxonomy (GTDB): domain Bacteria; phylum Actinomycetota; class Acidimicrobiia; order Acidimicrobiales; family Poriferisodalaceae; genus JAYPWI01. The sequence goes on along the minus strand of CAZVUM010000047.1, from coordinate 29,430 downwards.
GGTGAGCAGCGTCTCGACGGCGAGCATGCTCTGCAGTACGTCCGCTCCCGGCATCTCCTCGTGCAGAACGACGGCGGTGACTGGATCCGCCTCGGGTACTGGAACGATCTCGAGCGCAACAGCAGGCAGCAGCAGTTCATCTTCGATGCCGTCGACCAGGCCCTCGGCGACGCCCTGTCGAGCCCGCGCACAGTCCAACGGCTCCTCGACATCGTGGCGAACAACGTGACGCTGTCGAACACCATCAGCCTGTTCGGCGACGGCCTGGATTTGGCTCGCCTGTATCGCTCCTTCGACGCCGAATCGCAGCTGGAGCGGTACACGCTGCTGTTCTCCGACAGCGAACGTTCCGGCGCCTTCGGTCTCGACCTCCCGCTGACAGAGGACAACCGGCGCATCCTCGACGTCTTCCGAGGAATCGGTTGGGACGACGTGATCGAGGAGCGTGTGTCGGTGACGGTGACAGGACCCCAGCGATCCGCTGTGGCCGCCGCGCTGGGGGAGCTCGGATTCGACACCTCGGCCCGACTCGGAAGCACCGAGGGAGCAGAAGCGGTGATCCGCTACGGCGTCGGTGGCCAGGAGGCCGCCGTCGTGCTCGCAACGCACATCTCGCCTGCGCCCACATACCTCGCTGATCTCGAACTCACGGGCAACACGGTGGTGCTCGAGCTCGGCGAGGGCGACGTGGAGATCACCACCGGGTACCAGCGCGTCGTCGTGCCGCCGACCGTGACGATCGCGCCCATCGAGACACCCATCCAGACCCCCACCGCCGAGCCAGCGCCCGCACCGGCCACATCGGCGCCGCCGGTCGAGGTCGCCGGCGTGTGTAGCTGAGCCGGGGTGCGAGCCTCCCGAGCTCCATTCCGTCCCTAGACTCGGCGAGGTGACCGTACGGCCTGTCTTTGTTGACTCCGCTGCCGGGCGGGCGACAGGACACGCGATGCGCTCACCGGATACTTGGGGCGCGGGAGGCTGAGGCGATGAGCAAGATCGCGGTGATCGGAACCGGCTACGTCGGTCTGACGACCGGTGCCTGTTTCGCCCACCTGGGCCACGACGTCGTGTGTGCCGACATCGATGAGGCCAAAGTGGCCATGCTCAACGCCGGGCAGATCCCCATCCTGGAGCCCGGACTGGACGAGATCGTCGCAGAGGCCGTCGACGCCGGGAAGCTGCGCTTCGTCCTGGGCGCCGCGTCCGCCGCGACCGACTGCGAGTTCGCCTACCTGTGCGTCCCGACGCCGCAGGGAGACGACGGGCGCGCCGACCTGAGCTACGTCGAAGACGCGGCCCGCGAGATCGCGCCCAACCTTCCCAGCGAAGCGATCGTGGTCAACAAGTCCACCGTCCCGGTCGGCTCCACCCACGTCGTGGAACGCGCGATGGGACGGCCCGACGTCTCGGTCGTGTCGAACCCGGAGTTTCTCCGCGAGGGCTCCGCCGTCCACGACTTCATGCATCCGGACCGGATCGTGATCGGGACCGAGGACCGGTCCGCTGCGATGCGGGTCAGCTCGCTCTTCCTCGGCGTGACGGCGCCCCTCATCGTAACCGACCCGGCCTCGGCCGAGACGATCAAGTACGCCGCGAACTCCTTTCTCGCGACCAAGATCTCGTTCGTGAACGCCATCGCCGCTGTGTGCGAGGCGGTGGGCGCAGATGTCAACGACGTCGTGCTCGGCATGGGATCCGATCCGCGCATCGGCGATCGGTTCCTCCAGCCCGGACCTGGATGGGGCGGCAGCTGCTTTCCCAAGGACACGAGGGCGCTCGTACGTATCGCCGAGGATGCCGGCTACCAGTTCAATCTCCTGCGCGGCGTGATCGACGTCAACGACGAGCAGTTCGAGCGCATTGCGGACAAGGTCGAGGCCCAGGTCGGCGGTGATCTGTCCGGCGTCACGATCGCGGTGCTCGGGCTCACCTTCAAGGCCAACACCGACGATCTACGTGATTCGCCGGCGCTGGAGGTTGCCGCCCGCCTCCAACAACGTGGCGCGAACCTTCGAGCCTTCGATCCCGCTGTCCACGCCCCGGTGAACGACATCTCGGTCTACGACAGTGCCTATACCGCTGCCGAAGGCGCTGCGACGGTTGTGATCCTCACCGAGTGGGACGAGTTTCGCTGGCTCGACTGGGAGAAGATGGCCCAGCAGGTGACCCGCCCGCGGCTCGTCGATGCCCGAAACCTCCTCGATCCCGCCACGATGCGCCGACGGGGCTTCGAGTACGAGGGCCTCGGCCGGTCCTGAAGGACGCCTGACATGGACAGGATCGTCGTCACCGGCGGCGCAGGCTTTCTCGGATCGCACCTCTGCGATCGCTTGCTCGCCTGGGGCCACTCAGTGATCGCCGTCGACAACCTCGTCACTGGCAGCGTCGAGAACATCGAGCATCTCTACGACCACGAGCAGTTCACCTTCGTCCGCCACGACGTCACCAACCACATCTGGGTTCCCGGTGACGTGGACGCCATCCTCCACATGGCGTCGCCGGCATCCCCCATCGACTATCTGGAACTGCCCATCCAGACCCTGAAGGTCGGCAGCCTCGGCACCCACAACGCCCTCGGGCTGGCGCGGGAGAAGGGCGCCCGCTTCCTGTTGGCCTCCACCAGCGAGGTCTACGGCGATCCGGAGGTCCACCCCCAAACCGAGGAGTACTGGGGCCACGTCAACCCCGTGGGACCTCGCGGCGTGTACGACGAGGCGAAGCGGTTCGCCGAGGCCATCACGATGGCGTACCACCGCGTGCACGACATCGAGGTGCGGATCGTTCGCATCTTCAACACATATGGCCCGCGGATGCGACCAGACGACGGGCGCGTGGTGTCGACGTTCTTGCAGCAAGCGCTGTCCGGCCAGCCGCTGACCGTGTTCGGTACCGGCGAGCAGACGCGCAGCTTCTGCTACGTGGACGATCTGGTCGACGGAATCCTGGCTCTGCTGTGGAGCGACGTGACGGGTCCTGTCAACATCGGCAACCCGCGCGAGCGCTCGATGCTTGAGCTCGCGCATGAGATCGCTCGGGTGACCGGCGTCGACGTCGCGCTCGAACACCGTGATCTGCCCACGGACGATCCGGGGCGACGCCGGCCCGACATCACCAGGGCCCGTGAACTCCTGGGGTGGGAGCCGGCCGTCGAGATCGAAGACGGGCTGGCCCGCACCGCCGAGTGGATGCGGGCCCGGCTGGGGTTGAGCCAGTCCTGAATTGCCGTGTCGTCACCTGCACCGGCCGCGGCACCGGCATGTGACAAGCTCACACCGTGGCGCTGAGCGTGCTCATGACCATGGAGGCCGCGTGGCACACGGTGCCGGGCGGGACCGCACGTGTCGCGATCGACCTGGCCGCAGCCCTCGACCGAGTGCCCGACGTGAGTGTCACCGGCGTCGCGGCGCGCCATCGCACCGACCCCGGCTCCAACTGGACTCCGACCATCCCGGTGGTTCACCACGCCCTCCCACGGGTGCTGCTGTACGAGTCGTGGTCGCGGTGGTCCCGACCGGCCCTGCGCGGGTCGGCCGACGCCGACGTCGTTCACTCGACCACCGTCGTCGTCCCTCCATCCGGATCGGCGCCGTTGGTAGTGAGCGTCCACGATCTCGCGTTCCGTCGTTCGCCAGATCGATTCCCGGCACGTGCCCGTCGCCTCTACGAGCGATCGTGGCGGCGGGTCCTCGAGCGGGCCGACGCTGTCGTCTGCCCCTCGGTGGCGACGTCGGCCGACCTTCGAGCAGGGGGTCTCGACGTCGACCGACTCCACTTCGTTCCCCTGGGCCACGATCCCCTGGACCTCGGGGACGAAGCTCGGTCCGATGTACGGCGGCGCTTCGGGATCGAAGGGCCGTTCGTCCTCGCCACCGGGACCTTGGAGCCGCGCAAGAACATCCCCGCTCTGATCGAGGCCTTCGGGCGGATCGCAGGCACGACGGATGCTCGGCTCGTGCTCGCAGGGCCCCACGGGTGGGGGAGCACCCTCCAACAACTCCTCGCTCCACTCTCGGATGACGTACGCGAGCGCGTCGTGGTGACCGGGGAGGTCGCCACGCCCGACCTCGCGGCGCTGTACTCCGAGGCAACGGTGTTCTGCTACCCGAGCCTGTTGGAGGGCTTCGGACTTCCGGTGCTCGAGGCGATGTCGTATGGAGCGCCGGTGGTGACGAGCAGTGGCACGGCGACCGAAGAGGTCGCCGGCGAGGCAGCGCTCACTGTTGATCCTTCCGATCCTGCTCAGCTGGCCGACGCCCTGGACGGACTCTTGTCGTCGACAGACCGGCGCGACGAGCTGATCGGCGCGGGTCTCGCCCGGAGCAAGGACTTCGGGTGGAGCCGGGTTGCCGACGCGACCCTCGAGGTCTACGCGGCGGTGATGTGAGCGAGGCTCGCGTGATCGAGGTCAACCTCCTGTGGCTGCGGCCAGGACGCGTCGGAGGAACAGAGACCTATTCGACCCAGTTGCTGGAGGCCATCGCCTCGGCCGACCGCTCCATTCCACCGATCCGGCTCGTGGTGACGCGAGAGGTTGCCCAGGCCCACGCCGGGTTGATCGACCGATTCGAACATCGGCTCGTGGATGGCCCAGGCGGGCGCTGGGGTCGGGTGTTTCGGGAGCGCAGGTCATTCGGGGGCGCAGATGTCCGAGCCGAGCACCACCTCGGCGGGACGGTCGCGGGGGCCAAGCCGACGCAGCGCTGCGTGACGATCTACGACGTGCAGGCTCTCGATCTGCCCGAGAACTTCGACCCGCTCAAGAGGCGCTTCCTCCGTCACGCATTGCCGCGGGCAGTCAGCCGCAGCCAGATCGTGTGTGTGATGACCCGGTGGGTGGGTGACCGGCTGGCCGAGCGGCTGGGCACGGATCCGGAGCAGTGCCGAGTCGTGCCACCTGCATTCGGAGAGCCGGTCGAGCCGCGCGATGTCGAGCAGCCGCCACTCGACAGGCCATATCTCCTCTTCCCCGCCGTGACCTGGCCCCACAAGCGCCATCACATGGCGATTCGGCTGATGGAGCGCATTGCGGACCGGGAGCTGAACTTGGTCCTCACCGGCGGCGAGGGTCCCGCTCACGGAGACGTGATGGCCGCCATCGACGCCAGCTCGGCCCGGGACCGCGTCACCCATCTCGGGCGGGTCAGCGCCGCGCGTCTGGAGCGGCTCTACCGCTCGGCGGAGGCGCTCGTGATGCCCTCGATGTACGAGGGCTTTGGGCAGCCGGCGATCGAAGCGATGCAGCGCGGCTGCCCCGTCATCTCGAGCGGGCACGCTGCGCTTCCCGAAGTTGTTGGCGAAGGCGGAATGGTGGTTGGGGACGACATCGACGAGTGGGTCGCGGCCATCGAGCGGGCGAGGGGATCGGAGCGGGACCAGCTGATCGCACGCGGTCGGGCGCGGGCGGCTGAATTCACTCCCGCCGCAGCGGCGGCCGCCCAGCTCGGGGTCTACGACGAACTGATCGGAATCGCCGACGCGGGCTGAGGTCTGGAGGCGCGTACTGTGACGCACCGCTGATGAACATCACGGTCCTGTGCCCCCACTTCGCCCCAGACACCGCTCCCACGGGAGATGTGATGACCCGGCTCGTCCACGAGCTGGCGGCCAGAGGTCATCGCCTTCACGTCGTGACCTCGCTTCCGTGGTACCGCTCACATGCGGTGGAGGAGGACTGGCGCGGCCGTCCGGTGCGACGCGAGGACGTGGAGTGGGGGCGGATCACCCGGCTCCATCCGGTTGCATCCACCGACAAGTCCAAGCTCGTGCGTCGTGCAGCGTCTTTCGGCGCCTTCACGGCGACGTCGACGGTGGCTGCAGCCTGCTCCACACGCACCGACCTGGTGCTGGCCATGAGTCCTCCGCTCACCCTGGCTCCGGCCGGCTGGCTCGTGGCGAAACGGATGTCCGCGCCGATGGTGCTCAACATCCAGGACGTCTATCCCGACGCGGCCGTGGCGACGGGCGCAATCAGTGGCCAACGCATCATCAGCGCGATGTCGCGCCTGGAGAGGTTCAGCTACGCGCGCGCCGGCGCGGTGACAGTGCTGTCGGAGGATCTGCGAGCCAACCTCGAGCCGCGGGTCGCAGACGTCGAGAAGCTCCGAGTGATCCCCAACTTCGTCGACACCGATCGCATCACGCCCGGCGATCGTCGAAACCGCTACCGGGACGAGCATGGGATCGGCGACGAGGTGGTGGTGATGTACGCCGGCAACGTCGGGTACTCGCAGCCGCTGGAGCTCGTGGTCGAGGCCGCGCGACGGCTGTCCGAACGCCACGACATTCGGTTCGTGGTCAATGGTGAAGGCTCGCGCCGGGCAGAGCTCGAAGCCGACACGTCGGACCTCCCGAACGTCACGCTCGTCGACTACCAGGCCACCGAGCGCTTGCCCGAGGTGCTTGCCGCGGGCGACATCCACCTCGTGTTGTTGAAGGAAGGGCTCGCGTCGGTGAGTGTTCCCTCCAAGATGTATTCGATTCTCGCCGCGGGTCGTCCGGTGCTGGCGAGCGTCGATCCCGGAACCGAAGTCGATCGTGTGGTGACGTCCACCGGGGCGGGTCTCGCAGTGCCCGCCGGTGAGGTGGATGCGTTCGTCGCGGCCGTGGCGCAGCTGGCCGATGATCGCGACCGTCGGGTCGAAGCTGGTGGTGCCGGTCGTCGCTTCGCCGAGGGATGGCTGTCCGTAGGCGCAGTGGCCGAGGCCTATGAGGAGTTGTTCGACGAGCTCCTGGCGCAACAACGTCGGTGAGATCGTCGCAGCGGTGTGGCGGTGTGGCGGTTTAGTGGCCGCCGCACGGTAACTTGGCTGCCCGTATGGCCAGATCTGCAGCAGCCAAGAAGGTCGCCAAGGCGGCGAGCACCGGAGCGGGAGGCAAGGGCGCCCAAACCGACCGCAACCTTCTGTTCCCCGCTGCCATCGCCCTCGTCATCGTTCTGGGTGTCGTGCTGATCTTCGTCGCGCGCGATCGCCGGGCCGAGAACGCGCCACAAGGCTCACCGACCCTCCAGGACCACTGGCACAGCGCCTACCAGGTCTATGTCTGCGATGAGGTCAGCCCGCTGGCCTACCCCGACGACTCCGGTGACGACAGGACGGGAATCCACTCGCACGGCGACGGGCTCATGCACATCCATCCCTTCGTGAGCACGGTGAGCGCCCAGTTCGCCACCCTCGGGGTGTTCTTCGAAGAGATCGAGGTCACGCTCGACGACTCCGCCTTGCAGCTGCCGAACGGGACGGTGCTTCGGGAGGGCGAGTTCACCTGCGGGACCGGCGACGACGCCGTCGATGCTGAGCTCCGGGTGCTCAAGTGGAACACCCTCGGCGCCGAGACGCCGATCGGCTTCCGCGAGAACCTTCAGGGCATCCGCCTCAACGAGAACGGGCAGCTGTTCGTGTTCGCCATGGTCGATCCGGCCCTCGACGACGAGGACATTCCGCGTCCAGACGATGCCTTCCTGCGGGAGTATCTCGGTCTTCCCGATGAGCAGCGCCCGATCGCTGAGAACCCCTCGACCGACGTCGGACCGACCCCCGAGGTACCGGCCGAAGACGCGCCAGACACCACCGAGGGCGGCGGGGAGTAGCCCGTGAAGGCTCTCGTGCTGGTCGGCGGGTTCGGAACCCGCCTCCGGCCCCTCACCTTCACCACTCCCAAGCAGCTGCTGCCGATCGCGGGTCGTCCGATGATCGAATGGGTGATCGGTCGCGTGGCGGGCCATGGCATCGACGAGGTGGTGCTCAGCCTCGGCTACAAGCCCGACGCGTTTCTTCGCGCCTACCCCGACGGCACCGTCGCCGGTCTCCCGTTCCGGGTCGCGGTCGAGCCCGAACCGCGAGGTACCGCCGGCGCCGTCCGCTTTTCGGCGGACGAGGTGGGCTTGGACGAGACCTTTCTCGTTCTCAACGGCGATGTGCTCACCGATCTCGATCTCGGATCGCTCATCGAGTTCCACCGTCAGACGGGCGCCGAAGCCACCATCGCGCTCCAACCCGTCGACGACCCGTCCCGCTTCGGCGTCGTGCCCACCGACGCAGATGGTCGGGTCGAGGCCTTCGTGGAGAAGCCTGCGCCGGGGACCGCCCCAACCAACAACATCAACGCAGGCACCTACGTCATCGAGCCGTCGGTGCTCGACCGCATCCCCCCAGGGGTGGAGGTCTCGATCGAACGCGAGACGTTCCCGGCCCTGGCGGGCGACGGCGCTCTCTACGCTCTCGCCGCAGACACCTACTGGCTCGACACCGGCACGCCCGAACAGTTCCTCGAGGCCAACCTCGACCTCGTCACCGGCCGTCGAACGGTGGATGGCGCTGAGTCCGCGGTCCTCGCTGAGGGGGCCAATATTGCTGAGGGGGCAAACATTGCTGAGGGGACGAATATTGTCGACTCGGTGATCGGCGACGGATGTCGGATCGCGCCTGGCGCCCGGATCGAGCGTTCGGTGCTGTTCGACCGATGCGTGGTTGCGGAAGGGGCTGCGGTCACCGACTCGGTCCTGGGCCACGGCGTGACGATCGAGCGCGAGGCGCAGCTCTGTAACGGTTCGGTGATCGGCGACGGCGAGGTCATCGCATCAGGGGCGTGTCTCGACGGCGTCAAGCAACCAGCCCCTGAGTGAGATGCGGGTCTGGGTCACGGGAGGCGCGGGTTTCGTCGGCTCGCATCTCGTCGATCGATTGCTCGCCGATGGGCACCGGGTCGACGCGCTCGACGATCTGAGCGGCGGGCGGCTCTCCAATCTCGCGGAGGCGCGGGGGCGGCAGGGCTTCAGCTTCCATCAGATCGACGTGCTCGCGGAGGAACTCGTCGCGTTGGCCGAGCGCCACGAGCCCGACGTGATCGTGCACCTGGCGGGTCGGGTCATTCGACCCGGTGGGCTACCGGACCCGGTCGAGGAAGGGCGGCTGACAGTTCTCGGCGCTCTGCGAGTCCTCGAGGCGGCCCGCGGGGTGGGGAGTTGCGTGGTGGGCGTCGTACACGCCACGCCCGACACCGATCAGGCGCCCGCAACGCCTGCTGAGGTGAGCGCATGGACGGTGGTCGACCACCTCCGATTGCAGCGCGAGGCGTACGGCGTCGAGACAGTCTGCGTGGCGCTGACCAACGTGTACGGGCCCCGTCAGCAGGTGAACGGCAGAGGACCGTTGGTTGCGGCCATGGTGGACAACGCGGCGGTGGGCCGGCCGCTCGAGGTGCATGGAGGGGATCACCGGCGGGACCTTCTCTTCGTCGACGACGCTGTCGATGCACTGGCGAGGTGTGTCGAGCGACGACCCCACGGTGTGGTGCCCGTCGGTTCGGGGATTGTCGTCGCCCCGAGCGAAGTGGCTGCGCTCGTCGCCGGCGGCCTCGCCGACGATTCGACCCCGACCGTGGTGACCGGACCCGCTCGAACCCGTGACGCGGCACGACCGCCGTGGCCGACCGAGCCGGCGCGACAGCTGCTGGGCTGGGAGCCCTGGACGCCGCTCGAAGATGGCATCGCCGCGACCGTGATGGCCCGCCTGGCCGAGACCCACGGGAGTTGAGCAACCCCGAGTTGCGCAACAGCGGAGTTGAGCAACATGGTGTCAGGCACCAGGTTGCTCAACTTGCGGGGATCAGCGGGTTTGGGGTTACCGGAACAGGTCGTCTGCGGGGTCGCGGATGATCTCCTCGCCGACCGAGCCGGGGCGTAGCCACTGCTGGTCGATGCCGCGCACGATGGCCACGGGAACACCTTCGGCCTTGCCGCACACGAGGTCTGCGGCCGCGGCGATCTCGTCGACGATGCACACCTCGGTCACCATGAGCTCTCGGCCCAACGCATCGTTGGTGCCCCGCAGGTCGGCGATCGCGCTGATGCCTGCGCAGCCGATCGCCACGTCGGTGACACCTCGCCGCCAGGGTCGCCCGAACGTGTCGGAGATGATCACTGCGGCCTCGACCCTCGCCGTTGCGGCGATGCGATCCATGATCTTGCGGGCCGACCGGTCGCTGTCGTCGGGGAGAAGCGCGGCGCGGCCACGTTCGACGTTCGACAGATCGATGCCGGCGTTGGCGCAGACGAAACCGTGCTTGGTCTCGCTGATGATGAGCTCGCCGCGGCGCCGCAGGATCCTCACCGACTCGCGCTCGACGATCGGCTTGTGTGAGAGGGGATCGCTCGGGTCGACGTCGACCATGGCGCCTTCGGCCTTGGAGACGATCTTCTGGGTGACGACGAGCACGTCGCCGTCCTGGAGCCCGGCGTCGCCGGCTTGGCAGGCCTCAGCGATCGTGACGCCGAGGTCGGTCCCCTCGGTGATCTCGGGAATGCCCCTCACGGGATGAACTTCGAGTGTCATGGGAGTCCGGTGGTTGGTCTGGTCGGCGTCAGGCCGAGTCGAGTGCTGCCAATGTGGAACGAGCGACGCCGGCGGCTCGCTCCCGTGTCGCCATGATCGTGTCCGCCACGACGCACCGCATTCCGGCGGTCTCGACAGCGGGTGCGAGGTCGGCGTCGACGTCGTCGATGACGAAGGTCGAGGCGATGGGGGCGTAGAGGACCGCGACGCCCGCCGCGGTCGCCTCGTGACCGAGTTCGGTCAGCATGCGGTCGGCGGGGCCCTTGAGCGCGGCGCCGCCGACGATCGGCGAGATCGCCACGCATCGATCGCGTCGGGCCTCCAGGGCGGCTTGCACGCCAGGGATGGCCACGACCGGACCGATGGACACGATGGGGTTGGACGGGGCGATCACCACCGTGTCGGCCGACTCGATCGCTTCGAGCACACCAGGCGCGGGCCGCGCCTCGTCTGCGCCGACGAATCGCACATCGCTGATCGCGACGTCATGACGGCGGGCGACGAAGTAGTCCTGGAAGTCGATCTCACCCTCGGCGACCACGAGGCGTGTTGCGACAGGCTGGTCGGACACCGGGATGATGCGCAGGCCGATGTCCCAGGCCTGGGTGACCTCGCCGGTGACCTCCGACAGCGTTGCACCCTCGGACAGACGCTGGGTCCGGTAGAGGTGCAGCGCCAGGTCCAGGTCGCCGAGGCTGAACCACGTCTGGCCGCCGTAGCGTTCGAGCTCCTCCATCACGCGCCAGCTCTCGCCGACCCGCCCCCACCCGGTCTCGCGGTTGACCTGATCCGACACGGTGTAGGTCACCGTGTCGATGTCGGGGCTGATCGCCAGCCCATGCAGCCTGAAGTCGTCTGCGACGTTGACCACTGCCGTGATGTCAGCTGGGTCGACGACTTCGATGAGTCCACGGAGGAACTTCGCGGCGCCGACGCCGCCTGCGATCACGGTGATCCGAGACACGGCGGGAGCCTACCTGCGCGGTTCGTGGCGCAGCAGCTGCTTGACGAAGCCTTCGAACCGCTCGACGATGGCCTCCCACCCGTAGGTCTGCTCGGTGAACCGAGCGCCGTTGGCTGCAAGACGGTCGCGTAGGTGGGCGTCGGCGAGGAGTCGATCGAGCGCAGCCTCGAACTCCGGGTAGTCGCCGTACCAGAGCCCGCCGCGAGCCGCAGCTGCGTGGTCGAGGGTGGCGCCGCACCAACGGTTGACGAGAACCGGCGTCCCCGCGGTCCACGCTTCGAGGACGACGAGGGAGAACGACTCCATCGCCGATGGCGCGATCATGACGTCGGCCTCGCGGAGCAGATCCCACTTGGTGGCGTCGTCGACGTCGTCGAGCACGATGATGTCATCCCCCGCGTCGGGGATCTCGGCGTTGAGCTCGCCCGCGAGGACGAGTCGGTGCTCACGGCCCTCGCGCCGCCGATAGGTATCCCAGAATCGGGCCAGGGCGACCGTGCCCTTTGCGTGTTCGACCCGACCGAGGCTGAGAACAAAGGGTCTGCCATCTTCCACCTGGACCGGGAGCGTTCGCGCGGGATCGGACGTGACCGGATCGTCGATGCCCCACCCCAGGACAGTGTGTGGCAGGTGAGCGACTGGAATGACCCGTTCGAGGAGGCGGCGCTCGGCGACGCTGCCATAGAGCAGCCCCCTGCTGGCCGCGAGGCTTCGGCCGACCGACGGCAGCCGGAGGAAGGGCTCGTCGTGGGCGGCGGGTACCACGGCCGCCCGGTCGATCACATCCCCGATCACGCCAACGGTCGTCCAGAAGAGGTACGGAGCGAAGACGATGAGGTCGGCCGGGCTGTCCTTCACCGCGGTTGCGAGCGCGTGGCTCACCGGTCCCTGCGTCGCGAAGAACGCCGCCTCGCTCGCCGGGTCGATGGTGGACGGCGACCCCTTCACCCGTTCGTTGAGCGGACCCCACTCGATGGTTCGGCCCGAGTCGACGTGGTGCCGATGAACCCAGATGCCATTGATCTGCTCGTCGCCCGGGGCGGTCTCGTTGGCCCAGGTGCCCGACGACAGGGCCGTGGTGGCGTGCAGATGGATGTCCCACCCCAGCTGCGCGGCGACCCGCTCGGCCGTCATCCGTACGGCGTTCTCGGCACCCCCACGCAGCCAGTAGCGCGGCACTACGAAGTCGATCCGCTGACCCATCATCGCGAACCCGCCAGCGCCCAGGCGAGATCGAGCGCTGCGGAGACCTCCGCAGCGCAGCGTTCGGTCGAGAACGAACGGGCCCGCTCGAGGCCCGCCGACCGCAACCCGTCTGCGAGGGCGTCATCGAGGAGGACGCGTTCGAGCGTCGCTGCGACGACGGCGGGTGACTTGTCGGTGAGGAGGAGGCCGGCGCCGCCGACGGTCTCGCCGACGGCGCTCGAATCGTAGGCAACAACCGGCAGACCGTGGCCCATCGCTTCGAGCAGCGGAACCCCGAAGCCCTCATGGTCGCTCAGGCAGCAGAACACCGCTGCCCGTCGGTACTCCTCGGTCAACTGTTCGTCGCTCACCCTGCCGGTGAGGGTCACGGTGCTCTGCATGCCCAGTCCGCTGATGAGGCCCTCGAGCGCGTGGGTGTAGCGGGGTGAGGTCTCACCTCCGACGAGCCGGACTTCGACGTCCGGCACCGTCTGAACCAGCAAGGCGGCTGCAGCGATGAGGTCGTGGAAGGCCTTGTTGGGTGCCACTCGTCCCACGAAGAGAACGGTCGGGCGGACCTCCGCAGCGGCGGTCCCCGGAGTCGGGTCGAGAACCTCGACCGGGATGCACGCGACAGGAGTGTGGAGCATGCCGTGGTCGGCCAGGCGCTCGGCGTTGTACTGCGAATCGCAGATTCCGATGAGTGCCCGGTCGGCGAGTTCGGCGAGCTGGCGGTCGGCATCGAGAAGGTCGCAGGCCGCTGATGGGTCCCATCCGGCGAGCAGATCGACCGGCGTGAAGTTGTGGAAGAGCAGGGCGAGGGGCTCGTGTCTCTCGATGAGAAACGGCGCGCAGCGGCTCGCTTGGGCGACGTGATAGACGAGGAGGGTGTCGGGGCCGATGTGATCGTCGAGCCTTCGCAGCGGGTGCGTGTCCGACGCGGTGTCGTCTCGCTCGACGTCGACGAAGATCTCTGAGCGGCGCCCGGCGCGTCGTTGCTGATCGCGCAGGCGAACGACGTGATCGCCGATCGCGTCACCGCGGATGAGCGTCGGAACGAACTGGTGAACTGCCCGCCAGCTCACGGGAGCCTGCGTTCGCCGCTGAGCAGGGTGTCCAGCGAGTCCGCGAAGCGCTGGCGAGTCGTGTCCAGCGCGAAGTCCCCAGCGCGTCGCTGGCCCGCGGCGGCGAGCCGTTGGCGCAGCTCGCGGTCGGCGGCGACCCGCTGGAGGGCGGTGGCGACCGTCAGTGGGTGCTTGTCGGCGAGAAGCAGGCCGCCGTCACCGACCGTTCCCCCGACGGCGGTGCAGTCGTATGCCACGACCGGGCAACCGTGATGCATCGCCTCGATCACGGGGACGCAGAACCCTTCGTGATCGGACACGCAGCAGAAGACGTCCGCGGCTCTGTAGAAGCCGACGAGCGCCTCCTGGCTCACCGAACCGTGGAACGTCACATGCGAGGCCATGTCCGCGTGGGCCACGATGCCGTCCACCACTTTCCGGTAGGTGGCCGGTCCGTCGGTCCCAACGACGTGAAGATGGGCATCGGCGCCGTAGACATCGCGCAGGGTCCGAACCGCCGCGACGAGATCGTGGTGAGCCTTGTTGGGGGCGATCCTTCCCACGAAAAGGATCTGAAGACCTCCCGACTTCTTCCGCCTCGCATCGAGAGCGGTGATCACCGACTTGTCCGGACGTGCGTCGGCGACGTCGAACAACACCGGGATCGTCTCTGTCGATGCGTAGCCCAGTGCATCGAGCTCAGAACGGTTGAAGTCGCTGTCGCAGATGGCGTGCTCGCAGGCGCTGGCGTAGTGCTCCATCTGCTCGCGTCCGAGCCGCACCTCGGCGTCGAGAAGTCCGTCCCATTTCCCGACGAGCTCGACCGGGGTGATGTTGTGGTAGTTCATGATTCGCCGCCCGCCGTACTGCGCCCACCGCGTCGCCAGCGGGCTCCCGATCGAGAACTGGTAGATGAGGGCGTCGGCGTCGGGCGGCAACTGGTCCACGAGATGCGTGTCGGCGGTGACGTCGCCGTGGCGGAACATGGCGAAGATCTCGCTCTCGTACCCCAGGCCCCGCAGCACCTCCCGGAGCCGAAAGGTGTGGTTGCCGACTGCGTCCCGCGGTGTGATCGTCGGGACGAGCTGGTGAACGCTTCCGCTCATCGCTCCACGGTGGCGAGAACGCAGGCCACAGGCTCATCGGCGCTCGCCGGCAGGGCGCAGTCCACCGTCATCTGTTCGCGCTCGAGAAGGTGCACCCAGGTCTCCAGGTGAAGCGGTCGGCCCTGGATGAGGTCGGCGCCCACGTTGCCGACGGCGCTTCTCCAGGCGTCGAGGTCCCGCACGACGATCGCGACCCGCCCGCCGTCAGCGACGCGGGTGGCGATCCGATCGAGAATCGTGAGCTGCTCGTTGAGGTTGAAGCGATCGGTGGCCCCGATGAGCACCACACCGCCGAGCACGCCTGCATCAAGCACGTCGAGGTGTTCGATCAGGCTTTCGTCGCGCAGTTCGAGCGAGCTGTGTCGTTCGAGACCCGGACCCACGCCGTATGCGTCGATCCCCGCATCGACCAGGTGAGCGACCGGTCCGCTTCGGGTGATCTCGCCGATGAGCGTGCGGCCGGGCGCGTCCCGGAGGTGATCGGTGATCGCCGCGTGCACCGCGTCGGAGAGGTCGGGATCGCCGACCGATGCGGCGAGCTCATCACGCATGGCGACATTGACGTCGGCCCGATCCTCGAGCGCCGCCAAGCGCGCATCGAGCTGACGCACAGTCGAGTCGAGGAGGCGGAGTGGGCGGGTCACCTGGATGCCGAGCGCGGCGATCTGTTGGGCCATGTGCCGGTGGTAGAAGTAGGTGGCCTTGCGCACCGCGGTCTTCACATACCGCCCCACCGCTTTGTTGCTCTCCACGGGGACGCCGGGATCGATGTAGGCCGCCGCCTCGATCGACCGGATCGCGTCCTCCACGCCGGCAGCTCGGCCCGTGTCGGGAATCCACCGCCTGAACTCCTCGTCCAGGCTCCGCAGTAGCGCCCGCGGATAGTGGCCGTCCGCGGTTCGCCTCTCGGCCTCCGCCTCGATCTCGGCCACGACCTTCTCGAAGTACGCGGCGTCGCTCTCGCTGTTCGACATCGTGGCGAGCCCTCCGCTGGCCCGTCGGAATCGGGTCGTGGGCCGGCCGCGTTCTCCGTCCGCCGGCTGGCGAGTCGCTAGCGTACCGGGCGCATGCGGATCGCCATTGACGCTTCGCCCCTCATCGGGATGCGGACCGGGATCGGCGTGTTCGTCGAACGGATCCTCGAACACGTCCCGGACGTCACCTCACAGGGCGACCCGATCGAGCTGGCCGAGTACAGCCTCAGCCTGCGGGCGCGCGGGCGCGGCGACACACGCGGCGCCTGGGTCCCGCTCCCGGCGAGCACGGCGCCGGTGATCTGGCGGAGGTTGGGTCGCCCGCGGATCGAACGCTTCACCGGTGAGGTGGACGTGGTGCACGGCACCAACTACCTCGTGCCACCAGCGCGCGCCCCACGGATCGTCTCTGTGTACGACCTCAGCTTCGTCCACGATCGGGATCGCATCGCTCCGCATGTCGCCCGCTACGACGCTGCCGTGCGGTGGGCCATCGCCGGCGGCGCCGTCGTACACACGATGTCTTCCTACGTCGCCGACGAGATCCGGGAGCGCTATGGGTCTGTGGAGATCGTCGTGGTGCCCGGCGGCGTGGCTCCTCGCACCACGGCCGAACCGGCACGCGAGCCGGTGATCGTGGCCATCGGCACCACGGGTCCGAGGAAGAACATTCCGCTGCTGCTCGAAGCCTTCGGCGCGGTGCCGTCCGATCTCGGGGCGACGCTACGCATCGTGGGCCCAGCCGGTGAGGACGAGCCGGCGGTCCTGGCTGCGATCGAGGCTCTACCCCCCGCCGTTCGCCGGCGGGTCGTGCGCGTTGGTGTGGTCGATGATGCGGGACGCGACGCAGAGCTGGCCTCAGCCGCCGTGCTCGCCCATCCGAGTTCCTATGAGGGGTTCGGCTTCCCGGTGCTCGAGGCGATGGCCGTCGGCACGCCCGTTGTGACGACAGCGGGCGGTTCGCTCGCCGAGGTGGCGGGCGATGCTGCGCGTCTCGTGCCGATCGGCGATCCGCAGGCCTTGGCGGGGGAGCTGACCTCGGTCCTATCCGACGAAGGAGCTCGGGCCGAGTTGCGGCGACGAGGTCTGCGTCGCTGCGCGGAGTACGCCTGGGGAGACGCCGCAGCCAAGATGCTCGCCCTGTACGAGCAGGTCGTCGGCTGATCGTCGGCGCGTGGCCACCCCGACAACGGTTCTCCCCGCGCGCTCCCGGTCGACAGATCCCCGTGGTTCACTGGCGTCGGTCCTACTCTGACGTCGATCCACGTGCGGAGCGAAGACCCTCACGTTTTCCCCGAAAGGACGCCGCGTGCGGACAGCCCTGATCACCGGCATCACAGGCCAGGACGGCCAGTACCTCGCTGAGGTGCTCAACGAGGCCGGCTACAAGGTGTACGGCCTGATCAAAGGCCAACGGAACCCCAAAGCGGAGATGATCAACACAGAGTTCCCGTTCGTGGAGCTCGTCGAGGGAGACCTCCAGGACCTCTCGAGCCTCATCGCTGCCCTGGAGTACACCCAGCCAGACGAGGTCTACAACCTCGGAGCGATCTCCTTTGTGGCCCTGTCGTTCAAACAGGCGGAGTTGACCGCCAACATCACCGGGCTGGGCGTGCTGCGCCTTCTCGAAGCGATTCGGCTTGTCGGTGGTGAGAACAACCCGATCCGCTTCTACCAGGCGTCGTCGAGCGAGATGTTCGGCAAAGTCCGCGAGACACCGCAGACAGAGCTCACCCCGCTGCACCCTCGCAGCCCCTATGGCTCGGCCAAGGTCTTCGGCCATCACACCACGGTCAACTACCGCGAGAGCTACGGGCTCTACGCGTGTAGCGGCATCCTCTTCAACCACGAATCGCCCCGGCGGGGCATCGAGTTCGTGACCCGCAAGGTGACCAACGCCGTCGCCCGCATCAAGCTGGGCCTGCAGGACCATGTTGCTCTCGGCAACCTCGACGCGAAGCGCGACTGGGGGTTCGCCGGCGACTACGTGCGCGCCATGCACCTCATGCTTCAACAGGACGAACCGGACGACTTCGTCGTCGCCACCGGCGAGACGCACGCGGTCAGCGAATTCGTTCAGCTCGCGTTCGCAGCAGCGGGGATCGACGACTGGGAGCCCTACGTCAAGATCGACCCGAGGTTCTTTCGCCCTGCGGAGGTGGACCTCCTGGTGGGCGACTACACCAAGGCCAAGGAGCAGCTCGGGTGGGAGCCCAAGGTCAGCTTTCGGGACCTCGTCACGATGATGGTCGAGCACGATCTCGCGTGGGAGGAATCGAAGCTCACCTGATTGGTTGCGGACAGTGGTCCTCGACTGCCCTTCGCGGCGAGGGAGCACTACGATGCCCCCGGCGGAGCGCCGGCCGGGAGAAGCAGTGACACCAGTCCGAACACGCCGCGTGGCGCTCTGGCTCGCCGCCGTGGTCCTGGCGCTCGTGGCGATGGCCGCCGTGGTGTCGACGGGGCCGAGTTCTGGTGCCACCGTCACCGCCGACGGCGCCACGGTCGACCGCTGGATCGTGGTCGTGGCGCCCGGCCACGAGGCCGCTGTGGTGAACGAGCTTCTCGGTGACGCCGTCGCTGCCTCGCTGGCCACCGACGAACGGCGCATCCAGGACGGTGTCTGGGTTCTCGACCAGGCTGCTGGGCGTCGCGCTGCGGCTCTCGACGGGGTGATCGAGGCTCGACCGGAGCAGCGATTCGTCGCTTCGGTGGTACCCAACGACCCGTGTCTCGTCTCGTGCTTGGACGTCCACAGCACGCCGCGCCAACAGTGGCATCACACCAACATCAAGTCCGAAGCGGCGTGGGACGTCTCGGTGGGGGACGGCTCGGTGGTCGTCGCCGTCCTGGACTCGGGGATACGCGACACCCATCTCGATCTTGCGGGACGGGTCGCCCGGGTCGGCGGCTGCGGTCTGACCCCTCTGACCCCGTCGCAGGTGCAGCAAACAGCCGATCACGGCACTCACGTGGCCGGGCTCATCGGTGCCGCGACGAACAACGCGACAGGTGTGGCGGGCGTCGCGTGGAACGTCCAGATTCTCGACGTACGCGTGCTCACAGGCGGCGGCGGCTTCGAATCCGACATCATCAGCGGGATCATCTGCGCGACCGACGCCGGCGCCGATGTGCTCAACCTGTCGCTCCAGGCAGCGGCGAGTCAGCCGTCCGTGCCGCTGGCCAATGCCGTCCAGTACGCGCTCGACCGCGGTGTGATCGTGATCGCAGCGTCGGGCAACGAGGGTCAGACGCCGGGCGTGCCCGTGACCTCGCCGGTGTACCCAGCCGGTCTCGATGGCGTGATAGCTGTGACCAGCACCGATCAATCGAACTCGCTCTCGAGTTTCGCTCATCGCGGCGCCTGGGCCGATATCGCTGCTCCTGGTGAGAACGTGTTGTCCTTGAGCGCGCAGAGCGACTTCGCCGTCTTCGCCGACGATGGCACCTCGTTCTCGGCACCTCTCGTTGCAGGCGCCGTCGCCCTGGTGGAGGCCCAGTTCCCGTCGTTCACCAGCGACCAGTTGATGCGGCGGATCCTGTGGACGTCGGCGCCGTATGCCGCACCCGGTGTGTCGAGCGAATTCGGCCTCCTCGACCTCGAGGCGGCGCTGACAGAACCTCGCCGCCACACCTGGCAGGTGACGGACCAGGGAGAGATCATCGCCCTCGGTGACGCGCCGCACCTCGGCGACGCAGTTGCTTTGGGTGCTCAAGCTGCGGCCCTCAGCGCGCCGATTGTGGGGATGGCGGTGACGCCGTCGGGGAATGGGTATTGGTTGGTGGCG
>CAZVUM010000047.1:0-9918 GCA_964629575.1 uncultured Acidimicrobiales bacterium | reverse complement strand
TCTCGCTGAATCAGCCGATTGTGGGGATGGCGGTGACGCCGTCGGGGAATGGGTATTGGTTGGTGGCGTCCGACGGTGGGATTTTCGCGTACGGAGATGCGGTGTTTCACGGTTCGACGGGCAACATCTCGCTGAATCAGCCGATTGTGGGGATGGCGGTGACGCCGTCGGGGAATGGGTACTGGCTCGTGGCCTCCGACGGCGGAATCTTCGCGTTCGGCCTTGCCCCGTACCTCGGGTCCACGGGTGCCATCGCCCTCAACCAGCCCATCGCGACCATGGTCTCGGGCCCAGAGGGCTACAGCCTGATCGCCGAAGATGGCGGCATGTTCAACTACGGGCCGCGCTACCTCGGCAGTGGAGCGAACGTCTCCCACAACGGCACCGTGGTTGGAGCGGCCAGCTGGGTGGAGGGCGCTTGATGGCTCCGGGGGTCCCTCGCCGCATTCTCCTCGCGCTGTGCGCGGCCCTCGGCGCCCTCGTCGCCGTCCCGGCCGCTCCAGCGGCGGCCGGCGAGCACGTCGCGCCCGACCAGATCACTGTGCAGGGCCGAGGCTGGGGCCATGGGCGGGGCCTCAGCCAGTGGGGGTCACTCGGGTACGCAGTCGACCACGGGTGGTCGAGCGCTCAGATCCTCGATCACTACTACGGCCGAACCACCGCTGGAACCGCAGAGACACAGATTCTCGACATCCACCTCACCGCCAACGCCAACCTCGACCTCCTCGTCACCTCGGCGACCGACTTCAACATCGCCGGCTGGGCCTTCACCGGCGGAGAAACGGCTCGGCTGTCGGTTCAGGGCGAAAACGACTTCCAGGTCTCGACGACCACGGGGTGCGCCGACCCCGGCACGCCGGTGATCGCTTCGGTGGCCGGCGTCGCGGGCCGCCAGGGCCACCCCTCCCTCCTCGCCGTCTCGGCCAACGCCGACCCATCCACCGACGACGTCGACCAGATGCTGGTCATGATCTTCTGCGACTCCGAGGAGCCGGCGACCGAGGTCTCTCGCCGCGCCTATCGGGGGCAGATCGGTCTCGTGGAGATCGGTGGTCTGGCCTACGCCTTCAACAAGTTGCCCATCGAGCAGTACCTCCGTGGCGTCGTGCCGCGCGAGTCGCCGTCCTGGTGGGGCGCGCAGGGTGGGGGAGCAGGGATCGCCGCGCTCGAAGCCCAGGCTGTCGCAGCGCGCTCCTACGCCATCAGGTTGGCCGAGGATCGCGTCGCGCGTGGCTTGTTCACCCACGCGTGCGACACCACCGCGTGCCAGGTGTACGGCGGCGCGGCGTTGCTCGCCGGCTCGTGGCTTCCGCTCGATCACGGCAGCGTTTACACGGACTCCAACCAGGCCATCGTCAACACCGCCGACGTGGTTCGATTGCGCGACAGCGACGGTTCGGTCGCGCTGACCGAGTTCGGTTCCAGCTCGGGGGGCTGGACCCAGCCGTTGTCAGAAGGATCGGGGTATCCCGACGTCGAGGACCTCGGGGACGCGGTTTCGCTCAATCCCCACACGAACTGGACCACCACCATCCAGCGATCGGACGTCGAGGCGATGTTCCCCTCGATCGGTGAGCTGACCCGCATCAGGGTGACCAGGCGCAACGGCCTGGGCGAATGGGGAGGCCGCACGAGGCAGATCCTGTTCGAGGGGACGTCGGGGAGCGAGACGCTCAACATCGACGACTGGGGTGACGACGTCTTCCGTCGAGCGTTCGGCTTGCGCTCGGACTGGTATCGCTTCCCGGACTTCCCCGAGGTCGGTGATCCAGGTTTCTGGGTGGCGAAGTCCGACGGAACGGTGCTCGCCCTGGGATCGGCCACCCATTTCGGCGATGCGTCCAACCAGGATCTGCCCAGCCCGGTCGTCGACATGGCGGCCACGGCGTCCGGGCAGGGGTACTGGCTCGTTACTCGATCGGGTGACGTGTACGCCTACGGCGACGCCATTCACATCGGAGCCATGAGCGGTCTCGGGCTCGCCGCGCCCATCGTCGCAATGGCGCCCCACCCCGATGGCCAGGGGTACTGGTTCACCGCGAGCGACGGGGGCGTGTTTGCCTTCGGTTCGGCAGCATTCCACGGCTCCATGGGAGAGATACCGCTCAACCAGCCAGTCGTGGGCATGGAGAGCACCGCATCGGGCAACGGCTATTGGCTCGTCGCCTCCGACGGGGGGATCTTCGCTTTCGGAGACGCCCAGTTCCACGGCTCGACCGGACACCTCGTGCTCAACCAGCCGATCACCTCGATGACGGCAGCGCCCGGCGGTAGCGGCTACTGGTTCGTCGCCCTCGATGGCGGGGTGTTCAGCTTCGGCGCGGTCGATTTCCACGGCTCGCGCGGCGACAGGGACAACCGGCGCCCGATCGCCGGCATGGCCGTCACGACGACGGGTGGCGGTTACTGGCTGGTGATGGACGACGGCACGAGCTACCCGTTCGGCGATGCCCCTGATTTCGTCAGCTCGGTCGCAGGACAGACGGTCGTGGCGATCGAAGTGGTGCCGCCGCTGCCGCCCAGCTGATCGCTGCTCGTCGCCGCAAGCGGATCAGGCGGCTGAGCGACCCAAGCGCGTGCGCATCTCCTTCTCGAGCTGGCGTCGCCGCACCTGAAGGCGCTGGAGGGTCATCACACCGAAGCCGAGGGCCGTGAGGGCGAGATCGCGAAGTTCCTGGTGAGTGGTGGTTTCGCGAGCCATCTCGACCACGGTAGCGGTCGACCTCACGCGCGGGAGTTTCGGGCGGCGTGCAGTACCCTTTTCGGACCGTGACCACCCCGCAGAGTCCCGCCCCCTCGGTGGTCGCCGTCGTCGTCGCTCACGACCCGGACGAATGGTTCGACGAGGTGCTTCAGGGCCTCGCGGCGCAGGACTATCCGCGTTTCGGCGTGCTCGTGATCGACTCCGGAACCGACGACGTCTCGGGGCGGGTCGCGGCGGTCCTGCCGAACGCTGCGGTCACCAAGGTCCCGTCGTCTCTGGGCTACGGGGCAGCGGCCAACACGGCTCGGGGGCTCGTCAGCGGCGCGGCCTTCCACCTCTTCCTGCACGACGATGTTGCGCTCGCTCCTGACGCCGTTCGACTGCTGGTCGAAGAAGCGCTGCGCAGCAACGCGGGCGTGGTGGGACCCAAGCTGGTCGACTGGGACGAGCCCGAGCGCATCCTCGCTCTCGGCGGCACCATCGACGCGATCGGCGTGTTGAGCCCCTACGCCGAGCATCGAGAGCTCGACCAGCAGCAGCACGACCGGGTGCGCGACGCCTTCGTCGTCACCGGCGGCGCGATTCTGATCCGTACCGACTTGTTCGAGACGATCGGCGGGTTTGACCCCGGAATCGACTTCCTCGTCGACGATGTGGACCTGTGCTGGCGGGCTCAGCTCGCTGGCGGCAGGGTCGTCGTGGCGCCACAGGCCGTCGGGCGTCATCGCGAGGCACTGGCCCAACGGCGCGGGGTCGCCGACCGACGGCGCCTGCTCTTCCGGCATCGGATCCTCACGATCTCGAAGTGCTATGGCTGGGTGCAGCTGTTGTGGGTGCTGCCGTTCGCCCTGGCGATGTCGATGCTCGAGATCGTCTACAGCCTCGTGCTCGGGCGTTTCGGGCAAGCGCGCGATGTGGCCGGAGCCTGGGTGTGGAACGTCGTGCACAGCGCCCGGATCGTGAAGGGGCGGCGCCAGGTCAAGCGCTATCGCCGGGTGCGCGACAAACAGCTGAGCCGACTACAGATCAGGGGCTCGGCTCGCCTCAGCGCGTTCCTCCGCGGCCAGATCGGCGGTGAAGCGGGTCTGCAGATCCTCGCCAGCAGGGGGCGCAACTTCACGGGGACGTTCAGCTCCGGTCCACGACGCACAGCGTTGGTGGTGTGGACGCTCGTCATCTTGCTCGTCGGGTTCGGAACCCGGCACTTGCTGACCCGGGGAGTTCCGAGCTTCGGGCAGTTCGCGGACTTCCCCGACGCGGGCGCGATGCTCCACGCCTACTGGGGCGGCTGGCGCGAGATGGGCGCTGGCGCAGCCGGCGCGGGTCCGGCCGCGCTGGGCCTGCTCGGTGCCGCTGGGACCCTCACGCTGGGTGCGACCGGTCTGCTTCGGCTCGTGTTGATCCTCGGCCTACTGCCACTCGGGCTGGTCGGCATGTGGCGGCTCGTCGGTCCCTTGGCCAGTCGGCGTGGGCGCCTGGCGGCGGTGGTTCTGTACGCCGCCAACCCGCTCGCGTACAACGCTTTGTCGGGCGGTCGCTGGGACACCCTGCTGCTCTATGGCACCCTGCCGTTCCTCGTTCTGCGGATCAACCGTCTCGTCGGTATCGCTCCGTATGGGCCACATGGCGGGGAGATGGGCCCAGGTGTGCCGTCGCGGTCGCTCCGGCATCAGGTGGTGGCGCTCGCTCTGCTTCTCGGTCTCGTGGCCGCCTTCGAACCGCTCGTCCTCGTTCTCGTGCCTGCGATGGCTGTCGCTCTCGTCGTCGTGTCGATCCTCACCGGTACGGCGGCTCTGCCCGCCCGAGGAGTCGTACTTGCCGTCGTAGCCGCGATGATCGGCGGGGCGATTCACCTCCCCTGGCTGCTCCAGTTCGGCGACTTCAACGATCTCCTGACTCAGCTCGTCGGCCGTCCTGACACAACAGCGCCCCCTGAGCTGCATCGACTGCTTCGGTTCGAAACCGGCCCATACGGCTCCACGGTTCTGGGGTGGGGTCCCCTCGTCGTCGCGGCGGTCCCGTTGGTGATCTCGCGCGACGCGCGACTCGCATGGGCGGCCCGTGCCTGGGGGCTCGGCGTCGCGGGATTCGGCGGTGCGTGGATCTCCGCCAACGGGTGGTTGACCGAGGCCGTCGGCCAGAGGTTGTCGATCGGGGAGCTGTTGCTCGTCCCGGCGGCGGTCGGGTTGGCGTGGGCGACGGGCGCAGGCTTCGCCAGCTACGAGGTCGATGTGCCGCGTTTCGCATTCGGCTGGCGCCAGCTCACTATCGGTATCGGAGCGCTGGCGATGGCCGCCGCGGTCGGTCCGATGCTCGTCGCCACCGCAGACGGACGGTGGAAGACCCCCCGCAACGACCTCGAGGTCAGCCTGTCGTTGATCGACGACCGCGGCGTCGGTGCGTCGTATCGAGTGCTGTGGATCGGCGCCGAAGAAGTTTTGCCACTCGACGCATGGCAGCTCGGCGACTCGGATCTGCTCGTTGCGACGACGGTGCGCGGTTACCCCGATGTCCGCCATCAGTGGGCCGGACCGCTGAGCGACGATCACGAGCGCCTGCTCGACGCGGTACGGCTCGGCCTCGAGGGCGAAACCGCTCGCCTGGGCCGACTCCTCGCCCCGTATGGCGTCCAGTACGTGGTCGCGGTCGAACAAGGAACCCCGTCGTTCTCGTCCGGTCCGCAGCGCGAGATTCCTGCGGGCCCCCGACGCGCGCTGACCTCGCAGCTCGATCTCCGGCCCATCGCAGCGGACCCCTCGGTATTGGTGTTCCAGAACGAGGCGTTCTTGAGCTCGCGGGCTCAGTTCGACCGTCCCACACTGCTCACGGTGATCGACGACCCGGCCGAGTTGATGGTCACCGATCTCACAGCGGGCATTCCGGTGCTCACCGACCGCCGGTCTTCCACGGAGCAACGCGGACAGTTGGGAGTGGGGCCTGTGGTTGTCGCCGAGCCCTTCGACGAGGGCTGGTCGCTCACGGTCGGCGATGCCACCGTCGAGCCTGACCTGTCGTTCGGCTGGGCGATGAGCTTCGCCTCGCCGAATGAGGGTTCGGCGGTTCTCCGCTACCAACGGCCCCTCGGGGTGACCCTCGCCGTGATCGCTCAGATCGCTGCGTGGTTGCTCCTTCTTCGCGTCGCGGTGGCCGAGCAGGGCGTGGTTCGCCGCTGGCGCGCCACTGCCCCTGACGTGGGGCCCACGTCGTGAGGGCGTGGCGCTGGCCGGTCCGGCTTCTCGTCCCTGCCGCGCTCGCTGCTGGCCTGATGGTGGATGCGCGACTCGACCGTGCCGCTGATGCGGGCGACAGCGTGGA
The DNA here is from genome assembly GCA_964629575.1 of uncultured Acidimicrobiales bacterium. Taxonomy (GTDB): domain Bacteria; phylum Actinomycetota; class Acidimicrobiia; order Acidimicrobiales; family Poriferisodalaceae; genus JAYPWI01. The sequence goes on along the minus strand of CAZVUM010000047.1, from coordinate 3,899 downwards.
CGAGATCGAGCGGGAGCTCGTCGTGCCTGCCTCGGCCTCGCTCAGCACCACGTGGCACTGCCCCGCCGTGCACTTGCGTCGGGTGGCCGAGCTCGGCGTCGAGGCCACTGCCGACATCGTCGTGCACAACACCGCCGCCCGTCCCACCCGCGCTCGAATCGAGCTGCTCAGCGCCACGAGCCCCCCGCGGGTCATGGAGCTCGAGGTTCCCGGTCTCGCGGTCCGGCGGGCCTCGGTCGAAGCCGCGGAGACCGACGAGCTGGTTGCCGCGATCGTCGAGACGCCGAGCGGCGGTGTGGTGGTGACTCGGGATTTCACCTCCCCGCTCGGCGTCGATTCGGCCCGCTGTTCCACGCTGCCGAGCGACCAGTGGTTCATTCCCACCGGCGACACCCAGCGTGACGCCACCGACGAGGTGGTCCTGTTCAATCCGTTGCCGAGCGACGCCGTTGTCGATCTCGTGTTCGCGACCGAGGTCGAGACCGGGTCGTTCGTCGCGGTGGACCTCGAGGGGCTCGTGATCCCGCCCCGCACGCCCATGCGGATCGATCTCGGGCAACACGTTCGTGTCCGCGAGGTCGTCGCGACCGCCATCACCGTCCGGTCGGGCCGTGTGGTGGTCGATCACTTCCAGGCCTTCGACGGATCCGTCGGCAGAGTCGGGTTCAGTAGCGAGCTCGCGACCTCGACCATCGGTGAGCGATGGCTCTTCCCCTCGGGGCGGATCTCCGACGATCAGCGCATGTGGGTCAACGTGATGAACCCGTCCGACGAGGTCGCCGAGGTCGACCTCGCGGCGGTGACGGTCGGTATCGGTGGCGATCCCGTGGCCATCACCGTGGGTCCCCGAGAGGTGGCCGTCGTCGAGGTGACCCAGATCCTCGACGCTCGGCCCGCTGTCCCGACGCTGGAGGTTGTCGCCGACACCGATTTCGGAATCGTGGTCGAATCCGCCAACGGTGTGGGCGTCGTCGTGGGGGTCGAAGTCGGGTGGGGTCCCGCAGCCGAGCCGACCGACGCGCTCGACGAGGATGCCGGCGACGAGGATGCCGTCGACGAGGCCGCCGAGAGCGAGGCCGATGTCGAGGGCGACGCAGCCCCGGCCGACCCGGAGGAGGACGCCCCGGACGAGGCGTCGACGGACGCGTCGGGCTCGACTCGAACGCCAGGCCACGCGTTCTCACCGGCGATTCCTCGGGTCGGTGAGTCGTGGCTCCTGGCCGTCCCGGGAGCGGGTGCCTCCGGCGACGCAGACATCGCGGGAGTCGCGACGCTTCTCGTGGCTGTTCAAGCACCGACGTCGCAAGATCGCAACGTGGAGCTCCGGGTGCTGGGCGGTGACGTGATCGCGCGGTTCTCCCTGCCGGGTGCCGAAACGCGGGTCGTCGAATTGGACGAAGCGGCGACCCTGAGCGTCTCGGCGGATGGCCCGATCGCCGTATCGCTCATCGAGGTCCGGACGGACGGACCCGGCGTGGGAGTGTCGCTCCCCATCGGATTCTGATCGGAGGTGCCATGGAACGGGTCGTGATCGCCGCAGTGCTCGTCGTGCTCGCGGTGGTCGTCGCGGTCGTCGTCGACCGCCGGCGCACCGTCACGCCCCTGTCGATCCAGCGGGGCGCAGTGCCGACGCGTGTGCGACCTGCCGACGTTGGCCTGCCTGACGCGCCGGCCATCGTGGTGTTCACCGAGGCGACGTGTCAGAGCTGCCAGGCCGCGATTCGCTTGGTGCGAGGTCCCGCTGGCGCGGAGCTGCCCGTTGCCGACATCGAGTACGGGCAGGATCGACACACCCACGAGACCTACGGGATCGACACGGTTCCGACCACCGTGGTCGTCCACGCGGACGGAACCGTCGCCGGTGGGTGGACCGGCAAGGTGGATCCGGGCGATCTGGCGATCGCGCTCGCCGCCGTCGTCGATCGGGATGAGAATCCCGAGGCCTGAGCCTCAGGTCGGCGGTGTGTGCACCACCGGCTCGCCGCTCGCAGGCGGATCGACGGCGTCGTCGCCCGGATCGGGAACAAGCTCGGCGACGTCGTCGCCCGTGATCGTCTCGCGGTCGAGCAGCGCCGCGGCCACCCGATCGAGGGCGCCACGGTGTTCGATCAACGCCTGCCGCGCCCGATCCTGCTGGGTGCGGAGTATGCGCTGAACCTCTTCGTCGATGACCTTGGCGGTGTCGTCGCTGTACTCGCGGCCGCTCATCAGGTCGTCGCCGAGGAACACCTGCGCCGAGTTGCCCCACGCCATTGGACCCACCCGCTCGCTCATGCCCCATTCGGAGACCATCTTGCGGGCGAGCTCGGTTCCCTGAAGCAGGTCGTTCGCGGCTCCCGTCGACGTCACGCCGAACACGGTCTCTTCGGCCATGCGACCACCGAACACGACCGCCAGCCGGTCCTCGATGTACTCCTGGGTGTATGCGTGCCGCTCCTCGGGCAGCTGCATGGTGACGCCGAGGGCCTGGCCGGTGGGGAGAATCGTGACCTTGTGGACGGGGTCGGCGTGCGGGAACAGCGTGGCGATCAACGCGTGGCCGCCTTCGTGGTACGCGGTGACTTCCTTCTCGCGCTCGCTCATCGCAACCGACTCGCGCCGCTGACCCATCATGACCCTGTCGCGCGCTGCCTCGAAATCCTGAAGTCCGACCACGTCGGAACCCCGTCGCACCGCATGGAGCGCAGCCTCGTTGACGAGGTTGGCCAGGTCGGCGCCGCTCATACCGGGTGTGCTCTTGGCGAGACTCTCGAGGTTGATCGCGTCCTCGATCTTCTTGTCGCGACAGTGGACGTTGAGGATCGCGAGCCGCTCGGAGAACTCCGGGAGCGGGACCACGACCTGACGGTCGAATCGCCCGGGGCGGAGAAGCGCCGGATCCAAGATGTCCGGACGGTTGGTGGCGGCCATCATCACGATGCCCTCTGTGGCTTCGAAGCCGTCCATCTCGGCGAGCATCTGGTTGAGGGTCTGCTCGCGCTCGTCGTGCCCGCCGCCCAGACCAGCCCCGCGTTTGCGGCCGATCGAGTCGATCTCATCGATGAAGATGATCGCCCGGCCCAGCTTGCGGGCGTTCTGGAAGAGATCGCGGACCCGGCTGGCGCCGACGCCGACGAACATCTCCATGAAGTCCGAGCCCGTCACCGACAGGAACGGAACACCTGCTTCGCCGGCGACGGCTCGAGCGATCAGCGTCTTGCCGGTCCCGGGGGGACCCACGAGGAGGACGCCCTTGGGGATGCGCGCCCCGATGGCGGCGAAGCGCTCCGGGGCCTTCAGGAAGTCGACGACCTCGGTGATCTCCTGTTTCACCCCGTCGTATCCGGCGATGTCGTCGAACTGTGTGGCGGGCCGCTCGGTCGTGTAGGTCTTGGCCTTGCTCCGCCCGATCGACATGATCCCCGACATCTGGCCCGACGCGCGCCGCTGCATCCACCAGAACAGGCCGATGATGAGGGCGAAGGGCAGCAGGAGCGGAAGAATCGCGATGAACGCGTTGGTGCTCTCGTTGCGGAAGTGGTGGATGACGTCTCGGTCGCGGAGGAGCTCGAGGTCCTGGGGCGGGATCTCGACGGGACCCTTGGTCTTGAACTCTTCCTCGCCATCGGCGGTGGGCTCGGCGTAGGTCCCTGTGATCGAACCGGTCTCGTTGGTGATCTCGATCTCGGACACCCTGCCATCGCGCACTGCCTCGATGAACTCGCTGTACAGGAGGTCGTCTCGGTTGTCCGAGTTGAGCAGCGGCGGAACCACGAACGACGCGACAACCAGAGCGATCAGAACCCAGATCGACCAGCGGGGCCAGCCCTCGCGCTTTGGTCGGCTCTCGGGACCGGCTTCGGGGGAGTCCGATGACATGGGGTCCATGCTACGGCTCGTCGACCCCGAAACGTCCCCGG
>CAZVUM010000046.1:31878-43239 GCA_964629575.1 uncultured Acidimicrobiales bacterium | reverse complement strand
CAGGCGCAGACCCTCGCCACCCGCTACGCCATGCAGGTGTATCCGAGGATGCCCAGCGGCTACACGAGCCCGGGGTGCAGCGAGGACGGCGAGTACGACCTCACTCCAGGCGATGGTGTCTGGCCGTAAGCATCACCCGAAGAAGGGATCGAACAGCGAGTCGAGGCCTTGCACCCGGATCTCACCGAGCAGCCGCAACTAGCCTGGTCCGGTTCGCCATCACCTGGGGGAAACACCGTGTCACTCAGCAAGCTGCTGCTCGCCAATCGGGGTGAGATCGCCATCCGCGTCATGCGCGCCGCACACGAGCTCGGCATCGCGACGGTGGCCGTCTACAGCGAGGACGACTCCGCCTCGCTGCACACCCGCGTCGCCGACGAAAGCGCCGCCCTCGGCGGGCGGGGCGCCACTGCGTATCTCGACATCGACGCCGTGGTGCAGGCCGCCGTCGATTGCGGGGCGGACAGCGTGCATCCCGGATACGGATTCCTGTCCGAGAACGCCGCCTTTGCCGAGGCCTGCGAGCAGGCCGGCCTCACCTTCGTGGGTCCCAGTCCCGGGCACCTCTCCCTCTTCGGCGACAAGCTGGCGGCGCGTTCGCTCGCCGCGGAGCTCCACGTTCCCCTCGTGCCGGGGACGACCGGCGCGACGTCGCTCGACGACGCGGAGAAGTTCGCCGCTGAGCACGGCTCGATGATGATCAAAGCCGTGGCAGGTGGTGGCGGCCGGGGCATGCGGCGTGTCCTAGTGGGCGACGACGTCGCGGCAGCGTACGAGCGTTGCCAAAGCGAGGCAGCTGCTGCGTTCGGCAACGGCGATGTGTATGTCGAAAAGCTCATCGAACGAGCGCGCCACATCGAGGTCCAGGTGATCGGCGACGGCACCGTCGTGAGCCATCTGGGCGAGCGTGAGTGCACCCTGCAGCGCCAGAACCAGAAGATCGTCGAGATCGCACCCTCGCCCACCCTTCCCAAGGAAACCCGGGCGCTGCTCACCGAGTCGGCGACCCGCATGGCGGGCCACGCCGGCTACCGCAGCCTCGGAACCTGGGAGTTCCTGGTCGATGCAGACGACCCGTCGATCGTCGCGTTCATCGAGACCAATGCGCGGCTCCAGGTCGAACACACCGTCACCGAAGAGGTGACGGGGGTCGATCTCGTGCAGGCACAGCTGCAGATCGCGGGCGGTGCCACCCTCGCCGACCTGCGCCTCACCCAGGACACCGCACCGCACCCGCGGGGACACGCTGTGCAGTGCCGGGTCAACACCGAGACGATGACGGCCGAGGGGACCGCTCGCCCTACCGGCGGTGCGCTGACCGCCTTCGACGCACCCAGCGGCCCTGGCATCCGCACAGACACCTACGGGTACGCGGGATACGCGACGAGTCCCAGCTTCGACTCGCTGCTCGCCAAGGTCATCGCCCACTCCCCCAGCCCCGACTATGCAGCCGTAGTGGGCCGAGCTCGCCGGGCCCTGGGCGAGTTCAGGATCGAAGGGGTCGCGACCAACATCGGCTTTCTCCAGGCCCTCCTCGATCGGCCCGAGGTGGTGGCCAACGACATCACCACGTCGTTCATCGAGGACAACGCCGAGGCCCTGGTCGACGCCACGGCGACGATCGACCGGCGCTACTTCTCCTCTGCGCCTGAGGCGCCCGCCGCGCCAGGACTCGCCGGCGTGAAGGTGAGCAACGACCCGCTCGCCGTGCTCCAGCACGGCGACCTGCAGGCCGGCGGCGCTGAGTCCTTCGTGCCGGCGGGAGCGGGTGCAGCGCCCGACGCGGTTGCTGCGGTGGCCACACCCGACGGCACCGTTGCGGTCGAAGCGCCGCTCCAGGGCACGATCATCTCCCTGACCGTCGCCGAGGGCGACCCGGTCGCAGCGGGCCAGCAGGTCGCGGTGATGGAAGCGATGAAGATGGAGCACGTCATCACGTCCGAGGTGACGGGCATCGTGCGGCTGCTCGGCGTGAGCGAGGGCGACATCGTCTACGAAGCGCACCCCCTCGTGTTCGTCGAGGAAGCCGACGTGGACGTCGAGGCGGGCACGGCCTCTGGCAGCGTGGATCTCGACCATGTTCGAGACGATCTCCGAGAGGTCTACGACCGCCACTTCAAGGGCATGGACGAGGCCAAGCCCGACGCAGTCGCCAAGCGTCACGGCCGTGGCCACCGAACCGCACGTGAGAACCTCGAGCAGCTGGTCGACGACGGCACGTTCGTCGAATACGGCCCGCTCATGGTCGCCGCGCAGCGGCGGCGCAGGACGCTCGAGGACCTGATCGACAACACCCAGGGCGACGGCATGGTCGCCGGGGTCGGCTCGGTCAACGGCGACCTCTTCGAACCCGAGACCACGCAGACCATGGTGATGTCCTACGACTACATGGTCCTGGCCGGCACCCAGGGGCTGCAGAACCACCGCAAGAAGGACCGGCTCTTCGAGCTCGCGGAACACAACCGGCTTCCGACGGTTCTCCTCGCCGAAGGTGGCGGTGGGCGTCCCGGCGACACAGACACAGCGGGCGGGGCAGGCCTCGACTGCTGGGCATTCACCTTCTTCGCCAAGCTCAGCGGGCTCGTCCCCCTCGTCGGGGTCACCAACGGCCGCTGTTTCGCGGGCAACGCCGTGCTGCTGGCCTGCTGTGACGTGATCATCGCGACCGAGGGCAGCAACATCGGCATCGGCGGTCCCGCGATGATCGAGGGCGGCGGCCTCGGCGTGTTCAAACCCGAAGAGGTGGGACCCGTCGACGTGCAATGGTCCAACGGCGTTATCGACATCCTCGTCGACGACGAGGAAGAAGCGATCGAGACCGCCAAGAAGTACCTCTCCTACTTCCAGGGCCCTGTCGAGGAGTGGGAGGCGCACGACGAGCGCGAGCTCCGTCACATCATTCCCGAGAACCGTCTCAGGGCCTATGACGTCCGCGACGTGATCGAAAAGCTCTGCGACGTGGACTCGGTGCTGGAGATTCGCAAGGGATGGGGCCCCGGGGTCGTGACGTCGTTCGGTCGCGTGGAGGGCAAGCCGATCGGCATCGTCGCCAACAACAACCACCACCTCGGCGGCGCCATCGATGCCGACGCCGGTGACAAGGGGTCGCGGTTCATCCAGCTGTGCGACGCACACGACATCCCGCTGCTGTTCCTGTGCGACACACCAGGGATCATGGTGGGTCCACAGGCCGAGTACGACGCGACGGTGCGCCATGCCGCCCGAATGTTCGTGACGTCGGCGAGCGTCGACGTGCCGTTCATGACCATCGTTCTCCGAAAGGGCTACGGGCTCGGAGCTCAAGCCATGGCGGGCGGCTCGTTCAAGGCTCCGATCTTCACCGTGTCGTGGCCGACCGGCGAATTCGGCGGCATGGGCCTCGAGGGATTCGTCAAGCTCGGCTACCGCAAGGAGCTCGAAGCCATCGAGGACCCCGAGGAGCGGATCGCCTACTACGAGATGATGGTCGACAAGCTCTACGAGAACGGCAAGGCCGTCAGTACCGCCACCTTCTTCGAGATCGACGACGTCATCGATCCAGCCGAATCCCGGCGCTGGATCACCATGGGCTTGCGCGCCGCTCCGGAGACACCGCACCGGACCGGCAAGAAGCGTCCCATGGTGGACACGTGGTGAACCGAGAGCCGGCGTGACCCGTACAACGAGCATGCACCCGGCGACGACGTCGAGCGCGAAGCGCGCGACCGATGTGATCGTGGCTTCGATCGCGCTGCTCGTGACCGCGCCCGTCATTGCGGTCGCAGCGCTGCTGATTCGAGCCACCAGCCCGGGTCCCATCGTGTTTCGTCAGCCGCGCGTGGGCCTCGACGGCGAGCACTTCGAGATGCTCAAGCTCAGGTCGATGACCGTTGACGGCGACGACGGGCCTCACCGGGACTACTCGATTCACAAGCTGGTCGACCCGGACGCGGCGCCCACCGCAAACGGGACCTTCAAGCTCGACGATCCGCGGGTGACCTCGATCGGCCGCCTCCTTCGTCGCACGAGCATCGACGAGCTCCCGCAGCTCGTGAACGTCCTCAGGGGGGAGATGTCGCTGGTCGGTCCACGGCCGATGCTCGACTGGGAGTTCGAACATGTGCGGGGCGTTCACCGCGAACGCGTCGCAACCCGGCCCGGAATCACCGGACTCTGGCAGGTCGAGGGTCGCAGCAGGTTGAGCACCCTCGAGATGCTCGACCTCGACGTCACGTACATAGACACCTGGCGCCCGGGCCTCGACCTGCGGATTCTCGCTCGGACCCCTTGCGCCCTCCTGTCACGCTGACGACGGGGGTGTGCGAGCCATGCGTCGATACGTTGGAGCCAGATGAAGCAGTGCAAGTACTGCGAGTACTCAGCGCGCTGGGAGGGTCTGTGCCTCACCTGCTACCAGACGAGCGGCCTCGCCGAGCAGCGACGGGCCGAGGATCGGGCGCGCCAAGAGCGCGAGCGGGCTGCCCAGCAGGCCGAGCACGAAGCCGCGGCGCTCACGCGCCTGCTCGAGCTCGGCGACCAACAGCTTCCGTGGTGGGACATCAGCGAACGGCTCAACCGCTCCGGTCTCAGACACCAGGGCACGCCGTGGACGCCGTCCTCGGCTCGCGGCGTCTACGTTGCCCATCGCGAAGACGACTGGGAGTGACCCCATGACCGCACATGGACCCACGGCCGGGATGGACGCACGCATCGACCTCGTCGTCACCGACGCCGACACCGCCCTCGCCCTGGGCAGCGGCGACGTGCCCGTGCTCGGTACTCCGCGGGTCGTGGCGCTTCTCGAACAGACGGCGTGCGCTGCGGTCGCCGGCACCCTGCCAGAGGACCGCACCACCGTGGGAGCCCACATCGACATGAAGCACCTCGCTCCGAGTCGCGTTGGCTCCACCGTCACCGGCGTTGCGACGCTCAACGAGGTCGACGGCAAGCTCCTGCACTTCCAGATCGAGGCGATCATGGGCAGCGAGGTCGTCGCCGTCGGGACGCACCTGCGAGCGATCGTTCCCCGAGCCGGCTTCAGCTAGAGAGCGCTCGCTTGTGGAGGTCGTCCTGGGTGAACCCACGACCTGAGCGCTCGAGCGGTGCCATGGCAATCCGCAGGAGAAGCGCGACGACGACTTGCGGCAAATGACTGTCCCAGCCTGTTTCTACCTTCGGGGGCATGGACAGTTTCCGCTCTGACACCGCGCCGCTGCGCACCGCAATCGATCATCTCGCCGGCCCGTTGGCCGAGCGGCCGGAGGCCGCGCTGGCGGATCTCGGGTTGCACGAGGTGCGTAGTTACCGCATCACGGTCAACGGGGAGACCCGATTCAACGTGGTCGGAATCGACGACGATGGTGAGCTGCGCTCGGCGACTGCGTGGTCTCCGGCGGGTGCGGTCGCGCTGCTGATCGCGGAGGTCGCAGCCGCACCGCTCGCGGCCTGAGTTGCCTGGCTCAGGCGCGGTGTTGGAGCCGGCGGGACCAGCCGACCAGTCCGAGCCCTGCGCCGAGCAGGATTGTGGCCAGCCAGAGGATGCTCAGGTCACCGCCCGTGCGGGCGAGATCGTCGCCGCCCGGCCCGGGTGTGATGGTGATGGGCAGCACTTCACCCTTGAGGGTGGTGGTCGTCTGGACGAGGGAGGGTGCGGGGAGAACCGATCCGGGCGTCGAGGTGACGCTGACGGTCGTGGGTGGGGACGTTTCGGCAGGCAGGGTCGTAGCTGGCGCAGTCGTAGCTGGCGCAGTCGTCGCTGGCACGGTGGTGGGCGGCACCCCGGTGGGAGGCACGGTGGTCGGCGCGACACTCCCGGGCGTGGTGGTTGGTGCACCCGTTGTTGGCGGAGCGGTCGTCGGCGGAGCGGTCGTGGACGGATTGGTGGTGGGCGGGAGGGTCGTCGTCGGTTCCGGCGACGCGCACACGAAGGTCACGGTCGGCGCCACGCTCTGGGTCCCTGGCTCAGCGGATCCATGATGGAACGTGATGGTCGTCGTGGCGGGAAGGGCGAACACCCCGAGGTCGAAGGTCGCGAAGACGTCCGTGTCCGGAAGGTCGGGTGTCGTCGGCGAGGTGAACCCGGAGTCCGTCGTGAAGAACCAGGACTCGCTGTTTTGAACCGGAGGAGAATCCGCATGTGTGGGATCCGAGCTCGTCATCACGAGTCGGTAGTCGCCGGCGGGGACCGCCACAGGATGCGGCCCGGAGGTGGGAGAAGAGTTGGCGAGCAGCTTGTGCCCCAACGCGTAGGTGACATCGCTGCAGTGGTCGGCAGCCGCCGACGGTGTCACGAACACCGTCGTGGAGTAGACACCCAGCAGCGTCACCACAAAGACGAGCAACCGCCGCATGTTCACCTCCAAGAGCTCGAGCGCGAATCCGTTCCGCGTCTGGTGACTGACGTCGACCGGTCGGGCGACGGGTGAAGCGATTCAGCAGACTGGCTACGGTCGGGCCATGTCGCTTCCGCCGCACAGGGTCGATTACCTCCCTTCGATCGATCGGCCTTCCATCGAGTGGCCGAACGGAGCGCGTGTGGCGTTCTGGGTGGCCCCCAACGTCGAGCACTACGAGTTCTTGCCGCCGCGCGATCCGCGACGGAACCCCTGGCCTCGTTCACCTCACCCCGACGTTCAGGGATACAGCCAGCGCGACTACGGCAACCGGGTCGGGTTCTGGCGGATGCTCGAGGCACTCGACGAGTACGACGTGCGGTGCACCGCGTCGACCAACCTCGCCGTGTTCGACCACTACCCCGAGGTTGCTGCGGCGATGGTCGAGCGTGGCTGGGAGATCATGAGCCACGGGATCTACAACACCAGGTACATCTCCTCGCTCACGCCGGCCGAGGAGCGGGCGTTCTACCGCGAGTGCATCGAGACCTTGCAGGCACACACGGGACAGCAACTGAGGGGAATGCTGGGGCCGGCGGTCTCCAACTCCATCGCGTCACCCGATCTCATGGCCGAGGCTGGGCTGACCTACCACGCCGACTGGTTTCACGACGACCAGCCGGTTCCGTTGCGGGTCGACGATGGCCGGCTGGTCAGTGTTCCGTACTCGATCGAGCTCAACGACGTTCCGGTGTTCCTTCAGCACTACGACAGCGACGAGTTCGTCCAGATGGTGTGCGACCAGTTCGATGTCCTGCATCGCGAGGCCGAGACAGGCGGGCGGGTCATGTGCCTCGCGATCCACCCGTATCTCATGGGCATGCCGCATCGGGTCGATTCGCTGCGACGGATGCTCGACCACGTGCTGAGCCACGACGATGTGTGGCAAACCACCGCCGCGGAGATCGCCGATCACTTCATCGATCACCACTACGACGACTTCGTCGCGCACGCTGAGCGGCTCGAGTTGGAGGTGGGCAATGGCTGAGCATCGTGGTGTGAGCTACGGCCCCGCGGAGCGCCGGCTCGGGATGGATCATCCCCACTACGACTGGTCGCCGCTCCCCGACAGAGAGCCGCTTCGCTGGCCGAACGGCGCACCTCTGGCGGTGGGTGCGTTGGTGATTCTCGAGCACTACGAGTGGGAGCCTCCCCCCGACGCCTATTCGCTCCGGCAGCCGAGCGGGGGGCTCATGAAGCTCCCGGAGCCCGACTACGTGCAGCTCACCCATCGGGAGTACGGCCATCGGGTCGGAATCTTCCGCATCCTCGACCTGCTCGACCGCCATGCCATTCCGGCGACCGTCGCGGTGGATGCGGTCACAGCCGAGCACTACCCCTGGCTCATGAGCCATCTCGCCGCCCGCGACTGTGAGGTGATCGGCCACGGCATCGCCGGATCGCAACTCGTCACGTCGAAGATCGACGAGGGCGCGGAGGCCGAGGTGATCGCCCGGTCGCTCGACGCCATCGAGTCAGCCATCGGCCGACGCCCGCGGGGCTGGTTCTCCTCCGAGGGAGTCGAGTCGTTCCGTACGCCGCAGATGCTCGCCGCAGCCGGGGTCGACTATCTCTGCGATTGGCCCAACGACGAGCAGCCGTACGAGATGACGGTTGCCGAGGGCCGCCTCAGCTCGCTCCCTCTCTTTCTGGAGGTCGACGACGAATTCGCTCTCTGGCGTCGCCGAGCCTCGCTGGCGAGCTGGGGCTCGATGATCCGACACGCCGCCGACCAGCTGTACGCCGACGGCTCCCACTCCGGACGGCTCCTCATGTTCGGCCTACGGCCGTGGCTCGCGGGTCAGCCGTTCCGGATCCCCACGCTCGATCGAGCACTGGCGGCCGTGAAGGATCTCGGCCCTCTGTTCGTCGGCACTGGCAGCGCCCTGGTCGACGCCGAGCGCGCCGGACGCAGCGCCGCCTGAGTCAGCGCTGCCAGGAGCCGCGCTCGGGGGTTTCGAGGCCGAGGTGCCCGCGCAGCGTCGATGACTCGTACTCGGTTCGGAACAGGCCGCGCCGCTGCAGCTCGGGTACCACCAGCTCCACGAAGTCCTCGAACGCGCCGGGCATGTGGGTCCCGGCGATCACGAAACCATCGCAGGCGCCCGCCTCGACCCACTCCTCGAAATGGTCGGCCAACTCTTTGGGGCCGCCGACCGTCGGATGAGCAAGCCGCCCTCGTCCCGACCGTTCGACGAAGTCGCGAGTAGAGGGGTTGCCACCGGTCGCCGCGACGACCTGATCCCGGATTCCCTGAATGCCGGTCATCTCTTCGAGATCGTCATCGCTGAAGGGTTCGTCGATGTCGCGCGTGCTGAAGTCGTAGTTGAGGCCCTCTGACAGCAGCGAGAGGTCGTCCATCAGGTTGGGGAGCTCGTCGTATGCCGCGCGCTTGTCCTCGGCCTCGGCCAGTGTCCGCCCCACGACGGGGAAGGTCAGGTTGGCGAGCTTGACCTGGGACGGGTCGCGGCCTGCGGCCTCGATGGCCGCCCGTGTCTGGGCCGCGGACTCGACCGCCGCGTCGAGGCGGGTCTGGGCGACGAACAACAGCTCGCCCCACTGCGCCGCAAAGCGCACCCCGCGACCGCTCTGGCCCGCTTGGATCACAACCGGATGGCCCTGTGGGGTCCGCGGCACCGTGAAGGGCCCACGCGAGCTGTAGTGGTCACCGGCATGATCGAGGCGGTGCACCTTGGCGCCGTGGGCGTAGAGGCCCGAGGATCGATCGGCGACGATGGCGTCGGCTTCCCACGCGTCCCAGTGGCCGTGCACGACCTCCATGAACTCGTCTGCCCGGTCGTATCGGACGTCGTGGGCAGGCGCCTGATCGAGACCCATGTTCCGGGCCTCGTTGTCGTTCACCGAGGTCACCACGTTCCACGCAGCGCGACCGCCGGTGACGTGGTCGAGGGTTGCGAACACCCTCGCCACGTGGAACGGCTGGTAGTAGGTCGTCGAGTAGGTGGCACCGAGTCCGAGGTGAGTGGTCTCCATGCCCATCACGGTGAGGGTCGTGACCGGGTCGAGCTTGACGCACCGGATCCCGTTCTCGACGGTGTGCCGATGGTCGCCGCCGTACATGTCGGGCATCGCAAGGCGATCGTCGAAGAAACCGAGGTCGAACTTGCCCGCCTCGAGAACCCGGGCGATGTGGCGGTAGTAGTCGACGCTCGTCACGTCGTGACGCGCATCGGGGTGCCGCCAGGCGGCCGGGATGGTCGTGCAGTTCTGGGCCTGCAAGAACCCGACGAGAACGATCTGCGGCATGCGCCAAATCTACGCAGATCGTCTCGGCTCAGGCCTCACCCGAGCCGAGACTTGACGAGATCCGCGACGGTTCGTCCGTCGGCGCGGCCGGCGACCTCGGCATTGACAGCCTTCATCGCGGCACCCATCGACTGCATTCCTTCGAACCCACCCTCGGTCAGCACCCGTTGGACGAGCGCCTCGAGATCAGCGGGAGACAGCTGTTCGGGCAGATACTTCTCGAGAATGGCGAGCTCGGCTCGCTCAGCGGCAGCCTGCTCGGGCCGACCGCCCGCATCGAAGGCCTCGGCGGCTTCGACGCGGCGCTTGGCTTGGGCCGCGATGACCTTTTCCACCTCGGCGTCGCCGAGGGTGGTGGCCTCCGACCCTGCAACCTCGGCTTCTTGAACGGCGGCGATGATCGAACGCAGGGTCGTGAGCACGACCCGATCCTTGGCCTTCATCGCAGCGGTCATGTCGGTGCGCACGGTGTCCATCAGGCTCATGACGTCCAGTGAACCAGCTCGCGGTTGCCCGACGCCGGTGCTTTGTAGAGACTCGCTGGCATGTCGAGCGACGAAGCAGCCGGATCCGAGCACGATGTCGCGTACGACGACGACCTCCGGACCCGCTTGGCCACCCACCTCGAGCGGCACGACGTTCGCGAGCACGGCGGTGCCGACCTCCGCCGGGCAGCGGTGGCCATCATCGTTCTGGACAGCGACGCCGCGACCCATGGGGTCGACCCCCACGGCGCGCAGTTCACCGCCCAGGACCGTCTCGACATGCTGAGCTATGTCCCCGGTATCGAGGAGGACGATCGGATCACCGGCGCCGTCGACGGCACGGCGGGCGGGGCTGCCGTGCTGCTGACCCGCCGAGGTTCGAGGCTCAACGACCACCCCGGCCAGTGGGCGCTTCCCGGTGGGCGCATCGACACAGGCGAAACAGCTCTTGAGGCTGCAGTTCGGGAGACGAGCGAAGAGGTGGGCCTCGAGCTCGCCGAACACCAACTCCTCGGCCGCCTCGACGACTACCCGACCAGATCGGGTTACGTCATCTCGCCGTTCGTGTTCTGGGCTGGGCGCGACGCCGAGCCGATCGCGAACCCCGACGAGGTCGCGTCACTCCACCGCATCGCCATCCGCGAGCTCGCCCGTGCCGATTCGCCGCGCTTCATCGACATCCCCGAGAGCGACCGGCCGGTGATCCAGCTCCCCATCGGAGGCGACCTCATCCACGCCCCAACCGGTGCCGTTCTCTACCAGTTCAGAGCGGTCGCCTACGACGGCGATCCGATCCGCGTCGACGAGTTCGAGCAACCGGTGTTCGCCTGGAAGTGACCCGGACGCTCAGCCGATCCGCTTCGGTTTGGGGATCACTTCGGACAAGACCTCGGGCTCACCGGCGGTCACGTGAACGTCGTCTTCGATCCGGATGCCCCCGAATCCACGAAGGCGATCGACCGCTTCCCACCGCACGCTGTCGGCGTGGCGAGCCCGCTGCTCGGGATCGCCGAGCAAGGCCTCGATGAAATACACGCCCGGCTCCACGCTCGTGATCATGCCCGCCTCGAGCGGCCGATCGGTCCGGAGGTAGCGGAGCTGGGGATGGGAGCTCGGTTCGCGGTCGTCGTGATAGCCGGCGACATCGTGGACGGTCAGGCCGATGAGGTGACCCAGGCCATGGGGGAAGAACAGGGCAACGGCGCCCGACGTCACGAGCTCGTCGATCTCGCCCTCCA
>CAZVUM010000046.1:13396-31778 GCA_964629575.1 uncultured Acidimicrobiales bacterium | reverse complement strand
GGGAAGAACAGGGCAACGGCGCCCGACGTCACGAGCTCGTCGATCTCGCCCTCCAACAGGCCCAGCTCCACGAGACCGGCGCCGATCGTGCGGGCCGCGTCGAGGTGCACCTCGCGCCACTCGACCCCTGGCCGGCACCTGTCGATCGCGAGCTCTTGCGCGCGAAGGACGAGGTCCCACAGAAACGACTGCACGTCCGTTGGTTCGCCCCCGACGACCATCGTGCGGGTGACGTCGCTCGCGTAGCCGCCGTACTGGGCCCCGGCATCGATGAGGAGCAGGTCTCCCGCCTCGATGGTGCGAGTGGCGGGAAGGTGAACGTCGTCGAGTCCGTAGGCGTAGTGGAGGAACGAGCCGTTGTGGCCGCTGGCGACGATGCTGTCGTAGGCGACGCGAGGAGCGCCGGCCAGGAAGAACTCGGCCTCCATCCCCACCTGAACCTGTCGTTCGGTCATGCCCGCCACGGTGTTGTCGTAGACCCAACCGAACCCGGACTCGCTGCAGCGCGCCGCGGTTCGGAGGAGATCGAGCTCGGCGTCGTCTTTCAGCAGTCGCACGGCGGCGATGGCCCGGGCCAACGATGGCTCGGTCGCTTCACGGATCGGCGCGCCCCGAGTGGTGAGCCATCCCTCGAGCTCGTCGAGGGGACGGCCGTGCTCGGGCGCCGGCTGCTCCCAGACCAGCTCGTCGGGGGTCGACCGTGGCGAGAAGAGCTCCCAGTCGTCCGCGCCTGCGTCGTACGCGAGCACCGTGTCGGGGTGGCCGATACCGGTGAGGTAGGCGAAGTCGGGGTGGGGATGGAACGGGTGGAGCGTGTCGCTCCCCGGGACCGGGACGACGCTGCCTGCTCGAACGAGCACGACGCCCTCGTTCACGGCCCAACGCGTTGCGACGGAGGAACGACGCCGCTCGAAGTGATTCACTGAGCGCGCGCCCCACCGTCGACGGGCATGATCACGCCGTTGATGTAGCTGGCGTCGTCCGAGGCCAGGAAGGCCACCACAGTGGCGACCTCCGACGCTTCGCCGTACCGCCCCATCGGGTTCCGTGCCTCGGTGTCTTTGCGGAACTCGTCCGCAGCGTCGGCGCCGCCGTACATCTCGCCCAGCGAATCCATCATTCGGGTGTCGATCGGAGATGGGCAAACCGCATTGGTGCGGATGGACTGGCCGGCGTACTCGCGGGCGAAGGTCTTCGTGAGACCGACCACTGCGTGCTTGCTGGCTCCGTAGGCCACGATCCCCGGCGTGCCCGCGAGGCCGGCCACCGAGGCCGTGTTGATGATCGATCCCCCGCCAGAGCGAAGCATCGCAGGCACAGCGTGTTTCAGCCCGTAGAAGACACCGTTGACGTTCACGGCCATCACCGCGTCGAAATCCGCTGCGCTCGTTTCGATCGAGCTTGCGACGTGCCCTTCGATGCCCGCGTTGTTGAACAGCACATCCACCCGCCCGAACCGGTCCTCGGCCGCGGCGATGTAGCCGGCGACAGCGTCCTCGTCCGTGACATCGGCTCCAACGGCGAGACCCTCGCCACCTGCTGCGTCGATCACACTGACC
Organism: uncultured Acidimicrobiales bacterium; assembly: GCA_964629575.1. Classification (GTDB taxonomy): domain Bacteria; phylum Actinomycetota; class Acidimicrobiia; order Acidimicrobiales; family Poriferisodalaceae; genus JAYPWI01. The sequence continues at coordinate 30,219 of CAZVUM010000046.1, read as the reverse complement.
GCTGCGTGTAGGTCGGTGGAATCCAGATCCACGGCGACGACACGCGCCCCTTCGGAGGCAAAGCGTTCACACGCCGCAAGGCCGATCCCACCGGCTGCACCAGTCACGACGACAACACGATTCTCGAAACGAGTCATGGGGCTCCTCCTCTGGTCCGTTGCCGCAGTCTGGCACCCGGAGGGGGGTCGCCGTACCGCTGATCAGGCCCCGGCGGCGCCCGTGCTCAACGGTGCGGCGAGCAGCTCGAGCCGCTCGCCATCTGGACCGCGGAAATAGATCGACTTTCCGTGCTCGAAGTCGATCGGGACGCCAGCGTCGTCGAGTCGGGAGCGCAGTTCCGCCTGGCGATCCTCGGTCACCGAGATGGCCAGGTGGTGCATGCTCCCGAGGACTTCGCTGTACGGCCCGAGATCGAGGCCGGGAAAGTCGAAGAAAGCCAGCGAGTTGCCCGCGCCGATGTCGAAGAAGAAGTGCGTCGATCCCCGGTAGTCCCGGTTCTCGAACAGCTCGGTCAACGGGAAGCCGAGCACGTCCTGATAGAAGGCGATGGTCCGCTCGACGTCGGACGACAACAGCGCGAGGTGATGGACCCCTCCCGCCGTTGACTGGGGCGGTTCGGCCTGGAGGTGGCGCTGCCGCAGCGCCTCCCACTCATCGGCGCGGTCGGCATCTTCGCCGTGGTCGGTCAGAGCTCGTCGCATGTGGGTCCTCCCGCCGGCGCTGCCGTATCCAGCATAGCTCTGGGGTCAATTCAACCTTGAAGGATCCAGCCCTCGTTGCGATCGCCGCTACAGCTGGAGGCGAACCACGCCGATAGGCGGTCGGGGTTCTTCTGGCACAGGCCCCAGCCCAAGGAGGGGACGGGATGACCAACAGCGCGCGCCAGCGCATCCAGGAGATCGTCGATCGGCTTCCGCCGATGAACATGGCGGTTCTCGAGCTGCTCAGGCTCGCAGGCGATCCGGCCGCGTCGGCCACCGACGCCGGCGAGGTGATCATGCGCGACGGTGTGCTTCTCGGCAGCGTGTTGCAGGAAGCCAACTCAGCGATGTTCTCACCGCGCTCGCCGGTGACGACGGCGCAGAGCGCCGTGGCGTTGATCGGGATGAACCGGGTGACTGCAATCGCCGTTGCGACCTCATCGCGGGTGAGCCTGCCGACCTCGGCTGCGGCGTACGGCGTCGACGCGGAATCTGTCAGACGCCACCAGCGGATCACCGTCGAGGCGTGCCTTGCGCTCGGCGGCAACTTCTCCAACGAAGACCGCAGCGAACTCGCGACCGTCGCGGTTCTTCACGACATGGGCAAGCTCGTCCTGAGCGCGCTCGGGCCCGGCTGGCTGTCCACGACTGGCCTGCTGACCGCGGCGACCGACACCGATCTGATCGACCTCGAACGCGACCTGTTCGAGGTTCACCACGGCACTGTGGGCCGAATGGTGTGCGACCACTGGGGCATTCCGCCCCACATCGGCCAGGCCGTTGAGCTCCACCACACGCCCGATGGAGGCACCCGGCTTGCGCACGGGGTGTATATCGCCGACATCGTGGCCAACGCCATCGACCCCGACCACGGTGAGCCCGCCGCTGCACCGGACGGCCAGCTCGACGCCAGCCTCGCACTGTGCGGAGTGGGCGAGATCGGCCGTGTCGTGGATCGCGTCGAGCGGATGATGGATCGGGCAGCAGCCGTCGCCGGCTGACCCACTGCCGGCCCGCGAGCGAGGTCGTAGCATCCGTGGCGGGAGGGACCGCCATGATCGAACGCCAGCTGGACGTGCCGACGCCCGAGGGCGTGATGCCCAACTGGGTGTACCACCCGAGCCACGACGGACCGCACCCCGTGGTCCTGTATCTCATGGACGCGCCGTCGATTCGACCTGCACTGCGCGAGATGGCCGGGCGGCTGGCTTCAGCGGGCTACTACGTCATGCTCCCGTACTTGTTCTATCGAGGCGGGCCATACCGGGAGTTCGGCCAGAGCGATGAGGACATGCATGCCCGGCGCGAGCTGATGGACACCGTGACGCCAACCAACATCTTGAGCGACGCCGAAGCCCTGCTCGCTACAGCCGCGACCGATCCGGCGGCGGGCGACGGCGACGTCGGCGCGGTCGGGTTCTGCATGAGCGGCGGGCTGGTCGTGTCGCTCGCTCGGGCCATGCCAGAGCGCGTCGCTGCGGTGGCCTCGATACACGGTGCGTGGATGGTGCGCGACTCCGACGACTCACCGCACCTGGGGCTCGACACCGTGCGTGCGGAGGTCTACCTCGGCTGGTGCGACAACGACTCGACCGCACCGCCCGAGCAGGTGCCGGTGTTCGAGGACGCGCTTCGGGCGGCCGAGGTGACCTACACACTCGACTGGCTGACAGACGCGGTACACGGCTACGCACCCCCCGGAAGCGACCGCTACAACCACGACGCCTCCGAACTCCACTGGGAACGCGTCCATGCCCTCTTCCGCCGTCACCTCCACTTCACCGACAGCGCGCACTAGGGGTCAGACACGTGTCAGACCACCGAGTGGTTCGAAAACCGCGTGACCAGGGCTTTCCCCCACAGATCGCGCGCTGAGCGTCGCAACCGCCACCACCAGCGGTCGCTAGGGGTCAGACCCGTGTCTGACCCCGTCTCACCCCCGGCTCACTCAGGGTGGGTGAGCTGGCGGGCCAGCCAGGCGTTGATGTCGGCGCGGGCTTGGCGGGCGACGGCGGTACCGGGGGCGAAGCCGTCGAAACCGTGGGGCGCCCCCGGGTAGAGGTGGAACTCCACCGGCACCCCACACTGATTGAGCCGCTTGGCGTAGTCGATGTCTTCGTCGCAGAAGGCGTCGAGGCTCCCCGTCATGATGTACGTCGACGGCAGACCCGACAGGTCTCTCTCCCGTGAGGGCGCCGCGTGCGTGGGAATCTCCCCGCCCGCGAGCTCGCCCAGGTAGCTCGTCCAACCGAATTCGTTGGAGCCCGTGTCCCACACCGGAACGTCCCAATTGGCGGTGACGCTCGTGCGGGTGTCGTCGATCATCGGGTAGATCAGCATCTGATAGTCGATCTCGAACTCCCCGCGATCACGAACCATCAGGCCGAGCGCCGCTGCCAACCCCCCGCCGCCGCTCGGGCCGCCGATGCCCACCCGACCCGCGTCGACGCCGATCTCACCCCCATGTGACTTCACCCACGACAGCCCGGCGTAGCAATCCTCCACACCAGCCGGGTAGGGGTTCTCGGGCGCGAGGCGGTACTGCACCGCCACCCCGACCAGGTCGAACCGCTGGCACCACCGATCGAAACGCAGGTCGTCCTGCTCGGGAGCGCCCAGAACGTACCCGCCCCCGTGGATCCAGAACAGGCACGGCCGTGGGCCCTCGAGACCCTTTCGCCGATGCACTCGCAGCCGAATCTCGGGATCGCCATCCGGGCCCGGAACGACGACATCGGTTCGCTCCACCTCGTCCGACAACGGGACCTGCTCGTTGAGCAACATCCGGTTGGCGCGGATCTTGGACAGGTTCCCCCCGGTCACGGTCCCGAGGGTGGGGGCGGCCTCGATGGCGGCTCGAACCTCCGGGTCGTAGTACGGCTCAGTCGACATGGGGGCCACCGTACGCGCTCGGCGAGCCGCCGATCTCCGAAACCAGTAGCGTGGGTGGCTGGCCACCGACCCCGAACACTCGGAGCAACACCGATGCGTGAAGCAGTATTCGTCTCCTACGCCCGCACAGGCCTGGCCAAGGCCGCGCGCGGCGGATTCAACCAGACCCCTGCCATGTCGATGGCCGCCCACGCGATCAGCCATGCGGTCGACAAATCCGGCGTGGAGCCCGAAGCCGTCGAGGACGTGTACCTCGGCAACGGAGCCCACGGCGCAGGCAACCTCGGTCGTCTCGCCGGGCTGCTCGCCGGTCTTCCGGTCAGCACCGGCGGTTCCACGATCCAGCGCCACTGCAGCTCGGGCCTCAACTCGATCGCCCTCGCCGCGAACTACATCAAGATGGACGGCTGCGATGTCGCGGTCGCCGGCGGTGTGGAGTCCATCTCGATCCCGAGCCCCGGCTTCGGCGGCGCGGTGAACATGGATCCCCAGCTCACCGACATGTACCCCGCGATCTACATGGCGATGATCGAAACTGCCGACATCGTGGCCGAGCGCTACAACGTCAGCCGCGAGTACCAGGACGAGTTCAGCTACCAGTCCCAGATGCGGATGGCAGCGGCCCAGGAGAACGACCTGTTCGCCGACGAAATCGTCCCCATGGACACCAAGATGAAGCTGGTGAACAAGGAGACCGGCGAAGAGTCGATCGTCGACTACACCGTCGATCGCGACGAATGCAACCGTCCCTCCACCACCCTCGAAGGTCTGGCCAAGCTCCAGCCGGTGCGCGGTGAGGGCAACTACATCACCGCAGGCAACGCATCTCAGCTGTCCGACGGCGCCGCAGCCGTCGTGCTGATGAGCGACGAAGAGGCCTCGCGACGCAACCTCGAGCCGATGGGCGCCTTCAAGGGTTGGGCCGTCGCAGGCTGCGAGCCAGACGAGATGGGCATCGGCCCCGTCTACGCAGTTCCGAAGCTGCTCGAGCGTCACGGCCTGACCGTCGACGACATCGACATCTGGGAGCTCAACGAGGCCTTCGCCAGCCAGTGCCTCTACAGCCGGGACACGCTCGGCATCGATCCCGAGAAGTACAACGTCAACGGTGGCTCGATCGCCGTCGGTCACCCCTTCGGCATGACCGGCACCCGTTGCGCCGGCCACATCCTGCAAGAGGGCAAGCGCCGGGGCGCCAAGTACGGCGTCGTCACGATGTGCATCGGCGGCGGCCAGGGTGCAGCGGGTCTCATCGAGATCTACTGATCCAATCCAGTCCAACTCAACTCGGGGCCGGCCAATGCGCCGGCCCCGAGTCGCGTCCGGGAGCTCACTCCAGAGCGTCGTCGATCGCCTCGGCGAGGTCGCGATACAGAGGGCTCGACGGGGAAGACGCTCTCCATGCGAGCACGATGCGCCGCGAGGGCGGATCTCCTCCGAATCGCCGCACGACAAGACCGGCCCCGGCCCGTGCTTCGACCGGCCGCGCACTCTCGGGGAGAAGCGTCACCCCCATGCCGGCGGCGACCATCTGACACAGGGTGGGCAAACTCGTCGCCTGGATCGCTCCCGGCTCCTGGACACCGACCGAGTGGCAGATCTCGAGCGCCTGGTCACGGAGGCAGTGGCCGTCTTCGAGGAGGAGGACGTCCTCTCCCGCCAGACCCTCAACGGTCACGTCCGCCGCGTCGGCCATCGCATGCGCCGGGTCGAGGGCGAGAAGAAACGGATCATCGAGCACCTCGACCCAATCGAGTCCTTCTTCGAGGATCGGCAGGGCGAGCAACCCGAGGTCCACCTGTCCGCGGACAAGCGCCGGCACGAGGTCGCGTGTCTGGCGCTCCTCCAACCGCAACTCGACACGCGGGTGTCGGCGACGGATCGTCGGAAGGACACGCGGGATCAGGTACGGCGCGACCGTCGGAATCGCGGCAAGCGCGACCCGCCCGACGAGCTCGGAGTGAGCCTGGCCGGCCACGTCGGAGAGATCGTCGGCGGCGAGAAGAATCGCCCTGGCCCGTTCGGCCAGCTCGGCGCCGACGGCCGTCAGCCGGATGCCGCGGCCGACGCGCTCGGTGACGGCCGCGCCCAACTGTGTTTCGAGCTGCTTGAGCTGCTCGCTCAGCGAGGGCTGAGCCACGAAGCACCGCGCGGCTGCGCGACCGATGTGGCCCTCGTCCGCGACTGCGACCAGGTACTCGAGTTGCCGCATGGTTGGACGGATCGTGGGCCGCATTCCGCGAGCCTATCAATAGGACTGAGCTATGAATTCGACAGGACATTGGTCTCTAGACCAATGGGTCGAGAGACCTCATGATGGCGCCATGACCGCACCGGACGACCTCACCATCGACAACTTCGGCCCCCTGCTGCACCTCGCCGGCACCTGGGAGGGTGAGGGAGGCGTCGACGTGTCCTATCACCACACCGAGGGAGATGTCGGGGACACGAAGTACCTCGAGCGGGTGACGCTGTCCCCCTTCGGCCCCGTCGACAACGGCTCCCAAACCCTGTTCGGCCTGGACTACCGCATGGCAGCCTGGCGAATGAACGAGCTCGACGGCGACCCGTTCCACACCGAGGTGGGCTACTGGCTCTATGACGCTGCAGAACAGCAGATCATGCGGTGCTTCATGGTTCCGCGGGGCACGGTGCTGATCGCCGGCGGCGCCGCCGAGCCAAACGCGACGAGCTTCAGCATCACGGCCGCACTCGGATCGACCACATACGGCGTACTGAACAACCGCTACCTGGACCTCAGCGCCCGCTGCGACTCATACCGGGCCGACATCTCCCTCGAGACCGACGGCTGGAGCTACGAAGAGGACACCGTCCTCACGATGCAGCAGTTCGACGAGCCATACCACCACACGGACCGCAACGTCCTCCGGCGAATCGAGAGCGCCTGACCGCGGTCACAACCCCGTTGGGCGGCCCTCGAATCCGATGACGTCCTCGAGACACGCCATCGCCGCGAGAACGTCCCCCTCGCGATGGTGGCGGCCGATGACCTGAAGGCCGATGGGCGTGCCGGCGGACGTGAGGCCTGCGCACACGGTGCCGGCGGGATGGCGGGTCATGTTGATGCCGTAGGTGAAACGAACCCATCCAACGGCGGCCTCGCCGTTCACCGTGCCGTCCTCGCCGAGGCGTGGCGCCTGGCCTGCGTTGGTCGGGCACAGGATCAGGGGCGCCTGATCGAGCGCGTCCTCCACCAGCCAGTTGAGCCGGTAGCAGGCATCGTGGGCTCGGGCGTACTCCTCGCCAGTGACTCCCGCACCCATCTCGATCTGGGGCCGAATCGTGTCAGACAGACGATCCCACGCGTCGGTCCCCAGCAGGTGGCCCTGCGCCTTGAATCGGGCCACGGCCCACAGGACGATCCACTCCCCGACCGGATCGTTGGGAAAGATCTCGTCGAGACGAATGATGCGCGTCCCGGCCGCTTCGAGCGCGTCCACCGCCGCTTGGCACCCGGCGAGGATCTCCGCATCGACACCCGCGAACCCGAATGTCGGCGACCAGATCGCCGCCTCCGGAAGCTCGCGCTCCCGGACCGCCGCAGCCCAGCTCACCCCGGGATGCGGCAGGCTCAGCGGGTCGCGCCCGTCGTGTCCGACCACGGCGTCGAGAGCCACCGCGGAGTCCATCGTCGTGCGACCCATCGGCCCGTTGGTGGACAGCAAGCCCGAGCCCGGCATGGCCCGGCCGGAGATGGGGATACGGCCGGTCGAGGTCTTCAATCCTGACAACCCGCAGAGCGAGGCCGGGATACGGATCGAACCGCCGCCGTCCGAGCCGGTCCCGAGGGGGATCATGCCCGACGCGATCGCCGCCGCGGTCCCGCCCGAGGACCCACCGGGCGAGTGCTCGGCCGACCACGGGTTGACGGTTTGGCCGAACGGCACATTGTCCGTCGCGCCCTTGTGGCCGTACTCGGGCGTGTTGGTCTTGCCCATGATAATGGCGCCCGCACCCCGGAGCCGGGCGACGTGAACGCAGTCGGCGGCAGCGGGTTCGTCGTCGACGTGAAGCGCTGAGCCGAAGCTCGTCACGAAGCCTTCGGCGGCTTCGAGGTCTTTCACGCCGACGGGCACACCGGCCAGCGGCCCCGGGTCGCGGCCCGCTGCACGCGCCTCGTCGACAGCGTCGGCCTGTTGCAGCGCGCGCTCACCGTCCCAAGCGACGAACGCATTGAGCGCGGGATTCAGAGCTTCGATGCGAGCGACGGCGTGCTCGGTGACCTCCCGTGCCGACTGCTCGCCACCGCGGACCCTCGCTGCGATGTCGGCGACCGAATCGTCGAGGAAGTCCACCTCAGCCGCCGAGCGTTTCGCGCTGGGCGGCGTAGAAGTCGGCGATCGGTCCGAAGCGCGGCTCGTCGCCGAACTCGGCCTTCGTCCACTCGATGAGCTCGTCCTCGCCGAGCGAGGGATCCCACGGCTTCCCCTGCGGCTGAGCGACGTGGAACGGAGTGTCACAGAAGATCTCCACCCCGTTCTCCTCGGGATCGTTGAAGTACACCGACCACGCGTTCCCGTGGGTGAGCGGGCCGATCCTCGTCGCTCTGCCGTCTTCTTCGAGGGCCGCGATCGTTGCCTTCACCGACGCCAGGTCCGACGTGCGGAAGGCCAGGTGGTTCACGCTGTTGGACGGCTTGGCTTCCTTGCGCACCGACAAGAACGCCAGCTGGTGGTGATGGTCAGCCACCGTCGACATGAACAGAATTTCCGGCGAACCCTCGTCTCCCACCGGCCCGCGATCGGTGACGGTGAAGCCCAGGACGTTGGTGTAGAAGTCGACCATCTCGTCCATGTCGACGACGTAGACGACGGCGTGTGCGAATTCGAGAGCCATGCGCGGAGGGTAGCCCTTCCCCAGCGGCCACAAGACCTGGGAGACTTGATCCATGGTCGATCTCGAGACAGCAGCGGTCCCCGAAGAGCTCCGCGGTGCCACGGTTCGGCCGCTAGCGGCTGCGCTCGGTGCGGAGGTGACCGGTGTCGACCTTCGGGAGGGAACGACAGAGCTCGCGACCGCGATCACCGAGCTCCTGCTGCGCCACAAGGTTCTCTTCTTCCCTGGGCAGAACCTCGACGTCGACTCTCATGTTGCGCTGGCGCGCAACTTCGGGCCGCTCGAAGCCCACCCCAACCTCACCAACCCCAACCTCAAGCACCCAGAGATCTTCGAGCTCGCTGCCTCAGCGGGCGGCATCGCCGACGAGTGGCACACCGACCTCACGTTCATGGCGTCGCCGTCGGTGATGTCTGTGCTGAACATGGTGGCGTGCCCCGAGGTCGGCGGCGACACGATGTGGACCAACCTGAGCCTCGCCTACGAGGAGCTCTCGCCGCCCATCAAGGAACTGTGCGAAGGGCTGACCGCGCTCCACGACGCTCACCCACACGATCGCAGCGACTCGATGGCGATCCACCCCGTGGTTCGCGTACACCCCGTCACCGGGGACAAGGTCGTGTACGTCAACGAGCACTTCACCCGTCGCATCGTGGAGATGAGCCACGAGGAGAGCGAGGCGCTGTTGCGCCTGCTCACTGGATGGGTGAAGCAGTCCCGCTTCACCGTCCGCTACCGCTGGACGGCCGGAACCATCGCCATGTGGGACAACCGTTGCACCCAGCACTCGGTTCTCAACGACTTCGTCGGCGAGCGGGTCATTCAGCGAGCGACGGTGATGGGCGACCGGCCCGAAGGCGTCTCGACACCGCGCTGGGAGCCGTTCACGCCCGCCCGAGGTGGTGCGATGACTCGCCACGACCGCCAGCTCAGGCGGTTCCTCAAGTCCGGCGGCGAGCCCGACCTCATCGGCCCGAACGACTAGCCGGCAGCGGCGCCGACAGAACCGAAAGTTGAGCAACTCGGTGTCTGGGGGCTGCGCGGATAGGGCGGAGCCTGAGAGCGCAGCCCCTAGAAACTCAGCGAACTCGACGTTCCGGAGTCGCCTATCCGCTGAGTTTCCTGACAGCGAAGTTGCTCAACTTGGGGATCAGTATCCGAGCTCGGTCGCAGCGCGCTCGAGGGCGACGGTGACCGACCATTCCGTCCGTGCGAGGCGCAGGTCGGTGTTGCGGCCATCGGCGTAGAGGCCAGCAGCGCTCATCCAGAACGCCGCCGACCGCATGGCGTAGAGCAGCTGGAAGTACGAGCACCGCGCCTCGTCGATCTCGATGCCGGTTCCCTCCTGGTACCGCTCGAAGAAGAGCTCGCGCGGCACCACGTTGGACAGCAGATCGGTTCCCTCGCGGTTGAGCTCGGTCAGCATGTAGGCGACGTCGTACATGGGATCGCCGATGACCTGCAGCTCCCAGTCGAGGACCGCGGACACCCGGTCGTCGTCGATGAGGACGTTGCCTGTTCGAAACGCCCCGTGCACCAGGGTGAGCTCGGGTGTGACCGGAGCGTTGGCCCGCAGGTGGCCGATGAGGTCATCGAGAATCGGGTGTCCGGGGTGGCCGGACTCCTCGATGAGACGCTCCCAGGTGTCGATCTCGCGAATCGCGAACCCGTCGCCGTCGCCTGGCACACCGAGGAAATCGAGCCCGGCGCCCCGCCAGTCGACGGTGTGAATGGCGACCAGCGCGTCGGTGAAGCTCCGCGGCAACACTCCTCGCTCCGCAGCACCCGCGTAGTACTCGCGCCCCGCGCGCCTCCAGGGACTCGGACACTCACCAGGCACGCGATCCATGATGATCGCTGGAGCACCGAGCAGCTCGGAGTCGGGCTCGAACCAGTGCGCCACCGGAGCGGGCACGTCGGTGTCCTCCAAACACTTCAGGACACGAAACTGTTGCGCCAGATCCGACATCTCCCGAAGCAGCGCGTTGCCGGGATCTCGGCGTAGGCAGAGGCCGCGGCTCTCGACGCCGGTCGGCCCCTCCCAGACGGCGTCGAACAGCCAGGTCTCGTGGGACCACCCGACCGAGATCTGCTCCAGGTTCTCGATGCGCACGCTCTTGGCCCCGAGCTGATCGGAGAGGTACGCTGCCAAGAGCGCGTCGACCGTCGTCACGTTGCGATCTCCATTCGGCGATCGATGTCGGCCCGCAGGACGTCGCGAATCCTGGCCAGCGCGGTCTGCGCCGCGGGCTCGTCCGCACCCCATCCGTACAGCGCCGGAATCAGAGCCCTCAACGACAACACGTTGGGTGTGTCGAGCCCCTCCAGTGCGAGACGAACCTCGGGCGGAGCATCCCGGAGAACCGGGGTGAGCTCCTCGGCGAGGGCGCGGACCTCGCTCACTTCGGCGTCGCGATGCTCGTCCGTCAGTTCCACCTCGCGAGCCACCCGCTGGAGGATCACCGACGCCATGAACGCCTGCGTCCTGGGGTACTCGTCGCCCACCTCGGGCGCGATCTCCTCCTTCAGCGCGGCGGCGAGCCGTCGGAGCTGCTCCGGAGAGGAGAGGCTCACGTGGGCAGGCTCCAGTCGAGCGAACGGCGAGCGGCCGACCAGCGATGGACCGGCCACATGTCCTGGTCTTCGCCCCACCACACATCCCCCGTCTCGATCCCCCGCTCGTCGAGGAGTTCCCAGCGGATGAGGCTGTTGATGTCGATGAAGCTGTGGCGATTGATGAAGATGCGGCTCACCGATGTGCCCCGCGCCCTGAACCGGCCACCCTCACCGTCCACACCGTCGATCTCGATGGAGTCGACGAACCCCTCTGCAGGATTCCGCCGCACCGAACGTGAACCGTCGACCAGCGCGACCTGCTGGTCCTCGCGCTGCACGAAGCCGTACGCGATCCGGTCCTGGCCCTCCCGGGTGTTGGTGACGGCCAGGAAGCCACGCCCGCCATCCGCCGCGGCGGTGACGTATGCCGCCTGGCGGGGTCGGTTCTCGGGTCGACGACCCCAGGTGCGGTCGCGCATCGACCAGCAATCGATCTCGAGACGCTTTCCGGCCACGGCGACCTCGCCTCTCACCCGCCCAATCTGATCGAAGTGGGCGGCTCGACCGAACGTCGAACCGGAGGCCACCAGCGGCCGCGGGTCGGTCACCGCTTCGAACGAGAGGTCGAGCTCGAGCCTCCCCGGATCGTCGTAGCCCAGCCGGTAGGAGCGGCGGGGGGCCTCGACGCGCATCGACACGCCGTTCGGCAACTCGCAGTCGCGCAGATCGCACGCCAGATCGAAGGGCAGGGCGGTGAGGTTGGACGAATAGAGGACCTCCCACGGTAGGAGGGCGCTGTCGTCCCACACCCACGCTCCCCCCGCGACGGTTCCGATGTTGTGGCGGATCATCGTGTAGAGCCAGCCGCCGAGGCCGCGTTCGGCGTGGTGCCACGAGAACCAGGCTGTCTCGGTGAACCACCACTCGTCTCCGGCGAGATGACCGTGGTGATCATCGTCGTCGTCCGTGAAGATCGGGGACTCAGCAGGGTCGCTCATCGAGACAGGCACTGTAGAGCCACCGGCAAGGCGGTGACGGGAGCTGCCATGATGTGCGCCCATGAGACCACTCGAGGGGATCAGGGTCCTCGATTTCACCCGCGTCGTGGCCGGGCCGCTCGCCACGCGGATCCTCGCCGACCAGGGTGCCGAAGTCATCAAGATCGAACCGCCAGAGGGTGACCTCAGCCGGACCTTTCCGCCCCTCGCTGATGACGGCGTGACCGCCTACTTCGCGCATCAGAATGCCGGCAAGCGCTTCATGTCGATGGACCTCTCGGCTGCCGGGGCGTCCGACGTCGTCTGGGAACTCGCCGCCGAATGCGACGTCATCGTGGAGAACTACCGCCCCGGCGTGATGGCCAGACTCGGCCTGGGGCCCGAAGCGATGCTCGAGCGCTTCCCGCAGCTCGTGTACTGCAGCGTCACCGGGTTCGGCCAGGACGGACCGTGGTCCCAGCGGCGGGCCTACGCGCCCATGGGACATCTCGAGTCGGGGATGCTCGCCCACGACGAACTGAAGACCGGCCGGCCTGCACAGCAGCCAGCCCTCACCCTCGGCGACGCCGCCGCAGCGATGATGGCCGTCAACGCGGTCAACGCCATGCTCGTGAAAGCGGCTCGGCACGGCGAGGGCGGTCACCTCGACGTCTGCATGGTCGAAAGCCTCGTGTTCATCCAGGAGTGGGTGTCGACGGAGCTGAGCGGAGGATGGGACCACGTCAACGCCGGCGCCTGCGAGGAGAGTCCCATCCTGCGGCTCCCCAATGGAGAGGCGTGGGGCATCGCCGGTAGTCCGCTCGCGTGGTGGGACTCCTTGGTTCCGGCGATGGACCGACCCGAGCTCCTGAACGACCCGCGATTCGCCACCATCGACAGCCGCCGCGACCACCGTGCCGAGATCCTCGAGCTCATCACCGACTGGGCCGCGAGCTTCGATAGCTTCGAGCACTTCCGAGAGAACCTCGAATCGCGCTCCCCGTTCACCACCGCTGCACTGCACGACATCCACGAGCTCGCCGCTTCGGACTTCGCCCGACACCGGGGCATGTTCACGACCGCCGAGGACGGTTCACCGATTCCGGCGCGCTCGGCAGCGGGGAGCGACATCGGAACCACCGGCCACGTCGCCTCGCGTGGGGCCGACAACGCAGCGGTTCTCGCCGACGTCCTCGACTATCCGGCGGAGCGAATCAGCGAACTGACCAACGCCGGCGTCCTGCTGGCCAACTGACGGATGCGGCTGCTCACGGGGTACTCGGCCGCAGACGTCCATCGAAACATCGCGGCAGGTCACTGGACCGACGACACGTTCGGCGAGTTTCTCCGCGACCACGCGACGCATCGCGCCGACTCGGTCGCTGTCACCGACGGCCGCCACTCGCTCAAATGGGCCGAGCTCCTCGGCGAGGTGGAGCGGGTGGCCGCCGGTCTGGCGGGGCTCGGGATCGGACGCGAGGACCGGGTGTCGGTTCAGCTGCCCAACTCGATGGAGCTCGTGGTGGCGATCCTCGCCGCCTGGGAGCTCGACGCGGTCTACCAGCCCCTGAATCCGATGTACCGGCGAGCCGAGCTGACCGGAGTCATGGGTCTCGTGCGACCGTCAGCTGTGATCTGCGCCGACGCGGATGTGGGCTTCGATCATCCAGCGTTGATGGACGAGGTGATCGGCGACCTCGGTCTGGACCCGCATCGCATCGTGGTCGGCGCCGCGCCCGGTTGGGTCGGATTCGCCGACCTCGACGGGCCCAGGGGCGAGCTCTCGAAAACAGACGCGCTGACCGTGTCCCTGCTGGGGACGACGTCGGGGACGACCGGCGATCCCAAGGTCTACATACACATCCATGCGACGCAGGTGCTGGAGGCGCGTTGCCTGGTGGAGGGCCTGGCGATCACCCCGAGCGACGCCATTCTGGCCGCCGCCCCCATCACACACCGCGGCGCGCTGATGGTGGGCCTCATGACGACGGTGCTCGCGGGCTGCACCCTTGTCGTCGGCGACGCCCGCGACACCCACGCGCTGAGCTCGCTCATCGAGAACCACGGCGTCACGATGTTCATGGGTATCCCGACGATCGTGTCGGACCTTCTCCACCTCCACGCACGCGAGTCGGTGGACCATTCCTCGCTGCGGCTCGTCGTGGTGTCTGGCGCCCCGGTCACGGACGAACTGCTCGAACGCTTCACCACCCAGTGGCCCCAGGCGCTCGCCGCAACCGGATACGGGTTGAGCGAGACCGGATGGGCGACCTTCCTGCGAGTGGGCGATCGCGCCGACAAGATCTTCACGTCCGGCCGGCTGGCACCCAACACCGAGATCGAGATCCGCGACGAATCGGGCAACGCGCTCGACCACGGTGAGACCGGGGAGATCCACATACGCGGGCCGATGGTGTGCGCCGGATACTTCGACAACCAGCGAGCCACCGAAGCCACGATCGATGAGCATGGGTGGTTCGCATCAGGAGATCTCGGGTTCGTCGACGCCGACGGCTACATCCACCCGGTCGGGCGCTCGAAGCACATGATCATCCGCGGCGGCCTCAACATCTACGCCGAGGAGATCGAACGTCTCATCGAGGATCACCCTGCGGTCACGGGGGCCGTGGTTCTCGGCGTTCCCGACGAGCGGCTCGGCGAGCGGGCCTGTGCCTGCGTGGCGCTTCATGAGGGTCGCGACTTCGACCTCGCCGAGCTACGCCGCTTCTTCGAAGAACTCGGCGTCGCCCGGTACGCGTGGCCCGAGCGGGTCGAGGTCGTCGATGAGCTGCCCCGCAATCCGATCGGCAAGGTGGATCGGATCGCCGTCGAGAGGTGGCTCAACGGTCGCTGATGGCCGGGCAGGCGGGGCGGGCCGCCCAGACGACGGTCAGCCGGCCACCAGATTCGCCATGCCGTCGAGCTCGTCGAGCCGCTGCTCGAGGCGAGGCGGCAGGGGGAGCCCCGCTGCGCGAAAGATGTGGACGATCCGGTGCGCCCAGTCGTGGTGGCGCAGACATTGGGAGACGTTGCGCCGCCGTATCGCGTCGAGCCGCGCCGGCTGGGAGTCCAGATCGTCGATGACGTCTGCGATGTGCGGTGCATCGACAGGCTGGTGAATCACCGAGTCCTGCCAACCGAAGTGCTCCTCGAACGTCGGCGTCTTGGGGTGATCACCGATGAGCACAGCACCGGCGGCAGCTCCTTCGAAGAAACGGAGCCCTAGCTCTGCGGGCGCTGTGTCGAAATGATCACGGGTGAACTTCGCTCGATTCACGATGAAGTACCTCGACCGCTGGGCGAACGCCCGAAACTGGGCCCGGTGCTCATGCGGGTCCCGCACAGCTGACATGACCGTCGTATCGAAGTGGCAGAAGAGGTCGGGACGGTCCATGAGCGCGCGATGGGTGACGGGCGAACGCCGCCCGATGTTCATCACGTCGATCGTGCGAGCTGGGGGCTCGGGCCAGGGGCAGAACGCTTCGGCATCGATCCCGAACGGCAGGTAGGACGTCGGCGTGCCGGTGAGCTCGGCCACTGCGGAGCTGGCTTGTTCGAAGCCGACGAACACGTGATCGAAATGGCTCATCAACTCCGTGTATGCGGGCCACCGGTCGACATCATCGAGCCAGAGCTCCTCCAGCCACAGGATCTTCTTCGCCGCCCGCTGGCGCCAGTTCGGAAGTGCGTTCACAACCCGAAGATCGCTCTGGTGCGAGCACACCACGACGAGGAGGTCGCACTCTCCACCCGGATCGTCGACCACCAGTCCCGTCGGAATCCGAGACGCCGTACGGAAGCGGCGTCCCGCGACGTTCTGGACACGACGCAAACCCGCTGTCGCCCGTCCAGTAGTCGGCGCGATGAGCGTGCCGTTGGTCGAGGACACGATGAGGTCTTCGAACTCGATGCTTCCGCTGCGGGCGACCGCCGAACTCAGGCCTCGCTGGGCGAGCACCCAGACCCTGGGTGAGTGGGCTCCCTCGTTCGCTCGGTGTCCCATGTCTCGCCCGACCCATCGAAGCACCACGACGTGCCCGAATGCACACGCGGAGTGCCCAAAGAATATTCAGGCTGCAGCTGGGGTGGGGGATGGCTACCTGTTGCGCCGCATACGCGTGCTACAACGGCCGAACCGCGAGCGAGAGCCATGACATGGGACAGCCAACCGTGGAGGAGTTCGCCTCCGAAGTGGAGGAATGGCTCGCCGAGCACGGAAACCCCAGAGACCAGAGCGCCGATTCTGGCGATGTGGCGTGGGGCGACGGCGAGTTCAGCGTCTCTGTGTTCCGCAACCTCTCTCATGAGGAGGAGGAGGAGGCCGATCACCTCGAGGCCCTCCGCGCCTGGAATCAGCTGAAGGTCGCCAGGGGATACCACGCGATCACCTGGCGGGAGGAGTACGGCGGGCTCGGGCTGAGCCGCGCCCACGCCAGGGCCTACGGTCGCCTCGAGCGCAGGTTCCACGTCCCGGACTCGCACGAGCTCTTCGGCGTCACGATCGGCCTGATGGCCCCCACCGTGCGAGCCTTTGGGACCGATGAGCAAAAGCACCGGTTCATCGCCGATCTGTTGGCCACAAACATCTATTGCTGCCAGTTGTTCTCTGAGCCGGGCGCCGGTTCGGATCTGGCTGCGCTCGGATGCCGCGCAGAGCGTGACGGCGATGAGTGGGTGGTCAACGGGCAGAAGGTGTGGAGCTCGGGCGCCCAGTTCGCCGACTGGGGCCTGCTCATCGCGCGGTCGGACGTGGACCAGCCCAAGCACACGGGCATGACTGCGTTCCTCGTTCCCTTCGATGCTCCCGGTGTCGAGGTGCGACCGATCAAGCAGATGAGCG
>CAZVUM010000046.1:11255-13296 GCA_964629575.1 uncultured Acidimicrobiales bacterium | reverse complement strand
GCGCCTGTACTCGGCCCTGCAGACCGAGGTGTACCTCAACCGGCGCGCCGCCGACCTCGCGAGGGGCGGGACGCCCGGGCCCGAGGGTTCGCTGGGCAAACTGAAGTGGATCGAGGGAATGCGGATGATGTCGGACACGATTTCGGCGATCCTCGGCCCTCGACTCATCGCAGACACCGGTGAGTGGGGCACCTTCGCATGGGGCGAACACGTGCTGGGCGCGCCCGGGTATCGCATCGCCGGCGGTTCCGACGAGGTGCAGCGCAACATCATCGGCGAGCGGGTGCTCGGCCTGCCAGGCGAACCCCGGGTCGACAAGGATCTGGCCTGGCGCGACATACCTCGGTAGGACCGCTCGGTCCGTACCGATCAGGGCAACCCCGCCGACACAGCGACATACCTCGGTAGGACCGCGGGCTAGACAGTGGTAGCGCTCGATCGGTCGGGCACACACCACCCAGAGGGGGAACGATGGACCTCGGACTCGCGGGCAAGAAGGCCCTTGTCACCGGCTCGACGAAGGGCATTGGTCGAGCGATTGCCGAAACACTGTTGGCAGAGGGTGCGTCGGTGGCGATCTGCGCCCGCAACGCCGAGGAGGTCTCCGCGGCGGTGGAGGAGCTGTCTGCGCAGGGTTCGGTGCGCGGGGCCGCAGTCGACGCTGGCGATCTCGACGCCCTAACAGCATGGATCAACGACTCGAACGAGCAGCTCGGCGGCATCGATGTCTACGTCCACAACACCTCCGCCAAGCCGCAGCGCAAGCTCGACGACTGGATCAACAACTACAACGTCGATCTTCGGGCTCTCGTCGGTGCCACTGCGGCCGCACAGGAGGCGCTTGCCGACGGTGGAGGGTCGCTGATCAGCATCGGCACCACCGCCGTCGCCGAACACTTCGCCACCGGAGCGGGCAGCTACTCGGCGTTCAAGGCGGCCGTGACCAACTGGACTCTCGGCCAGGCACAGGTTCTCGGTGCGCAGGGCATCCGGTGCAACGTGGTGCAGCCCGGCCCGATCTACATCGAGGGCGGCGACTGGAACATGATCAAGGACAAGATGGCGCCGTTCTTCGAGGCGACGCAGAAGGCCCACCCGCAGGGTGACCTCGGGACGGCCGCGGACGTGGCCAACGCTGTGGCGTTCCTGGCGTCGGATGCGGCCAGACACATCAACGGGGTGAACCTGACCGTCGACGGCGGCTTCACCAAGCGCGTCAACTACTGATGCCCGAGACACCGGACCCCCAGGCGAGGGTCGACGCGTACCTCGTCGCCGGTGGCAGGTACCACGACATCGACTTCGCCAGGGCCGAGCTCCTCGCGCTGCTGGCCGAGCATCCGCACGTGCGAGTGACGGTGGCGCCCGACTACGAGGACCACGAGGCGATCACCGCGTCGGCGTTCCTCGTCAGCTACACGTGCGATGTCCGCCCGTCGGATGCGGCCCAGCAGGCGGTCCGCTCGTGGGTGCTCGGCGGCGGCCGCTGGGTCGCACTTCACGGGACCAACGCAGCGCTCGACCTGCCGCGCCCCAACGGTGTCGAGGCTCCGCGATGTTTCCCCACGTGGGCCCAGACGCTGGGCAGCCAATTCGTCGCGCACCCACCGATTCAGCCGTATCCGGTCGAGGTCGCCGATCCGGCCCATTGGCTGGTTGCCGACATCGAGCCTTTCGACACCGACGACGAGCTGTACTGCATGGAGTACCACGACCGTGAGTCGCTCCACGCGCTGCTGCACACGCACTGGAGCGGGGAGGCGACCGG
Source organism: uncultured Acidimicrobiales bacterium (assembly GCA_964629575.1). Classification (GTDB taxonomy): domain Bacteria; phylum Actinomycetota; class Acidimicrobiia; order Acidimicrobiales; family Poriferisodalaceae; genus JAYPWI01. The sequence goes on along the minus strand of CAZVUM010000046.1, from coordinate 11,528 downwards.
TTTCGAGGAGGCCGACTGGACGGGGGGCTCCGATGAGCACCTGATCCAGTACCTGCGTCCGCTGGGTGAAGGTGCGGTCCTCTACAACACGCTCGGCCACTGTCGTGGTCACTGGGACATGGCGCCGCTGGTGTCGTACTACCCACAGGTCGAGCGGTGCTCCTGGGAGAAGCCCCAGTACTACGAGCTCCTCCGCCGCGCGGTGAGATGGGGGCTCGGCGAGTCGGCGTGAGCCGCGGTGAGATGAATCCGCCGCAGGCGGCGACAACACAG
>CAZVUM010000046.1:4443-11155 GCA_964629575.1 uncultured Acidimicrobiales bacterium | reverse complement strand
ACACAGCAACAGAATCTCGGTCGCGGCCGCGCCCTACACTCTGGTCACCGTGTGATTCTCAGGAGCAGCAATGACCGAAGTTGTGATCGTCGAGGCCGGCCGGTCTCCCATCGGCAAGCGTGACGGAGGGCTGGCGGGTACCCATCCGTCTGACATTCTCGGCCCCGTGATGATGGAGGTCATCAAGCGGGCGGGCATCGCGTCGAGCGATGTGAACCAGGTCGTTGGTGGTTGCATCAACAAGGTCGGCGCGCAGGCGATGAACATCACGCGTACCGCGTGGCTGAGCCACGGCGGTGCCGAAGAGGTTGCCGCCACCACGATCGACGCCCAGTGCGGGTCGAGCCAGCACGCTGTCAACACCGGCTTTTCGCTGATCGCTTCGGGTGTCGAGGACGTCGTCCTGGCGTGCGGCGTGGAGTCGATGAGCACGCTGCCGATCGGTTCCGACGCGGTCGCCGGCGCCAAGGCCGGATTCGGCAAGCCGGTGAGCCGCAGCTACTTCGAGCACTACGAGTTCACGAGCCAGTTCGAAGGCGCGGAGCGGATGGCCGAGAAGTACGGCATCAGCCGCGAGGACACGGACGCCTTCGGTCTGCAATCCCAGGAGCGGGCTGCCCAGGCCATCGAGGAGGGTCGTTTCGAGACCCAGATGATTCCGATCGACGCGCAGGTCCTCGATTCCGAGGGCAACAAGACGGGCGAGACGGCCGAGATGATGCGCGACGAGATTCCGCGCGAGACCAGCCTCGAGCAGCTGGCCAAGCTGAAGCCGGTGGCCCGCGAGGACGGGATCCACACCGCCGGTTCGTCGAGCCAGATCGCCGACGGTGCCTCTGCGGTCCTGCTCATGAGTGCAGAAAAGGCCGAGGAGCTCGGCGTGACGCCGATCGCCCGGGTTCTGCAGACCGCTCTGGTGGGCTGCGACCCCGTGCTGATGCTCGAGGGACCGATTCCTGCGACCCGCAGGGTGCTCGAGCGCGAGGGCCTCACGGTCGAGGACATCGACGTCTTTGAGATCAACGAGGCGTTCGCATCTGTCGTTCTGTCGTGGGAGAAGGAACTGCGGCCCGACATGGCGAAGGTCAACCCCAACGGCGGCGCGATCTCGCTGGGCCACCCGCTGGGCGGCACCGGCTGCTTCCTCACCACGAAGGCGGTGCACGAGCTCCAGCGCACCGGCGGTCGCTACGGCGTCGTCACCATGTGCTGCGGCGGCGGCCTCGGCACCGGCACCCTCATCGAACGCATCTAACCACCCACCGTGGTTCGGCCTCGTTGGGGGTCAGACACGGGTCTGACCCCTAGCTCGCGCGGTGGGTAGTCGCTTTCCATCCGCCGCTATAACCCCTGGTACGCGACCACCAAAAGTGAGAGTGGTCTGACACGTGTCTGACCCCTAGTGCGCGCGCTGGGTGAGGTGGATGTCGAGGCGCTTCAGGCCGCGGAGCATGAAGCTCGGCTGGTATTCGAAGGTGTTGGCCTCATCGAGGGAGATCTCGGCGAGTCGGCGGCCGAGCTCCTCGGCGGCCACTCTGCCCTCGAGACGCGACAGCGCGGCCCCCAAGCAGTAGTGAATCCCCTTGCCGAAGGCCAAGTGGTCCTTGGCCTCCTCACGCGACGGGTCGAACACGTCGGGCTCCTCGAACACCGACGGGTCACGGTTGGCCGCAGCGAACATCGTCACCACCCGGTCGCCCGCCTTGAGCTCCGTCCCGGCGATCTCGGTGTCGCGCGTGACCACCCGGAACATGCCCTGCGTGGGCGTCGCCAACCGCAGGCTCTCGTCGACCACGCCTCGAGCCCGCCCCACGGGATCGGCGGCCAGCGCCTCCCATTCCCGCGGCGACTCGCACAGGTTCCTCATCATCTCGGTGAGGAACTTCGTGGTGGTCTCGTTGCCCGCCACGAGGAGCTGCTGGATGATCGAGAGCATCTCCGCCATCGTCAGCGGATCGTCGTTGAGGTCCTCGAGCGCCTCACCCGCCTCGAGGTCCCAACGGTCGATCCGTGCGTTCAACAGGTTGGTCAAGATGTCGTCCTGCGGATCCGTGCGACGAAGCTCGAGCTGTTCGGCGAAGTACTTCTGGAACTCGATCACCTCCCGCTCGGCCTCGAGTCGCTCCTCGATCGAAATGTTGGTGCCGATCCCCGCGATCGAGGCATCGCTCCACCGCTTGAAATCCGCGAGTCGATCATCGGGGACGTTGAGCGCCCGCGCGATCACCGTCACCGGAAGCGGAACGGCGAACGTCTCGACGTACTCGACCGCTCCCCCCGAGGAGGCCTTCTCGATCATGTCGTCGATCAGGTCCGACGTGATCTCCCGAACCGTCGGCTCGAGGTCGTTGATCACCTTGGGCGTGAACGCCCTGGACACCAGCCTGCGGTACCGGGTGTGGTCGGGTGGATCCACGGTGAGCATGGTCCCGACCCGGTCGAATCCCCCCTCGGCGGCGTAGAGCTCCTGCATCCGGGCAGCGAGTTCGCCGCCGACTCCGCCGCCGGTGTCGAACCGCGACGAGAACGTGTCGGTGTCCCGAACCACCTCGAGCACGTCCTCGTGGCGGGTGATGAGGTGCAGCGCGCCCCCCGGTATTGCAGCCGCGAAGACCGGTGCGTCCTTCTGCATCCGTGCGTAGTAGGCGTGCGGGCACTGCTGCACATCCGGATCGAACAGGCCGAAGTTGGCGAGATCGACGTCGTCTGTCGATTGTGCGTCGGTCATCGGATTCCCCTCGTCAATCGCCGTGTCACGTGCCGGCCAGTGCGGCAACGACGGGTGCGAAGGCTTCCATGTTCGCGGCACCGATCGTGACGTAGCTGATCCCGTACTCGCCGCGGCGCTGCTCCAGGGTGTCGCAGATCTCCGACACCGACCCGATCAACGCGTGTGGGTGGCGGGCGAGCTCCTCTGGCGGCATGCCGAATGCCCCCGCCATGGCCTCGAGGGTCGGTTGGGCATTGTCGGTGACCGCGGTGAAGTAGGCCCCGATCTCGATCTCCAGGTCGTCGAACCGGTCACCGGCTCCCTCACGGATCCAGTCGACCTTGCTGGCGGTTCCCGCGGCGGTTCCCGAACCAAGGCCCCGTGCGCCGATGGTGCCGTCCGAGTTGTCGAAGTTGATCGAAACGATGTCGGCCAGCTCGCCCGCCGTTCGAAGGACCCGCGGCGAGCCTCCGCCGATCATGATGCGGGGGCCGTCGGCCTGAACCGACGCAGGCACCGCAGCCATGTCATGCACCTGCACGTGCTCGCCCGAAATGTCGAGCTCCTCGCCGGCGAAGAACGACCGCGCGAGCTGCACGTGCTCGATCATGCGGTCGATCCGTACTCCGGGGCGATCCATCGCAAGGCCCATAGCGGCGTACTCGGCGGTGACCCACCCCGCGCCGAATCCTGCTTCGAGCCGACCGTCGGACAAGAGGTCGATGGTGGCGAGTGACTTCGCGAGCACCACGGGCTGGTGATAGTCGACGCACATGACCCGGGCGCCGATCAGAATCGACTCGGTCACGGCGGCGGCGACGGCCATCGCCGGGAGCGAGGCGAGGTTCTGGGGCGGGTGGCTCGACGCCTTCATCGCCGCCCCGGGCCCCATGTAGTGATCGGCCAGATGGAAGCAGCTGTATCCGAGGTCTTCGGCCCCCCGGGCCAGATCCCTCCATTCGGCGGCGGAGTCGGCCGAGAAGGCCTGGACTCCGAAACGGAACGGCCGGCTCATCGGCCCGTACCCCGGCGGACGCTCGCGTGGCTGGCTGACATCGTCACCTACCTCGTCTCGAAGCGTGCGCCGCGGTCCTCGCCCCCAGCAAGGTCTGGGCGGTCGAGGGGCGCGAGATCGATCGTCGCTCCGGCGTCGGCTTCGGTGACGGCGAAACACGGCACGCCCTCCCACGCCGGTGGTCCCGTCTCGGATCCATCGGTCACGTCGAACCCCACGCCGTGCAGGGGACACACCAGAACCGAACCCCGCAGCCGACCCATGCTCAACGGCGTGTCGGCATGGCTGCAGTTGTCCTCGAGGGCATGCAGCCGACCAGCAACCCGGCAGACCACCACACCGTGTGCCCCGAGATCGGGGAACGCACGAAGTTGGCCGTCCGCGAGATCGGAGAGGTCGCCGAGGTCGTGCGGCTCGCTCATGCGGGTCCCATGGCGAGATAGCGATCGACGGTGTCGTGGAAGTACCGGATGCGTCGTTCCTGCCACGGCATGTAGTCGCCCCGGTAGCCACGGGACCGAAGGCCGCGTTGCTGTGTCGTCCATATCGCGACGTCCTGATCGATGCCCGGGCCGCACGACACCTCGCCGACCACCCCGGCCTCGTGCTCGACCTGATGGTCGATCGACACCCAGTCGCCCGTCGAGTTGGAGAAGTACTCCGTGGAGTCCTTCGGGAAGAGCGTCAGATACCACATGTCGAAGATGCACTTCTCGGGATCCGTCGGGTGCGGCGTGCCGCGCAACCAGATGCAGCCGTCGGGCTTCATCGAGAAGCTGATGTTGGGAAAGACCGTGTAGTGGTAGTGATCGGTGAGCTGCTCGTCGGAGTACGCCGAGAAGTCGTAGCCCTTCGCCTCCCCCAGCTCACGCTTGCGCTGTTGCAGCGCGGTGCGGAGCCCCTGGAGGTCGTCGCGGTAGGGCTCGGGATCCAGCTCCCAGAACTCGAGGTCCTGACCGAGGCTCTTGAAGGTCCGCTCGACCCGCCCCTGGTAGTGCGGGCCCGGTGCCCCACCCGGCATCAGCATCCGTGCATGCCCGGTCGGATACAGGTCGAACTGGCACCCGCTGTGGTGCTCGTTCATCGACCAGAGCGTCTGCGGGTGGACGAACGGCAGGTGGTAGCTCTCGTTGAAGTTGTCCTGCACGCACTTCCAGTTCCAGTCACCGGTGACCGTGACCCAATGGGTGCGCTTCATGTCTTCCATGCGGTAGGCGTCGAGGTGATCGGCCACCGGATAGAGCCACGAGCGCAGGTCATCACACGTCGGGTCCATGTTGAACCAGATGAAGCCCGCCCACGTGTCGCACGGGATCTCCACGAGGTTGCGCTTGCCACACGGGCTGCCTTGCGGGAAGTCGTCCTCGTCGTACACCCAGGTCAGCTCGCCGGACGTGTCGAACCGCCACCCGTGGTAGGCGCACTGGAACTCGCCGGTCGCGAGGCTGCCGAGCTCACCCTCGACGAGCCGATTGCCGCGATGCTGGCAGACGTTGAAGAAGGCGCGGATGCCGAGGTCGTCGCCGCGCACGCACAGAATCGAGTCGCGGCCGATCTCGTAGGTCACGTAGTCGCCGGGTTCGGAAATCTGGTCGACCCGACCGGCGACCTGCCACACCCGCGGCCACAGGCAGTCCCACTCCTGTTGGAAGAATTCGGCCGAGTAGTAGCGGTCGCCCGTGATCGGGCGGTCGCTCAGCCCAGGCTCGGGCGCCTTGGCTCGCGAAATGCCCCGAGGTTCGGCGACATCACCCATTCGGCGCTCCCCCTTTTGGTGCCTGGCACTTCGTGTGACGATTCGTAACGTTAGGTGCCAGGCACCAAAGGGGCACCAGTGGGTGTGTCAGTCGACGTCGGCGGCTTCGAGGTAGCGCTTGACCGTGGCGGCGAACTCTGCGGCGGGTGCGCCGTCGAAGGCCCGGTGGTCCCAGGTGAGGCTCAGCGTGAGGACCGTCTGTTTCACGGGAGCGTCGCCGTCCCAGGCCACTTCGTCCCGCAGCCGTCCGACACCGAGGATCGCGGTGTTGGGCGGATTGATGATCGGCGTGAATCCATCGACGCCGAACATTCCGAGCGCGGTCACGGAGAAGGTGCCACCTTCGATCTCGGTGAGCTGGAGCTTTCCCGCCCGTGCAGCGGCGGCGAGCCGTGACGTCTCGGCGGCCAACGACTCCAGATCGAGCGTGGGTGTGTCCTTGATGACCGGCACCATCAGCCCGTCGTCGAGCGCGACCGCCATGCCGACATGCACCTCGGGGAGCAGGGCCACCCCGTCTTCGGTGATCTGGCTGTTGACGTAGGGGTGGTCGCCCAGGGCCTTGGCTGCGGCGGCGATCACGTAGTCGGTGAACCCGGGAGCGGCCTCGCCGGCCTTTCGTGCCTCCCGGTCGGCGACGACGACCGTCATGTCGACGTCCATCATCAGGCTCAGCTGGGCCATCTCGCTCAGCGACGCATGCATCCGGGAGGCGATGGTGCCCCGCATCCCCCGGAGCGCGGTGACCGTCGAGGGGGTCTGAAGGAGTGGTGCGGACGGAGTGGCGAGCGCCTCGGAGGCCGGTGCCGGACCAGCGAGAGCGGCGCGGACGTACGCGACGACGTCGTCTTTCGTGAGGCGGGGGTCGCCGCTGACCGACCGAACCTGATCGAGGTCGACCCCGAGCAGGTCGGCAAAGTTCCGGGCGCCGAATGTGGCCAGGGCCCGCGCTCCCCCTCCGGTGATCGGTCCGACGGGGACCGCCCCAGCGACCGCGGCGGGAGCTACGGGTCGTGGCCGTGTTGAGGCCTCGACGACGTCCTCGCTGACGATCCGCCCACCCGGTCCGGATCCGGCGACGAACGCGAGGTCGACGCCCAGCTCCGCGGCGACCCGCTTCGCATTGGGCGACGCCAACACCCGGCCACCAAAGCCAGTGGCGGCAGTTGAGGAGGGAGCCGACCCGGGCACCGCCGCCTGTGACGCCAGGTCCGCAGACGAGGAGCGCAGC
>CAZVUM010000046.1:0-4343 GCA_964629575.1 uncultured Acidimicrobiales bacterium | reverse complement strand
CCGCAGACGAGGAGCGCAGCGACGAGGATTGCGGCGACAAAACAGCAGGAGCCGCTTCACCCTGCTCGAGGAACCAGCCGATCAGAACGCCGCAGTCGTAGGTCTCACCGACCTCGCCGACGTGGTGCAAGAGACCGGTTTGGGCGACCTCCACCTCGGACTCGACCTTGTCGGTTTCGATGAGGAGCACCGCGGTACCGGGTGTCACCTCGGTGCCGTCGGGCACCAGCCATTCGAGAATGGTGCCGGCTTCCATCGTGAGGCCGAGCTTGGGCATCTGGAATTCAGTGGCCATGGTTGATCACCCGTGGTCGTGAGTTCGTGCGGTGGCTGCCATCGCAGCCGAGACATCGATGACGTGTGGGCCGTCTGCGGCGAGGGTGAGCCTCGCCGACCGGCCCTGGGCGAGCACGACATCGCGCTCGCCGTCGAAGGAGAGGACACCGGGCCCTGGGAGGTCCATCGAGGCTCCGGTGTCGAGTCGTTGGTGGCTGGTCACCGTCACGTCGCTGTACAGGCCGGGGGCGATGGCGACCCGGTGGGTGTCGCCGTCGGGGGCGAAGGTGACGTGAACGGCCCCCGGTTCGGAGCGCGAGGTGGGTGCGAGGCGGGCGGCGATGGCGGACAGCCCCACTGACGCCGGTTCGGCGACGAGGGCCACGAGCGCCTTCAACCGGTTGCCCTCCCACACGGCTCGACTGCCGGTGAACGACGACTCGATGAGGGCGAGGTCCACGAGGGCGAGATCGAGCTCCGGCCCGTCGGCGGTGTCGACTTCGACGTCGAGGATCTTGGCCTTCCACGACACGGAGTCGAGCGAGGCGAGGCCCGACGCGACAACGGCTGCTGCGTGCCCCGCCACCGTGGCCTCGTGGTGTCGCGGGAACACGTTGTTGGTCCCGGTCGACAGGGCGACAAGCGGAGCGTGCCGCCAGCCCTTCACGACGTCGCGATGTGTGCCGTCGCCTCCCAACACGATCACCGCACCCGTCTCCTCGTCGCGCATGTGCATCGCTGCGACGGTGCTGTTGCGGCTGACGTCCCAGGGAGGCGCGGGCAAAAGGTCGAGCTCGGCGTCGAGCTCGAGGCGGTCGATGGCACGCGCCGCCAGGGCGCGGCGGTCGTCGGTGAGGAGCACCCTCTTGGCTCCGCCCTCCACCGCTCCGATCACGGCGCGGCGGACGATGCCCACCTTGGCCATGTCGGAGGTGGGCGAGGCGGCGGACACCAGCCGTCGAATGTCCTTGCCCGCGGCAGGGTTGACGACGATGCCGACGGTGGGAGGGCCTCCTCCGCTCACGCTCCGGGAACCGGCCGACCGAGCGTTTCGCGGATCCCCTCGGTGATGCGACCGGCGTTGGGCACGTACTCGGCTTCGAGCACGGGGCTGAACGGCACCGGCGTGAACGGAGCGGCGACACGAGCGACCGGGGCATCGAGGTAGTCGAACGCGTGCTCCTGGACCTGGGCGGCGATCTCGGCGCCCAGGCCTCCGAAACGAACGGCTTCGTGCACCACGACGATGCGGTTGGTCTTGCGCGCCGACTCGGTCACGGTCTCCACGTCGAGAGGTTGCACGGTTCGCAGGTCGATCACCTCGCAGTCGATGCCCTCTTCAGCGAGCCGCGTAGCGGCCTTCATCGACTCCTGCAGCATGCGCCCGTAGGTCACGACGGTGACCCCGTCCCCCGTCCGGGCAACGTTGGCCGTGCCGATCGGGATCTCGTAGAGCTCTTCGGGCACGGGGCCCTTGGCACCCAGCAACCGCTTGTTCTTGACGAACACCGTCGGGTTGTCGTCGCGAATGCACGAGACCAGAAGCCCCTTCACGTCATAGGGCGTCGCCGGCATCACCACCTTGAGGCCCGGCACGTGACACAGCATCGCCTCGAGACTCTGGCTGTGCTGGGCCGCGGCGGACAGACCGGCGCCTCCGCTCGTCGTGATGGTCAACGGCAGGGTGGCCTTGCCGCCGAACATGTACTTGAGCTTGGCGGCCTGGTTCGCGATCTGGTCCATCGCAACGAGGATGAAGTCCATGAACATCAGGTCGACCACCGGTCGCAACCCGGCCACCGCCGATCCGATCCCCAGGCCCACGATCGCTTGCTCGCTGATCGGTGTATCGAAGGAGCGGAGCTCGCCGAACTCCTTCTGAAGACCCACGAAGCTGCCGAACACGCCTCCTGCGGCACCGACGTCCTCGCCCGCGACGAACACGTCCTCGTCGTCGCGCATCACCTGCCGCAACGCCTCGTTGAACGCGGCGCCGTAGGTGAGCTCCCTGACCTCGGTCTCTGTCCCACTCGCTGTCTCGGTCGCAGCCATCTCAGGCACCTCCCCCGCCGGCCATGCTGTCGCCGGCACCCGCGGTCGCGAGTGTGTACACGTCGTTGAACAGATCGGACGGGTCTGGCTCGGGGCTGTCCTCGGCGAACTGAATCGCCGCTTCGATGGCCGCCGCGATCTCCACGTGAACCGCCTGAGCCTCCTCGGTGCTCATGATCCCGGCATCCGCGAGGCGAGCTTCGAGCAGGTCGATCGGATCCCGCTTCTTCCACTCCTCGAGCTCTTCATCTGTGCGGTACTTCATGCCGAGCACCTGGACGCCGTGGTGGTTGTAGAAGCGGTAGGTCTTGGCCTCCACGAAGCTCGGCCCGTCGCCGTTTCGTGCCCTGCTCACCGCCTCGGTGGCGGCCTCGAACACTGCGACGGCGTCCATACCGTCGACGATCACTCCGGGCATCCCGTAGCCGACCGCCCGGTCGACGACGTCGGTGATCGCCATCGTCTTGTCCCGCGGTGTGTACTCGCCGTACTCGTTGTTCTCGCAGATGAACACGACTGGGAGTTTGAGCGCAGCGGCCATGTTGGCCGCTTCGTGGAAAGCGCCGATATTGGACGCCCCGTCGCCGAAGAAGACGACGCTCACGTTGCCGTTGCCCTTGTACTTGTTGGCAAAGCCGGCACCGACCGCGATCGGAACGCCACCACCGACGATGCCGTTGGCGCCGAGCATGCCGAGGTCGAGGTCACAGATGTGCATCGAGCCGCCTCGGCCCTTGCAGTACCCGGTCTCTTTGGCCATCAGCTCAGCCATCATGCGGTTGAAGTCGCCGCCCTTGGCCACGAGGTGCCCGTGGCCACGATGGGTGGAGCTGATCTGGTCCTCATCGGTCAGCGCGGCACACACCCCTGCGGCAACCGCTTCTTCCCCGACGTAGAGGTGGAGGAATCCCGGCAGTCGGGACTGCTCGGCCAGCCGGCCGGCCGCCTCCTCGAAATGGCGGATCCGCACCATTCGCCGGTGCAGGTCCCGTAGGACGTCTTCGGTCGGTTCCACGGCCGATCCCCCTCGCTCACGCCGTCACGCCGGAGCTGTCCCCCGACAGCCGTACGCTAACCCACCGTCTGACGTGGCACTTTCGCCGCCCCGGCCGGGGCGAGGCGAGGGGCTGTCACGAATCGGAGCCGGGTTCCTTCGCGACCCCGTCGCTGATCAGCTCAGCGACCTCGGAGGCGGAGAGTCCGAGGTCCGCCAGAACCGAGCGAGTGTCGCGACCCGTTTCGCCGATGCTCGTCGTGACGGCGGCAGGGGTGGCGTCGAAGTTCCACATCGGAGCCGGCCGGCGGACGCGGCCGAGACTCTCGGCATCCTGCTCCGAGATCAGGCCGAGATGCTGAATCGTGGGATCGTCGAACACGTCCTCGCGGAGCGTCACCGCGCCGGCGGCGAAATCGTGCGCTGCGAACCGAGCGAGGACCTCCTCGGTCGTGTACTTGGCCACCTCGGCGCTGACCTCAGCCAGCAGCGCCGGGTAGTTCATGATCCGGCTCTCCTGCTCGGCGAACCGCTCGTCGACCACCCAGTCCGCGCGATCCAGTGCGAGGCACAACCCGTCCCACGGCGGTAGCAGCAGTCCGGTGGCGATCTCGCCGTCTGCGGTCTGCAGCACGGGCAGGAACGAGGCGGGTGCGCCCTTCAGAAATGGGGGCAGCATCTCGTAGGGAATCGCCGGCGACTCCTCGGCAAGCGTCGCCGCGAACGCATCGGTCCACGCGAAGTGAAGGCCGGCGCTGATCATGGGCACATCGAGCTGCTGTCCCCGGCCCGACTTCTCGCGCACGTACAGCGCTGCGAGAACCGCCTGGACCAGGGCGTTGGCGGAGGTCTTGTCGACCAGCAGTTGGTGGTTGAGGTCGCCGTTGCCGTCCTTGTCACGCTGGTAGTCGACCATGCCGGTGCGGGCTTGGATGACGTAGTCGAAGACCGGCTGATCGGCTTCGGGACCCTCCCGACCCAGTCCGTTGATCGACGCGTGGATGATGCCTGGGTTCCTCGC
>CAZVUM010000045.1:0-43334 GCA_964629575.1 uncultured Acidimicrobiales bacterium | reverse complement strand
CGAGGAGGGCCGGAGGCCGCCTGGGCCGAGGGCGCACCGCAGGCAGCGGAGGGTCAGTTGATGCCTCGGTCGTGGCCCTCCCAGTACGGCGCGCGGAGCTCGCGCTTCAGGACCTTGCCCGGCCCCGACTTGGGGAGTTCGTCGGACTGGAACGACACCGAGCGGGGCACCTTGTAGCCGCCGAGGGACTCTCGGCAGAATTCGATCAGCTCGTTCTCGGTGAGGGATTCGTCGCGCGGAACGACCACGGCATGGACCTGTTCGCCCCACTGTTCGTTGGGGATGCCGAACACAGTGGCCTCGAGGACCTTCGGATTGCGGTAGATGACGTCCTCGACCTCGCTGCAGTAGACGTTCTCGCCGCCCGAGATGATCATGTCCTTGGCGCGATCGACGAGGTACAGGAACCCTTCGTCGTCGAGATACCCGACGTCGCCCGTCCGGTACCAGCCGGCCTGGAGGACCTCGGCGGTCTGCTCCGGCTTGTTCCAGTAGCCGGCCATGATGTTGGGGCCCTTGGCGAGGACTTCGCCGGCTTGCCCGGCGGGCTGGTCGCCGGCGGGGCCGTCGATTCGTACCGTGACGCCGAGCACCGGTTGGCCTGCGGACTTGCCGCGAGGGGAGTCGGTGAGGGTTTGTTCGTTGCGGAGACCGGTGACGAGCGGAGCTGTCTCCGTTGCGCCGTAGAGGTGGATGAGCTCGGCGGTCGGGAACAGCTCGTGGGCCCGCTTCAGCAGCTCCATCGCAATGGGTGAGGCGCCGTGGGCGATCTTCCGGAGGGTCGACGTGTCGCGCGGGCTGGCCGACTGCGCTTCGATGAGCGCGGCGAGCATCGTGGGAACAGCGAGCGTCATCGAGCAACCCTCCGCCTCGATGAGGTCGAGACAGGCGTTCGGTTCGAACGCGGGTACGACCACCTGGGGCACGCCGAGCGCGAAACACTGCAACAGCGACGTGGAGCCCGCTGCGTGGAACATCGGCGCTACGACGAGGTAGGTGTCCGAATCGTCGAGGGGCATCATGATCTGGCTGTGCAGGGTGTTGGCCACCAGGTTGCGGTGGGTGAGCATCACGCCCTTGCTCTTGCCGGTGGTGCCGCCCGTGTAGAAGAGGCCGGCGATCTCGTCTTCCTCGACGTCGGCGTAGGGGGCGGGCGTGGCCGCGGCAAGGCGACCCTCGTAGTCGTCTCCCAGCTGGACCACCGTGTCGACTGCGTCGGCCAATGCGCCTGGCTCGCGGTCCGTGATGAGAACCGACACGCCCCCGTCGTCGAGTGCGTACAGCAACTCCGCGTCTGCCCACCTGGTGTTGAGCGGAACCACCGAACGGCCGGCCGCCGGGATCGTCGCATAGATCTCTGCGTATTCGGCAGAGTTGGCAGCGAGCACGGCAACGCGGGCGCCGCGTTCGAGTCCGAGATCGTCGAGCACGCCGGCCAGCCGGTGGCAGCGGTCGGCGACCTCCGCGAACGAGCGGCGGACATCGCCGCAGACCAGAGCTGTGCGCGGGCCATGCATCGCTTCGGCGCGCATGAGGGGATCGACAACCGTACGCATGGTGTTCCTCCGAGCGAATGGTGGTTCGTCATGATCCCGCGCCGAGGCCTTCACCTGAAAATCTCAGCGATGCCTGGGGCCATGCCGTGCGGGTGATGGGCGATGATGGGCAGATGTTGGATCGAGCCGGATTCGAGCCGTACCTCTCGCCGCGTCGCGGGCCCAGGGCGGGCACGACACTGTCAGCGCAGGACGCGGTCCGGCAGATTCCCGAGGGCGCCCGTGTGTTCGTCGAGGGCGGGTCCGTCACGCCCCTCGCACTGTTGGAGGCACTCGACGACGAACGAGCGCGCTGGTCCCGGTTGGAGCTCGTCCTCCCGTACCTGATGGCCCGCCCCGCACCCTTCGAGCACCCCGGCGAGCCCTTCTGGTTCGTGACGACCCAAGCCTCACCGGCCTACAAGCACTTGTGGGCGACGGGCACTGTCTCGGTGCTGCCGTGCAAGTACTCCGACACCTCGCTGATCTTCCGCCCAGACGGCCCTCTGCCGTGTCAGGTCGCGCTCGTGTCAGTGAGCACTCCGGGCCCGGAAGGTCGGTTCAGCCTCGGGCTGTCGACGGGCACCCACGCCGACGTCATCCGAACCGCCGATCTGGTGATCGCCCAGGTGAACGACAAGGTTCCGTACACGTTCGGCGTGAGCGAACTGGAGGCTGAGGACATCGACATCCTGGTGCGCCACGACGCCCCGATCATCGAGAGCCGGCCGGCAGGCACGAGCGACGAGGTCGGGCGTTCGATCGCGCGGCGGGCAGCGGCCTACGTCTCGGACGGCTCGACGATTCAGTTCGGGCTCGGTGCCCTGCCCGATGCAATTCTCGAAGACCTCCACGACCGCACTGGGCTGAGCGTCCACTCGGGGATGCTGAGCGAGGCGTGCGTGGATCTCTTCGAGGCGGGAGCGGTCGAGGGGTCCATGGTCACCGCCGAGCTCGTGAGCACGCCGCGGTTGTCCGCCTGGGTCGACCGCAACCCCGCCGTCGTGATGGCGCCGGCGGCGTACACGCACGGTCCGGGAGTCCTGGCGTCGCTGGAGCGGTTCGTCGCCCTCAACTCGACCGTTGAGATCGCACTGGACGGCGCATGCAACTCCGAGGTGGTGGGTGACACCAGGATCTCGGGACCCGGGGGAGCCCCGGACTACGCCTTCGGGGCGGGGGCCGCGGTGGGAGGGCGCAGCGTCCTCGCTCTGCGAAGCACGGCCGGCCGAGGTGCCATCTCGCGGATCGTTCGCTCGCTCACCGACGGTGCGCCGACGACGATCCCCGGCTACCTCGCCGACGTCGTGGTCACCGAACACGGCGCGGCGGAGGTGCGTGGCCTGCCGCTCGACGCTCGGTCGGCAGCTCTCGCGGCGATCGCGGATCCGGCGCATCGGGCGGCCCTCGGCGCGTAGCGTCTTGTGGTCCGGGCGGCGGCGAGGGGAGTCGTAGTGAAGATCGAGAATCTGGCGAGTGGGTTCGAGTTTCCGGAGGGTCCAGCGATCGGTCCGGACGGAGCGCTCTACGTGACCGAGATCGCGGGACAGCGCATCACCCGCGTGGCCGACGACGGCACGACGAGCGTCTACGCGGACACGGGGGGCGGACCCAATGGCTGCGCCTTCGGTCCCGACGGGACGCTGGTGATCTGCAACAACGGTGGCCGGTGGCCCACGGACATGCCGTCCACCGCCGCCTCGGGCGAGAGCGAGGACGGGCCGGGGACCATTCGGATCGTCGCTCCTGACGGGACCGTCAGCGATGCGATCACCGGGATCGACGGAACGCCGCTCAACTCTCCCAACGACGTCTGCTTCGACGATCACGGCGGCTACTACTTCACCGACCCGCGGTGGGGCGGGATGATGGGTGGCGAGATCGAGGGCGGACCGGTCTGCTACGCGGCAGCCGACGGTTCCACCCGCCGGGTCGCGGAGGGGATCGCCTTCCCGAACGGCCTCGGCGTGCGCGACGACGGTCGCACGCTCATCGTGTGCGAGTCGCTGACCGGGATGCTGGTCAGTTACCTGATCGCCGAGCCAGGCGTCCTGTCGCCGAGGTCGAAGGCCAACGGCATGATCGGGCGACGCTCGGTTCCCGATGGGTTCTGCTTCGACGAGTCGGGCCGAATCATCGTGGCGGGTCACGGTTCGTCGAACCTGTTCGTGCTCGATGGATCCGACGGCCGACCGATCGACGTGATCGAGCTACCCGAGCGTGGGCCGACCAACTGCTGCTTCGGCGGCGAGGACTTCAGGACGCTCTACGTGACCTCGAGCGACCACGGCAACGTCTTCGCGATCGAGTGGGACCGCCCGGGCATGCGGCTGTTTCCCGATCGCTAGCGGCTCGGCCCGTCCCGAGACCGGGCTTTCGGCCAGGATGGTCCCATGGATCTGGTGATCAGAGGCGGTGTCGTCGCCACGGGTGGCGGTGCGGTTCGAACGGACGTCGGTATCGAGGGGGAGAAGATCGTCCAGCTCGGTGGATCGATGTCGGCGCCGGCAGAGATCGACGCGAGCGGACGTTTCGTGCTGCCCGGGGGTGTCGATCCGCATGTCCACCTCTCGCCGCCCCGGACAGGCCCAGGCGTTCACAGCTGGGCGGATGACTTCACGGTGGGTACGCGAGCCGCGCTCGCGGGCGGTGTCACGACGATCGGCAACATGTCATTCTGCCGGAGCGGCGAGCAGATGGCCGATGGGCTCGAGCGCGATCTGGCCGACGCGGCGGCGAACTCGATCGCGGACTACTTCCAGCACCCCGTGCTGCTCGATCCCGACGACGAGGGCCTGCGGCAGGTGGGCGAGCTGGCGGCATCGGGTCATCCGAGCGTCAAGATCTTTCTGAGCTTCAAACGATTCGATCGCAATGTCGACGGGTTCCTGCGGGCGATGCGCGCGGCGGCCGAGGCCGGGTCCGTGGCGCTGCTGCACTGTGAGGACGCAGCGATCATGGGGTGCTGCGGCGACATGTTGCGCGAGCAGGGGATCACCGACCATCGCTTCTACCCCGAGACGCGGCCGGTCGAGGCGGAGAGGATCGCCACCGAGCGGGCCGTCGGGTACTGCGAGACGACCGGGGCTGCGACCTACATCGTCCACCTGTCGAGCCAGGCCGCGCTGCAGGCGTGTCGAACCGCGAGGGCGCGCGGGCTTCCGCTGTACGTGGAGACGCGGCCGATCTACCTCCACCTCGAGCGGTCGCGTTTCGACGAACCGGACGGGGCCAAGTACGCGGGCGCGCCTCCGTTGCGCGAGGAGATCGACCGGGACTCGTTGTGGGCGGGGATCGCGGACGGCACGGTGAGCACGGTCGCCACCGACCATGCACCGTGGACGCTCGAACAGAAGCTCGACCCGTCGCTCGGGCCGGCCGAGCTGCGGCAGGGGATGGCCGAGCTCGAGACGATCATGCCGATGCTGTGGTCGCTGGGCGTGGCGACGGGCCGCATGTCTCTCGCTCGGTTCGTGGAGGTGACGAGCTCCAATCCGGCGAAGCTCTTCGGCATGTACCCGCAGAAGGGGTGCATCGCCCCGGGGTCCGACGCGGACGTCGTGGTGTGGAACCCCGATGAGACGCGGGTGATCGACGGCGCGCAGATGCATTCGGCCGCGGGATATTCGCCCTACGACGGGTGGGAGGTGACGGGGTGGCCCGAGTTCACCTTGAGCCGCGGCGAGATCGTGGCCGAGGGTGCGACCGTGACCGGCTCACCCGGCCGCGCCCTCCAAGTCCCCCGCCGCCCCTTCCAGCGACCCTGACCACCCCGAGCGCGCAATAGGGGTCAGACACGTGTCTGACCCCTACAGGCCCCTACAGGTCTCGCCGGTCGGAAGTACCTGGTGGGGCGACGACCGAACGCAGTGGGTGGACTACCACTCACCCGTCGCGCGCACTAGGGGTCAGACCCGTGTCTGACCCCAGTTCACTCGGTTCGCTCGCAGTGGTCGGAATGGGAGGGTGGGACGTCGAGGGCGGGGTTGCGTTCGAAGAAGCCGTCTGGGACCAACAGGAATCCGGCGTACTCGGTGGGCATCACGGGGAAGTCCTCGACCCGCACGTCGTGGGTCAGCCCGAATGTGTGCCACACCGTGATATCGGTGTCGGCCACCGGCCGATCCGCGGCCGTGTACGCCGGAAGTCCCTCTCCGGCGTTCCGCTGCGTCGGGTACTTCCCGGCCGCGTACCGCTCCTCGGGGCGCGTCGGCGTCACCCACAGGTTGTGCTGGGCGAAGCCCGCCCGCTGCCCATGTGGCGATTCGGGCGTGGCGAACATCGTCGCCGTGGCCGACGGCAGAAGCCGGTAGGCGGTCGGGCGTCCGAGTCGGTTCGTCTTCTCCTCGTTCTGAATCCGCCAGTACCTGCTCGAGGCCGACGACGTCTCCCGCTGTGCAGCCGATTCGGTGGCGAGCACGGTCTCCCGCGCGGCGAACGCAGTCCCGTGCGGGTTGTCCGGCCCGGGCGGCAGCGCCTCGGTGTTCACCTCCACGACCGAGTTGCGGTTGCCGTCGACGGCCATGTCCATGCGCAGGCAGAACAGGTGCTGGTGGATCGGCGCTGATACGTGGGGCGCCACCTGGCGGGCGAACGTCATGTCGTCGCTGTCCTGGTGCGAGCGGGTCGTCAAGATTCCGGTGAGCTTCACCTCGAACCGGATCGACCCATCGAGATGGAAGTACCAGAACAGCCCGTACTCGTAGTTCCCGACGGTGTGGATGCTGCTCACCACGAGTCGCCGGGAGCGGCGCACCTCGACCGAGCCGGTGTTGGAGTCGGTGTGCTTCCACCCGATCCCGAAGTCCTCCTCGTGGATGCAGATCGCATTCTCGATCGTGAAGACCGTGCCGTCGTCGAGCACCTGCGTGCCGTCCATGTAGGTGATCTCGCCGAGGCAGTCGCAGCCCAGCTTCAGGGAGTTGGCGAGCATTCCGAGCCCGAACTCACCCGCGTCGAGAGCGTGCTTGAAGGTCTGGCTCGCCCGCGTGTCGCCGTAGGGGACGACCATCTCCGCCAGCGAGGCACGATCGATCACCGGCCGCTCCACACCACCGTCGGTGTAGGAGATCCTGTGGAGGACGAGCCCTTCGGTGTCGTCCATCACGATCCGCATTTTCCACTTCTGCCACGAGAGCTCGTTGTCCTCGAGTGAGAAGCTGACTCCGGCGGGCTGAGTGATCTCGACCGGCTGCAGATCGGTGCGCATCGGGCCGTAGTCGGCTTCGACCGAGGCCACGTCGTAGTTGCCTCGCTCCTCTGCAACCGGCCACTCGCCGAAGTCCTCCACGTGCAGGATCTCCAGCGTGTCCGTGTCGATGTGCACCAGGATGCCGTCGACCGGGTAGGCGTACCCGTTGTCGTTTGGGTCGGGCCGGTGGAACGCGATGCACCGCTGCACCCTGCGGCCCGACTCGAACTCGAACCCGTAGTCCCCGGTCGGCCACGGATCGATCTGCGTGTTGGATGTGTCCGTGATGCCCCGCTTGGCCATGGCGGCCTGGAAGTCGGGGCTCTGGAGGCAAGCTTCCTGAACGGCCTTGATCTCCAGGAAGCCGATGCGTGGGACCACGTCTGGCTGGTGTTCCCAGCGGTCGATCTCGCCACGGGTCACCGAGACCGTGGCCTCGAACACCTCGCCCTGGTTGCGCACCACCACCTCGAGCCGTCGATCCACCTCATCGCCCGGCGACCATGCGGCCACCTCGTCTTTGGAGGGTTCGTGGATGCAGAACCCGTGGAAGCGAGAGTTGTCGTCGACGTGACCCGCGTCGCGCAGGATCTTCTGCGCCGTGCGTGCCTCGTCCTCGGTCATCATCGAAAGCGGGTGCATCCATGGATGCTACGCCCGCAGTCGTACGTCGGTCGCCCGACGCGGGTCGCTCAGCTCTCGCTCGGCTGGACGAAGAGGTCGGGATCCAGCTCGAGCCACGGCGACTCCCACTCGTGGGCCACGCCGCGGTTGGGGGGAAAGGCCTCGTTCCACCACTTCGCCTCGTAGACCGCACCGCTGAGCCACACCCGATCGCCGTCGACGTAGACGGCCTCGGGATCCCACTCGTCGACGATGCCTTCGGGGACGAGCGCGGGTTGGACGAGATCGCCGGGAAGGACCGGACCGACGATGCGCCATGGCGTGTCCCACACGTTCACCACGGGACGTTCGGGGTTCTCGGCCGTTGTCCACCACTTGGCCTCGTAGACATAGCCGTGCCAGACAACCTTCTCGCCCCCCGCAAACGACCTGTCAGGGCGCCAGATCGGGTACGGGCTGAGGTCGGGATCGTCTTCGACGAGGGTGATCATCGCCCACGGGATGTCGGTTCCGGCGTCGTCGGCCGACCGACCGGTGATAACGGCGAACTCGCGTGCGAAGGCCCCCTCGCTCTGTTCGAGATGCGAGCACATGTCAGAGGGGGTTGCGATCGGCTCGTCGTTGGGTCCGCAGCTGCGATCGCGGTTGAGCGACCAGTAGCTCGCTCGTCCGAGCCCCTCGCGTTCGACCAGGGCGACGAGTTCGCGGGCATCGGACAGAGTGAACTGGTCGCTCACGACGTCGTTGCGGCCGATCATCGGTGTGACACCGACGCGTGCCGCGGCCTCGGTGGGCGTGATCCACCGGCCGGCGCGCCGCCACGCGCCGAGCACTTGTTGCACCGTTGCCTCGACTGCCGTCTCTGCCGTCTGGACCATTCCCTGATCGCGCGATGCACCGAAGTTCATCACCATGATGTTCACGCCGGCGATGTCGACTCCTCCAGCGAGAGTGGCGTCGATCGCTGCCACCCCCTCCTCGGTCAGACCCTCTGGTGTCACGGGGAGGGTCAGCCACACGGCCAGCTGGGCGCCGTCCTCCCTGCGCTGCTGCTGGATCTCGGCGAGCGCGACCGCGCGGCGCTCATGCGCACCGCGGTCGGCGAGGCCGTGTCCTTCGAGGTCCAGGTCGATGGTGTGAAGCTCGTATCGCTCGATGACCGATCGGTAGGCCTCAGCGAGTGCCGGCCCGTCGCTGCACGCGACCGCGATCTCATCGTTGAGAGCACCGCCGAACGACACGATCGCGTCGCGGCCGGTCTGGCGAAGTCGTACGACTCTTCGGTCGACGTCGAGCTCGGACGCGGCGGCATCGAGGTCGAAGAGACCGCCCCATGCGGGAACGCAGGGATCGTCTCGATGGGCGACCACGAACGACAGGACGACGTCGGAGACATCGTCACCAGGGCTCTCGAAGGCGAATCGCGGGAGCACCGTGACGTCCACATAGGGCGCCGACCACGTGGTGGAGTTGGTCCGTCCCTCTGCAGCGTCGCTGGAACGATCGACGAGCAGCCAGCCGCCGACAGCGCCGAGGACCACCAGGGCCAGCGCGAGCAGGATGCGCCCAGGCGACAAGCGCCGACGTCCCGCTCGTGCAGGGGATGTCGAACCCGTGTCAGGCGGAGCGGCTGTTTCGGCGCCATCGGGTGGTTCGGATCCGGGCGCCTGGGCTGCAGCATCGGGGCGGGTCATGATCGGGCCTCCACCGTGGTCGGGTCTGTCGGCTGGTCGGCCCGGTGGGAACCCTGGGCGCGCACCTCTGCCGACTCATGGGCTTCGAGGCGTCGCTCGATGGCGGCGAGGAGTTCGCGGCTCGCGCGGAGCGCTTCGATCAGGTCATCGGTGGGTGGGGCGGCCGCAGGAACCGACCGCCCGGCCCGGGGCGACCGGACACCGGCTGGAACGCTTGCCGGCACTTGTTCCTCCGGTGGTGCGAAGTGTTCGGGCCGCGAGCGGGCAAGCGTTGACGGGACCTTCGAACCGCTGTCGTCGTCCGTGCCGTCGTTGCCGTAGAAGAGCACCTCTTCCCACCGCTCCGCCGCCGTGGTGGGCTCGGTGATCGCTCGCTCGTCCTGGCGGAGCATGTCGAAGGCGCGCAGCGTCATGTCGACCAGGCTGTTTCGCACACCGATGAAAGCGACGAGGCCGTAGGCGCAGAGCAGGCAATTGAGGCCGGCGAAGACAGCGTGACCCCATGCGGCTTCCTGGATGTCTCGGTAGGTCGTCCAAGCCGACCAGCCGATGAGCAGGTAGGGAAAGGCCGCGAACCAGAACGGCGCTGTGGTGCGCCGCTTGACCTTGGGGGTGCGGGCGAAGCTGAACTTGCGGCCCGAGACCGCCTGGTAGATCGATTTGATGCTTCCGGTGAGGTTCACCGGAAGCATCAAGAGATTGAAGGCGTAGATCCGAACGACGTCCGTTCGCTTGTACCCGGCCCGCTTCAGGTCCGATGCCATCGCAGCGAAGTACGGCAGCGCCATCGCCGCGACGAGGGGACTGAGCAGCCGGTCGTCGAAGGGGTACAGAAGCATGAAGAGAAGGCCGAGGCTCGCCCAGGCGATCGAGCCCATGTAGTTGAGTCGAAGCAGGGTGCCGAGCGGCTCGGTGCCGAGCCCGGACCGCAGGCGCAGCTTGCGCAGGATCAGCAGCCCTCCGTTGGCCCAGCGCTCCCGTTGGATACACAGCGCACCGAAGTCGGGGGGCGTGGCGCTGTAGCTGAGTCGCTCCTGGTAGTTGTGGAGCCTCCAGCCCTGTGCCACCAGATCGATGCTCGACTCCGTGTCCTCGATGACGGTTCGGTCCGAGATGTATCTCGTGACGGGCCATGGGCCTGAGTTGTCGACCTCGGCGATGTCGACGAGGGCGTCGCGTCGCAGGATCGCGTTCGCACCGACCCAGAACGTCGCGTCGTAGTACGTCATGCCCTGGTGGAGGATGTGCTGGACGTCGGTGGTGGCGCCTGCGATGCGCTCGATGCGACTCCCGGCACCTGGATATGCGCTGTAGGGCGTCTGGATGACCGCAACATCGCGGAAGGCGGGCTGTTCGAGGCGATGGGTGAGACGCAGGCAGTACTCGGGGAGCAGAACGCTGTCGGCATCCAGCGTCAAGATGTAGTCCGTGTCGGGAATGAGGGTGTCACCGACTTCGGGGGAGCACTCGGCGAGAGCCAGGCTCGATCCGCGTCCCTCCTCGCGGTACACGCCTCCCATGAGCCCGATGTAGCTGTTGAGGTTCATGGCCTTGTTGGCGTCGTGGGACAGGTTGATGTACCGCTTGCGCTCGAACGACGTGAGTTCGCACGCGAAGGTCCAACGCAACCGCCGGTAGAGCTGGCCCAGGGTGTCTTCGGGTACGGAGCCATCCCGTTCGGTCGCGATGTCGAGTGCGTCGGCCACCTCGTCGAGGTCGCGCTGGAGGCCTCCGAGGACCTCGTCGCGGCAGAACCTGTCGGTGTGGTCGGTGACTTCGAAACCCTCGCGCCACGTCTGGACGTGGCGCGCTCCGCTCCGGAACGCCTCGGCGCACGCGGCGATCGCCTCTGGCGTCGTAGGCCGCTCCTGGTCCCAGGCGGTGGCCGCCCGATCGGCGTCTGCGGCAGCCGGCGCCAAGAGTTCGGCAATCTCACCAGGCAGGCGACGCGCCTCATCGAGGATACGTTCGGCTTCGGGCGAGTCCGGCGTCGGAGGATCGTCGATCAGAAGGACGACCCGCTTGTGTGGGTATTCCTGCAGCGCGGCTGACAGCAGGGTCTGTCTGATGACCCGTGCGTCCTCCCGGTACGAGGGAACGAGAACGGTCAGGGTGCGATCGACGCAGTCGGCCATCGCTGCGTCGATGAGGCCCCTCGGGGCGCGGCGATGCCGGCGGCTGCGGACGAGTGCACCGTGTCGCGCGAGAAGATAGGCAGTCGCCGACAATGCGAGAAGCGAGATGAAGACGACGTAGGCAGTCGATTCGGCGAACCGGCCGAGGGACCACCCGCCGGGTCCGACGAACTCCGCCCAGATGGTGGGGACGGCATAGGCCGACCACGCCACGATCGTGGCGGCGATCGCCAGGCGTCCGTTCCCCACGGTGAGCGGGCTCGCCGCGGGCCCCACCGGCGCCAGCGGCGTGCGCCGGTCGCGGCCGAGGCGCCGCGATGTGCGCCGCCGATTCTTCGCCCTGCCGCGCATGAGAACTCCTTCGAGGTCGGACTCTTGAGCGCATCGGCCGCGGCCAGCGGCACTTGAGGACAGGTCCGCCGCCACCTGTGGGCCGCCGCTACGGTGTCCGGGCAACCTCAAGGAGATCCAGATGCTCGATGTGGGAACACAGGCGCCTGGCTTCACCCTCGCCGATCAGTCGGGCAGCGATGTGTCGTTGTCGGACTTCCCCGGCCAGTGGGTGGCGCTGTGGTGGTACCCCAAAGCCTCCACCCCTGGCTGAACGCTGGAGGGTGGCGGGTTCCGTGACCGAACCCCAGAATTCGAGGCCGCCAACGCGGTCATCCTCGGCGTGTCGTTCGACAGCGTCGACGATCAGAAGACCTTTGCCGAAGGGGAGAGCTTCCCGTACCGCCTGCTCTCGGATCCGGACAAGGCGGTCGGTGGGCTCTACGACGCGGTTCGCGAGGAAGGCGAGCCGTACTTCGAGTACGGCCTACCGCGCCGCGTGAGCTACCTCATCAACCCGGGTGGTGAGATCGCCAAGGCGTACGACCTGGCCGATCATCCCGACCTCGCGGCCCATGCCGGCGAGGTGTTGGCCGACATCCAGGCGCTCAGCTAGCCAAGTCGTTCCGAGATTGCTCAACGAGCGCATCGCCCGGCACCTCCACGTGTTGTACCCGGGTCGGGTGGACGCGGTGCTGGTCGAGGCGGTGCAGCGCGCCATCGGCCTCGACGGCACCGACGGCACCGACCTGGTCGCTCCCCGCGGCCGCCCAGTCGAACCGCCCGGCCGATGGGACGAGCGAACGACGGTTCTCATCTCCTACGCCGACACCGTCCATGAATCCCAGCGGCCTCCTCTGCAGACCCTGCACGATGTCCTGGCAAACGAGGGGATGGGCGCGGCGTCGGTCGTCCACGTCCTGCCCTTCTACCCGTGGAGCTCCGACGACGGGTTCGCAGTGATCGACCATCACGAGGTCGACGCACGTCTGGGTTCGTGGTCAGACGTCGCTGGACTCGCCGATGTGTCGACGGTGATGGCCGACGTGGTGATCAACCATCGAAGCGCGGCCTCGAGGGAGTTCGACCAGTTCGTCCGCGGCGAGCTTCCCGGGCGTGACTGGTTCGTGACCGCCGACCCCTCGGCCGACCTCTCGAGTGTGGTGAGGCCCCGCACCCACGACCTCCTCCGGGCCGTGGACACACCCGCGGGGCGGCGGCACGTGTGGTGCACCTTCGGACCCGACCAGCCCGACCTCGACTTCACCAATCCCGATGTGCTGCTCGACACGCTGAAGGTGATCGATCAGCTGCTGGTGGCGGGCGTGAGGTGGCTGCGGCTCGACGCAGTCGCGTACGTATGGAAGGAGATCGGCTCACCCTGCGTGCACTTGGCCCAGACGCACGAGATCGTGAAGCTCATCGTGACCCTGCTGTCGGCGCGTGAGCCCGCCGCAGTGGTCCTCACCGAGACCAACGTCCCTCATGAGGAAAACGTCAGCTACCTCGGAGACGGGGACGAAGCCCACCTGATCTACAACTTCAGCCTCCCGCCGCTCCTGCTCCATGCCGTGCTCACCGGAGACACGGGTCCTCTCACCGAGTGGGTGGGTTCTACGGGTGGGCTGCCCGCGGGAACGACAACGCTCAACTTTCTCGCCAGTCACGACGGCATCGGCCTGAGGCCCGCTGAGGGCATCCTCACCGAGAGCCAGGTCGCCGGACTGGTCGAGCGCGCTCACCTGGCCGGCGGCCTGCACTCGGAGTACGCACGCCCCGACGGACCGCGGCCCTACGAGTTGAACGTCTCTCTGTACGACCTCGTCGGCGGCGCGGCACAGTGCCTCGCCGCCCACGCGATCATGCTGTCGCTCTCTGGCGTCCCGGCGTTCTATGTCCACAGCCTGTTCGGCACCCCCAACGACCACGACGGTGTGGCCCGCCGCGGTCACAACCGGGCGATCAACCGGCGAAAGTTCGCCCGTGACGAGCTGGGTCGGCTGCTCGCAGCCGACGGTGGTGAGCGAGCCGCCATGCTGACCGAGCTCGTCAGGCTTCGCCGTATCCGCGCCGCTCACCCTGCCTTCCACCCCGCGAGCCCTCAGGCTGGCTTGGCGCTCGGCGTCGGACTGTTCGGGGTCACCCGCGGCGTCGACGGCCGTGGCGTCACCTGCGTCACCAACCTCCGCCCGGACCCCGCGGTGATCGACCTGTCCCACCATCACATCGCTGAGCCGACCGACCTCGTGTCCGGGCAGCGATTCGAGTCGACCGGCGTGGCTCTCGAGCCGCTTCAGAGCGTCTGGTTGTCGGACTCCACAGCGTCGTAGAGCTGGTCGAGCGCCTTGGGGAGCGCGCTCTCCACCCGTGACCAGTTGGCGATGAACGGCGTCTCCATCGGGTTGGCCAGGAACGCCGCTCCGGCCTCCATGATCGCCTGGCTGAAGACCTCCACGGCCGTCTCCTCCGCGTGGCGGTCGAAGTCGAAGCCGTTGAGTGCCGCGTCGTTCTGGTAATGGTCGACCAGGTCGAGGGCCGAGCGGTAGTAGGCCGCCTTCACCGTTCGGAAGACCTCGGGGGTGAAGACCGCGCCGTCGATCGCCAGCTTGCGGAATACGGCCTTGGCGATGTCGCGGCTCATCTTGTGCAAGCCGGTGGTGGCGTCGTCGGGAGAGAGGTCTTGGTGTTTGTGGTCGTACCTGTCCGCGAGATCGACCTGGCAGACGCGTCGTTGGCGATAGATCCGGAACACTTCGGACAAGACACCGATCTCGAGGCCCCAGTCGCTCGGGATGCGGATGCTTCGGACGAGGTCGGCTTCCATGGCGAATTCGCCGGCGAGCGGATAACGGAAGCTGTCGAGGTACTGCAGATAGTCGTCGTCGCCGATCGTCGATCGAAGCGCCCGGGTGAGCGGTGTGACGAGCAGCCGGGCGACCCGGCCATTGAGACGGTTGTCGTCTGCTCGGTAGTAGTAGCCCTTCGAGAACGAGTAGCCGAACGTCGGGTGCATGATCGGATAGAGCAGCCGGGCCACCATCGCTCGGTCGTAGGTGAGGATGTCGGCGTCGTGGAGCGCCACGGCTTGGCATCGCCCCGACGCGAGGAAGTAGCCGAGGCAGTACCAGACGTTGCGGCCCTTTCCGGGCTGCTCGGGTGCCAGGAGCTCTTGTTCGAGCCGGAAGTGGATGTTGCCCAGCGTGGGGCCGTCGTTCCACAACAGGCGTGTCCTCTGGGGAAGCCTCGAGAAAAAGGCACGGGCCTCCGCGAACTGGGCCTCATCGGCCCGATCGATGCCGATGATCACTTCGTCGAGGTAGTCGATCCCCGAGATCTCATCGACGATCGAACCGAGAGCGTCACCCGCGAGTTCGGAGAAGAGACACGGGATCACCAGCGCCATCGGCCGCTGAACCGACCAGCTCCGCAGCTCGGCCTCGAGCTCCTCGGTGGGTCGGTCTGCCAAGCGGTGGAGCGTGGCGATCGATCCGTTCTGGAAGAAGTCGGCCACGGTTCTCCTTCGTGAGGTACCGGCGGGCCTCGGTCCCAACGACGCTACCGGGGGGCGCGTGCCATCGCCTGGGTCGCTGTCCCATGGTCCGTCCAGGTGTCGATGAGTTCGCCGCCCCTGGAAGTGTCCGGCAATACTCGAAGGGTGCGCAGGACCCCACCCGACGCGGACGACGACGGTCGCCTGTGGCTCGATCAGGCCTACGGAGCACACGGCTCGGAGATCTACGGGTTCTGCCGGCGGGTCACCGGCGATGCGGGGTTGGCAGAGGAGATCACCCAGGACGTGTTCGTCCGTGCCTGGCGAGCGCGCCGGCAGTTCGACGGTCGTCTGGCCTCGCTTCGAACCTGGCTGTTCCAGATCGCCCGCAACGCCTCCATCGACGCCCATCGCGCCAGAAGCGTTCGGCCCGCGCTGGCCGGCGAACGCCAGCACGACGATCGACGACATGGAGACGACCTCGCCGTCGCAGTGGACGAGATCGATCGTCTCGCCGATCGTTGGTTGGTCGAGAGCTCGCTGCGTCGGCTGTCCGTCGAGCACCGAGAAGCTGTGGTCGCCGTCCACCTCTTGGGATGCACCTACACCGACGTCGCCGCCGACCTCGGAGTTCCGGTCGGTACGGTGAAGAGCCGCGTCTTCAACGGAATCCGCCAACTGCGCGACATCGTCGTGCAGGACGAGCTCTTCGGGAGGTGGTCGTCGTGACGCCGGACGAGATCGACATCCTTCTCGACCACGTCGACAGCGCGTCTTGGGCCGATGAGCTGCCCGCCGAGCTGCGTTCGAGCGGACAGGAGCTCCGGGAGGTGGCCGAGTGGCTCGATCTCGTCGATCCGGCGGAGCTCACGGCCACCGAGCCGCCGCCCGATCTCGCGGATCGAATCCATGCCGAGATCGGACCCCGGCCGGCCGTCGCGGCCCGTCGGTTGTCGCCGATGTGGGTGGGCCGCTGGACACCGGCGGTCGCAGCAGCCGTGCTACTCGTGGTGGTCCTCGCGGCTTCGCTCTGGCCGCGCGACGACGGGTTCGTCGAGTTCGAACTCGCGTCGCAGGGCGGAGAAGCGCTCACCGCCGAATTGAAGTTCGAGCAGGTTGGAGACACGACCGTGTTCGACGTC
The DNA here is from genome assembly GCA_964629575.1 of uncultured Acidimicrobiales bacterium. GTDB lineage: Bacteria > Actinomycetota > Acidimicrobiia > Acidimicrobiales > Poriferisodalaceae > JAYPWI01. Next base: position 27,193 of record CAZVUM010000045.1, on the reverse strand, counting down.
CGCGTCAGCGGTTTGAGCGACCTCACCTACGACGTGTGGGTTCGTACAGAGGGCGATCTCGAGCGGCACTGGCTCGGCCGTTTCGACGGTGACATCGAGGGCACCGGGACCTACACGGCCGACTTCACGATCGACGAGATCGAGCGCTTCTGGGTCACCGATCCAGGTGATGAGCCAGTCCTCGGCCACGACATCGACTGAGCCGCCGACGCTGTTGCCCAGCAAGTATGCGGGTTGCAGCGATGTGGGCCGCCCGCTGGTCGGGAGCCGTTACAGTTCCGAGATGGCCCCCTCGCCTGTCCCCTTCCCCTCTGAGGACGAGAAGTTCGCACTCGAAGGGCTGACCTTCGACGACGTTCTGCTGATCCCGGCGCAGTCCGACGTTCTGCCCGATGAGGTCGACACGAGCTGCCGACTGACGCGATCGATTCGCCTCACGATCCCATTGGCGTCCGCAGCCATGGACACGGTCACCGAAGCGCGGCTCGCGATCGCCATGGCCCGCCACGGAGGCATCGGCGTCGTCCATCGCAACCTCTCTATCGAGGATCAGGCGGCGGAGGTCGACAAGGTCAAGCGATCCGAGTCCGGGATGATCGTGGATCCGGTCACACTTCCACCGCACGCGTTGCTGTCGGACGCCGAGACGCTGATGGCGCGTTTCAAGATCAGCGGTGTCCCCATCACCGACGACGCCGGCATCCTCGTGGGCATTCTCACCAACCGTGACCTGCGTTTCGAGACCGACTTCGATCGCCCGATCGACCAGGTGATGACCCAGGACCGTCTCGTGACCGCTCCCGTCGGGACCACCTTGGAGGAGGCCCAGGTCGTTCTGGGCAAGTACCGCATAGAGAAGCTTCCGATCGTCGATGGTGACGGTCGCCTGGCGGGTCTCATCACGGTGAAGGACATCGAGAAGCGGATCCAGTACCCCGACTCCGCCAAGGACGACAAGGGCAGGTTGCTCGTCGCCGCCGCGGTTGGAGTCGGTGGCGATGTCGAGGAACGGGTCGCCGCACTCGTCGAGCGCGACGTCGACGTCGTCGTGGTCGACACTGCACACGGTCACTCCCGAGACGTGGTCGACACGGTGTCGAAGGTGAAGGCCAACCACGGCGTCGAGGTGATCGCCGGCAACGTGGCGACCGGCGACGCCACGAAGGCCCTGATCGATGCGGGGGCCGACGCCGTCAAGGTCGGTATCGGTCCTGGCTCGATCTGCACGACGCGTGTCGTCGCGGGCGTCGGGGTCCCCCAGATCACGGCGGTCTACGACTGTGCGGCCGCCGCTGCAGCACACGATGTTCCCGTGATCGCCGACGGCGGCATGCAGTTCTCGGGCGATCTGGCCAAGGCCATCGCCGCCGGAGCTGACTGCGCCATGGTGGGCAGCCTTCTCGCGGGCGTCGACGAGTCGCCAGGCGAGGTCGTTCTCTACCAGGGCGAGCGCTTCAAGGAGTATCGAGGGATGGGGTCGATCGGCGCCATGAAGGGCCGTTCGTTCTCCAAGGACCGCTACTTCCAGGATCTCCGCGACGAAGCCTCCCTCGTGCCTGAGGGCATCGAAGGTCGGGTGGCCTACAAGGGCCCGCTCTCCAACGTTGTCCATCAGCTCACCGGCGGTCTGCGACAGGCGATGGGCTACTGCGGTGCTCCGACGATCGCCGACATGCGGACCCGCACCCGCTTCGTGAAGATCACCGGCGCTGCGCTCCGCGAGAGCCACCCCCACGACATCATCATCACCAAAGAGGCACCCAACTACCGCTCGCCATCGTGACCGACGATGCGGACGATGGGTTTCCCGGCCCGCGATCGGCCCAGATCGCCGGGTGGACGGTTGCCGTTCTGATCGTGGCGGTCGCGGTGTACATCGCGCTCCTCTGACCCTCCGAGATCGGCGAGACTGGGGACATGGCCGAACACACCCTCGAACAGCTCGACGAGCTCTACGCCGCAGTGATGGACGAGACCGTCGCCACTGGTGTTGCTCCGCATTTCGCGGAATTGGCGCCCCGCCTCGGTGTGTCTCCTGGCGAGTGCCTGGACCGCATGCGTGCCGTAGTCGACCGAACACCCGCGTGGTTCCACCCCGGCACCGACTACATCGCGTCGTTCCCGCCATTCAACAACCAGCCCACGCAATACCGCATCAGCGTCGACGGCGAACAGAAGTGGTTCGCCCAGTGCGGTTTCGAGGCGCTGGCCTGCCGCTGGCTGTTCCCGGGCCGAACGGTCACCGTCGATGCGCCCTGCCTTCTGGGAGACGACGCGCTTCGGGTGGTGATGCGTGATGACGAGATCCTGTCGGTTTCGCCGGAGTCGATGGTGGGCTACACCCGAAGCCCCGTGGGGGGTGACGCCGCCAACCGACCCTTCCGGTGAGGTGGCATGAACCTCTTCCGGTCGGAAGAGCACGCGCGTCGGTGGAACGAGTGGGACGAGGACATGGCGTGGACGCTGCGGCCAGTCGAATGGTGGGCCGAGACCTTCGCGACGCCGATGTTCCGCGAGCGGGGGCGGCCCGACTTCATCTCGTGGATGGCGAGCGACGAGGGCACGGCGGCCTGGTCCGCCCTCCGAGAGCGCCTCACCCCGCCCTGATCCCCTTCTGCCAGCTCACAGGGTGACTCCAGTGTCCTTGTGAGCTGGCAGAACGGGGTTGAGCCGGGGGGCGACGTCCATCTTCGGCGAGTCGGTGGCAGGCTGCGGCGGTGCAGAGGCCGTCGGGTCAACGGGCCGAAGTTGGCCGCACGACCGCGTCCCCGCTTCGGCCGTGGTGGCGTCGTCGCCGGTACTGGGTGCCGCTCGCCGCGATCTGGATCGCCGCCGCCGTTGCCCTGCTGGCCTGGCGCTACTGGTTGCCGCAGTACCGACCCGGTCTGCAGGCGGGAGAGTCCTATGGAGTCGACGTGTCCACCCATCAGGGGCACATCGACTGGGAGGACGTCGCCCGCGACGACATCGAGTTCGCGTTCATCAAGGCAACCGAGGGCGGCGATCTCGTCGACGCTCGTTTCGTCGAGAACTGGCGCGGCGCGCGTCAGGCGGGCATCGACGTCGGCGCGTATCACTTCTTCACCCTGTGTCGAAGCGGGGAGGACCAAGCGGCCAACTTCTTGAGCCAGCTGCCCCGCCTGGAGTCCGACCTCGCTCCTGCGTTGGATCTCGAGTTCCCCGGCAACTGCTCCGAACGGCCCCCGGTCGAGTGGGTGCAACGGGAGGTCCGAACCTGGGTCGGCCTCGTCGAGGAGAAGACCGGGTTGGAGGTGTTGCTGTACGTGCAGGGCGACTTCGACGAGGCGTACCGCATCACCCCGATGTTCGACCGACCCGTGTGGCATCGGCGCATTCTCCGCCGACCATCCGAGAATGAGTGGCTGGTGTGGCAGCTGAGCTACTTCGCAGACGTCGAGGGCATCGATGGGGGTGTGGATCTCAACGTCGGGCGTTTCGGCTGAGCCTGCTCAGAGCCGAACGATGGCCTGGAGCCTGACCACGGCCTCGCCGAGCTCACGCGACTCGGCGAGGTCGACGTGGCCCCGAAGACGCCATTCGCCGAACCCTTCTGGGTCGACCACGATCTGCTCGACCGGCCAGGTATCGGACTCGCGGTCGCCCGACACGAACCACTCGCCGGAGCGGGCGGTCGGATCCACGGACACGGACGTGAAGTCGTCCCAGTAGGGAGCAAAGGCCACCTCGAGCTCACGCGCATCGGAGAGCTCGCCGACGGCAACATCGCTCAGGGTTGTGTAGTCCTCCCGAGCCAGGAGTTGAACCCAGCGGAACAGCTCGTTGCGCACCATCACGGTGAACGCCCGCTCGTGGCGCGTGATGTCGTGTGCTTCGGGGCGGACGTCGGTTTCGAGTAGCGCGTCGGGATCGGGATTCTGGAGGCGGTCCCACTCATCGATGAGGCTGGAGTCCACCTGGCGCACCAGAGCCCCGAGCCATTCGATGATGTCGTAGAGCTCCTCGGTCTTGGCATCCTCCGGGACGTTCTGCGCCAACCCCTTGTAGGCGTCGGTCAGGTAGCGAAGCACCACGCCCTCGGCGCCCTTCAGGCCGTAGTGGTTGACGAACTCCCGGAAGGTCATCGCCCGTTCGAAGAGGTCACGCACCACCGACTTGGGGCGGACGTTCTCGTGGGTGAGCCACGGATGGTGGACAGCCCACGCGTCGAAGGTGCCGTACAGGAAGTCCTTCAGCGGCTTGGGCCACTCGACCTCCTCGAGCCGAGCCATCCGCTCCTCGTACTCCACTCCTGCGGCCTTCATCTCGTTCACGAGTTCGGTGCGGGCGAGGTCGAGCTGTCTGGCGAGAACGACGCCGGGATTCTCCAGCACCGACTCCACGATCGTGAGGATGTCGAGGGCGTGGGTGGGCTCGTCGGCGTCGAGGACCTCGATCGCGTCGAGCACGAAGGGAGACAGCGCCTGGGTGAGGTTGAAGTCGTCCTGGAGTTCGACGTTTACCCGAACGAGGCGGCCATCCTCGTCTGGCTCGGGCAGGAGCTCCACCACGTCGGCGGCGAGCAGAGATCGGTAGATGGCAATCGTTCGCCTGATGTGGTCGCGGGTCGAGGGCCGGTTCTCGTGGTTGTCGACCACCAGGGTTCGCAGGGCGCGACATCCGTCTCCGGGACGGTCGAGGACGTTGAGAACGAGCGAGTGCGAGACGGCGAACTGGCTCTGCAGGGTTTCGGGTTCGCCGGACTGCAGCCGTTCGAACGTCTGGTCGTCCCAGTGGGCGTAGCCGCGTTCTGGCGGCTTCTTCCGCTGTACCTTGCGCCGCTTCTTCGGGTCCTCACCGGCCTTCTGGAGCGCCTTGATGTTCTCGACGACGTGCTCGGGTGCCTGGCACCACACATAGCCCTGGTCGTCGAAACCTCGCCGACCTGCGCGCCCGGCGATCTGCTGGAAGTCGCGCACTGTGAGGATGCGCGTCCGCCGACCGTCGTACTTGCAGAGCTGGGTGAACAGCACGGTGCGAATGGGCACGTTGACGCCCACCCCGAGGGTGTCGGTGCCGCAGATCAGCTTGAGCAGCCCCTGTTGGGCCAACCGCTCGACCAGCAACCGATACTTGGGGAGCAGGCCCGCGTGATGAACCCCGATGCCGGCCCGGATGAATCGCTGGATGTCCTTGCCGAACGGTGAGTCGAAGCGGAACCCGCCGATCTCCTCGATGATCCGACGCTTTTCGTCCTTGGTGAGAACGTCGATCGATGTGAGTGCTTGCGCACGATCGGTCGCAGCCTTCTGGGTGAAGTGCACGATGTACACGGGAGCGCGGTCGAGCTCGAGGAGTTCCTCGATCGAGTCGAGGAGCGTCGTCTCGCGGTAGCTGAACGACAACGGCACGGGCCGCTCGACACCTCCGACCGTCGCCACCTCACGATTCGAGCGGCGCTGGAGATCCTCTGCGAAGAAGTCGGTTGGACCGAGCGTGGCGCTCATGAGCAGGAAGCGGGTATTGGTGAGCTCGAGAAGCGGCACCTGCCAGGCCCAGCCCCGATCGCGATCCGCGTAGTAGTGGAACTCGTCTACCACCACGTTGTCCACGCGCGCGTCGCGCCCACGGCGAAGTGCCAGGTTGGCCAGGATCTCCTGCGTGCAGCAGATCACGGGTGCCTGCGGGTTCACCGAAGCGTCGCCGGTGATCATTCCCACGTTCTCGGACCCCAACGCGCGGCACAGCTCGAAGAACTTCTCCGAGACCAACGCCTTGATCGGCGCGGTGTAGTAGCTGCGTTGGCTCTTCGCGATCGCCTCGTAGTGCGCGGCGAGGGCGACGAGGGACTTCCCCGAGCCCGTGGGGGTCGTGAGGATGACGTGGTTGCCGGCGAAGAGCTCCAGGATCGCCTCTTCCTGAGCGTCGTAGAGCTCGAGACCGAGGTCGATCGCGTAGGTGAGGAAGCCGTCGAGAAGCGAGTCGGGCGTGTGTTCGTCCGGGATGAGTCGAAGGAGCTCGGCGGTCTCCATCAATCGACGGGAAGCTGCGCTGGATCCAGGGAGGAGCGATCGATCGGAATGTCTCGGGCCCTCGTCTCGGCCATCACGTCGGCTACCTCTTTCCGGTACCAGTCCACCAGCGCGCCGTCGAGCGGGTGGTCGAGGAGCTCGCCATCCATGTCCTCACCGACAACAACAGCAGCTGGAACCGCGTCGGTCCAGCCGTCGAGCGGCGGCAGGGGAGCGCGGTCGTCGAGTTCGGCCAGACGGTCGCGGAAGAGTTTGGAGAGGCTGCGGCGCCGATCCGCCAACCGAGCCAGCTCAGGATCGTCGAGTTCGGCGAAGCGATAGAGGGCGACCGCGCCCGCGTGTTCGGTCTCGGCGATGAGGTGGTAGAGCCGGTGGACCCCCGGCGGAAGAAGGCCCGGTTCGGGTTGCATCAGCCCCCGTCGCCCGAGCTCGCGCCACTGAGAGCTGCTTCGGCGGAGCCACCAGCGGATCGCCGTCGCCGACACGATTTCGATCGAGTCGGCTTCGAGCAGCTGCTCGGCAGCGCGCCACAGGTGTTCGGTGCGCCTGGCTCTGCCGGCCAGGCTCTGGTTGGACGGGTCGGTGCGCAGCTGGCCGGTGTCGGGCGGTGGCGTCCCCAGAAGAATCAGCTCGTCGACCCTGTCGATCGCGAGATCGCGGTGCCGTTCACTGAAGAGCACAGCGAGATCGAGGATCGGCCGGAGCTCGACGTCGACTGCGGCGCACGTCTGCCGGAGGACGGCGGCGTTGTCGTCCTCCACGAACGCGATCGCCTGGAACAACCCGGCCAGGCTCACCGGGCGGGGACCCACCTCGGCGGGCCACTCGCTGGCGGCGAGGGTGTAGGGGACCCCCGAGCCCTCCTGGTGGATCAGCGTGCTGTGTCCAGTGGCCAGCGCGACCAGGTACGGGTCGTCGACCACCTCGTGTGGCCCCGACGCCTGTGGCGGTTCTTCGTCGCGGTGATCGCGCAGATCGATGACGATCTCTCTGGCCGGCTCTGATCGACGGAGACGGCGCGGCGCCCACCAGTTGAGGTCACCAGCGAGCTCCATCGCTGCGGGGACGAGCACCATCCGCACGAGCGTGACGTCGACGAGGATCGCCACCGCCAACCCGAGTCCGAACAGCTTCAGAACCGGGTCGCTCCCGAGAACGAATGACCCGAAGATGGCGATCATGATCGCCGCTGCAGCTGTGATGACCCGGCCGGTGGACGCTAGCCCTTCGGTCACGGCTCGGCTGTTGTCGCCGTGGCGGTCGTAGTCCTCTTTCACCCGGCTGAGGAGAAAGACCTCGTAGTCCATGCTCAGGCCGAAGAGCACGGCGAACAGGAACACCGGCACGAAGGCGATGATCGGTCCGGTGCGATCGAGGCCGATGAGGCCGAGCCCCCATCCCCACTGGAAGACCGCCACGATCACGCCGTATGCCGCGCCGACCGACAACAGGTTCAGGATGGCTGCTTTGAGGGCGACCAGCACCCCGCGGAACAGCGCGAACAGCAGGATCAGGCTCCCGAGGACCACGGCCGCGATGACGACCGGCAACCGTCCCCCGAGGACTTCGGACTGGTCGATGAACGCCGCCGTGATTCCACCGACTCTGGTGGTCGCACCGGACGCGGCGTCGTGAGCTGGGAGGACCTCGGTACGAAGGAGCGTGACGAGCTCCTCTGTCTCGATGCTGTCGGGCGAACTCGCTGGCGTGACCTCGATGATCGCCGTCACCCCCGCTTGGTCGAAGGTCGGGACCCGCGTTGCTGCGACGCCCTCGACGTCTCGGAGATCCGCGGCAAGCGCAACCGCGTCCGCTTCGGTCGCACGGGGCAGGAGATCCGTCACCACCATGAGCGGTCCGTTCGCCCCGGGGCCGAACTCCGTCGCGATGATGTCGTAGGCCCGCCGGGTGCTCTGGGAGTCGGGGTTGACGCCTGCGTCCACCGTTCCGAGCCGCATCCACAGCGCCGGGGTGGCCAGGAGCAGCAACGCCGCGAGACCTGCCAGCGCCCATGGGACCGGGCGGGCCTGGATACGGTCGGACCAACGACGCCAGTGGGTTCCGGGTGGACGCCGTCCCGTGACGCGGAGCATGTCGACCCGATCACCGGTGAGGGCGAGGACCGCGGGAAGCAGGGTGATCGCGGCGACGACGGTTGCGCTCACCCCGATCGCGGCGCCGAGCGCCATTCCGGTCACGAGCTCGACGCCGACGAGCGTCAGACCGAGAAGGGCGATGACCACCGTGAGGCCGGCGAAGGTGACGGCGCGGCCGGCGGTCGACAAGGCGATGGAGATCGCCTCATGGGTCGGCGCACCGTTCTCTCTCGCCGACCTGAAGCGAGTGAGAACGAACAGGGCGTAGTCGATGCCTGCCCCGAGGCCGACGAGCGTGGCCAGCTGAGGTGCGTAGCCAGAGATCGGAACCACGTGGCTGACGAGAGCGACCGCGCTGACTCCCGTGGTGATGCCAGCCACCGCGACGACGATCGGCAGACCTGCGGCGACCAGCGATCCGAACGCCAACACGAGAATGAGGAGGGCGGCCAGCAGGCCCCAACGTTCGTTGTCTCCGGGGCCGGGCTGGAGAACGGTGTCGATGACCGCACCGCCCACTTCCACGCTTCGGTTGCTGTTGCTGAACTCGTCGGCCAGCTCCAGGATGCGCTCGACGTCGGCCGCCGGGATGTCGGACGCCTCCGTCGTGAAGATGACGTGGGCGATGCCCGTGTCGTCGTCAGCGGAGAAGCTGGCGCGCGAGTTGTCGGCCCATGGCACCTGCACCTGGGCGACGCTGTCGAGATCGGCGATCTGGGCGAAGAGCGGCCACATCCCCTGGCGGTAGCGCTCGCTGGTGATCGGCTGTCGATCCGTGAGGACGATCACTGCGCGCTCGCCAGGCGCTTCGGGGAAGCGAGCGGCGACGAGATCGGCGGCATCGCGGCTCTCGGTTCCGTCGAAGAGGAACGTCTCGCGGTAGTTGTCGCCTGCCTGGTTCGACCAGACGACCAGGAGCACGAGCGCGACCAACCAGGTCGCGATCACGGTCCAGCGATGACGCGCACAGATGCGGGCCAGGGCCGCCACGGCTCAGCGTCCCGGGGGCGGGACAAAACGCAGTGCCACGGCAGTGGGAGAGTACCGAAGCTCCCCGAAAACACCAGAGCGCGGTCACTCGACCACCGCCAGAGAGAGGTTCCAGGAGCGCTCCTGGAACCTAACTGGGCTGGAGCTGGCGGAGCCGATCGTTGAGGAGGATGCCGTCGGGATCGACGCTGTCGCGTACCCGCCACCAGTCGGCCCACCGCTCGTAGTCCGCTGCGAGGTCGTCGGAGCCGAGGTAGTGCATCTTGCCCCAGTGGGGTCGCCCGCCATGGCTCCGGAAGATCTCCTCGGCGGCCCGGTAGTAGGGCTCATCGTCGCGGTCGACCGCTTCGTGGATCGAGATCGTCACCGTCGCGCGCCCGTTGGCGGGCGAGATCCACACGTCGTCCGCGGCCACCGTCCGGTACTCGATCGGCCACTGCACGTCGGGAAAGTCCGACGCCAGGAGGGAACGAATCGCCTCCACGCACGCGGGCCCGTTCTCCGCAGGAACCGAATACTCCATCTCGGTGTGCGGGTCGACGCGGATATTCGGCAAAACCTCGAAGCTCCAGCCGCGGCGCTCGCCTTCGCCACCGAGGGGGTACCGCGGCGGGTCGTCTGTTTGGTCGATCGCCTTGCAGATCGCTCGTTCCTGTCCCGGGTACCAGAAGTATTCGAAGTGGCGCGTCGCCGCGATGAGCTCGTCGATCCTGTCCATCACCGATTCGAACGGCTCGAGCCAGAGGTGCTCGTCGAGTCGGTAGGACTCCCGGACTGCGAGCGTGACCTCGGACATCACGCCGATGGCACCGAGTGACAGTCGCGCCGCTTCGAAGAGCTCTGGTTCCTCGTCGGCCGAGCACTCCACAGCGGTCCCGTCGACGAGGATCAGGCGCGCCCCCACCATGGCGCTGGAGAAGCTCCCGAGCGACGGCCCGGTGCCGTGGGTGCCGGTCGACACGGCACCTCCGATCGCCTGCTGATCGATGTCGCCCTGGTTCTTCAGACCGAGGCCGTGTTCGAGCAAGGGCCTCCCCACCATCTGGATCTTCGTGCCTGCTCGAAAGGTCGCGGTGAGCGCCTCGGGGTCGGCGTGCACCAGCCCGGCCAGCGGCCGGGTATCGAGGATCACGCCATCCGTGGGAAGGAGCGGGTGGTGGGAATGGGTCGTCCCCGCTGTGCGGACCGTCGTCCCGGCTGCTGATGCCGCCACGAGTTCGGCGCGGATGCCGTCCTCGGTCGAGACCGGCACGACCCTCTGGGGCTCTGCGGTCAGCTTTCCCGACCAATTGGACCATGCGACCATCAGCTCGCCTCCGGGGGGTGGGTGGTGCGCCAATGATGCGCGATCTCCGAGCGGTGGGTGATCCACACGTCCTCGTGGCCGCAGATGTGGTCGAGAACGCGGAGCAATCCTGCGAATCGGCCCGGGTGACCGATGATCCGGTTGTGGAGCCCGATGGAGAGCATCTTGGGTGCTGTCGCCCCCTCGGCGTACAGCACATCGAACGAGTCGCAGATGAACCTCGACCAGAGGTCAGCGGTCGGCAGGCTCGACAGGAGGCGGGCGTCGTTGGTTGTGAGCGAGTACGGCACGACGAGATGATCAGTGCCGTCCACGTCGACCCAGTGGGGAAGTTCGTCCGCGTAGCTGTCCGAGTCGTAGGTGAAACCGCCGTGCTCGACGAGCAGCCGCCGCGTGTTGGTCGACGGTCCATAGCGGCAGTACCAGCCCTCGGGAGCCGCGCCAACGGTGTCGGTGAGGCTGGCGGCCGCTGCGGCGATCTGGCGACGCTCCTCTTCCTCGTCGAGATCGGTGTGGTTGACCCACCTGAGACCGTGGCTGCAGACATCGTGTCCGGCGCTGCGGATCGCTGCGGCTGCGGACGGATTTCGTTCGAGGGCGACCGAGCACCCGAAGACCGTGAGCGGCACCGCGCGAGCGACGAACTCTCGATGGATCCGCCAGAACCCCACCCGGCTGCCGTATTCGAACATGCCTTCGGCGGCGAGGTCGCGCCCGGCCACGCTCACGCCCGAGTCGGTGAGCCGATTCTCGGTGTATCCGTCACCGTCCTGTACCGACGGTTCGGAGCCCTCTTCGTAGTTGAGGACGAAGTTCACTGCGACGCGAGCACCGCCCGGCCAGCGGGGGTCGGGGGTCTGTTCGCCGTAGCCGACGAAGTCGCGCGATGGGCCCCAGCTCGACATGGACGCAGCGTAGGCTCGCCCGATCATGTCTGCCGGAGTGTCTCCTACGCCGCTCATCACCAACATCGCTGGGCGCGGTGGCGTCTCGCTCGACGGGACGTGGCGCTTCGTGCTCGATCCCTACGAATCGGGGTACGTCGACATCTTCGGTCGCCCGAATCGGCACGGCTGGCATCTCGACGCGACCCCACAATCGAGTCACGACCGGGTCGAGTACGCGTTCGAGACCTCGGCCCGAATCCAGGTGCCAGGCGACTGGAACAGCCAGGCTCCGGAGTACCTCTACTACGAGGGTGCCGCCTGGTACCGCAGGACCTTCGACTGGAACCCGCGAGAGGGCCGGCGAACCTTCGTTCACTTCGGGGCAGCGAGCCAGCGCGCCCGAGTGTGGTGCAACGGGGTCGGACCGGTCGAACACGACGGCGGTTTCGGGCCCTTCTGTGTCGAACTGACGAGCGCTGTACGCAGCGGAACCAACAGCCTCGTCGTGATGGTGGACAACACCCGCCGCCCCGACGCCATCCCGACCATGGACACCGACTGGTGGAACTACGGAGGACTGCACCGATCGGTCACGTTGCTCGACCTGGCGTCGACGTTCATCCGCGACGCCTGGCTCCAGCTCGACAGCGACGGCTCGGCGATCATCGGCGAGATCGTGCTCGAGGGACCCGAGTCGGCCAACCGGACGGTCACCGTCCGGCTTCCGGAGCTCGGCGTCGGATCCCGGCTCATCACCGACGAGTTCGGGCAGGCCGCGGTCCGGTTCGCAGCCGACCCCGAGCGCTGGCATCCCGGCCATCCCCGGCTCTACAGGGTCGAATGGCAGCTGGGCGACGAGACCCTGGTGGACGAGATCGGCTTCCGAACCGTCGCCGTCGACGGGCACCACATCGTGGTCAACGGGGAGCCGACACACCTGAGCGGAATCGCTCTGCACGCAGAGGCACCGACCGAAGCTCGACGCGCCCACGGCGCCGCCGACGCGTCGACACTTCTGGACTGGGTCGAGGATCTCGGCGCCAACTTCGTCCGGCTGGCGCACTATCAGCACGACGAAGCGATGGTTCGTGAGTGCGACCGCCGCGGGGTGCTGGCGTGGTGCGAGTTGCCCGTCTATTGGAGCATCGCCTTCGACAACGACTCCACCTACGACAACGCGGAGGAACAGCTCGAAGAGCTGATCGTGCGCGATCGGAGCCGGGCGTCGGTGATTCTCTGGTCGGTCGCCAACGAGACCATGCCCGGCGAGGCACGCAACCACTTCCTCGAGGGCCTCATCGACGCCGCTCGCCGCCTCGATCCCACTCGGCTCGTCACCGCTGCACTGTTCACGATGCCCAATCGTGAGCACCACTACGTGCTCGACGATCCCCTCTCACACCACGTGGACGTAATCGGTATCAACAGCTACATCGGGTGGTACTACGGCGATCGCAAAACGTTCCGGACGGCCAGCTGGGAGAACCCCAACGGCAAGCCGGCCATCTTCACCGAGTTCGGCGCAGGCGCCCGCCAGGGCCATCGCGGCACCAAGGACGACATCTGGACCGAGGAGTTCCAGGTGGATGTCTTGGAGGGCAACTTCGAAATGCTCTCTCGCCTGGACTGGGTCGCCGGCACGAGCCCCTGGATCCTGAAGGACTTCCGCTCACCCAAACGGGTGCTGCCCGGCATCCAAGACGGCTTCAACCGCAAGGGTCTGGTGAGTGACCGCGGTGTCCGCAAGGCCTCCTTCGAAACCGTGCGAGCCCACTACCGCCGCTGATCCCAGACGTCGGGGTTGAGCAAGCTCGCCGGCCGCTCGCCCGCCAGCGTGGACAGCACGATCTCGATCGCATGCCTGAACAGTCGGCGCGCCCCCGCACCGGTCGAACCTGCGATGTGAGGGGTCACGACGACGTCGTCGCGTTGCAGGAGCGGATGACCAGCCGGAAGTGGCTCGGGGTCCGTGACGTCGAGACCCGCGGCGCGCACCTTGCCACTGTCGAGCGCCGCCAAGAGTGCGGCGTCGTCGACGAGGCCTCCGCGGGCGGTGTTGACGACGTACACGCCGTCGCGCATCGCCTCGATCAGCCCGGCGCCGACGAGGTGCCTCGTCTCGTCGCTGAGGGGAGCGTGGACGGACACCACGTGGGCATCGGCGACCGCCTCCTCGGCTGACGCCGCCCTGGCCACGCCCAATTCGGCGAAGCGCTCGTCGGAGGCAAAGGGATCGTGCGCCACGATCCGCATGCCGATCCCTGTGGCGAGCCCAGCGACCCGTCCTCCGATGCGGCCGAGCCCGATCAGCCCGAGCGTGGCTCCGTCGAGCTCCAGATGCTGGTGGTTGGCGAAGTAGTTGCCCTCCTGGCGTTCGAGTCGCGCTTGGCTTTCGCGCAGGCCCTTGGTGATCGCGAAGATCAACGCCAGCGCCTGCTCCGACGTGGAGATCGTCGGGGCGTCCGGCGCGTTGCACGCGGCGATGCCGAACTCAGTTGCATCCGCGAGGTCGAGGTTGTCGAACCCGATGCCGGCCCGGCAGATCACCTTCAGGTTGGTCGCCTGGGAGTACACCGATCGGTCGTAGCGGATTGCCGCTCCTGCGACGATGCTGTCGGCCTGGTCGATTCCGGTCAGGTCGGAGGCGCCTTGTTCGACGAATCCGATCAGAGCCCGACCGTCGATGAGATCGTCGACCCACGACATCGGTCGGCGGTCGAACCAGATGGTGGGCAGGTCGGTCTCTGACATGGGTTCTTCCAGACGTTCAGGCGAGCGCGAGGTCGACCGCGCGCATCGCGTGGAGGTGGGTGGTGGGGAAGTACGGGCACCGAACGTGCTCGGGGCCGACGAGGAGCTCGACGCTGGCTTCGAGGACCGCAGCAGCGCCGGCGTTCTCCAGGTGCACGGCGTCGTCGGCGAGGAGCTGACCCGCTTCGTCCCAGGCGCCGCGTTCTTGCAGTTCTTCGATCGCAGCGAAGTCGTAGCTGCGGATCACCAGGTCGCCAGAATGGGTGCCGCCCAGGCGTCGCCGGACCTCGTGGTTGATGAGGCGTTCGTACTCGATCGACGATTCCCAGCTCATCCCGCCGAGCAGACCGATCCGCTTCATCCCGGTGAGAGTAGGGGCCGCTGACCCGTGTCGACGCAACCGAATACACTTTCGAAAAGCCGACGAGGGGGTCAGCGTGAACGTCGACGATGCCGTGATCCACGATCTGGGTCGGTACCGCTCCGAGGGATACCCGTGGGCCGAATGGGATCTCTTCCGGGCCGAAGCGCCGGTCTATTGGTACGAGCGCGACGGGATCGAACCCTTCTGGTCGATCACCCGGTACGCCGACGTCAAGCAGGTGTCCGGCGACAACACCACCTTCATCAACAGCGGCGGGCGTCTGCGGCTCGCGCCGGCCGAGCACGATCGGGTGTTCTGGTCGAAGTACCGCCAGCGCGCGCTCGACGCGGGATGGGATCCCGACGAGCCGCCCGACTTCATCTTCAAGGACCGGCCCGCCCACTGGGACTTCCGGCGCGTCGTCGCTCCCGAGTTCACCCCCAAGGCGATGCGCAAGCGCGAGGAATCGCTCACGCTGCACACCACGCAGTACACCGACGAGTTCGTCGCCAAGGTCCGTGACGAGGGCACCGCCGATCTCGTCGAAGACCTCTCCGTGAAGCTGCCGCTCGCGACTATCTGCGAGATGTTCGGCGTGGCGCCCGAGATGTGGCTCGACGTCCACAAGTGGACGGCCAACCTCTTCAACGACCCCGAGCTGGTCCGCTTCGCCGAGCCGGGAGAGCAGTACCGAGACATGCGTCGACGGCTGCAGATCGAGTTCCATCAGTGGATCGAGGGGCTGATCGAAGAGAGACGCGTCGAAGGGGCGACCGGTCGCGATCTCGTCAGCATGCTCCTTCGGGGTGAGGTCGATGGCGAGCCGCTCACCGCCCAGCAACTGATCGGTTTCATCCGAGTGCTGATCACTGCAGGAAACGAGACCACCCGCAACGCGTCGACGGGTGGTGTCATCGCTCTGCTCCAACACCGCGAAGAGCTGGAGTTCCTCGCCGAGAGGGTGGACGACGATGCGGTGCTCGAGACCGCGGTCGAGGAGATCCTGCGCTGGACCTCGCCGGTGATCCAGTTCGCCCGCGTCTGCACCAGGGAAACGGAGGTGGGCGGGCAGCTGATCAAAGAGGGCGACCATGTCGGGATCTGGCACGCGTCGGCCAACCGCGACGAGCGGCAGTTCGCGGATCCCTATCGCTTCGATGTCACCCGGACGCCCAATGACCACCTGGCCTTCGGCCATGGAGCGCACTTCTGTCTCGGGACCCATTTGGCGCGGTGGGAGCTGAGGGCCTTCTTCCGCTCGGTGATCCCGGTTCTTCCCGGCCTCCAGCTCGAAGGTGAGATGCTCCGGATCGGCCACCTCCACGTCGGACCGATCCAGCGCCAGATGATCGCCGCCGCCTGAGCCTGGGCGGTCGCTGCCGCTTCAGCCGAGGTCGAGAGCGACCCAGGTCCCCTCGTTGCGCCCCATGGTGCTCTGGTGCAGTAACTGGAGGGGCGCGCACGCGGCAACGACACCGTCGATCTGGTGGTCGAACAGACCGGCGAGGACCAGGCGACCCCCCGGCGAAACGCGGGCGGCGAGGTGCGGCCCGATCGCGCGCAGCACGTCGGCGGTGATGTTGGCCACGACCACCTTGAAGCTCCCGGCGACCCCGTCGATCTGTGTGCTCGCCGCCCTGACGTAGTCCGCGACACCATTGCGGCGCGCGTTGGCGAGGGTGAGTCGGGGCGCGTCGGCGTCGACGTCGATGCCGAGAACGTCGACCGCGCCGAGCCGGGCGGCCGCGACGCTGAGGACGCCGGTCCCACAGCCGACGTCGAGGAGCGACTCATTGCCCTCGAGAAGGCGTTCGAGGTGAGCGAGCGCCAGCTGCGTCGACGGGTGGCTACCCGAACCGAAGCTGCGCCCGGGTTCGATGTGCAGCACCAGCTCCACCGGTTGCACGTCGTGGCCGACCCACGGTTGCTTCACGACGATGCGGTTGCCGGCGCGGTGAGGCGTCGCGTGTTCGCGCCACATGTCGAGGAAGTCGCCACCGCCGAGCTCTTCGAGCACGCTGAACCGCCCGAGCTTGCCCGCTGCGACGTCTGCGTCCTCAGCCGACTCGAAACCCGCGTACAGCACGGTCACGTCGTCGAGCCGCTGCTCCTCGATTCCGACGGTACCGAGCGCCCACAGGTCGCCCGAGACGATGTCCACCTCGTCGGTCGAGACTTCGAGACGGAGCCTGGCCGGTTCTCGACTCAGCTCGCTCACGGGGCCGAGGCTACCGTCGTGGGCCTTGCCGTTCTGAGGGGGAGCCATGGCGAGTACGACTGAGGTCCTGTTGACGGGCCTGCACTTCGGCGAAGGTCCGCGTTGGCACGACGGCAAGCTCTGGTTCTCGGACTTCTATCGGCACGGCATCTTCACGGTCGATCTCGGCGGGACGGAGGAGCTGATCCTCGAGGTTCCCGAGCAGCCGAGCGGACTCGGGTGGCTGCCGGGCGGCGACCTGCTCTTCGTCTCCATGCTCGACCGGTCGCTCAAGCGCCTCGACTCGGCTGGAGCGGTGACGCTGCACGCCGACCTCTCGGCGATCGCCGGTGGACCCTGCAACGACATGGTGGTTGCAGCGGACGGGACCGCCTACGTCGGGAACTTCGGCTTCGAGCCCGATGCCGACTTCGCACCGGCGACCCTCGCCATCGTGGGAGCTGAAGGTGCGGTGCGCGCGGGTCCTTCGGGGTTGGACTTCCCGAACGGGACCGTGATCGATCCCAGCGGTACCCAGCTCGTGATCGCGGAGTCGTGGGGTCGGCGCTTGAAGGCCTACGACGTCGATGGTGACGGCTCGCTCAGCGGCGAACGGGTCTTCGCCGACTTGGGCACGCGGGTCCCCGATGGGATCTGCCTCGACGCAGACGGTGGCATTTGGGTCGCCGATCCGCGCAACGCGTCGTGTTTCCGGGTCATCGACGGTGGCGAGGTCACCGATGTGATCGACCTCGACATGAACTGTTTCGCGTGCATGCTCGGCGGGGAGGATCGTCGCACCCTCTTCATGCTGACCGCGCCGACCTCCGGCGAGGACGCGCACCACAACCCCGCCGGCCGCATCGAGACGGTGAGGGTCGACGTGCCGGGGGCCGGGCAGCCCTAGGCGGTCACAGCGGCGGTTCCGCGGAACCGCCGAGAGGAGGGAGCCCGAAATCTCGACACTGAAGCCGGTCAAACCGGTCCCAGTGTCGACAGAGGCACGACCCCAAGGGATCGCACGATCTGTCGACAGCCATACCGCCCCACTCGGTCTCGGTGTCGAAATTTCGGCGATTGTTCGCGACCCCCATGGAGGAGCCGGCGTCGGCTTCTGTGGTCGAAACGGTTCGCTGAGCGAGCACTATCGACCAAGTTTCCAGCGTTTCGCCCGCCCCAACTTGCCGGGGGCAGGGCAGGGACGCCGTCTCGCGTGGAAGGCTGCTACGACTGCTGTAGCTGCTAGGGGGCAAAGTGGAGCGACTCGAGTACGCGGCCTACGTGGACTGGATGCGCGACGAGGTCGAGTGGCTGCTCGGTGTCGAAGACACCGACTTGAACCAGCCTGTACCGAGCTGTCCTGGCTGGGACATCGCCGCAGTGTTGGATCACCTGGCTCGGGGAGCCGGGATGGGTTGGTCAACATGGTTCGCGGGCTCTGCTGACATCAACGGCTTGCAGGTCCTGCTCGATCTCCCCGAGGCGACCACCGGAACTGCCGCCAAGGCGTTGTTCGCTGAGACCATGCCGGCCTACGTGGACCAGCTCTCGGCTATCGACCCGGGCAAGGAGTGTTTTTGGTTCACTGGTCCGGTCACCGCGTTGTGGTTGATTTCGCTGGGAGCCAATGAGGTCGCCATGCATCGGGGTGACGTTGCTGTGGCGTTGGGTGAGTCCCCGGCCTTGAACGGTCCGCGTGCGGCGGACGCGTTGGCAAAGACCGCGGAGTTCATGCCGCAGCTGTGGACGATGCGACGCGGCGGCGACCCGCCTCCTGGGGCTGTGACATTGGCACCTACCGATGTGGGTGAGGTGATACAGATCGGCGCTGGTGTGCCTACGGCGACGGTCTCGGGATCAGCGTCGGATCTGCGGTTGCGGTTGTGGGGACGTTCCCCAGAGAAGGATCTCGCGGTGGACGGAGATGGTGAGGCCTTCGAGAAATGGACAACAACCGGACACGGTCCAGGACCACTCGGGTAGGGCTATCACCCGCGCTACAACGCCAAGCCATGCACGAGGTTTGGCGCACGCCACCCACCCTGTAGCGCGGCGAGCGTGCCAAGACGCCTCTGGGCGCGAACGGTTTTCTCGTGGTCGGAAGCCGGGACCGGGTCTTCGGCCCGAACAGTCAGCGCAGCTGAGGCAGAACGTCGGTGGTGAGGCGCAGGTTGCCTGCGGCGACTGCATCGGGGTCGGCGTCGCCGGAGAACGTGACCAGGATCAACCGATCGAGACCGACGTCGACGAGCTGCCCGAGGCGGTCCACGCAGTAGCTCGCGGAGCCGGCAACCGCGAACCGGTCGATGAATTCGTCGTTCAGGATCGATGTGTGTTGGGCGCTGATCCGAGCGTGGTTCGCCATGTCGTAGTTCGCGCCGACGGCGTCGAAGACGTCCGCGTCCCGCAACCCCGTGGTCGATGCTCCGGCCATGCCTGAGAAGTGAGCGAAAACGCCGACGCTTCCACTGATCAGTTCCCGGGCCCTGGTCGCGTCAGGGTCGGCGGTGCAGTTGACGTAGGCACCGAAGCTGAGATCGCTGGGATCGAGCCCCGCTGCTTCGCGCGCACTGCGAGCCGTTTCGATCGCCCACCCGAGACGTTCTGGGTCGGCACCCACTGCGAAGGCGATGCGCTCGGCATGAACTGCCGCTGCAGCGATGACACGCGGACCGGTCGCCGCCACCTCCATTGGCACCTTGGACTGCCCCGAGTTGGCGATCCATCTGTTGTGGCTCTCATAGCCGTCGATGTCGACCGGCTCTCCCCTCAGGTATCGCTGCACGTCGTGCATGTAGCCCCCGAGAACCCCAACCGGCGCGGGCTTGCGCCCGATGTAGGCCATCGACGAGTCGCCACGCCCGATGCCCAGCACCGCTCTGCCACCCGACTCGACCTGGATCGTCGCGATCGCCGACGCGGTGACCGCTGGATGACGAGTGATCGGGTTCGTCACCCCGGGACCGAGGCCAATGTTCTCGGTGGCGGCAGCGGCCAAGGCCAGGCCGCTGTAGACATCGCCACTGAGGTTCTGCGTGTCCGGGAACAACAGGCCGTCCCACCCGGCCTCCTCGGCAGCCTGCGCTGTCGCAGCTGTCGTGCCAGGTGCCGGAAACGAGACCAACCAGAACTCAGCCATACCTACCCCGTCCTTGGACCGTCGACCCGCGTCACCGTAACTGCTCACCCTCCACTGCGAATCGAATGTCCCTCTGTCGATCCGCGGACCCCGGGCTGAGCTACTCCCACACGTCGGCATCGGGGAAGAAGGCGTTGAAGGCGAACCAGAACTCGTTGCGGTGGGGGGCCAGTTCGAGTTGGCGTCCGGCCAGGGGCCCGTCGACAGCGCGTCCGAGCAGGGTCCACGTCGAGCCGGTCTCGGCATCAGTGAAGACGCTGTCGCCCTGTTGGGAGAATGTGAGGACCTGGCCGTCGAGGGTCGCCAGGAACGCGATCGCCGTGCCGATCTGCCGTGAGTCGCTGATGGACCTCTGGTCGAGAGCGTCAGCGGTCACCCCGCCCCACAGCACCGCAACGGGCGTGTCGGCCACGACGTCGTTGATGGCCGGCATCGATTCGAGCGAGCTGAACGCGTAGGCCTTGTCGGTATCGCCGATGGTGACGCCGACCACTCGTTCGAGAGCGGGAAAGCGGGTGTCTGTCGGCGACTCGGCGAAGCCGGGGAAGGGCGCAGGCAGGCTGCTGTAGCCCGTGTAGGGGTTCGCCCCGTAGTCGATCCCGAAACCGGTGTCTCGGCTCAGGACCTGACCATCGGGGTGCGCTTCGACGAACTCGCCGTAGCCCACGATGGCTGTCGGGAGGCGCGTCAACTGTCGCCCGGCGTGTTCGCCGACGATGCCTTCCCCGGTGATCTGTTGCCACAGCGATGTTGTTCGGTGGTCCCACATCACGAGGTCGCTGTTGCGGAGCAACCCCGACACGCCGAGGCGGATCTCTTCGCCGTCCAGCCGTCTGTCGAACGCGAGCGCTGTGTTGCAGAGCGGGCAGTAGGTCAGCGCGACGGGAACCCCTGCCAACTCTGCGTTGGCGATCTCGTGCCGGGTCATGATGGCGAGGGGGAAGAAGCGGGCGTCGCCGTCGATGACAACGAGGGCGCCGGGATCCTGGGGCGCGAGCCATTCGGCCCCGGCGGCCGTGCTCTCGAAGGTGGGGGAGTACAGAGGGGGGATTCCGTCGCGCGGGTCCGCCGAGGGAAGTCCGACCGCGAGCTCTGCCAGGTCGATGGTGGTGTTGGACCAGTCCGTCGGCCACGCCCCGGTGGCCAAGAGCAGCTGGCTGCTGCGAGCGTCCGACGCGACCGGCGCCGTGTCGCTCGTGGCGGGCGGTGTGGTTCCGGGCGCGCCTGTGTCGTCGACTCCCGTGTCGCTCGGGGCGCCCGTGTCTGCTGATGCGGCGGTCGGATCCGTCGCGGTTGTGCCCTCGTCGCTGTCCGAACAGGCGGCGAGCAGGGCGGCTGCGGCCACCGTGCCCGCGAATACACGTCGCAGCATCATGGCGGGAGAACCCACCTCCGGCTGTGGCGCTTCCCCAACCGTCAGCTTTCGGGGATTCTGCGGCGCGCACCTTCCGTTTCGGGGAACCTCAGCTGGCGGTGACGCGGTGCGGCAGTACCCAGAACGGAATGGCCGCGCTGTGGAGTACCCGAAAGGGAAAGGGCGGACGGGTCAGAAGCGGAGGGGTGCCTCGGAGCTCCAACCGAGGGAGTCCTCGGCGATGTTGAACGTCACCTGCTTCCAGGTCACGTCGATGGCAGCGTCGTCGTCTTCGACCTCGTCGACCATCAGCTCGAACATGCCGTCGTCGGTCTCCTCCGACGGACGGTTGAGCAGGGCCATGAAGGCCTCGGCCATCTCCGAGGGTTCGAGCATCCGCTTCTGCCAGCGCCCGAAGACCCGCTCGTTCTCGGCGTACTCGTCGGTCATGCCGGTGCGGATGAAGGGGAACATGAGGCTGAAACAGGTGACGAGGTCAGCGCTGCGTCCCAAGTTGACCTTGAGAACCTTGGGGAGCTGGAGCACCGCCCAGTTGCTCAGCGCATAGCCGGGCACCGCGGCACCCGGGTCGATCGCCTGCCTGGACGACACGTAGACGAACTGGATCGGTTCGTCGTGGTGCACCGCCTCGCCCGCCCACAGATGCGTGGAGGCGAGAAACCCGTCGATCTTGGTGTCGAGCACCAGGCGGGAGTCGTCGAGGTTGTCGAGGAAATGCTGCCGCGCCCTGGCCCTGCGCACCGCTGTGGGTTCGCCCTCGACCTGGCGAGGCGCCCGACCGAAGCTGTAGCCCGACTCGGTGAGGCCGCTGTTGCACACGACGAGGTTGGGTGGCAGGCCGCCCATCTGCTCGATCACGTAGGTCCGGCACGCCCACAGATCCCGGAAGTTGGTGACGTCTGCCTGGACCGGAAACGCGTTCACGCCCTGGTCGCGCAGCTCGAAGACCAGGTCGAAGCCGTCCTCGTGGCTGCGGTGGAAATGAACGCCCACCGACTCGGCACCGTTCAGGCCAGCGCAGAGTGCAAACGCCTGGCCGATGCCGCCGTCTTTGCCCGCGCCGGTGATGAAGACGCGCTTGCCTTCCATCGCCGAGCGGAACTGGTCGAAACGGAACGAGTCCGTGGGCGCGGTGTAGGTCATGGCTGATCCAGTGGGAGGGCGCTCGAGGGGAACGAGTGCGTCTCGATAAGTTACTCGGTGGTAACCGGCCGCTTCCACATCAATGCGTTGCGGCGCATCGTTGCCACCAACGCATCATTCTGGTTGTGGGATCGGTGTTCGAAGAGGATGATCCCCTGGTCGGGCTTGCTCTTCGATTCGCGAGCGGAGATGACCTCGCTCTCCACGCGCAGTGTGTCGCCATGGAATACCGGCGCGGGGAAGTTCATCTCTTCGAAGCCGAGGTTGGCCACCGTCGTCCCGTGGGTGGTCTCGTGCACCGAGATCCCCACGATGAGCGCTGCGGTGAACATCGAGTTGACCAGCGGTTTCCCGAACTGTGTCTCCTTCTCGGCGTAGTCGAAGTCGAGATGGAGCGCGGCGGGGTTCATGGTCATCGTCGTGAACATGATGTTGTCGGTCTCGGTGACCGTCCTGCGAAGACGGTGCTGGATCACCAGGCCGGGAGTGAGCTCTTCGAACCAGAGCCCGCCGTGTGGCCGATCCGCCATTTCAGTTCATCCCCGGGACTTCGCACGCCTGATCGAGTTCGATCTCGGCGTGGACCACTCCGTTCTGGTGCGGCCCAGCACACCAGGAGGGCGTGACCATCGTGTAGAGGCCCGAGCCGCCCGCCTGGAACACGAGGATCCGGGAGGGGTCCTTCAGCACGTGGACGAGCTTGTCGTCTGCGTCGTCGGAAGTCTGAGCGAACTTCGACCCGATGCGGCGAAGGGTGCCGAGCGAGATGGTGGCCCGTGCGCAGAGCTCCCCTTGAACGTCCTCCCGGGTGAGCCCGGCCTGGCGGATCACATCGGCGTGATCGGGGTTCATGATCACGGCGAACGAACCGTTGCGCAGGTGCACGTTGTTGCTGCCGGGGTTCGCCATGACGAGGGCGATCGCCTCGAGCAACTGCTTGTAGGAGTCGGGGTCGTCCGCGTCGCCGGAGAACATCGTCGAGTGCGGTGCTTCGGCGCCGGTGATGATCACGGCACTCTGATCGGCGCTGTACCCGAACTGGGTGTGGAGCCCGGGGAAGGGCCCGCCCTCTTCGTCCTCGGCGAGGCAATAGGTGAACTTGCCGGGGTGGCCGTGCAGCGCCATGTCGGAGGTCCCCGGCCGGGCGCCTCCGATGTTCATCATCGCAAGGCGAAGGGCACGCCCGATCGACGCGTTCGCCCGGTGGCCGGGCCCCATGGCGCCGAACCCCGACGCGAGCCCGCACATGTGACGAGCCGGCCCGCAGACGATCGTGAGCGGGGCGGTGCAGTGCGTGGTGCTCTGCATCTCGGTGAGGTCGAACTCGGGTTGGCACACCGCGCGGACCGCGGCGATGACAACGGGGGCGTGATCCGGTAGGCAGCCGGCCATGACGGCGGCGGCGCACACCTTCTCGACCGTCGCGACGCCGAACATCGGGCCCATGACGCCGAGGTTCATGTTGGGGTCGAGGCCGGTGGCGAGGATCATCCGCTGGACGCGCTCGGCGGTGGGCACGATCACGGGCAGGCCGTCGGTGCAGCCCAAGGCGTGGAGTTGTTCGACCGCCTCTTCCTCGGTCGAGGCGGTGAGGCGTGGTGAATCGAGAAGGGTCATGCGCCCTGCAGGACGGCCGCGATCTTGGGGGCGATGTTGCCCGCGACGGCTGCCATGTTGTCTTCGCCGCTGCCGGCAACCGGGTGAGGAAGCTGGATGCGGGGGACGTTGGGCATGCCGTTCGATTCGGCCACGAAGTCGCCCTGCGGCCAGAACTCGGTGGTCACGAGAGCGATGGAGGGAAGTCCCTCTCGGGCGGTGGAGATGCTGTCACGCACGGTGCCAGAGGTGCAGCTGCCTCAATGGCCGTACGCCGCGACGACGGCGTGACACTCCTCCTTGATGTCCTCGAGCATCGTGCCGCCGACGACTGCGCTGGCATCGCCCTTGTCGTACCGGACGAAGGTGGCGGTTGGCACTTCCTGGGCGAGCGCCTTCTCGACGTGGTCGAGGAACCGGACGCTGTCCGGAAAGCCGTTCGCCACGAGACCGATGCTGATCGGCTCGCTCAGGTCGATCGACAGGTCGTAGGAATCGGGTGTCGTCTCGGGTTCGCCCCGCGGATCGTGGAACTCGATCGTGGTGCTCATGATGCCCCCTCGTTCATGTCCGACCAGTTTCTCACGCGCGCGCCGTTCCGTGCACTGCCCGGCCCTCGTTTCGGGCGCGTGAGTGCACGGAATCCGGGCGCTGGTGCTCCCGAAAGGGTCAAGTTGACGCGGACAGGAAGCTGAGGAGGGCGTCGTTCCAGGCGGCGGGTTGTTCGAAGTAAGGGCTGTGGCCCGAGGCGGGAATCTCCGCGAACCGCGACCCGGGGATGAGCGCACACGAGTTGGCGAGCGGCGCAGGGGGGAAGATCTGGTCGTGAGACCCGGCGATGAACAGCACGGGCACACCCAGGGCCGAGACGTCGTCGTGGGAGACGGTCCACTGGATCGTCGCGCCGAGCTGATCCATCGGCGGAGAGTGAAAAGAGCCGAGCGCCTGGTAGAGGAAAGCGTGGGCCTGGTCCGCCTCACCGGTGCCCGGCCACAAGGCCGGGTGGCCGCCGACCAGGGCTTGGGCGAAGCTCGACACACCGCCGCCGGCGTTGAAGCCGGCCATCGCCTCCCGCAGTTCGTCGGTCCACAGCCCACCGACCGTGTCGGCGTAGGCGAGCGACAGGGCGCGCCCAGGGTTGGCGGTTGCGAAGGCGCTGATGTGCCACCCACCCATCGACTGACCGACGAGGTGCGCCTGTTGGATCCCGAGTTCGTCGAGCACGGCGGCGAGGTCCCCGGCGGCGGAGTCCGGGTTGGGCTCGTTGTTGCGGTTGGTCGAGTTTCCGAAGCCGCGGCTGTCCCACGTCACCACTCGGTAGTGGGCTCCGAGGGCCGGGACCTGCTGGTACCAGATCGCGTGGGTTCCACCTGCCCCGTGCGACAGAACGACGACGGGGCGGTCGTCCTCGGCCCCGAGCGAGGCGAACTCCCAGTAGATCGACTCGCCGTGGCTGTCCACCCGCCCGGTCGTCAGTTCGAGGTCACCCATGCGCTTCCGCCTTGTTCGTCGTGTCTGCCGTGAGAGTATTGGCCGATGCGACCGCGAGCCGCCCGATGACCGACGCAGGCCCACGCGACCAACCGATTCACGATCTCGGCGGGCGTCGAGGCTGGGGCACCGTGCCTTACGACCCGAACGAACCGGCGTTCCACGCGGACTGGGAGCGGCGGGTCTTCGGTCTGCTGGGCCCCGCCCTGGGGTCGTCGGCGACCCGCCCCGGTGAGTTCCGCTACGCGATCGAACGGCTCGCCCCCGAGGACTACTTCGACAGGGGCTACTACGGACGGTGGATTGCCACGTTCGAGACCGTGCTCGAGGAGTACGGGGTGATCGAACCCGGTGAGGTCGACCGCCGGCTGGACGCACCCGGCGGGACGGGGCCGGGGTCGCGCAATCGGTCGGTTGTGGCGGGCGATCCCAACCAGCTGCCTGCCGATCGACAGACGCCGACGCCGATCGCCCGCACCGTTCGGCGCGAGTTGGAGGACGCGCCCCGATTCGTGGAGGGCGACGAGGTGATCGCACCGGCACGGCGAGCCGACGGAGGGCACACGCGGCTCGCGGGCTACGTCGTTGGCAAGAGGGGAACGGTGGCGAAGATTCACCCAGCGGAGGTGCTGCCCGACAGCGCCGCGCACGACCATGGCGAACGCGCCCAGCACGTGTACTGCGTGCGCTACGCCGCCGCCGAGCTGTGGGGCCCGTCGGCCGAGGAAGGCGTGGTCGTGCACATCGACCTGTACGAGAGCTACCTGGAGCCAGCGACATGAGCGTTTACGACCACTCCACCTACCACGATCCGCGGTCTCCGAAGCTGCGGGTCGAGGCGCTCGAGGACATTCTCGTCGAGAAGGGGATCGTCGACCGCGCTCGCATCGACGCGACCATCCAGAAGTACGAACACGACATCGGTCCGATGATCGGTGCGCGCTTGGTCGCCCAGGCGTGGGTGGATCCGACGTTCCGTGAGCGCTTTCTCAGCGATGCCGATGCCGTCGTCTCGGATCAGGGGATCCGGGGAGCCGAGATCGAGCACCTCGAGGTGAAGGCCAACGAGCCAGGTGTTCACAACGTGGTGGTGTGCACGCTGTGCTCCTGCTACCCGTGGGGCGTTCTCGGCCTGCCACCCAACTGGTACAAGAGCCCCGAGTATCGGGCCAGGATCGTCCGCGAACCGCGGGCGGTGCTGTCGGAGATGGGGCTCGACCTCGACCCGGCGACCGAGGTGCGGGTCTGGGACTCGAGTTCGGAGACCCGCTTCATGGTGCTTCCCGAACGACCTGCCGGAACGGACGACATGGACGTGGACGAGTTGGCCGAGCTGGTTCCGCGCGATGCCATGATCGGCGTCGCGCGCGCCATTCAGCCGTGACCGATCTCGCGGATCTCGAAGGGACCTCGGCCGCGCCACCGCGGGAGAACGGGGAGCTCGTCTTCGACGAACCGTGGCAGATGCGGGCGTTCGGTGTCGCCGCCGATCTCGTCGACGCCGGTCGCTTCACATGGCGAGATTTCCAGCAGCAGCTGATCGCGGCGATCGGCGAATGGGAATCGACGCCCGAGGCAGAACGTGGCGAATGGGCCTACTACGACCACTGGCTGACGGCGCTCGAACGTCTCATCGCCGAGCGGGATGTTCTCGCCGCCGGCGAGCTCGACTCCCGGAGTGAGGAGTACGCGGCGCGCCCCCACGGCCACGACCACTGACCCCCCACCTGGCCTGCCTGCGCCTAAAATTGATGCCCGCGGTGTACCGGTGGGCGAAATTGATGCCCGCGGTGTACCGAATCGGTACATGATCCGCCTCAATTTCGGGAATCGGTACATGATCCGCCTCAATTTCGGGAATCGGTACA
>CAZVUM010000044.1:41967-44076 GCA_964629575.1 uncultured Acidimicrobiales bacterium | reverse complement strand
GCAGAACTTCAGCTTCCCAAGCTGATAACGCGGGTTCGATTCCCGTCACCCGCTCCACAGCCCAGCGGCCCGGACGATCGCAGCTCTTGACCCTCCAGTGACTCGAGGGTCGAGACTGGGGCCATGATCTCGAGCGTCTTTCCCGTGCTCTGTGTCGACGACGTCGATGCGTGCCGCGAGTTCTACATGCAGGTGCTCGAGCTGGAGCTGGTGTTCGAATGCGGGTGGTACACCTCGCTCATCGCGCCTGGAGACCGCGACAACCAGGTGGCGTTCGTCGAGGCGGGGCATCCCTCGGTTCCCGACGGCTTCAACGCGCCAGCCCGCGGGATGCTCGTGACCGTCGCGGTGGACGACGTCGACAGCGTGCACGACCGAGCGATCGCGGCGGGCCACCAACCCGTGCTCGAACTGTGTGAAGAGGGTTTCGGGCAACGCCACTTCATGCTCCAGGATCCCGCGGGAACGTTGCTCGACCTCATCCAGTGGATCCCGCCGTCGCGCGAGTTCCTGCGGGAGGTGGCGCAGTGGCGGCGAGCCAACCGATGAGCGAAGGGCTCCTGCAGATCGGTGAGTTCGCCAGACGGACGAGGCTCCCCGTCTCGACGCTGCGGTACTACCACGACGAGGGCGTGCTGGTCGCGGCCGTCGTCGACCCCGTCACCGGCTACCGCAGGTATCACCCCTCGCAGGTACCGGTCGCGCGTGTGGTCGCCCGGCTCCGCCGCGCTGGAGTCGGGCCCCGCGACATCGCGGCGGTGACCGTGGATCCCGACGCGGCGGCGTCGGTTCTCACATCCGAGCTCGATCGGCTCCGGTCCGAGATCGCCGATCGACGCGACGCACTCACCTTGCTCGAATCGGTGATCGGCGAGCTCGAAGGCGGGCAGGTAACGGCCCCCGAAGTGGTAACCCTGGACCCGTTCCTGGTCGCCTCTCTGCCAGGAGAGATGCGCGCCGAGCACCCAGCCGCCGACGTTCGGCGTTGCCTCGCCCGTCTGAGGAAGGCGTTTCCGCCCAAAGCCCCCACTGTGACCTACGGAGCGATGTTCCCGCTCGACCTCGAATCCGACCCTGTCGCCGTGTCTGTCTTTCACACTGCGCCGCGACCGCAGCAACCCACCCTCGAGCTGGGCGGCGGTCCCCATCTCCGGGTTCGGCACCGCGGCGCCGGCATCGAAGCGGCCTACGCCGTGCTCGTCGACGCAGCCGACGCGCGAGCTCTCGAACCGTCCGGGCGGATCATCGAGCTCTACGACAAGAATGACGACCAACTCGTCACCACGGTCTCCCTCGAGCTCATCAGCTCGTGAGCGTGGCGATCGCCCAGATCGTCGCCACCAAACCCACGACCGCCATGACGAGACTGCGTCCCAGCGGTGCTCGAGCGAGCTCGTCGTCACCACGGGCCTCGCTTCGGGGACGAGCAACTGCGAGCGCATTGCCGACGAGCATCGCGCCGCCAAGGGCGAGGACCAACAGCGGCAACAGATCCGGACCGAGAAACATCCGCTCGACCTCCTTGCGGGCTCGACTCTGGCACCTGCCACAGCCAGCGGCCAAGCCCGACGCGTGTCAGGCTCTCGGGATGGGCCGGCTCGATCGTCCTCAGCGCGCAGCGGTGTTTTCGTCGACACTTCTCGCCGCCGCCGTCGTGACCCTGCTTGTCCCGGCCATCGCGGCAGTAGCGATCTTCGCCGTGCTCGCAATCCTGTCGCTGATCCTCCGGGTGGTCGCTGTCGAGCGCGGTGTACAGATGTCACTGTTGGGACGCGTCGTTCTCGTCGCCGCCGCCGCGGTTCTCGGCACGCGGTTGGTGCTGTGGTTCGGTCCGATCGGCGCGCTGATCGCGCTTATGGCGATCGTCATGGTCCTGGTGATCGCGGGCGCAGACATCGGGTGAGATCCCCCGCCCGCGGCGTGCCATGCACGGATTCGAGCGCAACCCTCACCGAGAACCTCAACCTGGGAGGGCTTGCACCGATGGAACAGGGCGACGGGTGCGGGAGCTACTTCCTCTGTCCAACGGTCTCCCCGACCGCAGCTCCTTGCACCCGTCGCACTATTTCTTCGCAGCGCGTTCGCGCTGAATCTTCGCAGCGCCGTCGC
>CAZVUM010000044.1:12408-41867 GCA_964629575.1 uncultured Acidimicrobiales bacterium | reverse complement strand
CTTCGCAGCGCGTTCGCGTTCAGCCGCCCCTGGCCATGTTGGCGAAACGGGTGTAGTGGGGGAGGAACGCCAGCCTGACGGTGCCGGTCGGTCCGTTGCGATGCTTGGCGACGATGACCTCAGCGGTGCCGATGTCGGCTGACTCCTGGTTGTAGATCTCATCTCGATAGATGAAGGCGACGACATCGGCATCCTGCTCGATCGACCCCGACTCTCGGAGATCGGCGAGCATCGGCCGCTTGTCGGTCCGAGCCTCGAGACCTCGACTCAACTGCGACAGCGCCACGATCGGGGTCTCCAGCTCGCGAGCAAGGATCTTGAGCCCACGAGACATCTCCGACACCTCGACCTGACGGCTCTCAGCTCCGCCTCGACCGGTCATCAGCTGGAGATAGTCGACGACGATCAGACCCAGATCGCCTAGCCGGCTCTTGAGCCGCCGAGCCTTGGCACGAATCTCCATGACGGTCAGGTTGGGGTTGTCGTCGATCCAGATCGGCGCCTCAGCGAGGCGCCCCACACTGCGGGTGATCTTGGGCCAGTCGTCCTCAGAAAGCTTGCCGGTGCGGAGCCGCTGACTGTCGACCTTGGCATCTGCGCACAGAATTCGCTGGGTGAGCTCGAGATGCCCCATCTCCAATGAGAAGAAGAGAACCGGCCGCTGCGCCAGCAAGGCCGCGTGTGACGCCATGCCAAGAGCGAAGGCTGTCTTACCCATGGCGGGGCGAGCGCCGATCACCACGAGCGAACTCGGCTGGAGCCCCGACAGCAGCTCATCGAGATCCATGTAGCCGGTGGGCAAGCCGGTGATGGCCTCCCCACGCTCGTAGAGCTCCTCGAGTCGGTCGAGGTTGGCGTCGAGCAGATCCCGGATGGACTTGGTCGAATCGACCACCCGCCGCTCGGCGACCTGAAACATCATCGCCTCGGCCTCGTCGACGGTCTTCACGACATCGTCGGGGTGGCTGTAGCCCAGCTCGGAGATCTCGCCGGCCACGGCGATCAACCTCCGCAAGAGAGCGTGATCCTCGACGATCTTGGCGTAGCGGGCCGCGTTGGATGTCGCGGGTGTGGCCATCTGCAACTCGAGGAGCCGCTGCGGTCCTCCGACCTGATCGAGGAGACCCGACCGGGTGAGCTCTTCGGCGACCGTCACCGGGTCGGCGGGCTCACCGGCACCGTACAGAGACGCGACCGCATCGAAGATGTAGCCGTGGGCGGGAACGTAGAACTGATCCCCGTCGAGGAGCTCGACTGCAGGGCCGATCGCATCGCGCGAGAGCAACATGGCGCCGATCAGCGATGCCTCGGCATCGGCATTGTGCGGCGGAACCCGGGCAGCGCGTCCGGAAGTCTCTGGGAGGCGCGGGCTGTCGTCGAAGCTCATTGCTCGCAGCCTGACAGGCCAAGCCTGTGGCCAGCTAGATGTACTTCCTGGGGAAAAGATCGCCCAGATCTGTGGATATCTGGAGAGTTGTCCACAGATGTATGACGGACGCGTGACGAACGAGCCCTCTCGGCGGAGGGCGCGCCGATGGTTGGCGGCATGTTTTCGTTCACGTAGCGGGCCCCGAACATCACTGTCCGTGGCCCAGTCATCAGTCTTGGGGCCCCACCTCGACGGTGAGTGAGAACCTCACCTCGGGATGTAGGCGCACGCCGACCTCGTGGGTACCGACGGTCTTGATGGGCTCGTCGAGGGTCATCTTGCGCCGATCGAGCTCGATCTCGGTCTGGGCAAGAACGGCGTCAGCGATCTCCGATGTGGTGACCGAGCCATACAGCTGATCGCCCGACCCGACGCGGGCCGACACGGAGATGACCGCAGGAACCAGCTTGCGCGCCACCTCTTCGGCGGACTCGCGCGCCCGGTTGTCGCGGACATCGCGCGACCGCTGCATCGAGGAGGCCTGGGACATGGTTCCCTCGGTGGCGCGCAGAGCGAGCCCCTGAGGGATGAGGTAGTTGCGGCCGTAGCCGTCGGCCACCTCGAGCACATCGCCCGTGTTGCCGAGACCATCGACATCGCTTCGGAGGATCACCTTCATTCGGAGGCCTCCTCCTGTGCCACGGCAACCACCTCGTCCTGCTGATCCTCAGGAGCGTCTGCTGCGCCCTCGGGACCGTCGGCATCCTGCGGCGGTCGATCCGGACGGTCCCGGTCGGGACGTCCACGACGCTTGTCGCCCTTGCGCTGGGTCACCACCCGCTGGGCGTACGGCAAAAGGGCCATCTCGCGTGCGACCTTGATCGCGTTGGCAACTTCGGCCTGCTGCTGGCGGTTGTTGCCCGACACTCGCTGTGCCCGGATCTTGGCCCGCTCGGACAGGAACGCCCGCAGAAGGGTGACGTCTTTGTAGTCGACGTAGGTGATGCCATCTTTGACGATGGGGCTCACCTTCTTCTTGCGGGGTTTGGCCCGAGCGTCTTTGCCCTTGGCCCGTGGTGCTTTCTTCTTTGGTGCCATTAGAAGGGCTCCTCTTCGGGAATGTCGTAGCCGCCGCCGTAGTCGGGACCGGGTCCACCCTGCTGGCGGGGTGCGCCACCGCCGCCGCCACCACCCGTGGGAGCACCGCCGCCGGGGCCTCCGCCTTGTCCGCCGCCGGGACCGCCGTCGCGGCGCTCGTTGCGTGCGACGTTGGCAGTGGCCCATCGAAGGCTGGGGGTGACTTCGTCTGCGACGATCTGGACGGCCTGGCGCTTCTCGCCGTTCTGGCCCTCCCAGCTGCGGAAGTCGAGTCGTCCATAGACCACCACGCGCATTCCGCGGGTGACGCTCTCGGCGACGTTTTCGGCGAGCTCACGCCAGCAACTCACATCGAAGAAGTGGGCCTTGTCCTCGGCGCCTTGCTGGCTGCGCTGATTCCAGGCCACACCGAAGCTCGCCACGGCGGTGCCGCCTGAGGTGAATCGGAGTTCGGGATCGCGGGTGACGTTGCCCACGAGGGTGACTGTGTTGTCGAAGGCCATGATCGGCTCCGTTCGTTACTCGGATTCGGCGACCTCGCCGAGCAGACCGCGACGTGCGGCCTCCTCGTCGGGCAGCCGAATGAGCTTGTGGCGGACGACGTCGTCCGCGATCCGCAGGGCTCTCTCCACTGGATCCATCGCGCCGCCCTCTGCGAGCAGCTCGATGACGGAGTAGTAGCCCTCTGTCTTGTGGTTGATCTCGTAGGCGAACTTACGTCGACCCCAGAAGTCGACACTCTTGATGTCGCCGACATCCTCGATCCGGGTGCGAACCCCCTTGAGGGCCTCCTGGACCTGGACATCGTCGAGATCACCGTCGTGGATGACCATCAACTCGTACGCGCGCATGCGCTGGACACCTCCTTCGGACCCGACTCTCGGCCGGGGCCCCTCTGTGGGGCAGGGGGAACGAACGAACGATCCGCGGGGAAGGCCCCCGTGGAACGCGACGCATAACCGTAGAGCAAGACGGCTCGATTCACACCATCAGCATGCACAGAGGGTGGGACACCGAACGGCCCAAGCGGAGCGGGAGATTCAGTTCACGCCGAGGAGACTGGTCTCGTCGATGCCCATCGCCGGCAGTTGACCCTGCGGCACCTCGAGGGCGAACCGGTAGGCGCCACCGGGCGGGTAGGTGGGGCAGGTGGGAACGTCGTCGCACGGCTCCATGTGCTGGATCGACACGACCGAACCGTCGACACGCAAGAACACGATGGACAGGTGCAGTGGGGTGTTTCGCATCCAGAACGCGGCCTCGGTGTCTGCGCCAAAAACGAAGACCATCCCCGAGTAGCCGGCCAGATCCGTCACGCCCATCAGCCCTCGGCGGCGCGAGTCGACGTCGTCGGCGTACAGCACGGGCCACAGCGTGGTGGCTCCCCTGTTGACGACCCGGAGCACCGAGTGTTGGAAGCCCCCCAGCGGAACGAGTCCGGCCAAGACGTCGATCGTGGTGCTCGGCGGTGGAGGCGGCGGGGTGGGGGTCTGCGACAGCACCGTGGCCGGCGGCGACAGGGGCGCGGAGCTCGACGGCGGCGGTCCGAGAAACGGACGCGCGCTCTCGTCGGCGCATGCGGCGCCGAGCAGGGCGGCCATGACGACGACGAAGGAGCGGAATCGCACTGCGGAATCCTCGCACCAATGCGACCGCTTCAGGGAGTCGACTCCGTCGCGTCATCGAGGTCGGCCGGGTCGTCTGCAGTGATCTCATGCAGGCCCGCCATCACCTGGGAGAAGATCGTCGCGGGAAACGAACCCCCCGTGATCGCCGGCAAACCGAGAATGTCGACCATCGGACGTCCGTCGTCGGGAAAGCCCATCCAGACCGCCACCGTGAAGCGATCGCTCCACCCCACGAACCATGCGTCGCGGTTCTCCTGAGACGTCCCCGTCTTTCCCGAGATCGCAAGCCCCGGCACCGCGGCCGCACGGCCCGTGCCCGTCTCCACCACCGCTCGCAGGGCCACGGTGACATCGTCCGCCACCCGGGAGTCGACGCCGTCCCCTCTGTCCGAGGGCCACCGCTCGTCGAAGCTCTCGTCCTGATCGGTCACCGACATCACGATCGCGGGCGACCGACGTTCGCCACCTCGAGCGATCGTCGAATACGCCGCAGCCATGTCGAGCACCGCCACCTCCTGGGCGCCGAGGACGAGGGACGGGAAGGGTCGCAGTTCGGCTGTCACCCCGAGACGGGCGCTCACCTCGACCAGCGACTCCAGGTCGAGTCCCTGGCTCAGGGTCGCGAACGCTGTGTTGGACGAGACCTCGAGAGCGGTGCTCAGCGGAATCGATCCGCGCTCCGCTGCCCTGCTGTCGCGCACGGTCCAGTCGTCTCCCCCATCGGCAGCGGGCACCACCATCTCGGCCGGCGCCGCGAGAAGAGAGGTCATCTCGAAACCCTGCTCGAGCGCGGCCACCACCGCGATCGTCTTGGCGACCGATCCGGGCTGGCGACCGCCTCCACCCCCGTCGACCCCCGTTGCGAGGTTCACCTGGGAAACCGAGAAGTCCGATCCACCCACCAACGCACGTATGTGCCCCTGATCATCGAGGGCGACCACCGCCACCTCGGGCGCACCATCGCGATCGGTCACCGACCGTGCAGCCGCAAAGGCGGAACGCTGGGCATCGAGATCGATCGTGGTCGTCACCCTGAGCCCTCCGGCAAACACCCGAGCGGCGCCGTATCGGGCGATGAGCTCGCGCCGAACCATCTCCAGCGGGTGTTCGAGCCCAACATCGTCGATCAGAACCTGAACGCTGGAGTTCTCCTCCCGCGGCAAGGTGACGGCTTCCAGGTCCGTGGATCGGGCTGCCAGCAGCTCCCCCTCGGTGATGTACCCCTCCTCGAACATCGCCACCAACACGCCGTTACGGCGCTGCCTGGCCAGCTCGGCCTGCGCGGGCCGCGAGACGTCGGCCAGCTCGGGCGCTCGAATCAGAGCCGCGAGGTAGGCCGCGCGTCCGATGTCCAGCTCGGACGCGGACATCCCGAACCACACCTGGGAGGCGGCCTCGACGCCGTAGGCGCCGCGCCCGAAGTAGATCACGTTGAGGTAGCGCTCGAGGATCTCCTCCTTGGACAGCTCCCGTTCGATCTTGATGGCGAGAACGGCTTCGCGGAGCTTGCGGATCAGGGTCCTGTCAGCGTCGAGGAAAGCGTTCTTCACGTACTGCTGGGTGATCGTTGAACCGCCCTGGAGTTCTCCCTGCTGGCGGATGTCGACCCACGCAGCTCGCCCGATCGCCACTGGATCCACGCCTGGGTGGCGGAAGTAGTCGCGATCCTCGGACGCGATCACCGCGTCGATGAGCGCCGGAGTCACCTGTTCGAGGCTGACCGGGATGCGGTTCTGCTCGGCGTGGAGGTGAGCGATCGGGGTTCCATGGCGGTCGAAGACGATCGAGGTCTCGTCGGCACCGACCGGCTCGGGGATCGGAAGCGCTGCGAGAAGTCGGACGGCTCCACCGATCCCGACCACGACAAAGAGCAGGATCAGGAACAGAAAGCGCCGCCACGCGACCGGCGTGCGGTGAGCGTCGGTCCGCTGGGCTCGACTCACGTGTCGTTCAGCGGGTACCGCCTCACGAGGTGGTTCCACCCACACTCCGGGCAGACCTCGACCTCGTAGGACACGAACTCGCCTCGGCGTCTGGCGAGCCTCTGCAGCTCGTCATCGTTCACCACGCACTTGCCGCCTCCGCCCAGGCGGGGCCCGAAGACGTACGCGACCAAGCGGAGATCACCCTCCTCGCACAACGGACACTCGCGACCGATGGGTGTCGCTGCATTGCGCGCGACCCGGAGGAGCTCCGGATGGATGTCGCAGACCTCGGATCGATCGACCAGGCCCGCTTCGATGTCCGCCAGGAGCCGCCGGCGCTGGAGCCGGTAGTCCACGGAACCGACTCCCGCGGCGGCATCGGCTGCCGCGATCCCTGGGTGAAACGTCACCCACTCCAGGCTATCGACGGGAATCCGGTCGGTCCGGTGCAGGGGTCTCTCGTTCGGCCCACCAGGCGCGCAGAACCCGTTGGGCCTCAGCTGTGGTCAGCGGACCGCGCTCCAACCGCGTTTCGAGGAGAAAGGCCAGGGCATCTCCCACCGCCCGGCCTCGGGCATCGGTAGCGGCCATCACCTGATCGCCGTCGAGCGGGCTGCGCAGCGACTCGCGGCCCTCCTGCTCCACCACCGTCGACACCACGGTCCACTCACTGTGCCGAACGGGTCGGCCCAAGGCCGCCAACAGCTCGGCCCCTGCGGTCAGATGCTCTGCGGCAGCCAACACCACACGACGGGCCGCGACGACATCGGCACCGTCCAGGTCGTCGAGAAGCCGCGCCGCACGCAGGATCCCCACGACATCGCGCTCGAACTTCGCCGATCCCCTGAGCCGTTCGAGTGCGCGCGGCGCATCAGCCGGGCCGACACCCGCGGTCGCGAGAAGTGCGGCCCACCGCAGCGTCGGGTCCGCCGGCGCGGCCTCGATCAGAGCGGGTTGGATGTCCTCCACAGACAACCCGTCACCGACGACGAGCGCCAGCACTCCAGTGCGCTGCAGCAACTCGACCCCTCCCGAAGGCGCGTCGATGGACAAGAACTTCCGCATCTCCTCGCCGATGCGTTCGCGCGACACGATGCGAAGACGATCGGCCAGTTCGACCATGGCCGCGACGAGGTCATCGACCGGGGTCAATCGATATCCCGCTGCGAACCGAGCCGCTCGAAGCATTCGCAGCGGGTCGTCGGTGAACGAGGCTCGGGGATCGATCGGAGTACGCAGGACTCCCGCTTCGAGGTCGGCCTCGCCGCCGAAGGGGTCGACGAGCTCCCACGTCGGAACCTCCAACGCCATTGCGTTGACGGTGAAGTCGCGTCGCGACAAATCGTCGGTGACCTGCGTGGAGAAGTCGACCTCTGGCTTGCGCGAGTCGGGCTGGTAGCGCTCGGCTCGATGGGTGGTGATCTCGAGAGCGACGTCGCCGCACCGAGCTCCGATGGTTCCGAACCGCGCCCCTTGATCCCAAATCGTTCTCGCCCAGGGCCGCACGAGCTCCCGGATCACGTCAGGAGTCGCATCGGTGGTGACATCGATGTCCGTATCGAGACTGCCGCCCGAGATCACGTCGTACCCGAGCGCGAGGTCGCGGACGATGCCGCCCACGAGGTAGAAACGGTGGCCGGCGGCCGCGAAGGACCGCGCGACATCGCCGATGAGCTCCTCGAGTCGCTCCTCGACGTCGTCGGACAGAAATCCCACGCGGGGCAGGCTAGTGAGCCCCCGGCGGCCCCAATCGGTCCCCGCGCCGCGACGAGGGTGGCGTCGCTGCATTGGTGAGTGGGGAAGCTTTCTCTTAACCTGAGATCTCCGACGTCTGGAAGCGGAGCGATATTCGTGGGAATGAAGTTCGACCTCGGCGATCGTGTGATCTACCCCCATCACGGCGCAGCCCTCATCACCTCGCGCGAACTGCGCAAGGCCTTCGGTGAGGAGAAGGAGTACCTCATCCTCGAGACCGCTCACGGCGACCTCACCCTCTCCGTCCCCACCGACATGGTCGACGCGGTCGGGATGCGACCGCCGATCGACGAGGACGACGTCGAGGATCTGTTCGAGCTTCTCGCGAAGAAGGACGTCCGCGAGCCGGCCAACTGGAGCCGACGGTTCAAGAACCACCAGGAGAAGCTGAAGTCCGGCGACATCTACCAGGTGGCCGAAGTGGTGAGGAACCTCGCTCTGCGCGAGGCCTCGAAGGGTCTCTCCGCCGGCGAGAAGTCCATGCTCGACAAGAGCCGTCAGATCCTGATCTCCGAGCTGTCCATCAGCATGGACGTGACCGAGGAAGAGGCCCTCGAGCAAGTCGAGCTGCGCCTGGTGGGCTGAACCGCTTCACTACTCTCCCCTCCGGGGAGGACCCGTGCCCACAGACGATCTCCTGCGCTGGAGCTCACACGGCGTTCGTGTGCGTGCGTGGCGATCCCACCAACAGATCGCCCATCTGACCCCAGTCCGTCGACCCGGCGGACTGCGACGGCGCGACGTCGACGAGGTGGTGGATTCACTCGTCGGGGCCGGTGTCACCGGCGCCGTGACTGCCGCAGTGGGTCCCCAGGACGAGCAGGTGTTCGAGGACGCCGGTTTCGCCGTCCATGAGCGGCTGCTGCTGTTGCGTCACGACCTCACAGACATCGGGGAGGCTCCGGAGGTCATGATGCGGCGCGCCGGGCGGCGCGACCGCTCCGCGGTACTCGCCGTCGACAACCTGGCTTTCGGTGATTTCTGGCGGCTCGACGATGCAGGCTTGAGTGACGCGATCCGGGCCACTCCTCACGCACGCTTTCGCGTCGCCGAAGATCCAGCGATCGTCGGGTATGCGATCACCGGTCGGGCTGGAAGCTCCGGCTTTCTCCAACGGCTCGCGGTTCGCCCCGACCAGCAGGGCCGATCGATCGGCCGGGCGCTCGTCCTCGACTCGCTGCAGTGGCTGAAGAGGCGGCGCGCTTCCCACGCCCTCGTCAACACCCAGCATGTGAACGAGCGAGCCGCCGAGCTGTACGAACGAGTCGGGTTCGTCCGGGAAAATCACGATCTCGCTGTATTGCGCTGGGGCGAGGCCCCATGAAGAGGTGGATCGCGGCGGCGATCATCGTCGTTGCCGCGACGCAACTCAGCCCAGTACCCGCGGCCGGCCAAGAGACAGGACCTGGTCCCGGTGGCTTGCAGATCGTGGCTCAGACTGTCGGTGCTGGACCCTCTGGCAGTATCTCGATCGAGCTCCAGCTGCCGGGGGTCATCGCCCCGGGTGACGGTCTCACCCTCACTGTGCACGAACGCGTGACCAGCGAGGACCAGTTTCTCGCGACCACAACGGGCGACCGGTTGGGCGGGGTGCTGGGCGCTCGTCAGTTCGGCGTGGCCGACCTTGCACCTGATGCGTTCGGGATCGCCGAGCTGTCGGTGCAGCTTCGAGCTGAGGACGACGGCCTGATCGACGTCTCAACAGACCAGGCGGAGCCGCTGGTTCTGGCCAGACCGGGGGTCTACCCGGTGCGCATCGAACTTCGCACCTCGGCCCAAGAGTTGGTCGGGCGCATCGTCACCCACATCATCCGGCTTCCGAGCCCCAACGCGATCGGCGATGCCGCCGCCGATCCGATCGATGTGGTCCTGGTGGCCGATATCGCCACCGAATCGGGGTCGTCGGCACCGGCGGTGGACTGGCTGGCTCTTCTCGCCCGGCATCCCAGCCTCGCGGTCACAGCGTCGATCACCCCGGAGATCTTCGACCTCCTCTCCGGAACGCCCGAGCTCGAGGGATTCATCGCGACGGGGGACCGGCGGGAACTGGTTCGCCTCCCGTACTTCGGGGTCGACGAAGCCGCTCTCGACGCCGCCGGGCTCGGGGCCGAACTCGACACCCTCATGACGGGGGGCGACGCGCGCCTCGACGCAACAGGCAAGCTGGCGTCGCCCACGCTCTGGGCGAGCAGTGGGGCAGCGGACGCCGACACGCTGCGCGCGCTGCACGCTCGCGGAGTGCGTGAGGTCGTCGTCGCACCCACCACGCTCGCCGAAGCCCCCGAACGACCACCGCGGCGACCGATCGAGATCACCGCAGACGACATCGATCACCGTGCCCTCATCCTCGAAGGGCTGGCCCCCAGGTTGGAGCACGACACCCCAGTCGAAGGCGCGCAGCGGATCGCAGCCCAACTCGCGACGATCGCATACACCGGAGATGGCGACGAGATCGTCGCCATCGACATCACGGCCGCCGGCGTCGCGGAGGCGGAGGCACTGCTCCAACACCTGTCGGCCCTACCTCTCGTCCGGAGCATCCTCGCCACCGACGCCCTGGGGCGACCACTCGCCACGGACGCCACTCGGCTGCCCATCCGCATCGAAGCCATCGAACCCGACGGTGCCGGCCCCTCCCTGGCCGGCTACGCAGAAGCCAAACGCCACCTGACCGCATACCGGTCGATGATTCGCGACGAGGACTCCGCTGAGCACGACCGCCTCGCGACCGAGCTCCTTCGCAGCCTGTCCGACGATGTCGCGCTGGACGCACGAGACCTGACGTGGCGCAGGGTGATCGACTTCGTGCGCCAGCAGGCGAGCCTGGTCGACGCCCCACCCGAACAATCGATCAACCTCACATCGCGCACGGCGGCTGTCCCCTTCAGCTTCCAGAACCGCTCGGACACGGCGGTACGTGTCGAGGTGCGCTTCATCAGCGACAAGCTGCGCGTCGCCGACTTCGACGACGGCGAGTCCACGACGATCGTGCTGGCGCCAGGGGTCACCAACCGCGAGTTCTCTCTCGAAGCCCTCAGCACGGGATCGTTCCCGATCACGATCGAACTGCACTCCCCCGACGGCACGCTCCTCGTGGGACGCACACGCACCGCTATCCGGTCGACGACGCCCACCGGGGTCGGCCTCGGCCTCACCCTCGGCGCGGCGCTGTTCCTCGTGCTGTGGTGGGCGGTCGATCTGCGTCGGCGGCGGATGGTCTGAGATGGCCAGGCTTCGACGGTTGACGGGCGCAACGGCTGCGGCAGCGGGGATCGCCCTGTCGCGTATGGCGGGACTCTTTCGAGCGGCGCTGGTGACAAACGTCCTGGGAGTCGGCCGGGTGGGAGACGCGTTCGCCGCCGCACTTCGGATCCCCAACGTGATCCAGAACCTCCTCGGGGAAGGGGCGCTCACGGCGGCGTTCGTCCCGGCCTACAGCTCCAGCGTGGATGAAGACGACGAGGCGGCGGGCGAACTCGCCGGCGCTGTCGCATCGTTCCTGTTGATTCTCACTGCCGCTCTCGTCGCGATCGGCGTGCTCGCCGCGCGACCCATCACCCGGGTGATCGCGTGGGGCTTCGAAGGACAACGATTCGAGCTCACCGTCACCCTCGTCCGGATCATCACGATCGGGACCGGGATCCTCGTCCTCACCTCGTGGTGCCTGGGCGTGCTCAACAGCCATCGACGGTTCTTCCTCAGCTACGTCGCACCAGTGATCTGGAATGCGGTGCAGATCGGCGTTCTCATCACCGTCGTCGCTGCAGGATGGGCCGACGTGGATGTCGCCGAGGCCCTCGCGTGGGGGCTCGTCGGCGGAGCGGTGGCCCAACTCGCTGTCCAGCTCCCCGCCGTCCTGCGCGCCAACCCCGCGATCCGCCTCCGCGCACCGTGGAGAAACGATGCCGCGCGCGTCGTGATCAGACGGTTCGGCCCGGCCGTGTTGGGACGCGGGGCGATGCAGATCTCCGCTTTCGTCGACCTGGCCCTGGCCAGCTTCCTCGCCGTCGGCGCGGCGTCGGCGATGGCGGCCGCGCAGACGCTGT
Organism: uncultured Acidimicrobiales bacterium; assembly: GCA_964629575.1. Lineage (GTDB taxonomy): Bacteria > Actinomycetota > Acidimicrobiia > Acidimicrobiales > Poriferisodalaceae > JAYPWI01. The sequence continues at coordinate 30,046 of CAZVUM010000044.1, read as the reverse complement.
ACATCCTGCCGCTGTCCATCATCGGTATCAGCGTGATGGCGGCCGAGCTCCCCGAGATCAGCCGCCTGCAGGACTCAACAGAGATCGCTCGCCGCGTCGAACGACGGTTGCTCACCGGGACCTACCTCGTCACGGGGGTCGTCGCGCTCTATCTCGCCGCCGCGACTCCGATCGCCGACTCTGTGTTCAACCTGGGCGGCTTCCGCGACGTCATCGCACACGACGACGTCATGCTCATCGGGCTCACCCTCGCCACCTACTCGCTGGGTCTCCCCGCGCTCGTCGCCTCCCGTCTGCTCCAGAACGTCTGCTTCGGCGTCGGCGACACCTCCACCCCGGCCCGCATCGCGCTGATTCGGATCACCATCTCGTTCGCAATCGGTGTGCTGCTCATGTTCCCGCTCGACAAGGTCCTCATCGTCGACGGAGCACTCACCGGCTTCGGCGGCGGGGACCAGTTCTTCGACAGGCTTCCGTCCGGGGTGCGAACCGACGAGCTGCTGCCCGCGCGGTTGGGTGCGCTCGCCCTCGCGTTCGGAGCCGCCATCGGAGCGTGGGTCGAGCTCGCGTTGCTTCGGGGCGTCGTGCTGGCCCGATGGGGCCGGGCCCGACTCCTCACCGCACAGCGCACGCGACACGCTGTCATTCCGATCGCATCGTTGGCAGCCGGCTGGGCGGTCGCCCGTGCGACCGAGATCGCTGAGCCGCTCCTCGATCTTGTGGTGATCGGCGCTGTGGTGGGTGTCACCCACCTCGCGTTCGGGCTCGCCCTTCGTAGCCAGGCAGTGGAGCCACTAACTTCGGCAATGCGTCGTCGAGAATCGTCGTCCGAGACGCCAGAGAGGCCCTCCACTCCATGAGCTCGATCCACGTCGTCACCGACAGCTCCTGCGATCTTCCAGACGACGTCGTTGCCGACCTTGGCATCACCATCGTGCCGTTGAGCATCCGGTTCGGAGACGAGGAGTTCGTTGATCGCGAGGAGCTCTCGACCGAGGAGTTCTGGGCCAAATGCCAAGCCTCCGACGAGCTGCCGGAGACCGCGGCGCCCTCGCCCGGCGCATTCGAAGCGGCCTACCGTGCTGCGGCGAGCAGCGGCGCATCCGGCGTCGTGGCCGTCCTTCTGAGCGGTGACCTCTCCGCGACGATCGAGGCCGCACGCGCGGGCGCGCGTGCGGTGGAAGACACCATTCCCGTCAACGTGATCGACAGCAAGACCGTCACACTCGGCCTGGGCACCCTGGCGGTTCTGGCTGCCGAAGCCGCGCGCGACGGTGCCGACCTCGACACCATCACCCAGCTCGTGGAGAGCACCGCTCCCCGCACTCGCGTCCACGGGGCGCTCGACACTCTCGAGAACCTCAAGAAGGGCGGACGGATCGGTGCCGCCCAGTCGCTTCTCGGCTCCCTGCTCTCCATCAAACCCCTGATCGAGGTTCGAGATGGCGTGGTGGAGCCCGCCGGCAGGCAACGCACCCGGGGCAAGGCCCTCGCCCACCTCGTCGAGATCGTGCAGAGCCAAGCTGACCGAATCGACCGTTTGGCTGTTCTGCACGCGGCCTGCAACGACGTCGACACGTTGGTCGACCAGCTGCGCCCGCTGGTCGACGGTGAGATCCTCGTCGGGCAGGTCGGTCCGGTCGTCGGCACCCACGCCGGCCTGGGCACCATCGGCGTGGTGTTCCAGGTCGCCGACTGAGGACCCGGTGGTTCCCTCGGCGCGTTACCGGGTCGACCACCAGCTCAGTGGAGGGTCGATCGAGACGTGGAGCGGCCTCGATGAGACGCTCCACCGACCGGTCACCATCCGCATTGCCGATCTCGACACCGAGGCAGGACAGCGGCTGCGCCTCCAGGCTCGGGCTCTCGCCCGGCTCGAGCACCCCGGACTGCTCCACGTGCTCGACACCAGCAGCGACGACGAGCGGTTTGCCGTCATCACCGAAGCACTCCCCCCGTCCCACCTCGGGGAGGAGCTCCACGCCAGGGGCCACCTCCGTGCCGGGGAGGCGCTGGACATCGTCGTCGAGGTCGGTGATGCGCTCGCTGCACTGCACCGCGCCGGATTCGCTCACGGTGGCGTGGCCCCCTCGAGCATCGGTCGCCGCGAGAACCAACGCTTCGTGATCCTCGACGGCCCGCCGACGAGTGACGCCGTGGTGATTCCTGCGACCCCCAACGGGGACCTTCGCTCGCTCGCGATCTTGCTCCACGTCCTGGTCATCGGTCATCCGCCGCTCGTGTCACCCGGCGGCCACCACGATCTCCACCCGGCGATCCCGGCAGTCCTCGCACCTCTGCTCTCTCGCGCCCTCGACGATGGGGACCCGTGGCCCGACACCACGGCCTTCGTTCTCGCACTGCGTGACGCGCTCCCCCACGTCCCGACCGAAGACGACGAAGACGACTCGGCCGCGAGCGGGTCCTTCCTTCGGGCTGAGAGGGCCTGGTTCGCCCCGGTCGGCGTCTTGTTGATCATCGCCGCCGTGATCCTCACGGTCGGCATCATCGTCGCCCGCACCCCTGCGGGTCAGTCGATCATCGACAATGCCAAAGAGGTCGTCGGCTTCGACACGACGACCACCCTCCCCGCAACCAGCCCCTCCACCATCGTGCCCCCGCGCACCACCGCGCCGAGCGCAGAACTGGCGATCATCGACATCACGGATTTCGACCCCAGCGGCGACGACAGGACCGAGCACCCCGAGCGGTTGAACCTCATCAACGACGGCGACCCAGACGCGGGCTGGTACACAGAGCGCTACACGACGCGCGAGTTCGGCAACCTCAAAGACGGCGTCGGCCTCATCATCGCCCTCGGTCCACCCCAACAACTCGACCGACTCGAGCTCGGATCGCCGACGCTGGGATGGTCCGTGGAGATCTACATCGCAGACGAGTCAGCCGGAAACGTCATCGACTGGGGAGAACCGGTGGCGAGGGCGAGGGACGTTCGAGGGGCCGCCGACTTCGAGTTCGACGAGGCGACAGCCGCGACCGTTCTGGTGTGGATCACCGATCTCGGTGACGAGCTGTCGACGGGTGGCCACCGGGCAACCATCACCGATGTGACGGTCCAAGGTCGACCACTGTTTGGTTGACGACGGTCCGATGTCGACGGCGTTGCAGTCCTGCGAACGTTCCCCGACCCGTCGAAGGTCCACGACTACCCTCAGCGGACCATGGTGCCGCCAGCCGAGGCCGCTGAGGACGAGGTCGTCCGCCGAGCTCAGAACGGAGATCCGTCGGCCGCGGACGACCTGCTCCGACGGCACTACGACCGGATTTACGCGGTGTGCCGGCGGATCGCCGGCAACGATGCGGATGCTCTGGACGCCACTCAGGAAGCGCTGATGGCCATCGTTCGAGGCCTCCCCCGCTACGACGCGCGGGCCCGCTTCTCGACGTGGGCATACCGGGTGGCGACCAACGCCTGCCTGGACGAGCTGCGTCGACGACGTCGACGACCCCAACCGACCGAGATCGAGGACGACTCCGCCACGTGGGTGGCGACCGACTCTGGCTTCGACGACACCATCGTCGAACGTGACGAGATCGACGCGGCGCTCGCCGAGATACCCGACCAGTTCAGGGCCCCTCTCGTCCTGCGTGACCTGGCCGGCCTCGATTACGCAGAGATATCTGACACGCTCGGTGTGCCACCGGGAACAGTGAGGTCGCGCATCGCCCGGGGGCGAGCCGCCCTGGCTGCTGTACTCGACGGGAACCAGAACGGGGGTAGCGGACGTCCAAGTGATCGAGATGACTGACGACGAACGCGATCAGCTGCTCTCGGCCGTGATCGACGGCGAGGCCACAGCCGATGATGTTGCGCGCGTTCGTGCCGATCCCGAACTGACCGCCGAACTCAATCGCATCACCGCAGCTGTCGCCGCGCTCGCCGAGCCGGTTCCGCTCCCGCCTGCCGATGCACGAGAGGCGATGATCGCCGCAGCGCTCGAGGATCTGGCGGCTGCCCCCTCATCGCCCGCGACCGCAGTGGGCGAGGCCACCACTGGCGCCCCTGTCGTCGACCTGGCGGCCCAGCGCGCCAAGCGCCAACGGCGCCTCAACATCATGGGCGCCGCTGCGGCGATCGTCGTGGTCATCGGGGCGGCCTTCGCGCTCAACACCGACGGCAGCAGCGACAGCGATACATCGGCGTCGTCCGACGAGTCCGGGGAGACCGAAGCCGCCGACGGCCAGACCGAATCGGCTCCGTCGGATCTCGCGGCTCGGGCCGAGTCCTTCGAGTCCGAGGGGAACGAAGCGAGCGCAGCACAACTGGCCCCTGAAGCCGATGCCGGGGCCGACGAAGACGGCGGCCTCAGCCAGGATGCGATCGAAGACGCTCTGTCCGGCGACGACTCGATGTCCACAGACGATGAGGCGCTCGAAGAGGCCGCGCCGGCCCCTGATGCGGCCGAACCCGAGCCTGAGACCGTCGAGGCCCCTCCGGCGGCCGACGTCCCGGTGCTCGCACCCGAACTGGGTGCCTGCGCCGACCAGATCCTCGGCGAGCTCCCCCTGGGCGGCGAGTTGCGACAGAGGGAGATCACCGGCGGCGAAGCGATCATCGACTACATCGCTGGGGATCAGATCACCCGGCTGCGGTGGAACCTGATCGACTGCGAGATCGCCGAAGAACTGGCGCCCGACGAGCCGCTGACGACCAGCCCTCCCGACACGTCGACACCCTGAGATCTCCCTGCGTCGCCGACCGTGGTGACCCTCTGTAGGATCACTCGCCATGACGGATCTGAGCGCTGGCGACCGAAACGGCCCCGACTGGGGCGGTCAGATCAGCACGATGTTCCTCGACCTGGTCGACAGCGTCCGCGACAAGACCTCGGGACCCGCCCTCAAGGTGGCCCGCGCCCTCGTCTACGGCCTGGTGATCTTCGTCGCCCTCATCGCTCTCGGGATCCTGTCGCTCATCCTGCTCGTCCGGATCGCCAACTTCCTTCCATGGTCGGTGTGGTTCGCCTACCTGGTCCTCGGCCTGCTCTTCTTCGGGATCGGTTCGTTCCTGTGGTCCAAGCGCCGTCCGTGACGCAAGCTCTGCCCCTCCCGGCGGGTTGACCCTCCCGCCCGTCTTCAGCCGAGAAAGGCCACACCATGACCGACGTTCGCGACGTGATCATCATCGGAAGCGGACCCGCGGGACTCACCGCGGCGATCTACACCGCACGCGCCAACCTCGCTCCCCTCGTCATCGAGGGAGAACCCTCCTCGACGAGTGACCAGCCAGGCGGTCAGCTGATGCTCACCACCGACGTCGAGAACTACCCCGGATTCCCCGACGGAATCATGGGTCCGGAGCTGATGCAGAACTTCCGCTCTCAGGCGGCCCGCTTCGGCGCGGAGTTCCTCACCGCCAAGGTCACCAAGGTCGACTTCTCCGCCCGCCCCTTCGGCATGTGGGTGGGAGACGAGGAGTATCGCTCCAACACCGTGATCATCTCGACGGGGGCACAGAGCCTGATGCTCGGTCTCCCCAACGAGGAGCGCCTCATCGGACACGGGGTCAGCACGTGCGCGACGTGTGACGGGTTCTTCTTCCGCGAGCAAGAGATCGCCGTCATCGGCGGCGGCGACAGCGCGATCGAGGAGGCGACCTTCCTCACCCGATTCGCATCCAAGGTGATCATCATCCATCGCCGCGACGAGCTTCGGGCATCGAAGATCATGCAGGACCGGGCCTTCGCCAACGACACGATCGAGTTCATGTGGAACTCCCAGGTCACCGCAATGAACGGGGAGACCAAACTCGAGAGCATCACGGTCCAAGACACCGAGACAGGTGAGGAGCGCGACGTACCTCTCTCGGGGCTCTTCATCGCCATCGGTCACCGACCCAACACCGACCTCTTCGCCGGGCACCTCGAGCTCAAGGACAACGGCTACCTCGTCACCGAGCCGGACAGCAGCCGAACCGCGATCGACGGCGTGTTCGCATGCGGCGATGTCCAGGACGACTACTACCGCCAGGCGATCACTGCAGCCGGATCCGGCTGTATGGCCGCGATCGACGCCGAGCGGTGGCTCGAAGAGACCGGCCACTAGCTGTTGCGGGGCGCCCGCCGGGAATGTTTCGCGGGTCGCGCCGGTTCACCTGACCGCTACCATTCGCACAACACCGAACCGAGGAGCTCGCAGATGGCTGCAGGGATCACGAACCTCAACGACAGCACCTTCGACGAGACCATCGGCTCGTCGTCCGAACCCGTCCTCGTGGACTTCTGGGCCGAGTGGTGCGGACCGTGCAAGATGATCGCGCCGATCCTCGAAGAGATCGCCGGCGAACAGGACGGCCTGCAGATCGCCAAGGTCAACGTCGACGACAGTCCCGACATCGCCCGGCGATTCGAGGTCATGAGCATCCCCACCCTCATCGTCTTCCAGGACGGTGAGCCGGCGAAGAGGCTCGTCGGGGCCAAGCCCAAGGGTGCGCTGCTCGAGGAGATCGGCGAATTCCTGTAGTCCGGCCCTTCGGCGTCGGAGCCCGCGGCGATCACGTCCGCGATCTCCAGCGTCGCCTTTCTGCGCTCGGTGAAGATCCGGGCCCTGTCGATGGCGTGTTCGAGCAACTGACGCGTACGGCTGTACTGGCCTTTCAAACCAGTCGCTCGATCGACGTCGATGGCATTTGCGGTCCCCAGACGTGGGCGCTCGTGGTCGAGGCCGGCCAGCGGCTCGGTGGACGCCTGCTGTATCTCCACTCACCTCCCTTGCGCGGAGACGACGTCGCTGAGCTCCAACAGATGCTCAGCACGCTCGGGTTCTCCGTGGGGAGGATCGACGGGATCCTCGATGCTCGGGCGGCCCACGCCGTGCAGGATTTTCAACGCAACGCGGGTCTCGTTGCCGACGGGATCTGTGGCCCAGACACCCTCGACGCGCTCCAGCGCTTCGTGAAACACCTGCGCGGCGCCGAAGACATGGCGGCCATCGAGGAACGAGAACGACTGACAGGTCACGGTGTCCAGCTCGCCGCTCGACGCGTCGCCATCGGTGAGAGCGGGGGTCTCGACGCGACCACAGCTGCTGTCCGCCGCGCGCTGACCGACGCCGGCGCCGAGGTTCTGACCGTGCATCATCCGGACTGGAGCGCTCAAGCCGCCCAGGTCAACGGCTACGGAGCCGACGTCTACGTCGCACTGGAGCTTCGGCCGCAGTCACCCACCGTGGCCTTTTTCGAAGGGCAGCATTTCGTGAGCCCGGGAGGCAGAGCCCTCGCTGTGCGATTGTGCGATCGACTTCGCCCCGTCTTTCCGACGATCGCATCGCGCGGCATGCGCCTGCCAATGCTCCGCGAGACCCAGATGCCAGCGGTCCTGTGCCGTTTCGAGCATGCCCGCGATGTGGTGCAACACAATCGGGCCGTCGCCCAAGCCATTGCTTCGGCCACTCAAGAGGTCCTCACCAGCTCAGCCGACGATCTCTGACCCCCCGGGAGCCTGGTACGGACGGGGCGTGAGTCGGCACTTGTCCACAACTCTCCCACAGGCTGTGGACATCGAGAGATCATCGAGGGTCGGCCATAACCTTCAAGTGCACATCGAGGGTTCGAGCGGGTGTCAGTCGGCGCCCTGGATCACATGGTAGATGCGCTCGAGATCACCCAGCGTGGCGAAATCGATGGTGAGACGTCCCTTCTTGGCCCCCATCTGAATACGCACCGCGGTACTCAACCGTTCGGACAACAGCTCCTCGAGTTCGAGTAGTGCAGCGGGACGAGGATCACTGGGCTCTGTCGGGGCCGGCGCACCCGAGGGATCGTCCTGCTGGGCCTCGCGTACGGCGTCCTCAACGGCACGAACCGACCACCCTTCGGCAATGATCTTGCGGGTGAGTTCCTCTTGGATCTCGCGATCAGGACAGCCGAGAAGCGCCCGAGCATGTCCTGCCGTGAGCTGGCCCTCGACCAACGGCCGCTGAACCCCAACCGGTAGCTGGAGGAGGCGCAACGTGTTGGTGATGGTTGCCCGACCCTTGCCCAATCGCTCCGCGAGCTCCTCATGGGTGACCCCGAAGTCCTCCAGGAGCTGTTGATAGGCCGCGGCCTCTTCCAGAGCGTTGAGATCCTGCCGATGAATGTTCTCCACGACGGCCTGGACCAGGCTCGATTGGTCATCGGCCGTTCGAACGACCGCAGGAATCGTCGACAGCCCGGCTTTGCGGGACGCCCGCCAACGTCGTTCGCCCGCGATGAGCTCGAACGACCCCTCCTTTGCCCCAGGACGCACGACGATCGGCTGTAGGACCCCGAACTCGGCCACAGAAGCGGTCAGGGTGTCGAGCGCGTCCTCGTCGAAATGCTGACGCGGCTGATACTGGTTGACGATGATCGCGTCGAGGGACAGCTCACGGTAGGTATCACCCTCAGTGGCCGGCACCGTGCCATCGGTGGGAATCAGGGCGCTCAGGCCCTTTCCGAGTCCTCCTGGACGAGCCATCAGCTCTCCCCTCCCCCAGCGCCCGGCCCTGACTCGCTCGCGACGACCTCTTTGGCGAGCTCGCGGTACGCCAACGCTCCCCGACTGGTGGGATCGAAGGTCGTGATCGGCTGGCCGAAGCTCGGAGCCTCAGACAGTCGCACGGTCCGGGGCACCACGGTCCGACACACCTTGTCGCCGAAATGGTGGCGGACCTCGGTCACCACTTGATCAGCGAGCCGGGTTCGGGCGTCATACATGACCAGGATAATCAATGAAATAAGAAGAGATGGATTGAGATTCTGTTGAATCAAATTGACGTTACTGAGGAGTTGACCCAACCCCTCGAGTGCGTAGTACTCGCACTGAATGGGGATGATGATTTCTTTGGCCGCAGCCAGTGCATTCACTGTCAACAGACCCAATGACGGTGGGCAATCGATGAAGATGTAGTCGAACTGCTCATCGAGGCCATCGAGGGCCTGCCGCAGCTTCATCTCCCGGCTGAACATCGGAACGAGTTCGATCTCCGCGCCAGCGAGATCCAAACTCGCAGGGGCGACGAAGAGATGACGGATCGAGGTGCTCTCGATGCAATCATCCAGGCTCGCCGTCCCCATCAGGACGTCGTACATCGAGCTGTCGAGAGTGCGGGGGTCGATGCCAAGGCCGGTCGTTGCGTTGCCCTGGGGATCCAGGTCGACCGCCAACGTGCGGTATCCAGCTTCCGCCAGGGCGGCAGAGAGGTTCACCGCTGTGGTGGTCTTACCGACCCCACCCTTCTGGTTGGCGATGGCCAAGACGCGCGTCATACGTCCTCCTCGCGACGTCGGGGGAGACGGCCGCGCGCGCCAGGAAACCGCGTTCCTCTCCGAACGTCAAGCCTCTGAGACCAGTTTCACGTGAAACGGCGATCTTCTCTACCGCTGAACGCTCCTCCACCACTGAGAAGCCTCCGGTTCCACGTGAAACGATTTAGGTTCCAGGAGCGCTCCTGGAACCTAATCAACCTCATCCGGGCCGAACAGGGGGCGCTTCACCATCTGCGCCCAGCGGCGTGGGCGATCTGCGGGCGGAAGCGTCGTCAAGGTGAGGATGGCGAAGCTGGGATTGTTTCCTCTGATGGCGAGATCACCGAAACCCACCAGATGCAGCGCGTCCCGGGGCCATCGGACGCCGGGCTCGGCAGAACCGCCCTGATCCTGAGGTGGCTCGCTCACCACGAGCCGGCCTCCGGTCCTCAGCAGAGCGCACGAGACCTCCGCCACCAACGCCGGAGCACCAAAGGACCGGCTGACAACGCCATCAAAGGTGGCTCGGTGCGCTGCCTCACGCGCAAAATCGCTCGCGTCGCTCGTCACGACCTCCACCTGAGTCAATTCGAGTTCTCGAACGGCCTGTCGGAGAAAATCCGTCCGCTTCTGCGAGCGATCGAGCAGCGTCAGGTGCAGATCCGGCCGTTCAGCTGCCATCACCAGCCCAGGTAGCCCGCCCCCGGACCCCAGGTCCAGCCAGTTGCTCCCAGGACGCGGATCGGCCGCGCCCAGATGAGCGCGGCCGTGGTCCACATGGACATCGATCGATCCCGGCCCGAGGTATCCCTCAACCCGAGATCGAGACAGCACCTCCGCGAGGCTTGCCGCGGGCACTGTCGGTTGTCCGATCAATCGTCGTCGCGACGAACCAGCACCACCCGGCGGCGGGGCTCCTCCCCCACCGAGATCGTCCCGACCCCATCGATGTCGTTGACGGTATCGTGCACGACCTTGCGGTCTGCCGCGTTCATCGGCTCGAGCCCCTTCTCGACGCCCGACTCCTGCACCGATGTGGCAAGCTCACGAACGTAGGCTTCGAGCGCCTGGCGTCGGCGCTGGCGATAGCCACCGACGTCGACCCTGATCCGCGCCCGATCGACACCGGGAAGCCGACGCTGGAGCATGGTCTTGGTCACCTCGTGCAGTGCGACGAGATGATTACCCTTGGGCCCGATCAGCAGCCCCAGCGCGGCGTTGTCGCCGGCCAGGTTCACCTCGAAGCTGTCGTCATCGGCGGCCACGTGTTCGGCGGTCGCATCGACCCCGAAGCTGGCCGCGAGTCCTTCGAGGAACTCACCGACCATCTGCTGTTGTTCTTCGACGGTGGCTTCGGTGGTCATGTGCAGTCTCTCCTGCGGGTCTCGGGCCCGTGGCCCTTAGGGTTGGATCTTGCGTGTTCGGCGGCGCACGTCGGACCCTGAGTCCGCAGAGGCCCCCGCGCCATCTGACAACGATGGGGATGTCGAACGTGTGTTCGGTAGAGGGGTCGTCGGGTTCGAGGAGACTCTCCTCGTCCGGCGCCGAGGCGGAGCCCCAGATGTCCGTTCAGTGGAGGCATCTGCGCCCTCGGGCCCACGCTGGGCACCGCCGCGGCGATCTCCCCCACCGGATTGCTTCTTGGCGCCGCTGCGCTGTCCACCGCCTCCCGACCGGGAGCCGGACTTCTTGGCCGGCTTGTTCGCCGACGACTGCTCGCTGGACCGCTGTCGCCCCGAAGACCCTGCCCCCGAAGACCCTGCCCCCGAAGACCCTGCCCCCGAAGACCGTTGTCCAGCCTTGTTCTGGGCCGGGGCCTTGCGAGCACCCTTGCCGCCGGCGCCTTGGCGCCCCCGCCGGTCACCGCGCGAACGATCGCGACCGCGCGGACGCGATTCCTGCTTCGGCGGAGGCGCAATCGGACGCACGCGCGCCCGCACCTGAGCCGCGGTCTTCCGCAAACCGAAGAGCGACGAACTGGGTTCGACCACCACCTCGAATTCCGCATCCTCGAGCGCCACACCGAGCTGATCGAGGGCACGCTCGCGCGCCTGATCCACGGTGGCTCCGGACGCGACGATCCACTCCATCAGCGACTCTCCTGCCGCGAGGCGAACAGATCAACCATCACTTGCGACGCTTCCTGGTCCGGCCATCGCCAGAGGTTCGCTTGCTCTGGATCGGCGCCTTGGACGGCGTCTCCTCTGCGGCAGCACGCCCTTTACGCCCCCAACCAGGACTTTTGGCGCCTCTGCCGGCCTTTGGGCCGGACGCTTTTCCGTTGCCTGAAGAGCCTGACTTGCCGTTGCTCGACGCCGGGGGCTTGGACTTGGGAGTCGATGCCGCACCATTGCCGCTCGATTGCGGGCGTGTCGATCGACCGGGCTTCTCACCGCCGCGACGCTGACGAGAACGTTCCTCACGCGCAGCCTGACGATCGTTGTCTGCGTTGATTGCCTTCTTCGACCTCTTGTTGGCCACTTCGCGAGTCGGCCGCTCGGGCTCTGGCTCGGCGACCTGCTCGTCGACGATGAGGCTGGCATCGGCCTCGATGACCTCGTCGGAGAGCGGCTTCATCGTGGCATGGATGAAGGCCTGCTGACCGATGCGATACAGGCTCGAGGCAACGAAGTAGACAGCCAACGCGGCCTGCACGATGAAGGAGAAGACCGGCAACATGAACGGCAGGATCTTCATCATCATCTCCATCTGCGGATTGACCGCAGAGGAGTCGGAGCGCCGGGACTTCATCTGACGCTGCTGGTACCAGCTGAGAACACCGGTAAAGGCGACCAGACCGAGGTAGGGGAGAGCGTCGACGAAGTTGTCCTGGAGAACGTCGTTGGCCGACCGCGACAGATCGATGCCGAACGACACCATCTCCCCACCGTCGTTGACTAGATCGGTGTACAGCTGGGAGCTGTGATCGAGGTACTTCGGGTCCGGCGCGCCATCGAGAGTCCTGGTCAGGCCGTTGATCACCCGATACAGGACGAAGAAGACCGGCAGCTGAACGAGAGATGGCAGGCACCCACCGAGGGGGTTGACGCCCTCACGCTGGTAGAGCTCCATCATCGCCTGGTTGAGCGCCTGCTTGTCGCCGCGATGCTTGTTCTGCAGCTCTTTGATCCTCGGCTGGATGCGCTGCATCTGCATCATCGACCGCGTTCCCTTGAGGGTCAGGGGCGTGAACAACAGCATGATCAGCAGTGTCAACAGAACGATCGAAATCGCGTAGTCGCCAACGAGCGAGTAGAACCACGCGAGTACGTTCGCGATCAGGTCGAACATGTGAGCCTTCCTGGATCAGGAGCTGGTTCGTCGAGGGGGTGTTCGGTCGATCCCGGCACCGGGTCGTACCCGTGGCCGCCCCAAGGATGACACCGACAGATGCGGCGCAGGGCCAACCACCCGCCGCGCAGTCCGCCGTGAAGCTCGACGGCCTCCTCGGCATAGGCGGAACAGGTCGGGATATAGCGGCAGACCGGCGGGCGCCAGCGGGGCAAGGCGCGGTATCCCCGCACCAGCGTTCGCACGCTGCGGCCCAGGGGTGACAGGCCCCTCGTGGGCACAGTGGGGGAGGCAGGCACAGTCGGTGAGGCAGGCACAGTGGGCGTCACGACGGCGCGACCCGCTCGAGAAAGTGGACGATGTCGGCCTGCGCGGCCTCGTAGTTGACGGTTCCCGCCCGCTGACGAGACCCGAACAGATAGCGCCCCGGCGGCAGCTGATCCTGTCGGTCGCGCAGAATCGACTGCAGTCGCCGACGCAGCCGGTTTCGTTCGACCGCGCCACCAGCGCGGCGTCCGATCGCGAATGCCACGCGGGGGTGAGAGAGTGCTTCGTCGGGGGCGTACAACATCCACAGAACCCGGCCACCAATGCGTCGTCCGCGACGCAGCGCCACGAAATCGGCGCTCTGGCGGCATCGTTGGATCAAGCGCTGAGACGCTGGCGACCCTTACGACGCCTCGCCTTGACGATGTGTCGTCCCGCCTTGGTCGACATGCGATGGCGGAATCCATGGCGCCGGGCTCGGCGTCTGGTGTTGGGTTGGTACGTGCGCTTCACGGTTTGCGGCCTCCAGGGCGAGCCGATGACGGGCACTCGCCGGCCACACGGGTGGGCGCCGACGCCGGGTTGGTGCGAGCCCGCCGGATGGCATCGACGCGATCAACCGAGTGGTGTCGATCGGGACTTGTGGTGGGGAGTGCGGCCGGTCGGTCTGACGAGCATCCCGAACAACGGGACCACACCTGCACCAGGGTAGAGGGCCGAACGGCCCAAGCGGTAATCGCTTCCCAACTCGCAACCGTCGCGCGACCGACACTCGAATTCTCGCGCGAGGCGTGATGGTCGACTGTGCAATTTTTGGATTCGAACACCCAGAGTGGCATCTTGCATCGCCCTTCTCACCCAGTGCTAGGTTCCCACTCCCGGCAGGGGGAACTCCCTGGGGTTATGCACAGCAACCACAGGTTTTCCACATGTGTGGATGGCGAGGCGGACGTGGCGAACACTGACGGAGAAGCCCAGGACGTCCAAGCCGTGTGGACCACGTGCCGCAGCCTGTTGCGCAGCCAGGTGTCCGAAGCCGTGTGGCTCACGAGCTTCCGGGATCTCCACGCGATCGACATCGCAGACGGCATGGCCGTCCTGGTGGCGCCGAGCGGTGTGATTCGCGATCGAGTCCTCAGCCGCTACCTGCCCATGGTGCACGCGGCTCTCGAAGAGGTCGGAATCACCGACACCGAGATCCACATCGAGGTACGGCCGGAACTCGAACCCCAGCTTCCACTCGACGAAGAACAGTTCCTCACCGACCCACTCGGGGCCGCCGACGTTCGCGACCGACTGAGCCCCCCCACCGTCGAGGTGGTCGAAGACCGGACCTCCTACACCGACGCGATCAATCCCCGGTACACGTTCGAGACCTTCGTCACGGGCACCAGCAACCGCTTTGCCCATGCCGCGGCCCTCGCCGTGGCCGAAACCCCGGGGCGCAGCTACAACCCGCTGTTCATCCACGGCGGCGCAGGACTCGGCAAGACCCACCTCCTCCAGGGCATCGTCCACTACATCCACAGCACCTATCCCAACTACAAGGCGCGCTACGTCTCCACCGAGACCTTCCTCAACGAGTTCGTCGAAGCCATCCGTACCTCCACCACCACGACGTTCAAGCGCCGCTATCGCGACATCGACGTCCTGCTCATCGACGACATCCAGTTCATGGAGGGCAAGGAAGGGCTTCAGGAGGAGTTCTTCCACACGTTCAACTCGCTCCACGGCGCAGGTCGCCAGGTCGTGCTCTCCTCGGATCGACCCCCGCGGGCGATCGCGACGCTCGAAGATCGGCTCCGCAGCCGCTTCGAGTGGGGCCTCATCACCGACATCCAGCCTCCCGACCTCGAGACCCGAATCGCGATTCTTCGCAAGAAGACCGAACTCGAACGCAGCGATGTCCCCGCCGAGGTCAACGAGTTCATCGCGAGCATCATCACGAACAACATCCGCGAACTCGAGGGCGCGTTGATCCGTGTCGCCGCCTACGCCAGCCTGACCAACGAGCCCATCACGGTGGATCTCGCGCAGCGAGTACTCGGCGACATCGTCTCGGACCGTGAGGCGCGGCCCATCACCCCCGACGTCATCCTCGACGCCACCCAGGAGATGTTCGGCTACGACGTCGACGAGCTCAAAGGCAAGCGCCGTCACCGCAGTCTCGTCCAGGCCCGTCAGATCAGCATGTACGTCGTGCGCGAGCTGACCGACCTCTCCTATCCGGCGATCGCCCGGGTCTTCGGAGGCCGGGACCACACCACCGTGATGCACGCCGTCGAGAAGGTCGGGAAGCAGATGGCCGAGCGCCGGCAGGTGTACGACCAGGTCAGCGCCCTGATCTCGGGCATCAAAGCCTCCTGACGAGCCCCGTGGACAAACCCGTGGACGACCTTGTGCACCGACGGTGGACAAACCCCCGTTGTCCACACGCACCCGCCCACGAAGTTCGAAACGAGCGTGTCCTGTGGATGCCTGTGGCCAGTAGTGTCGATAAAGAAATCGGCACTGACCAGGCCCGATACGCGGTTGTCCACAATCCACAGGCCTTATTACCACTACTGATTTCAGAAGACAGAGAAGTGTTACATCAGCCACACGATCCGGAGAAGATCACGCCGTGAAGTTCCGATGCGAACGCGACGCCCTCGTCGATCGGCTCACCACCGCCAGCCGTGCAGTCAGCAACCGCGGCGGAGCCCTGCCTGTTCTCACCGGTATGCATCTGTCCGCCGATGGCGACACGCTCACCATCACCGGGAGCGATCTCGATCTGACCGTTCGTTCCACGGTCACCGTTGCGGTGGACGAACCCGGGGTCGCAGTTCTTCCCGCACGACTCACGGTCGACATCATCCGCTCCCTCGATGGGGGAGCTGTGGAGATCGAGGTTGCGGGCGACGAGGCCAAGATCAGCAGCGGTCGCTCACAGTTCGCCGTTCGAACGCTGCCCGCGGACGACTTCCCGGTCCTGCCCGAACCGAGCGGCGACGAGGTGTCCCTGGGTGCCGATGCCCTGGCAGGCGGGCTGCGCCAGGTCGTGATGGCCGCGAGTTCCGACGACGCCCGGCCGATTCTCACCGGTGTTCTGCTCTCGTCCGAAGAAGGCGGCCTTCGACTCGTCGCTACGGACTCCTATCGCCTCGCCGTGCGGGATCTGCCACATGCCACCGTGTTGAGCGAGGGTCAAAAGGTCCTCGTCCCGTCGCGTGCGCTCGGCGAGTTGGTTCGGGCGCTCGGTGACGCGGAGGAGGTGACGGTGCGGTTGGGTGAGCGCGACGTGACCTTCGACGTTCCCGGTAGCGACGGCAGCGTGCAGGTCACCACCCGACTGATCGAAGGCGAGTTTCCCAACTACCGCCAGCTGATTCCGAGCTCCTATCCCAACCAGTTGGTCGTGGGGCGTGAGCCCCTTCTCGAAGCCGTTCGCCGAGTGAAGCTCATGGCGCGCGAGGCGGCGCCGCTGCGTGTTACCCAGCGGTCCACGGGTCTCGAGCTCATGGCGGTCACCCAGGACGTCGGCCAAGCTCACGAAGAGGTCGACGCGAAATACGACGGTGAAGAGCTCACGGTCGCCTTCAACCCGGACTACCTGATCGATGGAGTCGATGCAGCTCCAGGTGACGAGGTGGTTCTCGAGACCGTGGATGCCCTCAAGCCTGCGGTGCTGCGATCGACCGATGGCGGCGACTATCTCTACTTGTTGATGCCCGTCCGGGTGTCCTGACATCGCGGGGCCGGCGCAATGATCGTGCAACGGCTCTGGCTCACCGACTTTCGCAATCACGCCTCGACCGATGTCGTACTCGACTCCCAGGTGACGTTGGTGACGGGTCCCAATGGGCACGGGAAGACCAACCTGCTCGAGGCGATCGGTCTGTTGGCTGGTATGAAGTCGTTCAGGGGCGCGAGCCCTGAGGCGTTGGTGGCGACGGGGTCCGAAGCCGCCGTGGTGCGCGCCGAGGTGGTGCGTGGCGGGCGCGAGGCGCTCGTCGAGATGGAGATCTCTCCAGGGCGGTCCCGCTTCCAGGTGAACAAGCAAGCCGTTCGTCGCGTCCGCGACCTGGGCGACGTGGTGAAGGTGGTCGTGTTCAGCCCGGATGATCTCGAGCTCGTGAAAGGGGCTCCGTCCATCCGGCGCACCCTTCTCGACGACGTGCTGGCGAGCATCGACGTGCACTTCCGCCAGGATCGGGCCGATCTCGACAAAATCCTGCGCCAGAGGAACAACCTGCTCAAACAGTCACACGGGCGTCTGAGCGAGGAGATCGTGACCACGCTCGACGTGTGGGACCACAAGCTGACCGTCACCGGCGAAGCCGTGGCTCGCGCCCGATCCAAGCTGGTGACCGAGATCGAACCGGTCGTCGCCGACTACTACGCACAGGTCGCAGGGGCCAACGAGCCGGTTCGACTTCACTACGACGCGCCGTGGTTGGGGGAGGGTCTGGCCTCAGCCCTGACCGAGGTGCGCACCGACGAACTTCGCCGCGGTGCAACCCTCGTCGGGCCACATCGCGACGAGATGCAGATCCTTCTCAACGCTCTGCCGGCGCGGACTCATGCGTCACAGGGTGAGCAGCGGAGCTTGGCGCTCGCCCTCCGACTCGCCATGCACCACCACATCGCCGACGCGGTCGCCGATCCGCCGGTGGTTCTCCTCGACGACGTGTTCTCCGAGCTGGACACGGGTCGCGCGACGCGGCTCGTCGCGTGTCTTCCGAGCGATGCGCAGATCGTGCTGACCTCCGCGACCGGAACGGTGCCAGACGGTGTTCACCCCGGCCGGTCGCTCGAGCTTCGGGGCGGAGCTGTCGTGGAGACGTCGTCGTGAGGGACTCGTCGTGA
>CAZVUM010000044.1:7475-12308 GCA_964629575.1 uncultured Acidimicrobiales bacterium | reverse complement strand
TCGATCGAACGGGTCGTCGGCGGTCTGGGTTCGCGATCGGTGATGATCGAACTCCACGATCGCTGGTCCGATGTGGTCGGCGCAGGAATCGCAGAGCATTGCCGACCCCGCAAGCTCGTCGACGGGACCCTGCACGTGGAGGTCGATCATCCCGGATGGGCCACCGAGATCCGCTATCTCGAAACGCAGATCTTGAAACAGACGGCGGAGATCGTGCCTCAACTCGATGTGCGGGCCTTGACCGTGTCGGTCGCGGCGCCGAAAGGGAGATCGACTCCTTGATTTCGCTGAGACGGCCCTGAGAGGCCACGAGAGCGTTCGGACCCTCCGTCTCGATCCCCCCTCCGGTTGGTAGAGTTGACCGTCGGAAAGGGGACACGTGACCGACACTTATCAGGCCAGCGATATCCAAGTTCTCGAGGGCCTCGAAGCGGTTCGCAAGCGTCCTGGCATGTACATCGGGTCCACGGGCCCCGCCGGACTGCACCATCTGGTGTACGAGGTTGTGGACAATTCGGTGGACGAGGCAATGGCGGGGCATTGCACGTCGATCGACATCACCATCCTCGCCGACGGTCGGTGCCGGGTCGTCGACGACGGACGCGGAATCCCCGTCGACCCGCACCCGAAGTACACGGGAAAGTCTGCGGCAGAGGTGGTTCTCACCGTTCTCCACGCCGGCGGCAAGTTCGGAGGGGGCGGCTACAAGGTGTCGGGTGGGCTCCATGGCGTCGGCGTGTCTGTCGTCAACGCATTGTCCACCCAGCTCGAGATCGAGATCGATCGAGATGGCCGCCGTTGGTACCAGGAGTACGCCAACGGGGGAGAGCCGGTCGGTCAACTCTCCGACACGGGCGCTTCCCCACCTGGACGCACCGGCACCGCGGTCACGTTCGCTCCGGACGCCACGATCTTCGACCAGGTCGACTTTCGCGGCCAGACTCTTGCCGAGCGCTTTCAGATGATGGCGTTTCTCAATGCGGGCCTGCGGATCATGTTCCGAGACGAGCGCACGGCCGATCCCTCTGAGCTGGTGTTTCAGTACGACGGCGGCATCCGCGACTTCGTTCGCCACATCAACGAGTCCAAGGACTCGCTTTTCGACGTGGTCGGATATCTCTCGGCGACCGAGGAAGGCGACGAGGTGGAGATCGCGTTCCAGTGGAACACCGGTTTCAACCTCGACGGCATCCACAGTTTCGCCAATGGCATCAACACGATCGAGGGTGGGATGCACGAAGAGGGCTTCAAGACGGCCCTCACCGCAACCGTCAACCGCTATGCCCGGGCCAAGAACATCCTGAAGGAGAAGGACGACAACCTCCAGGGTGACGACATTCGTGAAGGGCTGACGGCCATCGTCAGTGTTCGGCTGCAGGAACCGCAGTTCGAGGGCCAGACCAAGGCCAAGCTCGGCAACACCTCGATGCGCAGCCTGGTCCAGACCGCCACCAACGCAGCGCTGGCCGACTGGCTCGAGGAGCATCCCGGCGAAGCCAAGCGCATGGTCAACAAGGCGCTCGATGCGCGTCGGGCCCGGCTGGCTGCCCAGAAGGCCAAGAACACCATCCGCAAGTCGGCTCTCGACGGGGCGGGCCTGCCCGGCAAGCTCACCGACTGCTCGTCGCGCGACCCCGAGGAGTCCGAGCTCTACATCGTGGAGGGCGACTCGGCCGGCGGCTCGGCCAAAGAGGCTCGCGACCCTCGCACGATGGCGATACTTCCCATCCGCGGCAAGATCCTCAACGTCGAGCGGGCCCGCATCGACAAGATGTTCAAGAACACCGAGGTCCAGGCCTTGATCTCAGCGATCGGTGCGGGTGTCGGTGAACACTTCGACGCGGACAAGTGCCGGTATCACAAGGTGATTCTCCTCTGTGACGCCGATGTCGATGGCAGCCACATTCGCACGCTTCTCCTCACGTTCTTCTTCCGGCAGATGCGCGAGATGGTCGAGCGCGGCTACGTGTACATCGCGCAGCCGCCGCTGTTCTCCACCAAGGTCGGCAGCGACACCATCTATCTCAAAGACGACAGGGCCAAGACAGACTTCCTCACCGATCGGCCGAACCACAAGAACGAGTTCCAGCGCCTGAAGGGTCTGGGCGAGATGGATGCCGAGGAACTCTGGAACACCACCATGGATCCGGTGCGACGCACGCTGCTGCGCGTGACCGTGGAGCAGGCAGCGATCGCCGATGAGGTCTTCAGCATCCTCATGGGCGACGACGTCGAGCTCCGCAAGAACTTCATCCAGACGAACGCACACGACGTGCGCTTCCTCGACATCTAGCGAGCACGAGTGACTGATCTCCCCCCCGACGGTGAGGCGAGCGCGAACGGCGAAGACCTCCCAGCCGACGAGCCAGAGAACGAAACTCCCGCAGACGACGCAGACGACGCAGACGACGCAGACGCCTCGGATGACGCCGACGCCACCGCCGACGACGAGGGCCCGCGCCTCGACATCCAGGACATCGAGATTCAACAGGAGATGGAGCAGTCGTTCCTCGACTACGCCATGTCCGTCATCATGTCGCGCGCCCTTCCCGATGCGCGCGACGGTCTCAAGCCGGTGCACCGCCGGATCCTCTGGTCGATGTTCGACACCGGCTTTCGACCGGACCGGCCGCACAAGAAGTGCGCGACCGTCGTCGGCGACGTCATCGGCAACTACCACCCACATGGCGACACAGCGATCTACGACGCCATGGTTCGGATGGGTCAGAGGTTCAGCCTCCGCGACACGCTGATCGATCCGCACGGCAACTTCGGCTCACCCAGCGATCCACCTGCCGCCTATCGCTACACCGAGTGCCGCCTCACGGAGCTGGCGATGCGGATGGTCGAGTCGATCGACGAGGAGACGGTCGACTTCACTGCCAACTTCGACGGCAGCCGCGAAGAGCCCATCGTGATGCCGTCGCGCTTTCCCAACCTGCTGGTCAACGGCAGCCAGGGCATCGCGGTCGGCATGGCCACCAACATCCCGACCCACAACCTCGGCGAAGTCGTCAATGCCACGCTGCACCTGATCGACAACCCCGACGCGACGGTCGAGGACCTGATGGAGCATGTCCAGGGTCCGGACTTTCCGACCGGCGGTCTCATCATGGGACGCGCGGGCATCGTGCAGGCCTTCACCACTGGCCGCGGCTCCATCCGGATTCGGGCCAAGGCCGAGATCGTCGAAGGCGCGCGGGGCGACCAGATCGTCGTCACCGAGATCCCGTACCAGACCTCAGTGGAGAGCATCGAGCAGAAGATCGCAGAGGCCGTCGAGCGCAAGGT
This sequence comes from uncultured Acidimicrobiales bacterium, assembly GCA_964629575.1. Taxonomy (GTDB): domain Bacteria; phylum Actinomycetota; class Acidimicrobiia; order Acidimicrobiales; family Poriferisodalaceae; genus JAYPWI01. Next base: position 9,017 of record CAZVUM010000044.1, on the reverse strand, counting down.
CATCGAGGGAATCCGCGAGCTTCGCAACGAGTCGGCCAAGGGACAGACCCGCTTCGTCATCGAGCTCAAGCGAGACGCCCCCGCGAACGTCGTCCTGAACAACCTGTTCAAGCACTCCCCGCTGCAGAGCAGCTTCGCCGTGAACATGGTGGCGATCGTCGATGGGGTGCCCCGCACTCTCAACCTGCGCGATGCCCTCGTGGCCTACGTCGGTCACCAGATCGAAGTGGTGACCCGTCGATCCGAGTACCGGCTGCGTCAAGCCCGTGATCGAGAGCACATCGTCGAAGGTCTGATTCGGGCCCTCGACCTGATCGACCAGATCATCGCCCTGATCAGAGGGAGCGAGGACCGGGCCGCCGCCCTGGCCTCCCTCCAGGACGAGCCGATGTCGTTCAGCGAGCGTCAGGCGAACCACATCCTCGACATGCAGCTCGTTCGCCTCACCCGTCTCGGGCGCACCCGCCTCGAAGAGGAGCTCGGCGAACTCCGTGAGCGGATCCAGGAGCTGGAGGCCATCCTCGGCGACGAGGCGATGCTCCGCTCGGTGATCAAGGACGAGCTCACCGAGGTGCGTGACGAGCACATCTCACCGCGTCGCAGCCAGATCACCTTCGATCCCGGCGACATGGAGGTGGAGGACCTCATCGACGACGAGGACATCGTGGTCACCCTCAGTCAGGGCGGCTACGTGAAGTCCGTCGCGGCCGATGTCTTCCGTACTCAGGGCCGCGGTGGCCGCGGTGTGCAGGGTGCCCGCCTCAAAGACGACGATCTGCTCGTGCGGGTGCTCTCCACGAGCGCCCACGCGTACCTGCTCTTCTTCACAAACAAGGGCAAGGTCTACCGGCTGAAGGCCTACCAGATCCCCCTGATGGACCGAACGGCGCGGGGCACTGCTGTCGTCAACCTTCTGCAGCTCGACTCTGACGAACAGGTCGAAGCGGTGATCGACGCCCGTGAGTTCGCCGACGACCGGTACCTGATGTTCGTCACGCGCAACGGGGTGGTGAAGAAGACCGCGCTGTCCGACTACGACAAGACGCGCACCGACGGCCTGATCGCCATCAACCTCCGTGACGGGGACGAGCTGGTGCGTGTGTTCGACACCTCTGGTGCCGACGACGTGTTCATCGTGTCGCGCAACGGCTCCACGATCCGCTTCGCCGAGGGCGATGTACGTGCGATGGGCCGCAGCGCCGGCGGTGTGCGGGGGATGAAACTTCGCGACGGCGATGTCGTTGTTGCCGCGGACGCCGCACACACCGAGGATGAGCGCTTCCTGTTGGTGGTCACCGACGGTGGGTTCGGCAAACGGACCGAGCTCAGTGCCTATCCGCGCAAGGGTCGCGGCACCATGGGCGTGCGGGGGATCCGGCTCATGGACGGTCGTGGTGCCGGCGTGGTCGGCGCTCGAATGGTGAGCGAAGGCGAAGAGGTCATCCTCATCTCCTCTGGCGGAACGCTCATTCGTGTCGGGGTCGAGGACATCGCCCAGCAGGGTCGAGATGCGTCTGGTGTTCGGGTCATGAACGTGGACGA
>CAZVUM010000044.1:0-7375 GCA_964629575.1 uncultured Acidimicrobiales bacterium | reverse complement strand
TACCGCTCACCGGATCATCAGCAGCGGTTGTGGGACGAGAGGCACTCCAACCCCTATCCCGTCGCCGAACCCGGCACGTCGCTTCACGAACGCGGCCTGGCCATCGATGTGGCTTTGTCCCAGGTCGGTGCGCTGCGGCTCGTCGCGGCCAGTGCTGGTCTGTGCTACCCACTGCCGGAGAGTGATCCCGTACACTTCGTCGCGTGTCCGATTCCGGAATGACGCCACCGCCGAGCGGCGAACTGTCTGGCGAATCTGCGCTCGACACCGACACGGCGGCCATTCCTCATGTGCCTCTCACAGGGACTGGCAATGGCGCTCCTACAGGCAACGGAAACAGCAATCGCAACGGGCACGACGCCGCGCCCGGCAATGGACCTGCAACGCCTGGTCTCGAAGGTGCGCCGTCGGCATCCAACGGAGGGCCGGCCCCGATGGATTCGGCCATCCCGGGCTCCAACGAGGACGTGTTCGCCCGCGCGGTCGGCCTCGCCGAAGCACCCCAGAAGGCACGCCGCGGCCGCCGGCGACGGGCCAACACCTCCCGGCCCGTCGTCACCGCGGAGGACGCGGCACGACTGGCCAACCAGACAACCCCGATCCCGGTCACGACCGAGCGCCCCATCGCGCCGGGCGATCCCGTCTCGGAGCCACAGCTGGCCAAGACCAGCTGGTTGCAGCGGCGGCGGGCCAAGGTGCGCCGGACGCGACGGACGATTCGCCACATCGATCCGTGGTCGGTCTTCAAGGTCTCCCTGCTGCTCTACATCTGTCTCTACATCGCAGCCATGATCGCCGGGGTACTGCTGTGGTCGGCGGCGGTCAACTCGGGTGTGATCGACAACATCGAGTCGTTCGTCGAAGAGGTGGGCAGCTACCAGGTCTGGCAGCTCGACGGCGAGGAGATCTTCCGCCGAACGTCGGTGATCGGCATTGTTTTGATGGTGGCCGGCGTGGCGTTCAACGTCTTGATGGCCATCGTGTTCAACTTGATCAGCGATCTCGTCGGCGGCGTGCGAGTCACCATTCTCGAAGAGGACAGCAGCCCACGGCCCACGGTGTGAGTCTGCACATCTGGTTGGTGAGCCCGATCGGCCACCGCTACCATCTTCCACTCGGCGGGGCTATAGCTCAGTTGGTTAGAGCGCACCCCTGATAAGGGTGAGGTCGCTGGTTCGACTCCAGCTAGCCCCACGTCCGCAGACCCGCCGAAAAGCATCGGCTCGATCCCGGAGGTCGCCATGCGCGTGTTGCGCCGGGCTCTGCTCGCGCTCGGTGTGGGCAGCATCGTGGCGGCCATCCTTCGCGTCCGTGGCGGCGGTGGACTTCCGCCGCGGCAGGGAAGCTGGCGCGAACTGTCCGGTCCGGATCTCCGCTGACATGGCGACGGTCGCCCTCATCGGATCGGGAGCCGTCGGACGGCGGGTCGCCCGCCATCTCGCAGCCAGCCCCGACGTCGACCGGCTGGTGCTGGGGGCTCGAAAACCTCAGCGACTTCGCGGACTTGGGCGCCAGCTCCTCGACGTCGATGTCGAGGTCATCGCGCCCGGTCCGCTGCCCGCGGCCGATGTCGTGGTTCTCGCGCTGCCCGCCGGTGGTCACGTGACCGTTGCCGAGGAGGCTCTCGGCAAAGGTGCCCACGTGATCTCCACTGCCGATTCGATCGCCGACGTCGAAGCGTTGCTCGATCTCGACGCTGCGGCCGCCAAGGCCGAGAAGTCGGTGATCGTCGGCGCTGGGTTCTCCCCGGGGGTCTCGTGCCTTTTGGCGCGGCACGTCGGCACCCTGTTCGACACGGTCGAAGAGGTGCACGTTGCCCGGGCAGGAAGTGGCGGTCCCGCGTGTCAACGTCAGCTTCATCGGGCGCGGACAGGATTCGCGGTCGACTTCCGCGATGGGCAGTGGCATCGCCGGCCAGGTGGCTCGGGTCGCGAGCTCGTGTGGTTTCCCGACCCTCTGGGTGCCCGTGACTGCTATCGGGGCGCCCTCCCGGACGCCCTGCTGTTGGTGCCGGCGTTTCCCGATGTGGCGAGGGTCACCGCCCGAGTGGCCGCAACACGCCGCGATCGTCTGACGGCCGTGCTGCCGATGTTGCGGCCCCCGCACCCCGAGGGTGGTCCTGGAGCGATCCGCGTCGAGGTTCGAGGTCGCCGCGGGAGCCAGCAGCGAACCGAGATCGTCGGTGTGATCGATCACCCGAGCGCCGCAGCGGCCGCCGTCGCAGCGATCGCGGCGGAGTGGTCGCTGAGCGATGAGCTGCCGAACGGAGCCTGGGGTCTGGGGATGCTCGATGATCCCCTTCCCTGGCTGGCCGAACTGGCCAGACGAGGGGTCCGAGCGGCGACTTTCGAGGGCGTTTCGGCAGGCTGAACGCGCCACCGATTCCTTCCGGAACGACAATCCTTTTCTGTTCCAGCACAAAATCCCTCAAGCCATCCCACAGGTGTGCCGATAGCACCCCTGTGGCGCCTTCCCGGTGCCGCCATGGATGGACAGAGGGAGCTGGCTACACGTGGCCGTTGACAAGGACGTCGCTGCCCGAATCGAAGACAACCTGGAGCTCGTCAAGCACGTGGTCTTCCAGGTTGCCGTGCATTTCCCACGGCATGTCGAACGCGAGGAACTGGCCCGTGCCGGTGCCTTGGGGTTGGTGGAAGCCGCCCAGCGTTATGACGCCGAACGTGGGGTGCCGTTCGAGAGATTCGCAGCACAACGCATTCGAGGTTCGATTCTCGACTCGGTGCGAGCCGCAGACTGGGCACCCCGCTCGGTTCGCAACCTGGCTCGCAACCTCGAGGCAGCCGAGCAACGGATCGCCAATCGCACCGGTCGCCAGGCGACCGATGATGAATTGGGGGCCGAGCTGGGTATGGACATTCGCCGCCTGAACCACCTGCGCCACAGGGTGTTCCGGTCGGTGATCTTGGCCCTGGATCATTACGTCGCCCCCGAGGAGGACGAAGAGCTCACGCTCGTCGACGTCCTCGCCGATCCGGACTCGCTCGAGCCGGGCGAGGAGATGGAGGTCCGCGAGATGCGCGGCTACCTCCGCGACGCGGTGCGACTGTTGCCCGAACGTCACCGCGCGGTGATCGTGGGTTACTTCCTCGAGGGCGTCACGTCGCTCGAGCTGGCTCGGTACCTCAATGTCACCGAGTCGAGGATCAGTCAGCTGCGCTCCGAGGCGCTCGAGATGCTCCGCGAGGGCATCGAGAGTCAGTTCGGGGAGCACGTGGAGAGCCCGATCGAGGTGAAGGGTCGCGTCGCCCGCCGCAAGGCGCGCTACGCAACTGCGATTAGAGAGGCCAGCAGCTGGCAGTCACGCATCGTCTCGGGCGATCTGACGCATCCGCCGAAGATCGATCTGACCGACGGCGAGATTCTCGCCGACCTGGACCAGATGGCCGAACCGGATCCCGCCGAGCGCGCCTGATCCACAGCAAGTTGAGCAACTTCGGTGCCTGACACCAAAGTTGCTCAACTCTCAGAAGCGGACCTTTTCCTGCCACTCCGTGAGCAGGCTCATCTCCCCGAAGACCTCGAGGTCTTCGGGGAGTTTGCGTCCCCAGACCATGAGCAGAAGATCGGACGCGGGTCCCCGCGCCGCAACATCGCCCTTGGCGTGTGCGTGCTCGACCTCGATGCCCTCGGCGGTCCGTGTGATGACCCACTCGCCGTGCGCGTCAGTGCTGTGGAGATGCAGGGTCTCGCCGTTCCCGGCGAAGATGTCGGGTCGCCGGTCGCCGATGTAGTGCTCGAGAAACTCGTCGATTCCGTCCACAGCCATCTCCGCATCGATCGGCGTGGGGTCGCCGAGCGCACCTTGTGCATCCCACAGGTGCATGGCGGACTCGTTCGCCATGCGTCGCATCCAGAACGACGCGGTGGAGATGCGTGGCGTGAATGTCCAGACCTCGGCATCTGAGCCGAGATCGGCCAGGAGGCGGTGGAGATCTGTGACGGCGGCCGCGTGCCAGTCCGAGAGGATTGGCGAGCGGGGTTCGACGGCGGCGCTGTTGGCTGCGGTACGTTCGCCGGCCCGAATCGAATCCGCCACGAGCGTCCACACACCCGCGCAATGGGTGAGGAGTTGCTCGAGATCCCAGCCGGGGCAGGACGGCACCTCCGTCGAGAGGTCCGCGGTGGCCGCGATCTCGCTGAGCTGATCGCCGTTGACTGCGAGGTGGTGCAGATACTGCTCGGGGGTCATGCGCTGCCTCATACGTCGGTGGACTCGGGGTCCTCGGTGCTGATCCATGGTGCCAGCCGCGGGAGGGCGACGATGAGCGAACCCGCAGCGACGATCGCTGCGCCCACCACCGACCAGCCCCACGTGGGTGGCGCGTCGAGGATGAAGTAGTCCCTGATGGGCCCGATCACCATGGCAGCCAGATAGGCCGCACCCATGGTGACGATCAGAATGACGTTGCTGATCCGCATGGGCCGAGACAGCAGCCCGATGACCACCAGTCCCACTCCGAGGAGGACGAGCGCCGCCCCGGTCCGTGCTTCGACCAGCGACACATCGTCGGCGGTGCGGAGCACCTGGTAGACGACGAATGTGGCGACAGCGGCGACGGTGCCGGCGGGGAGGGAGAAGCGCAACACCCGGTCCACAAAGCCAGGGCGCGCTCGCCGGACGTTGGGCGCCAGGGCCAGGAAGAACCCGGGCAGTCCGATGCTGAAAGTGCCGATCAGGGTGAGGTGGCGGGGGAGGAACGGGAACGGCACCCCGAACGCGCCGGTCGCGGCGGCGAGGAGCACGGCGTAGGTGGCCTTGACGACGAAGAGGTTGGCGACCCGTTCGATGTTGTTGATCACTCGCCGGCCCTCGGCGAGAACTGTGGGCAAGGTGGAGAACCTGTTGTCGAGCAGCGTGAGTTGGGCGACCGAGCGGGTTGCTGCACTTCCGGCTCCCATGGCGATGCCCATGTCGGCGTCCTTCAGAGCCAGCACGTCGTTGACGCCGTCTCCGGTCATCGCGACCACATGGCCGTGCGCCTGGAGCGCTTTGACCATGGCCCGCTTCTGATGAGGGGTCACCCGCCCGAAGACCACCATCTCGTCCATGGTGTCGCTCAGCGCCTCTTCGTCGTCGTCGAGTTCGCGGGCGTCCATGTACTTGGTGGCGTTGGGCACCCCGGCTCGCGCTGCTACGGCGGCCACCGTCGTCGGGTGATCTCCCGAGATGACCCGCAGGGTGATGCCCTGCTGATCGAAGTAGTCGAGGATCTCTGGCGCGTCCGGGCGAATTTCGTCCTCGAGGAGCACGAGCGCAACGGGTTCGACGTCGGGTAGGAGGACGTCGTCGATGGGTTCGGTTCCCCTGGCGAGAGCGATGACCCGCCGACCCTCGGCCGCGTGAAGGGCCACCCTGTCGGCCGCTGCGGCGTCGTTGGTGAGAATGTCCGGCGCGCCGAGGAACCACGTTGTGCCGTCGTCGAAGGTGGTCGACGCCCACTTTCGAGCGCTGCTGAAGGGGATCCGATCCGTCGACTCGCGTGAGGGAGCGAGCGGGAAGGCTGCCGCGATGGCATCGAGGGTCGCGTTGGGCGCTGGATCTGCTGCGGCGAGGTCCGCCAGGACCTGACCGACATCGACGGCGGCCGCGTTGAGTTCCTCGATGGCTGCGAACACGATCGCGCCGGTGGTGATGGTTCCTGTCTTGTCCAGGCAGAGCACATCGACGCGAGCGAGGAGCTCGACCGATGCGAGCTCTTTGGCGAGCGCCTGTCGCCGGGCGAGGGCCAACACTCCCACGATGAACGCGATCGACGTGAGCAGCACCAGTCCATCCGGCACCATCGCCACCGCCGCGGCCACCGTCCCTTGTAGGGCGTCCTGCCATTCCGATTCGGTGTCGAGAAGCGAGAGCAGGAGAAGCAGAGAGACCGGGGGAATCACCCACGTCAGCCAGCGAAGAATCTGATTGATGCCGTTGCGGAGCTCGCTGTTGACGAGGACGAACCGCCGAGCCTCTTCGGCGAGGCTGCTGGCGTAGGACTCCGCACCGATCTTGGTCGCCCGCACGTGCCCCGAGCCCGCGGCGACGAAGCTGCCAGACAGAACTTCGTCGCCCGGGTCCTTCGCGATCGGGTCGGCTTCGCCGGTGAGGAGTGACTCGTCGAGTTCGAGACCGTTCGACGCAACCACAGCGGCATCCACCACGACCTGGTCGCCCGGTTCGAGCACGAGGACGTCGTCGGCGACGACGTTGTCCACTGGGTACTCGGCAACCTCGCCGTCGCGGACGATGCGAGCCCGCGGGGCGTTCAGCACCGCGAGCTTGTCGAGAGCCCGTTTGGCGCGCAGCTCCTGGATGATCCCGATCACGCTGTTGCTCAGGATGACGCCCGCGAAGAGGGCATCGCCTGGCTTGTTGGCCACGAGAATCAACACGAGCAGTGTGCCCATGATGAGGTTGACCGGAGTGAGGACGTTGGCCTGGATGATCTGGCTGATGCTCCGGGTGGGTGCCGCGGGCACCTGATTCACCGCGCCACGACGGATGCGCTCGGCCACCTCGTCGGAGGTCAGACCCGTCGGCTGTTCGCTCACGTCGTCTCGTGTCCTTTCGCTGACCGACGCAGAGTGTCCCATGCCGACGCGCCGCGGCGTTGTCGATGAACTGGAAGCTGGACCCCCTGGGTAGGGTTGTGACCCGCGGAGGCCTCATGCTCGCATCGATCCCCAGTCCCTCGTCCAACGCCATCGAAATCGGCCCCATCGACCTTCGGGCGTATGGCGTTCTGATCGCGCTCGGGGTGTTTGCCGCGGTGTGGTTGGCCACGAAGCGGTGGGAGAGCCAGGGCGGCGATCCGCTCGTCATCCAGCAGATCGCCATGTGGGGTATTCCCGCCGGCGTGGTGGGTGCTCGGCTGTATCACGTCATCACCGACTTCGACCGGTTCCGTGGCAACTACGGGGAGATTCCCCAGATCTGGAAGGGCGGCCTCGGTGTCTGGGGGGCCATTGTCGGGGGAGCGCTCGCCGTGCTGTGGGTCGCCCGCCGCGACGGGCACGACGTTCCTGGTCTGCTGGAGGCGACCGCACCGGCCATCCCACTGGCTCAGGCGATCGGACGCCTCGGCAACTGGTTCAACCAAGAGCTGTTCGGCAAGCCGACCGATCTGCCGTGGGGTCTCGAGATCGACCACTCGCATCGTCCTCCGCAGTACGCGGGCGAGGACACGTTTCACCCCACGTTTCTCTACGAGGCGCTCTGGAACCTCGGCCTCGTGGCGGTGATCATCTGGGTCGTGCCGCGCGTGTGGCCAAACATGAGGCGGGGAACCTCGTTCGCCGTGTACGTGTTCGGGTACACGCTCGGGCGCCTGTGGATCGAGCTGATGCGAGTCGACCCGGCGACGCAGGT
>CAZVUM010000043.1:39255-44148 GCA_964629575.1 uncultured Acidimicrobiales bacterium | reverse complement strand
TTCGGGCCGATGTGGGTCGTGTTCAGAACTGAGAACCTGTTCAGCGACGTCCTTATGGGCGCGGCGTGGTGAACGACGGGTAGTGACGACACAACCCGTCGAGGAGCCCGCTGTCCATGCGCCGCTTGGTGAAGTTCTTGATGCTCGGTGGAGCCCTCGCGGCGGTCGCCGTGTCGGTGGCGACCAGCTATGTGGGCGCGCTCGCTCGCCAGGGCGACGACGACAGCGCGAGCTCCATCGAGGTTCGCGGGCAGTGGCGGATCGAGATCCGTGACCCGGATGGTTCGCTCGCCAACGTCGTCGAGTTCGAGAACCATCTCGAGTCCAGCGGCGCACGGCTCCTCGCCAGCCTGCTCCGCGGCGATGCGGTGGGTGGCAACTGGAACATCCAACTGTGGTCCGAGGGGACCGAAGCGCAGCTCTGTCAGGTGTCTACGGCGACAGACACCCCCACGGTGTGCAACCTCCACACCCCGAGCTTCACCCCGATGCCCGGTGGGTCGGCCACGCTCGACGTGCAATACGGAACCCTGGCCTTCGACGGTGCGCTGGTCCTCGACGGCGTCTTCGTCGCCGACCGAACGGGCGTGGTGACGCGAGTCGTGACCCAGAACTACTCCTGCGACGCGGCCGTGACGCTGGCCGACTGCCGGGACGACATCGGCCGATCGTCCCACTGGGGTGACGCCGCCAACTTCACCGAGACCACCATCGACCCCCTCGACGTCCAGGCTGGGCAAGAGGTCGCCGTGACGGTTGTGATCTCTTTCTCGTGACCAGTCCCGTCGTCACCCGGCACGCACGAGGGAGGCGCCGAACGCTGGCCATCGTCGCCCTCGCATGTCTCGCGCTGGCGGGAATGCTCGTGGCACCAGCCGGTGCCGGCGACGAACCGACGGGACCCACCTGGCCCGAGGACTCCCGCCTCTCGGCGACCCGGCTCAACGACACCTACTTTCTCTTCTGGCCCGCCGCTGCCGACGACGGCGGGGTGGTGGAGTACCGGATCCTGTTGCACGACCGCGAGCGCACGCGTGTGGGTGCCGCCACCCGGATGGCGATGATCAGCTCCAACGCCACTCCGGGCGACTTCGCGGTCATCGCCGTCGATGGTGCGGGGTACGAGTCTGCAGAGCTGTCCGTCACGGGGTCGGTCGAGCCGCACTCCGAGGAGCTGCCCCGGTTGTCGATCCGGGTGCTCGAACAGATCGGGGTCGACGGGGGTCTGCCCGACTCGGGGGCGCGCAGCGACCAGGGACCCAGCCCGTCCACGCTTCCACTTCCGACGATTCCTCCCGCCAGCGTTCCCGCCACGACCGCGCCTCCGTCGACAGTGCCTCCGTCGACAGTGCTTCCGACAACGATGCCGGCCCCACCGATGCCGCCGCCAACCACCGTGCCCTCTACCTCTGTGCCCGACACGGGGGGCGAAGGTCAGCCCACCTGCGGGCCCGACATCGTGGTGGAGGGACTCGGCGACCTCAGCCGCACGATCCAGGAGATCGGCCCCGTCCAGGTGTTCATACCCGAGGGCCGCTATCGGGTCACCGCGATCAGCCGCGACGACGGACACGCGCCGGGTGTCCAGGAGAACCAGCTCGACGAGCGCTGGTCGGCGCGGTCGTCCACGGGATGGTCGCTTCCCACCACACCCGATCTGTCGACAGCGGACACCGAGGCCAGATTCGACCTCGGTGAGACCACCGTTTCCGACACGATCCACCAGCTCTGGTTCCGCTGGGAAGGCCGCATCGCAAGCGCCAACAGCATCGAGCCGGCGCTCCAGCTGTCGTGTGTGCGGCCGAGTGTGGATCCTCCGGCGGAGGCCGATTCCGACGAGGCTCCGGTGACGATCGGCGAGATCGCATCGGACACCGATGAGGACGGCATCGTCGACGCGATCGATCGCTGGCCCTACCTCTCGGACTTCCTCGACTCCACCACCGTCTTCTCATCGGCGTTCGTGATCGGCGACAGCTCCACCGGCCGGCTCATGACGCGCGACCGCGGCGACCTGTGGGTGAGGCCAACCGTCGACGGTGAAGCGATCACCCTCAAGCAGCGGCGCGGCGACCAACTGGTCGACGTTGTTCTGTGCTCTCAGGGACTCCTCGGCGGCCACCCGGTGACCCTTCTGGGTGACATGGGCGCCACCGTGTCGTGCGATCCGTTCCGTCTCGATGTCGTCAGCGGCGTGGCCAGCGTCCGGTTGCCCGACGGGTCGCGTGTCGACCTTCCGGCGCGAACCTCGCTCGTCGGCGTTCGCGAGGTCTCGTCGTGGCGCTGGTGGTCCATGGGTGACGGTGTCGCGGTGTTGCGCGGGGTCGATGGACAGGACGCGATCTTCGATGCGACCAGCGACTCGCCTCACGTGGTCGAGGTCGCGCCCCGCTGAGGCACACCCGATAGCTTTCCGGCGTGGCGTCGCTCCGAACCGAAGTCACCGAGCTCGCCACCGCACTCGGCATGCTCGGCTACGACTCACCGCAGCGAGCCCTCGTGCATCTGCCGCGCGAGTTCGCCGACGTCGACCGGACCACCTGGGACCGTTTCGCGGAGGCTGCCGATCACGTCGACCATCGCATCGACTTCGCCGGCGCCTTTCGCAACGGCGAGGTCTTCGCCGCGTCGGATGAGGGCCTGCGGGGACGCCCTCCACGACTGATCGAGTGGAAGGGCGGGCACAGGATCCCGGGGCACGATCAACTCCCCGTCGACCTGCGCATCGATCACGTCTTCCTCGTGTCGTGCAAGTACGCGTCGCGCATCCTTCTCAACGCTGCGCCGGCAATGCTGTTCGGCATCGGTGAGGCAGGCGCTGACTGGTTCACCGAGGTCGCACCGGCCGAGCATCAGGAGCTCTATCGGGCGGTGCGCGATGCCCTGGGCAGTGCCGATCTTCCGCCGTTCGTCGCCGATCTCGCCAAGCATCACCGCCGCGAACTCAAAGGCGCGCTGGCTGCCCTCGACTGGAACGATGAATGTGCGGCGGCCTACTCAGCCCTGAGCGCCGAGGTGGGCCGCGCGACTGCGTCGGCCTGGCGCTCTTCGGTGCACACCAAGCGGCAGCGGGAGTCGCTCCTGTGGCGGCTTCTCCGCATCGGTCCTGCGCCGTACTACGTGCTCGGTTCGGCGAAGGACCTCTCGCTCCGGCTCCGGGTGACGACCCCGTGGGACTGGCGGCGGCGCTTCGAGTTCCGCGATCTGGAGGTGTGGGGCGAGGAGGCCGGCCAGCCCAGGGTCGCCTGGCGGGCGACCGTGCGGGATCACGAGATGGCTTCGGACCGAACCGTCGACGGTCACGTGGAGATCCGCTGGAGCCACGGCCGTTTCGCCCAGCCACCGGAGGCGAAGGTCTACCTCGACACGCCACACACCGAGGTCCCCGGCTACCTGGTGCTGGACGAGGGCCCGCGCAGCCCGGCGCCAGGTGCCGAGTCGCGGCAATTCCCACTATCCTCGTAGTGTTAATTCCCATCCCACGCTTGGAGCCAGTGTGACCGACACCGACCAGAACGTCGCCATCGATCTCGGCAAGTACAAGCTGGGCTGGAGCGACGAAGAGGACTACGTCTACAAGCCGCAGCGCGGCCTCAACGAGGACATCATCCGCGAGATGTCCATGTTGAAGAAGGAACCGGAGTGGATGCTCGACTTCCGGCTCCGCTCCTACGAGATCTTCAAGCGCAAGCCCATGCCCAACTGGGGTGGCGACATGTCGGAGATCTTCTTCGACGACATCTACTACTACATCAAGCCCACCGAGGGTCAGGTCGACGCCTGGGAAGAGCTGCCCGACTCGGTGAAGGACACCTACGAGAAGCTGGGCATCCCCGAAGCGGAGCGCAAGTACCTCGCCGGTGTGACAGCGCAGTACGAGTCCGAGGTCGTGTACCACCGCAACCGTGAGGACCTCGAAGCGCAGGGCGTGAAGTTCATGGACATGGACTCCGCCGTGAAGGAAGAGCCGGAGATCATCCAGAAGTACTTCGGCACGATCATCCCGCCGGGGGACAACAAGTTCTCGGCCCTCAACTCGGCTGTCTGGTCGGGCGGCTCGTTCATCTACGTGCCCCCTGGCGTCGAGGTGGAGATGCCGCTGCAGGCCTACTTCCGCATCAACGCGGAGAACATGGGCCAGTTCGAACGCACGCTGATCATCGCCGACGAGGGCGCGACGGTTCACTACATCGAGGGCTGCTCTGCGCCGGTGTACTCCTCGGACTCGCTGCACTCGGCCGTTGTCGAGCTGGTGGCGCTGCCCGGTGGCCGCATCACCTACACCACGATCCAGAACTGGTCGAACAACGTGTTCAACCTCGTCACCAAGCGGGCCGCCGCCTACGACGAGGCCCACGTGGAGTGGATCGACGGCAACATCGGGTCGCGTCTCACGATGAAGTATCCGGCCGTGTACCTGATGGGTCCCAAGGCCTCTGGTGAGGTTCTCTCGGTGGCCTACGCCGGGGAGGGTCAGCACCAGGACGCAGGCGCCAAGATGGTGCACGCCGCCCCCGAGACCACGTCGAAGATCGTGTCCAAGTCGATCTCCAAGGACGGCGGCCGCACCACCTACCGCGGCCTTGTCCGGGTGGAGGACGGCATGGAGGGCTGCAAGAGCCACGTCCAGTGCGACGCCCTTCTTCTCGACGAGATCAGCCGCTCGGACACCTACCCGTACCAGGAGATCGGTTCACGCGACGCCGAGATCGGCCACGAGGCCACGGTGTCCCGTGTCGCCGACGAGCAGCTCTTCTACCTGATGAGCCGCGGCCTCTCCGAGGAGCAGGCCATGGGCATGGTGGTGAACGGCTTCATCGAGCCCGTCACCCGCACCCTCCCCATGGAGTACGCCGTGGAGTGGAGCCGCCTGATCGAGCTCCAGATGGAAGG
>CAZVUM010000043.1:24732-39155 GCA_964629575.1 uncultured Acidimicrobiales bacterium | reverse complement strand
GTCGGGTAGCGAAGCGGACCGACAGCAACGACACCGTGGGCTGAGCCTGCGGCGACAACACGTCGGGTAGCGAAGCGACCGACAGCCACAGCACATCGGGTAGCGAAGCGGACCGAGGCCGAGTGGTTTCCGGACACGGGTGTCCGTCTGTGACTCGAGTTGAGAGGTGGAGTGGTTCCCGGACACGGGTGTCCGTCTGTGACTCCACCTCGCTAGTCGAGTGGTTCCCGGTCACCGGTGTCCGTTTGTGACTCGACCTCGCGTCGACGCGTGACGCCGGCTCAGCGGCCCGGGTAGTGGGCGATCACGTCGTGGGCGAACTGGTCGCACATGGCGTACTGGCGCTCGGTGGGCATGATGAAGTTCACGCCGGCGAGCCCCTGCGACTCGAGGTCGACGAGTTGCTCGATGATCTGATCTGGCTCCCCGGCGATGCAGAAGATGCGCAGCACCTCGGGCGTGACGAACTTCGCCTCCTCGGGGTCGAGGTGGCCGTAGTGGCTGCCGTGCGCTTCGACGTGGCTGCGGTCGGCGTCGCGCTTCTCCCGAAAGGCGACATAGTCGTCCCAGATCGGCGCGGCGTAGTCGGGCGCCGGCGTGGCGAACTCCCGGTACAGGTCGTACATGTAGTGGAGGTTGACCATCACCGACGACCCGACCTCTTCGAGGACCCGCGGTGAGGTGAGCGGCTCGCCCGGCTCGAGCACGAGCATGTTGACCAGGGCGACGGTCTCGAAGTCTTCGCCGATGGTGCGGCCAACCCGATCCGCCCCACGTTGAACATTCGCGAGCGCCTGGGGGACAGTCCCGCCGCGAGGGATCCCGGTGATGAGGCCATCACCCAGTTCGCCGGCGAGCGCCTGTGCACGTGGTCCGAACCCGCCGACGTGGATCGGAATGTGGTCTTCGATGTTGATGAACTCGAGCTCGAGGCTCTGGAACGCGATCTCCTCGGTGATCCCGTTCGCCGTGTACTCGACTGTTTCGCCGGCGAGCAGGCCCTTGATCACTCGAATGTTCTCGGCGTACTCGGCCACCTTCATCGGGAGCTGGCCCATGGCCCGCATCGCAGTGTTACCCGTGCCGACGCCGAGGAAGGTGCGCCCCGGAGCGAGCGCGTTCACGGTGGCGATCGAGTTGGCGGTGACCGGCGCCATGCGCAGCCCGGGGATCGCCACGCCCGTCCCGAGCCGAATCGTCGACGTTCGTTGGGCCGCCATAGCCAGCGACACCCACGGTGACGAGCTGATCATCGGGCTGTCGTAGACCCAGCAGAAGTCGTACCCCACCTCCTCGGCGCGCACGACGAGATCGACCTCGTTCACCTGCCGAATCGAGATCCCGAAATCCATGCTCGTCCCCTCACCCCTCGGTGCCCTGGAGACTACGGCGGGGCCACGTCAGCTGTCGGGCAGCCCGTCAGCGGCAAAGGCCATGGCCTCTGCGAGCCGTTCGGGTTCGAAGAACGTGAGCGTGTCGATCGTGGAATCCGTGACCTCGATGACGGAAACGAGCCGCTCGACGAATTCGCCACCTCCGTCTGCGACGGTTGTGTGGGTGACGAACGTCGCGACTGCCACCGTCGGGCTCAACAAATGGACCTGCTCGTAGAAGCCGACCGCCTCGCCGAGATCGGCGTATCGGGCGGACACGCTGGCCGAGAACCCATCCCGGTCGACGTCGCCGAGACCAAGTGAGCGTGTGTCTCTTCGGACGAAGTTTGGGGCCAGGAGCGTCGTGAGGCGCGTTGCGTCCGCGGCGATTCCGGCCTGCAAGAGTTCGTGGATGAGACGCGCAACTGGAGTCAGCTCTGGCTCGAGCTCTGCGAGCCACAGCTCGTGGAGCTCGTTGACGGCGGACGCCAGATCTTCGCGGTCGTAGAAGCTTGTGCGTCCGATCGAGCCTGCAGCGTCGGCAGCGACGACCTGGAGGAACTCGTTCGTGAAGCCATCTGGGAGCACCTGATGGATGCTCCCCAGCACGAACTGCTCACCACGGTTCGCGAGCGGCTCGAAGGTGTGGGTCGAGTCGGCCAGCTGTCGCACCAGGGCCGCGAACTCGTGCCGATCGGCGGTCGGCATGGACATGCCCGAGCGCCGATCGTTTCGCTGGAAGCTCGCCGAGAGCAGTCCTGCCAGGTCCTCGCCGCGGTCGATGCGTTGGAGCATCTGGCGGTTCAGCTCGGAGGCGCGATTGGTGAGCCGATGCTGGTGAGGCTCGGTCCCGTCCAGCTCGCGTGCCCGGCCCACGCACTCCTCGACGGCATCTGGCGGGAAGGTCTCGATCCGGTCGTAGAGGCCGTCGCGGAAGGTCGTCACCGAGAGGTTGGATGTGGGCTCGTCGTCATCCCCCCATCGGGTCCACTTCCAGGCGACCGCGTGCTCTCCGACGAAGAGGGACTCCTCGGCGACGACGGCCAGGCCGGGAATCAGCTCGAAGGCGGACTTCATTCGCTCCAGCCAGTCGTCCAGGTCGAAGTCGCCCCATCCCAGCGGTGAGGCGTCGCGGCCGACGAACTCGGGGTGGGCGAGCTCTCGAAGTCGGTCGATGTCGCCGCGAATCGTCGCCTGATTGACTTCGACGCTCGCTCGTAGCGCGGGTGAGTCCGCCGCCTCGTCGGACTCCAGCCACAACCGATCCAGCTCGTCGTGCGCCGCGGCGAGGTCATCGCCCTCGTAGTAGTTGGCGAGTATCGCGAGCCCGTGCTCGTCGATGGCGTTGACCTGGAGGAAGTCGTTGCCGAAACCGTCAGCGAGGTCCTGGGCAGTGTGGAGGAGCGCGAATCGCTCGCCGCGCACCGCCAACGCACGGAGACTGTGTGTCGCACCCATCGAGAGTGACGCGATGTTGACGAAGTCCTGCTTGGCGGCCACCGGCATCGAGATGCCGGGTCGGTGATCGTGTCGTTCGAGTCCGTCGGCGAGGAGCTCAGCGATATCTTCTCCGACGCTCATTCGGCGAGAGATCTCGCGGTTCAACCGCGTCATCCGATTCGATGGACCATCGGCCGGCTCGGGCTGGTCGGCCGCCTCGATTTGGCGGGCGAGTGCGAGCGCGTCGTCGAGTCGCTCGATCGGGTAGGAGTCCAACTCGGCGTACCGACCGTCGCGGTACCGCGTGACCGCCACTTGTCGGTACCAGTGATCGTCACCCGAGCTGTCGTAGAGGAAGACGACGACGTGCTCGCCGACGAACGGCATGTCGGAGATGACGATCTGGAACCCGGGGACCTCGTCGTAGGCCGAGACGACCCGCGAGACGAGGGTCGCCTGGTCGTGCTCGCCCCAACCAAGGCGTTTGTGGTCCACACCACGGAAGTCGGGGTGCGAGATTGCCCGAAGCCGCTCTACGGCGCCGTGCGCAAAGGCAGAGTTCAGTTCGAGGGCGGGTTCGATCAACGGGGAGGCCGGCGCTTCGTGTGACTCCAGCCAGAGTCGGTCCATCTCGTCATGGGCGTCGGCGAGGCGATCGAAGATGACGTACTTCTGGATCAGACCGCCTCGATCGATGAGCGCAGCCGAGTGGACCTCGACGGAGTGCCCGCTGTCGGATGTGCTCCGCACCGAGATGAGGGCGACCGAGGCTCCCCGAATCGCCACAGTCGAGAGCTCAGCCTGGAGCTTCAGGTCACTCGGCATCTCGTAGAGGGCGCGAGCCGATTCGGCGATCGCATCCTTGCCGGGGAGCGTGCTGGCAGTGAGGTTGCGGCGGTCGCGGTACTCCATGTCGTCAGCGATCAGGTGGTCGAACGACTCGCCTCGGTTGCGCAGCACGGTCGCCTCGGCCATCACCCGCGAGCACAGGTTCGAGAGTTGGCTCGGCTCGGGTTCCCGCTGGTCGAGCTGCCGCGCGAGGTCGAGCGCGCCCGCGAGGTCATCCGGGGAGAACGTGTCCATGCTGGTCAGCAGACCGTCGCGGTAACAGCTGACCTGAATCGACGGTTCGCGTTCGAAGTCGTTGTCGATGTCGGTGACGTAGCGGTATGCGACCACACGGTCGGTTGCCAGCAGCACTTCCTCGACCTTCACCTCGAACGAGCTGGCGACGGACGTGCCGGAACGCATGCTCTCGACCACACCGTCCCGGTCAAGGATGTCCCAGCCAAAAGTCCGGTGATCACGGCCGACCAGATCGGGAGCAAGGGCCTCACGGAGCTCATCCCATCGCTCGTTGTTGATGCACTCGATGTTGATGCGTTCGAGCCGCAACGCCTCGGGTTCGGGAGTGCCGGCGGCCGTGACCGCTGTCGTGGAGGAGGGGAATGACTCCCGATCGAGACCGAGGACGCCTGAGGGGACAGCAGCGTCCGGCTCACCTCCCAGTACCTCTCCGTAACGCTCGCGAGCCTCGTCGAGCTGGTCGAGCGGGAACTGCTCGAGGAGTGTGATGAGGCCGTCACGCCGGGCGACGATCGCATAGAAACCGGGATCAGTGAGCCGCGGTTCGTGCCGGTCGTACTCGCGGCACTCGCACAGGAGGGCGTCGACGGACAGCTCCAAGAACTGCACGGGGATGAGCGACGAGTTGGGCGTGACCGAGTTCCGGATGCGTCGCCGCTCGAGGCGAAGCAACTGGCCCACGTTCGTCGCCTCGCCTCGGGAGAATCGATCCAGAATGTCGTGGTACGCGTTGTCGAGGTCCTCGACCATGTAGACGGTGACGGCGATGCAGAGGCCTTCCTCGTCGACCTCGTTGACGACGAGGAAGGAATGCTCGAAGCCGTCGATCTCCGTCGATGTGAGCTGGAGGCTGAGTCGTTCACCGAGACAGGACAGGGCGTGGGTGCTCCATCGCCCCGTGCCCGCATCCTCGAAAGCGGTATCGCTGCTCAGCCCCGTGCCGACGAACCACGGGCTGGCGCTTTCGTCGTGTGTGAAATCTTCGGCGAACACCGCGTAGTACGCCTCCCGATCAGCGCTGTTGAGCGCGGTGACCGATCGGTCTGCCGAGCGCGAGGCCGCGTTGGAGAGATGGCCGGGAGCGCTGCTGGAGACGACCGGGCCGCACAGCTCACGGAATCGCGCCCGCGCTGCGTCGAGGTCGTGCTCGTCGAAGCGTTCGAAGTTGGTCAGGGCGTGACCCTCGAACCTGATGACGTTGAGCGTGCGCCCGACGAGCGTTGTGAGGTCGTCTCGGCGGTAGGCATCTCGCACGCCGAGCATTGTGTGCCCCCGCTCGTCCAGGATCGCGGACGGGAACATGACCACATCGATGTCCGCGAGCGATTGGGGGAGGCTCCTTGCCCAGTCGCCGGCAGTGACCTCCCCGAGACCGAACCGACGGTTGTCCACGAAACTGCCGTGCGCGACGACAGGCGACTCGCCGGACCGCAACTCCTGCCCGATCAGCGTGGCTCTCCAGCGGTAGAACTCGCTGAGCTCGTCGCGGCGGAGGTTTGCATGACGCTCGTACAGGGCCTGGATCGCGCCAGCAAGGTCACCCTCGTCGAAGCTGGTGACGGTGCTGACCAGGTCGTTCTCGTCCAATTCGACGAGATCCAACCCGGCGCTGTCGAAGTCCTCGCTCCGCCAACCGCTCCAGAGCACGCAGAGTCGTTCCCCCAGGACGGCGACCGGGCGGTGGTAGATGACGCGGTCGAAGTTCGGAGGGATCGGCTGCCTCTCATAGGTGCGACCCACGCCCACCATCGAACGGCCGTCGTTCCACTCGAGTTGACCCGCCTCGTACTCGACGTGGCTCTCGTCCCGCCGGTTGACGGCGTCGAACCACTGGCCGACCACCTCCGTCGCCCGATTCGAGACCAGCTCGTCCGGTGCCCGGTCGGTTTCGAGGCCGAGTCGTTCTGCAGGGTTTTCGGTGCTCTGCGACTCGAGGTCGCTCAACGCAGCGAGTCGGGCGCCCTTCTGTTCGGCGAGGGAGACGGCGGTTCGGCCGAAGGACTCGGCGCGGGCTGCGTCGCCGGAGGCCGCGGCCACCCGCGCAGCCGATGCGGCCGCCAGGGCGTGGTCGACGATGATGTCCGCCGTGGCGGCGAGATCGACCGCCTCGCCGGCGAGGGCCATCGCCTCGGCACCAGCCCCGGACTCGGACAGCAGTTCGGCCTTCACCGCCTTGGCCAGAACGGCCGTCTGAAGGTTCTGACCGGCGCCGGCTTCGGCTTCGGTGGCGAGCGCAAGACCCTCATCGACGCGGCCCTGCTCCATGAGGGCGCGGGCGAGGTAGGCCTGAGCCTGACCTGCATCGGTGCCGATGCCGAGTCGTCCGAGACCCGAGGCAGCCTCACGCAGGTGTTCCTCGGCGGCGACCGGCTCGCCGGCCCACAGCTCGACGATCCCGCCGAAGAGCTCTGTCTCGTAGCGACCTTGTCGAAGGCCGAACTCCTCTGCCGCGGCCCGCGACTTGGCCAGCAACTCGCGCGAGGCCTCGAAACGCCCGCGCATGGCTTCGAGCACTCCCTGGCAGCGCACCGAGGTCGCCTCGACCGATGGGGACCCGTCGGTGATGCGGAGCAGCCGGATCACGTCGAGGCAGCGGCCACCAGCGCGTGCCACCGGGGAAGGACCCCACAGCGCAGCGAGCGGAGCGGCTCCGAGTACCGCCGCGATTCGCCTCCGATCGCTCACCGCACGGGCGGCCGTCAACGCCTTGTCCAGTTCGGCCTCGCAGTCGCCGATGCGGCCCAGTCGGGCGAGGGCGCCGGCACGGACCTGGTGCGCCTTGGCAACGCCGCCTGTGTCCTGGAGATCGGTGAGGACAGCGGCGGCCTGTTCGAGTTGTTCGGTGACTGCTGCCAACATCTCGGGAGCTGTCGCCACGGTCAGCTGGGAGCGGTAGCAGGCTGCCCACGCCTGCCGTCGCTCATCGCCATCGCTGATCCGAACGAGTCGGTCGACCAATGGCGTCGAAGCGGCGATGTCGCCGGTGCCGAGAAGCGCTTCGCAGGCCACCGTCAACAGGTCCGGAAGGCGTACGTCGTTGTCGTCGATCACGGCAAGGCCGCGACGGGCCAGCCGGCCTGCACTGGGAAGGTCGTCTGTGGCAATGGCCCGCTCGGTCGCGGGAAGAAGCCGGTCCAGGGCTGCCGAGGCGGCCTCCATCAGCTCCTCGTCGTCGGCGCCCAACTCGGACAGGTAGCCGTGGGCCTGCTCGTGGTGGAAGGCGATGATCGGATCGAGGTCGCCGAGCGCTGTCGACGCATTGGCCCCGAGCCACTCCGCGGCTGTGGTGTGCAGTAGCGCCCGGGCACCCTTCAGGATTCGGCGATAGCCCGCCTCCCGAATCAGTACGTGATGGAAGCGCAGGACCGGTTCGTCTCCCCAGTAACGGCTCGTCGAATCGATCAGCTCCTTGCGTCGCAGCCGTTCGATGAGGTCGGCGATCCGGCCCGGACCGAGGTCGGGCGCGAGCGCGCCGAGCACTCCGCGGGGGAACTCGGTCCCAACAACTCCGGCCAACTCGATGATGCGTCGCTCATCGGCGGGGAGTCGCTCGACGCGGGTGGCCAGCAGCGACTGGATCGTGGGTGGAACGTCGAGGCCTTCGGGGTTGACGGCGAGGTCGTAGCGGTCCCCCTTGCGAATGAGCACACCATCCGCGGCGAGCATGCGCACCAACTCCCGCACGAACAGCGGGTTGCCTTCGGTCGACTCAGGCAGGCGATCGAGAATCTCCTGCGGGAGCGACTCGGCGCCCAACAGGCGTGCGGCGAGCTCGGCCGTCGCGGACGCGTCGAGTCCTTCGAGGGAGATCGATGCCGCGACCCGTCGACCCTCCTCGGCGAGGGTGGGTCGGATCTCGCGCAGCTCGGGTCGAGCGAGGCACAGAAGAAGCACCGGTGCGTCCGTGACCCACTCGCTGAGGTGCTCGAGCAGATCGTGCAGCAGAGGCTCCGCCCACTGGATGTCATCGACCACGAGCACCAGCGGCGCCTCGGCCGCGAGCAGCTCCACCAACCGGCGGACGGCGTAGAAGGTCTCCTCTGTCGACCGCGCCGCGCCGACGCCGAGCAACGCGGCCAACGGGGCCACCACTCTGCCTGCTTCGGACGTCGCCTCGGGGAACAGATCGGTCACCGCTCGTTCGATGGTCTCGGACGAGGCCTCGGTGTCGAGGCGGGTCAGGTTGCCCAGGAGGTCGGCGATGGGGGAGAAGGTCGCGCCGCCGGACCGTTCGCAGCGCACCGTGAACCGCGCGGTGCGGTCGCCCAGTCGATCGACCAACTCCGCCGCGAGGCGGGTCTTGCCGACTCCCGGCGAGCCGATCACGGTCACCAGTGCGGCATGGCGATGAGCGGTCGCTGCCTCGATGGCGATCACGAGCTGGTTCAGCTCCCCGGAGCGGCCCACGAACGGCGTCGTGGTGTCGTCGTCCGCATGCGTCTCAACGACCTGGAAGGTCGCGATCGGCTCCCTCTTGCCCTTGACCTCGACCTCGCCGAGGACCTCGTAGTCCGTGGTCGAGCGGGTGAGGCGCCACGTCTCCTCGCCGACGAGCACCTCTCCAGGCGTGCATGCCGCTTCGAGTCGGGCCGCGGTGTTGAGGGCGTCGCCCACCAGGTCCGCGTCCCCGTCGGCGATCACGATTTCGCCGGTGTTGATGCCGACCCGGAGCCCGACGTCGAGGTCGAAGCGGCGATGCACCAGCTCGGCGACTTCGGCGAAGCGACGCTGGAGCTGCTGACCGGCGGTCACCGCCCTCTGCGCATCGTCCTCCGCGACCTCGGGGACGCCGAACATGGCCATGGCACCGTCACCGATGAACTTGATGACCGTTCCGTCGTTCTCGTCGATGGCTGCCTGGACCATGTCGTAGTAGCGAGACATCACGTCGCGGGCCGTTTCGGTCTCGACCGATTCGGCGAAGGCAGTGGATCCGACCAGATCGCAGAAGAGAACGGTGACCGTCTTGCGGACCGCATCGCCCGTGCTCGACGGGGGCGACGTTGCCGGTGGCGCGACGCCCTCGTCGGCAGGCGTGCCGCACTCGTCGCAGAACTTCGCACTGGGCCGCAACTCGGTGCCGCAGCTCGAGCATGGGCGCTGTAGCGCGGTGCCGCACTCGTCGCAGAACTTGGCCGAGGGTCGGTTGGTGACCCCGCAGTTCGAGCAGTTCACTGTGTGCCGCCGACCCCCTCCGCGAACCTCAGTCTGCCGTCCGCGGTCGAAGATGCGCCAGAGAGTGACCGGTCCATCGACATGTCTGTCCCGCTGTGCAGTCGATCTCGCAACGATGCGCGGTTCAGGCCGAGCCTTCTGTGACGCGCATCACGGAAGGCAGCCGGCGGACCCGACACGGTGGCCAGAGCAACCAGATGAGGAGCGGTTCATGGGAGGATTGGCCAGCGTCGGTGGCGGCGCTGCGGAAGTGATGGCGCTGGTGGGGGCCTTCGACATCGAGGAGCTCGAGGAGGTGGAGGGTTTGGTGTCGGCGATCATCGGCACGACGGCGTTCGAGGCAGGCCAGAGAATCTGCGTCGAGGGCGATGAGGGCTCGTCGTGGTGGGTCGTGCTTGGCGGCAACGTCGACGTGATGCGAGGTGGGGTCCGCGTGGGCGCCGCGACGGCAGGCGAATTCGTCGGCGAGATGAGTGCGCTGGCCCAAGAACCGAGGTCGGCCACGGTCACGGCAGCCACCCACGTCACCGCGATCGAGATCGACGGGGCGGGCTTTGTCGATCTGGTGCTCGGCTGTCCTGCCGCAGCGCGGGCCCTGCTGAGGAACATGGCCTCTCGCCTCGCCGCGGTCGATCTGGTCCTCGCAGGCGGAGAAGTCTGACCGGCCCGACGCACCGGGCTACGACCCGCCCGAGATGTCGATGATCTGCCCGGTCACCCATGCCGACGCAGGAGCGACCAGGTAGAGGGCGGCCAGGCCGAGATCTTCGGGTGTACCCATACGACGCATCGGGATTCGGCACGCGACCTTGTCGAGGTCCGCGGCCGTGTAGTTCATCGCCGTCATCATGATCTCGGTCTCGACCCAGCCGGGGCAGATGCAGTTGACGCGAATCTTCGGCGCGAGCTCGAGGGCGAACGATGGCCCCTGCGTCCATGCGCTCGGCGGCGATAACGCTCGCCTCCCACAGCGCGGTGACGTTGAGCGCGAAGCAGTCGTCCCAACCCTGGCGACTCAGTTCGGTGAGCGGCTCCCGATGGGGCGAGCCGCCAGCGTTGTTGACCCAGCTCGACAGGGAGCCGAACTCCTGAACGGCGGCGTCGGCGAGCGCTGTCAGCGATGCGGTGTCAGTGACGTCGGTCGGCACTGCGAGGGCCCGTCCACCTGCGTCGGTGATCTCGGCGGCAACGCGCTCGATGTGCTCGGGCCGCCGCGCTCCCACGACCACCGCCGCGCCGGCCGCGGCATAGACCTTGGCGATACCCGCCCCGATGCCGGTGCCACCGCCGGTCACCACCACTACCTGACCGGTGAGGTCGAACGCGTCGTGTGTCATCCGAGGACACTATTGGCCGCCCGGGGCTGTCGGGGCCGGATCGAGCCCGCAGCTACAGGTCTGCGGTGTGAGTCGAGGCCCGTCAGGGCCGGATCGAGCCCGCAGCTATAGAACAGCCCAGTACTCCTGCCTGGCTTGGAGCAGGCGGCGGGTGAGGGGGTAGGGCTCACCGGGGCCGTCGAAGGCGAGCGCCGCGTCGATCGCGTGTTGGAACTGCTGAACGGGGTCGATGCGGACCCGGACCTCGGTGGACGTCTCGATCTCGGGGGTCACGGTCACTGCGCCGATGGCCGAGCCCACCTCGCCGTCGTAGCGCCATTCGATCTTGCGCGTGTCGGTGGTGATGATCCCCGCCTGAGCGGGGCGTGGCGCTTCGGTGAGCTCCAGGCGCCAGTCGCCGGCAGGAACATCGGAATGCAGCAGGGCACCGGCGAGCAGGAGTGAGTCCAGTGCCTCGTAGTGGGCGGCACCCGGGGCGAGCGTTGCAGACAGCTCGACATCGATGATGTGCTCGCCGGGGGAGCGCAGCACCTCGAGCGCCGTGGCCAAGGCAACTTCGGGACCGAGGGCGACGTCGAACGCCATGGTCTCCCGGGCGGTGTGTAGGCCGGCCAAGCGTTCGAACGCGTCGGGGTCGTCGGCCAGTGGTGCGACGACGATGGTCGCTGCGCCGGCTGCTGCGGCCATGGAGAGGTAGGGCTCAGCCCGGTCGCCCTTCTCAGTGAGCACCACGAGATCGGCGGCGGCGATCGCTTCGGCTGTCCCGAGTCCCGGACCCGTCGTTCCGGTGGTCGCGGTGACCACCGCGTCGGAGCGTGCCCTGGCCGCCCGAAGCGCGGCAGCGGTGTTGACGGCATCGCCGTCGACTCCGACGAGCGGGCCCACCACAACGATGTGTTTGAGAACGATGTGTTTGAGCCGCTGCCCGGTGGGCTGAGGGAGCGCTTCTCGGTTGGGTGTGATGTCGTCCGGGTCGGCTGGTTCTGGGCCACGAGCCCGCGCCCAGACCGCGGCAGCGAGCAACGCGACCAGGACGTTGACTCCTCCCACGAGCAACCACTGGCCGGTCATCGCCGCGGGCCTCCCCGGCACTGCCGATCCACGGCGAGAATCTACCGCGCTCAGTGAGGCATCAACCAATGTCCTCACGGGTCGTGGCACTGTGCGCGCCCGCCCCGCGCGCGGGCGGCGGCAGTGTCTCTCAGGCGACGCGGACGATCATCCGCTGCTCTCCGGAGCCAGGCACGAAGAGGTCCCCAGCGCTGTTGATGGCAGCCATGTAGTCCGCGCTGGCGTTGAGCTTGTCTTCGGCTTCGTCCGCGGCAGCCGGGGTGTCGAAGCCTGCGATCCAGGTCATCTGACCGAACGTGCCGTAGGCATCTGCGAGGAACCCGACGCCCGCCCCGGTGATCGAGGTGTAGAGATCAGCCACTTCGACCCCCCAGGCCATCGCGTCGGCCAGCTTGCCGTTGTTCGGCGTCGCCGTCACGACGTTGCTCACCGATCCCACCGGCGGCGGCCCACTCGGTTCCTGCGTCGCGTGGACGAGGTTCCGCAGGGTGTCCTGGGCCCCAAAGGGCGAGGCCCACTCCGCTGCCCGAGACCCGAGTTCGTGGTAGGCGGGGTTGGCCATGAGCTGCGCCTGCCCTTCCATGAGCTGGGCCCGTCCCTCGACGATGGTGCTCCAGATGACGGTTCCCATCGGATAGCCGAATGAGCCCTGCCAGAGGCTGATGTCGAGATCCGTGCTGTCGTTGACCAACTCCGTCATCTCGACTGCCCAGGCGCCGACGTCAGCCGGCGGTCCTTGCAAGGTCGCGATTCGTGAAAAGAGCCGCATGAGAGTCCCCCTCGATGTTGCGGTGGTGCACCCTCCTCCTGATCGAGTCTTCGGTCAATGGGCCATCGGTCACATGTGCCGAGCGTCACGTCCCGATTCGATCCGGGTGAGCGAGGGCGAACACTCGCAGCGAACGTCGCCGGTCACTAGCGTTGGCGCCCGAATCGAGACGGAGCACCCCCTCATGCGTAGTCCCAAGACGTTCTTCGCCCCCCTGGCGGTCGGCGCACCCGAACCGGTCCGCGAGGTGCCGTTCGGGCCGTCGCGGATGATCCACTTCTTCCCGTCGTCCAACGAGAAGATGAGGTCGAAGGTCCCCTCGATGGCCGAGCAGGTCGACGTCTTGCTCGCCAATATGGAGGACGGGGTTCCGGCCAGCGAGAAAGAGACGGCTCGCTCCGGTCTCGTGGACGTGTGCCAAGCGTGGGATCCGTCGGGCGACAGTGCCGGCACCCAGCTCTGGACCCGTGTGAACTCCCTCGATTCCCCGTGGGGGCTCGACGACCTCATCGCGGCTGTCACCGAGTGCGGCGATGCTCTCGACGTGATCATGGTCCCCAAGGTCGAGGGCCCCGAGGACATCCACTACGTCGATCGCCTGCTCGCCCAGCTCGAAGCGAAGGTGGGCCGGTCGGAGCCCCTGCTCGTTCACGCGATTCTCGAGACCGCCGCAGGTGTCGCTCGCGTCGAGGAGATCTGCGCAGCTAGCCCCCGCATGCAGGGCATCTCCCTCGGCCCGGCCGATCTCGCCGCCAACCGCCGCATGAAGACCACCCGCGTCGGCGGTGGCCACCCCGGCTATCTCGTCCGTCAGGATCCCGATGGTGACGACGCCGACGCACCGCGGGCGATCTACCAGCAGGATCTCTGGCATTACACGTTGGCTCGCATGGTCGACGCCTGCGTGATGAACGGGATCCTTCCCTACTACGGGCCC
This sequence comes from uncultured Acidimicrobiales bacterium, assembly GCA_964629575.1. Lineage (GTDB taxonomy): Bacteria > Actinomycetota > Acidimicrobiia > Acidimicrobiales > Poriferisodalaceae > JAYPWI01. Next base: position 25,967 of record CAZVUM010000043.1, on the reverse strand, counting down.
TTCGGCGACATCGCAGACACCACCGCGTGCGAGGACCAGTTCCGCAATGCCTACCTGCTCGGTTGCGTCGGTGCGTGGAGCCTTCACCCCGCACAGATCTCGATCGCCAAGACCGTCTTCTCACCCGATCCCGCCGACGTGGCGCACGCCCGTCGCGTCGTGGAGGCCATGGGCGATGGCACCGGTGCGATCATGCTCGACGGAAAGATGGAAGACGACGCCTCCGTCAAGCAGTGCAAGGTGGTCCTGGCACTCGCCGAAGACCTTTCGTCCCGCGACCCCGAACTCGCCGCGACCTACGGCTTTTGAGCCGAGGAGGAACCATGGCCGACTATCGCCCCCGCCGCAGCGTGCTGTACATGCCGGCGGCCAACGCCCGCGCACTCGAGAAGGCGAAGGACATCGGCGCCGATGCCCTGATTTTCGACCTCGAGGACGCCGTCGCCCCGGACGCCAAGGAGGTTGCCCGGGAGCAAGCGTGCGCCGCCGCCTCCTCGGGCGAATACGGTCGCCGCGAGCTGACCATCCGATGCAACGGGCTCGACACGCCGTGGGGCGCCGACGACGTTCGTGCGGCCGCAGCAGCCGCGCCGAGCGCCGTCGTGATCCCCAAGGTCAACAGCGCGGCCTACATCGAAGAGGTCGAAAGGCTCCTCGGCGAGGCTGGGGCTCCCGACGACACGATGATCTGGGCCATGATCGAGACACCCACCGGAATCCTCAACGTGGGTGACATCGCGCACCACGAGCGGGTCGGCGCTCTCGTCATGGGCACCAACGACATGGCCAAGGAGATGCGCGCCACGCTCACCCCCGATCGCGCCGCACTCCTGCCGTATCTGGCGATGTGCATGCTGGCCGCCCGAGAAGCCGACATCACGATCCTCGACGGCGTCTTCAACGACATCAAGAACGAGGACGCCTTCGTGGCTCAATGCAGCCAGGGGGCGCTCATTGGCTTCGACGGCAAGACGTTGATCCACCCGAGCCAGGTGGCTCCGTGCAACGAGGCCTTCTCGCCCAGTCTCGAAGAGCTCGACTTCCACCGGCGGGTCATCGAGGAATTCGAGGCCGCCGAGGCCGATGGCCGCGGTGTCCTCACCGTCGATGGAAAGATGATCGAGAACCTCCACGTGGACGAGGCCCACCGAGCAATCGCCATGGCCGCCGCATTGTCCTAGCCACGGCTCGTCGCCCTTCGGGCTCCTCCCACGTGGATGTCCTAGCCACGGCTC
>CAZVUM010000043.1:21522-24632 GCA_964629575.1 uncultured Acidimicrobiales bacterium | reverse complement strand
GCCACGGCTCGTCGCCCTTCGGGCTCCTCCCACGTGGATGTCCTAGCCACGGCTCGTCGCCCTTCGGGCTCCTCCCACGTGGATGTCCTAGCCACGGCTCTGCCACTGCGTGGGAGTACCGCCCCACTCCTGGCAGAATGGTCCCATGCCCATGCGGACCAACTGCCGCCACTACGAGAGCCGTTCGTACCCCAACGGGGACACGGTGAGGAAGTGCAACCTCGACCTCGCGCCCGAGGCGCCGTGGAGATGCCCCGAGGACTGCCCGTCCTACACACCGCGGCGTCTTGACGCCGGCTGGGACCACGGAACGCTGGGGGTCAACGAGTTTCCCGACGAACCGCCTTCCCTCGGCGACGACGACTCGATCGCCGCTCTTCTCGACGAAGCAGAGGACATTGTCAACTCCGCAGGGCCACAGATCCTCGAAGAGATCGCGGCCGAACGGAAGCGCAAGACCGGTCGTTTGCCGCGGTTGACCAAGAAAGCCCGCGCCGCCAAACGCAAGAAGAAGCGAAAGCGCTGATCGGCCGTCGGCTGAGAGGGGGTTTCTCCTACGCGCGTAGGTAGAATTCGCCCTCGTGTTCTCCCCTCAGGCGGTCGCTGATCTCGGCGGCTCCGACCAGATCCAGAGCCGCAGGCTGGCCGCGTTCGAGCGGGCCGTTGAGAGCGGCCTCCCGTCCTTCGAGGAAGAGGTGTGGCGCTACACGCCCATCGACGACCTCGATCTCGCCAGCTACACACCGGCGGCTCCCGGTGGCGGGTCCACCGACCCCGGGCTGACCGCTGCCCTCGACTCCGGCGCCGCCGCCGTGGTCCAGGTGACCAACGGCGTTGTGACCCGTTCCGAGGTCACGGCTGCCGGCGTCGAAGTTCTCTCCGGCGACGACGGACTCGAACGGGTCGGATCGGTGATGGTCGATGCCGTCGACGTGTTCTCCGACTACAACGTCGCCCTCGGTTCGGCCCCGATCGCAATCGTCATCGACCCGAACGCTGTGGTCGAGGGCCCTGTGGTCGTCCGCCACTACGTCGACGTGGACGGGCTGGCGTTGTTTCCGCGGGTGGTCGTGATCGCCGGTGAGAACAGCGAAGCCACCATCGTCGAACATCACGCGAGCAGCGATGTGCGTGCCCTGCTGTGCCCCGTCAGCGAAATCGAGGTCGGGCAAGCGGCGCGGGTGCGCCACCTCACCGTTCAAGAGGTCGGCCCGCAGGTCTGGCAGATCGGTTCGCAGCGCTCCGACATCGGCCGCGACGCACATCTGGCGGTTTCGCACGTGGCGCTCGGCGGCGGCTATGCACGCGCTCGTATCGACACTCGAATGGTGGGCACGGGCTCGACGGGCGACATCAGCGCGGTCTACTTCGGTCGAGGTGACACCCAACTCGACTTCCGGACCTTCCAGCAGCACGTCGGTGCGCACACCAACTCCAACCTGCTCTTCAAGGGCGCGGTCGACGATGCGAGCCGGGCGATCTACACCGGCATGATCCGCATCGAACCCGACGCCTTCGATGTCGCCGCGTACCAGACCAACCGCAACCTCAAGCTGAGCGAGGACGCCTGGGCCGAGTCGGTGCCCAACCTCGAGATCGAGAACAACGACGTGAAGTGCAGCCACGCGTCGGCCGTCGGCCCCGTCGACGAGGAACAGCGCTTCTACCTCGAGAGCCGCGGCGTGCCGACCGAGATCGCCGAGGCGCTGGTCGTCCGAGGCTTCTTCGCCGAGGTGCTCGAGCAGTTGCCCGTCGACGAGGTGGGGGACGCGACCGGGCAACGGATCGGCGAGATGCTGTCGCTGCAGGAGCTCGAGGAGGCGGTGGCATGAATCGGGTGCATCTCTGCGGAATCGACGAGCTCGGCGACGGTGAAGCCCGCCGGTTCGACGTCGAAGGACATCGCATCGCCCTGGTGCGCATCGGAGACGACTTTCACGCCGTCGGCGATCGCTGCAGCCACGCCAACTATTCGCTGTCCGAAGGCCAGGTGTGGTCCGACGACTGCAGCATCGAGTGCCCCAAGCACTACTCGAGGTTCAGCCTCACCACCGGCGAGCCCGACGTGTTTCCCGCGACCCAACCCGTGCCGGTCTACACCGTCCACCTGGGCGATGGCGTGGAGGTGGAGCTGCCATGACCGATGCGTCGTCCCACCGGCTGGTCGTCTCGGGTCTCGAGGCGTCTGTCGCTGGTCAGCAGATTCTCAAAGGCATCGACATCGACGTCGGACCCGGCGAGGTCCACGCGGTGATGGGCCCCAACGGTTCGGGCAAGAGCACCCTCAGCCATGTCGTGATGGGGCGGCCTGGCTATGAGGTGACCGCGGGCTCGGTCCATCTCGGCGACATCGATCTTCTCGCCCTCGCCCCCTGGGAACGCGCCCACGCTGGTCTCTTTCTCGCCATGCAGTACCCCACGGAGGTTCCGGGGGTGTCGCTGCGTGAGACGCTCTCGCTCGCTGTCACGTCGGGCGGCGGGTCTGCTGACGGGATCGTGGAGCAGCTCGCCGACGAGGCGGCCGCGATCGGACTCCGTGCGGATCTGCTGGATCGGCCGCTCAACGTCGACCTCAGCGGCGGTGAGAAGAAGCGCAACGAGACAGCACAGCTCGCGGTGCTGCGCCCCAAGATCGCCATCCTCGACGAGCTCGATTCGGGTCTCGACATCGACGCACTGCGCGAATGCGCGGCTCGTATCGAAGCGATGACGGAGGAGGGCCTCGGGGTCCTCGCGATCACGCACTATCACCGTCTACTCGATCATCTGCCACCCGACCGGGTGCACGTTCTGGTGGACGGTCAGATCGTCGACAGTGGCGGTCCCGAGCTGGCCCAACAGCTCGAAGACGGCGGCTACGGGGAGTACCAGTCCGGCCAAGACGACGGCGGTGTCGCTGTGTCCATCGGGGGTCTAGGTGGTCTTGGAGGGCCCAGTGGTCTTGGAGGGCCCAGTGGTCTTGGAGGGCCCAGTGGTCTGGGAGGGCCCAGTGGTCTGGGCGGCGCGCCAGAGGACGACCCGTTCGCCGACCCTCTCGCCTGAGCTCCCCTCACAGAGAAGCGAAGCTCAGAGGGAAGCGAAGCTCAGAGGGAAGCGAAGCTCAGAGGGAA
>CAZVUM010000043.1:7516-21422 GCA_964629575.1 uncultured Acidimicrobiales bacterium | reverse complement strand
GAAGCGAAGCTCAGAGGGAAGCGAAGCTCAGAGGGAAGCGAAGCTCAGAGGGAATTGTCGAGCATCTCCGCGACCAGCTCGTCACGGTCGCCGGACCCATCGTCGGAGCTCAGGTCGATCAACACCGCGTCGCTGAGTGTGTCCTCGAGCACGTGCTGCATCTCCTCGATGGCCGAGGTGAGCGCTTCGCGTTGCCCGAGAATCACCGAACGTTGGCCGTCGATCGACCGCCCCAGCGTCTCTCGCTGCTCGGCGAGCGCGAGCAGTTGGGTCTCGAGCTCGGCCTTGGATTCGCGGGCTTCGGCGGCGGAGCGCTCGCGGGCCTCTGCGACGATCTGCTGGCCGGCTGCGGCCGCCTCGCTCAGGCGTTCGTGCGCGGCTTCCATCGCATCGTTCGTGGTGCGTTCGGCTGCTTGCTCGGCGTCCTCGACCATCATCGATGCCTGTTCACGGGCCTCGGTGATCGTGTTGCCCGCCGCCATCTCGGCGTCGGCTTCGATGGTCTCTGCTCGTTCCTTGGCGGCGACGATCACTCGATCCTCGGCCTCGCGGATGGCGATCTTGGCCTGCGCGATCTGATCGCGAGCGTCGTTTCGCAGAGCAACCGCGTCGGCGTCGGCCTTGCGACGGACCTCCGAGGCGTGGAGTTCGGCGTCCTCCCGGGTGGAACGCGCGGTTTCGATCGCTTCCTCCTTGAGGGCGATGGCTTCTTCTGAGGCAGCTGCCCGAATCGCCTGGACGTGTCGCTCGGCGTCCGCCACGTAGGCGGTGGTCTCGCTCTTCATCTGCTCGATCTTCTCGTTGACGCCGCGCGCATGCTCCATGCGCTCCTGTGCGTCTTCGAGGATCTGGGCTGCTCGGTCGCGCGCCTCGTCGAGTGCGGTCTGGGCGCGGGTCTTGGCGTCGGTGATCGTCTCGTCCGCGATCTGCTTCGCCGCCTGGAGGGTTGCCGCTGACTCGCTGTCGGACGGCTGCACATCGAGCGCGGCGCGACGCATCTGGTCCTCGGCCTCGACGAGCCGGGTCTGGGCGTCGGTGAGCTGGATCTGAAGGGCGTGCACGTACTGGTCGACGGTGGCCTGGTCGTACCCCTTGCGCTTCTCGGGAAACACGGGGACGCCGGAGAGGGGATCTGCATGCATCATTGGTGTGGCCTCTTCACTGGAACGGCGGTCTACCGGTCCGGTCGTCGGCTTTTCTGGACGGTTAAGGAGCGGCATAAGCTGCCTCGCGTGAGACCGAGACCTCTTCTCGGCGGCGTGGCGACCCTCGCATGAGGCGAACCCTGTACCGCCTCTACCGGATGTGGGGGCGGATCAGACCGGCGCGGCTCACGATGGGCGTGCGCGGGCTGGTGATCGATGGCGAGGGTCGGATCTGCCTCGTGCGCCACACCTACCGGGAGGGCTGGTTCCTCCCCGGCGGTGGGGTCAAGGTGGGTGAGTCTCTCGTCGAAGCGATGAGTCGCGAGCTCCGCGAAGAGACCGGCATCGAGCTGCCCGAGACGCCCCAGCGAGTCCACGGCGTGTACTCGTCGTTCAGCGAGCACAAGAGCGATCACGTGGTCGTCTTCGTGGTGCAGGACTGGGAGGTCGGGCCGACGACGTCGCCGGAGATCGCCGAAGTGGGGTGGTTCGCACCCGACGAGCTGCCGCAGGGGACATCGGCGGCGACCACCCGGCGGATCAAGGAGCATGTGACCGGCGTCCCGCCTGGTCACCGTTGGTGAGGAAGCTCCCTCAGGCGTCGTCGTCTTGCTCGAGGCCGCTGATCAGGGTGTTCCACGACAAGGTCGCGCACTTGATACGTACCGGGAACTTCACGACGCCGCGCAGCGCCTCGAGATCGCCCAGCTGAAGGTCGCCGACGTCCTTGGGTTCGTCGGCCCCATCGCCGCCTATCGACTCTTCGTGGATCGACATCATTGCCTTGAAGGCCCGGGTGATCTCGCGGATCTCCTCGAAGGTCTTTCCCTTGACCGCGGCGGTCATCATCGACGCTGATGCCTGGCTGATGCTGCACCCCTGGCCGCCGATCTTGACGTCGATCACGACGTCGCCGTCGACGTCGAGGGTCACCACCACCTCGTCCCCGCAGAGCGGGTTGAATCCCTCGGTGCGCCGGGCGGGGGGCGACTCGAGCTCGCCGCGGTTCCGCGGGTTGCGATAGTGGTCGAGGATGATCTCGCGATAGAGGTCTTCGAGTCCTGGCATGGTCCGGCAGGTCCTGGTTGATCAGAAGCCGAACAACTCACCGGCTTCGGCGAGTGCGTCGGCGAGGGTGTCGATGTCGGATTCGTCGTTGTACACGTACAGCGAGGCGCGTGCGGTCGCTCCCACCCCGAGCTCGCGCATGAGGGGTTTGGCGCAGTGGTGCCCGGCCCGCACGCACACCCCGCGCTGGTCGAGCACTTGGCTGATGTCGTGGGGATGCACGTCGCGATACGCGATCGACAGCACGCCCCCTCGACTCGCCGGTTCGGCGGGCCCGTGGATCGTGATGTCGTCGCCGTAGCGGTCGGTCAGCGTACGAAGCGCATAGGCGGTCAGGGCCACCTCGTGCTCGCGGACGTTGTCCATCCCGAGGTCCATCAGGAACTCCACAGCAGCGCCCAGTCCGACGATCTCCGCGATCGGCGGCGTTCCCGCTTCGAACTTGTGCGGGATCTCATTGGCGGTGAAGCCGTCCTTGCGAACGTCGAGGATCATCTCGCCGCCGCCGAGGAACGGAGGCATCGCGTCGAGCAGTTCTGCCCGTGCCCACAACACCCCGATCCCGGTGGGACCGCACATCTTGTGGCCCGTGAACGCGACGAAGTCGGCTCCCATCTCGACCACCGAGGTCGGGAGATGGGGGACGTGCTGACTGGCATCCACCGCGACGAGCGCCCCTGCTGCGTGAGCGGCGTCGGCGATACGTCGGACGGGATTGAGGGTGCCCAGCACGTTGCTCATCGCGGTGAAGGCCACGAGCTTGGCTCCATCGAGCAGCCGATCGAGGTCGCTCAGGTCGAGCTGACCGTCGTCGGTCAGGGAGATCCAGCGGATCTCGAAGCCCTTCTCGGCCGCCAGGATCTGCCACGGAACGATGTTGGCGTGGTGCTCCATCTCGGTGACGACGACGGCGTCGCCTGGCCCGAGGTTGGCGCCGCCCCACGACCTGGCGACGAGGTTGAGCGCCTCTGTCGCGTTCTTGGTGAAGACGATCTCCGACACCGACCGGGCGCTGACGAACTCGGCGACCAGGTTCCTGGCTCGCTCCATCGCATCTGTTGCCGCAGCCGCGATCTCATAGGCGCCACGATGAACGTTGGCGTTGATCGTGCGGTAGTACGTGTCCATGGCATCGAGGACGCACTGCGGTTTCTGCGACGACGACGCACTGTCGAGGTAGACGATCGGCGACCCGTGGACCTCGCGCTGAAGCAGCGGGAAGCGGCTCTTGAGGTCGGCGGGAAGGGTCATTGCTCGAACCGCTCGTAGCCGTCGCGTTCGAGTTCCTCCGCCAGCTCGGCACCGCCCGATGCGACGACCCGCCCGTTGACGAGGATGTGGATGTGGTCGGGCTCGAGTTCGGTCAGCAATCGCTGGTAGTGCGTGATGAGGAGCACACCCATCTCGGGGCGTTCGCTCCGCACCTCCCGAACCCCACGGGCGACCACCTTGAGGGCATCGATGTCGAGTCCCGAGTCGGTCTCGTCCATGACGGCGAGATCGGGCTGGAGCATCGCGAGCTGAAGGATCTCGTTGCGTTTCTTCTCACCGCCGCTGAAGCCCTCGTTGAGGTACCGGTCCATGAAGGACGGATCCATCTCGAGGCGTTCCATCCAGTTCTGCATCGCGATGTACACCTCGATGGTGGACACCTCTTCGCCCTTGCGGGCAGACACGGCTTGGCGCAAGAAGTTGCGCACCGACACGCCGGAGATCTCCTGCGGATACTGGAAGGCGAGGAAGATCCCCGCCTTGGCCCGCACGTCGGTGTCCCAGTCGGTGATGTCGTCGCCCTCGAAGAGCAGCTTTCCCGATGTCACCTCGTACTCGGGTGAGCCGAGGATGGTGGTCGCGAGCGTCGACTTGCCCGAGCCGTTGGGACCCATGATGGCGTGTACTTCGCCGGGGTGGATCGTGAGGTCGACGCCATGGAGGATGGCGGGGCCTTCGGCGGCGCGGACTTCGAGGTCCGCGATCTCGAAGAGCGGGGTGCCCGCGGTGTCCGAGTGAGGGGCCATGACGGCCAGTGTATTGGCGCTCTCAGAAGGTTTGCACTACGTCGATAGGGGAAATTCAGAGGGCGGATACTGGAAATTCAGAGGGCGGATACTGGAAATTCAGAGGGCGGTGGGGGCCCCACGTAGCGGCTCGACGGGCGGATGATCTTGTTGTCGTCAGCCTGTTCGAGCGCGTGGGCCATCCAGCCGATCATTCGGCTGACGGCGAAGGTCGGCGTGAACATCTCCGGCGGCAGCCCGACCGCGTCGAGGACGACCGCAGCGTAGAACTCCACGTTCGTGCGCAGGTCCGCTCCGGGGCGATGGCGCTCCATCTCCTCGAGGGCGATCGGCTCGACGGCCGCCGCGAGTTCGGCGAGCGGACCCCCGAGATCGAGACCGGTCTCCTTCAGCAACGCGGACCGTGGATCCTCGGTGCGATACACCGCGTGGCCGAACCCCATCAGCTTGTCGCCGCGGCCGATCGTGTCGCGGATCCATGCTCTCGCACGTTCGGGCGTCTCGATCTCGCGCAGCATGTCGCGCACCAACGAGGGCGCTCCGCCGTGAAGCGGACCCGACAGGGCCCCGAGCGCCGCGACCGCTGCCGAACCGAACGACGCGCCGGTGCTGGTCACTCCGCGGCAGGTGAAGGTCGAGGCATTCAGCCCGTGGTCGATCGTGAGCAGCATGTAACGCTCGAGGGCGGCCACGTGTTGCTGTGCCGGCTCGCGTCCCGTGACCATCCGCAGGTAGTCCGTCACGATCGGGCGGCCGCTGTCGGGTGACGGAGCATCCCGGCCATCGATCGCGCACCATGCCGTCGCAGCCAACGTGGGCAGCACCGCCGCGAGCGCATTCGCGGTTCGCAGCCTCTCGTCGCGGGTCGTGTCCAACCAGGAACCGTCCCCCGCCTGGCAGGAGAGCGCTGTCCTGAGGAGGTCCATCGGCCTCGGCGATGCCACTGCGGCTGAGCTGATGACCGCAGCGGTCTCGGGCGACGCGTGGCGATGGAGCGCGATGGAGTCGCGGAAGCCGTCAATCTCGGTCGCGTTCGGAAGCCGACCGTTCACGAGGAGGAACCACACCTCCTCGAGCGATTGGTGCCTCGCGAGCTCCGGGGCCGGGTACTCCCGGTAGTGGAAGAACCCCTCGAGGCCACGGACGTCTCCGATCTCGGTGTCTGTCACGACCACTCCCTTGAGGCCGCGGGGAGCAACGAGCGGCTCGACCTTCACGCCCGACGAAGCGCCGGTGGTGCCTGTCTCTCTCCTGTCTGAACGGGCGACGTCTGTCATGGGGTCAGTGTTGGTGATCTGCACACATTGATCAAGATTGATCAATGATCAAGTACCATCACCCCGTGGCTGAGGACGATCATCTTCTTTCCGCCCGAGACGCCGCTGCGATGTTGGGCGTGAAGGTCGAGACGCTGTACGCCTACGCCTCGCGGGGCGTGGTGACGTCGCTGCGGCGACAGGGCAGCCGGGTGAGCTGGTTCGATCCCGTCGAACTCGATCAGGTCGCACGCCGTGGTCGATCGACGGGGCGCGATCGTCTCGCCGACGTCCAGTTCCAGTCGGCCGTGACGCTCGTCGAAGGTGGGCGGTTCTTCTATCGGGGCTGGGATCCTCTGCAGCTCATCGGCCAGCGGTCGTTCGAAGAGGTGGCGTGCCTGCTGTGGACCGGCGAGTTCGGCCCAGCGGCGTGGACGGCCGACGAGAGGACTGTCGCCGTTGGGCGACGGGCGGTCGACGTCCTCCCCGAGCGGGCGTCACTGCTCGACCGGGTGCGCGCGGTCGTGCCGGCGCTGGCCGCTCACGACGAGTTGCGGGTGGATCTTCGCCCCGAGGGCGTTGCGTCGCGGTGTGGTGACTGGCTCGCCGGCCTGGTGGAGAGCGTCGCCGAGGTCGACGGGACAATGTCCTACGCCGCGCGCGTCGGGCACGCGATCGCCGACGGGCCGCCCAGCGCTGCAGGCAGCGAGTTGATCGAGGCGGCTCTCGTCCTCCTCGCGGATCACGAGGTCGCCGCCTCGACCGCGGCCGTCCGCATCGCTGCTTCCTTTCACGCCGACCCCTACGCAGCGCTCGGTTCGGGGCTCGCGGTCTTGAGCGGCGCCTTTCATGGAGCGGCGTCCGTCGAGACGTTCCGCCTCTTGCGGGAAGCCGTCGAATCGGGGGCGAACGCAGCCGTGGCCGAGGCCCTTCAGCGGTTCGGGCGGGTACCCGGACTCGGCCAGACGCTCTATCCCGACGGCGATCCCCGATACCCGGCGCTCATCGGAAGGATCGAGCAGGCGCTGCCGGACTCCACTGTGGTCTCGGTGACACGGGAGATCGAACAGCTCGCGGCCGAGAGGGGCTTTCCCGCGCCGAACGTCGATTTCGCGCTGGGTGCGCTGGCTCTGTCGCTCGACCTCGGCACGCGGGCAGGGGAGTCGATCTTCGCGTTCGCGCGCATGGCGGGCTGGCTCGCCCATGCGATCGAGGAGTATGCCGAGCGCACCGATCTGCGGCTGCGGGCCAACTACACCGGGCGTCGACCCGACCATTGAGGCGGCGGCCTCAGGGCCAGAAGTCGTTGCAGACGTCGAGCCACAGCTGGGTGGTGAGAGCGAGCGATTCGATGTCGATTCGCTCGTCGTTGCCGTGGAAGCGGCTCCCGAAATCGGCGGCGGCGAGGTCGGGCGAGAACAGACCAGCTCCGTACGCGACCGCACCCATGTTTCGGTAGACCCGGGCATCGGTGAAGCCGATGATGAGCTGCGGGTCGAGGCGGCTGGAGGGGAAGGGCCGGCCGACGGCCTTCTGCAGGGTGTCCCACAGCGGGGTGTCGATCTGGCTGATCGACGCGGGGTCGTTCATGATGATCTCGACCTCGACGTGATCGGCCAGATCGCCGAGTGCGGCGTCGAGATGGGCCTGTACTTCGTCGGCGCCTTCGCCCGGCAGCGTCCTGATGTCGACGTTGATCTCGACCTGGTCGGGGATCACATTGGTCTTCATCCCGTGCTCGGCCTCGACGAGGTTGGGGGAGAAGGTGGTGTGGGTGCAGCTGTAGAAGTGCGCCGCGGTCCCAACGGAGGGGTGCGCATCGAGGTAGTCCTCGATCTTGACCGGGTCGAGCATGATCGCCCGCGTTTCGGAGTCGAGGTCCATGCTGTCGACCTGATGGCGCCAGAGTTCGTGAAACTGTGGTTCGGGCCGGTACTCGTGGATCCGCTGCACGACTGCCGCCGCCCGGACGAGCGCATTGTCCGAGCGGAACGGACGCGAGCCGTGGCCTGGCGTTCCCCTCACACGCAGGCGCCGCCACGCGACACCCTTCTCGCCGACGTTCATACCCACCACGGGCGACTCCGCCGGCCCGGAGTGCAAGCCACCGTTCTCGGTGAGGACGTAGTCGGCGCGAATCGCATCGGCGTGGTGGTCGGCCATCCACTGCGCCCCGTACGCGGAGCCGGACTCCTCGTCGGCCACCCCGAAGTAGATGAGATTGCCCTTGGGGCGAAAACCCGTGTCCGCGAGGTGCCGGAACGCGATGGCCATCGACGACGTCAGGTTGAGCATGTCGACAGCGCCGCGCCCCCACACTTCTCCGTCGACCAGCTCGCCGCCGAAGGGATCCCGCGACCAGCCGTCGGGGTTGACCGGAACGACGTCGGTGTGTCCCATGAGGCACAGCGATGGGGCGTCGGGATCGCTTCCCTCGATGCGGGCGACCAGCGACGCCCTCTCGGGGCTGGGGTGGAAGGTCTCGATGTCGACCCCAGGTCCCTCGACGACCTGCTGGAGGAGATCGCTGTTGCGCGTCTCGAAGCCGGACTCGGCGGTTCCGTCGTTGACGCACTCGTTGCGAATCATGGCTTGGAGCAGCTCGACGGTCTGCTGCGTACGGGAGTCGCGTTCGCCGGTCATGGGGGCATCGTACGGTTCTGGGGTCAAGGCGTCCGCCTCGCTGACCGAAAACGGGGCATGAGTTTCAAACGCCTCCTTGTGCCCCTTGTCGCCTTCGCGCTCGTGATCGCCGCCTGCAGCGACGACGCAACGACCGACAACTCGACCCGCGACGATTCCGGAACGATCGTCGAGGGTGGTGACGTCGGCGTCTTCGTTCTCAAGGTTGGAGACTGCTTCAACCAGTCGACGGAGGCGGACGCGATCTCCGACGTGCCGGGGGTTCCGTGTGACGAACCCCACGATGTGCAGATCTACGCCGCGTTCGACCTGGCAGATGGGGATTGGCCCGGACTCGACTCGGTGGAGATGGACGCCGCGCTCGGATGCCTCGAGCGCTTCGAGGCGGCGATCGGTGAACCGTACGAGACATCCCCGATCGACATCTTCCCGATGTACCCGCTCGAAGACGGCTGGAATGGCCTCGATGACCGTGAGGTCCTCTGTGGCGGATACAACGTCGACGGATCGAAGCTGACCGCCGACCTGCTCGGCTGAGCTCAACTCCTGGCCAGCTCGTCGGTGACTCGTCTGCGGGAGCTGCGGCCGTGCCGGTCCTGCTGGCTCGGCCGCCCCGCGGGTGCTGAACTGCGCCGATGGCTGAGAGTCCTCTGACGCACCGCACCGCTGTCGAGCTGCGCTCACTTCTGGCTGCCCGCGAGATCAGCGCCCGCGAGCTCCTCGACGCGCACCTCGCGCGGATCGAGGAGGTCAACCCAGCCGTCAACGCCATCGTGACGTTGGTGCCCGAGCTCGCTCGCGAGCGAGCCGCCGCCGCCGACGACGCAGCGGCCCGCGGCGAGGATCTGGGGGTGCTGCACGGGCTCCCTGTCGCCCACAAGGATCTCGCCGAGACAGAGGGGATCCGCACGACGATGGGATCGCCGGTCTTCGCCGACTGGGTGCCCGCACGCGATGCGCTGGTGGTCGAACGTCAGATCGCAGCCGGGGCTGTCACCGTCGGCAAGACCAACACGCCCGAGTTCGGGGCAGGGTCCAACACGTTCAACCCGGTGTTCGGCGTGACGGCCAACCCCTATGACCTCGAGCGCACGTGCGGCGGCAGCAGCGGTGGCGCCGCCGTCGCTCTCGCGACTCGGATGCTGCCTCTGTGCGATGGCTCCGACCTCGGGGGTTCGCTTCGCAACCCGGCCGCCTTCTGCAACGTCGTCGGCTTCCGACCCTCCGCGGGTCGGGTGCCGTCGAGCACGACGGGTGCGGCATGGTCTCCGATGGCCACCGAGGGTCCGATAGCCCGCTCGGTCGCCGACATCGCGCTGTTTCTTCAGGCACTCGCCGGACCCGACCGCCGGGCGCCGGCCGCCAACACCGAGTCGCCGGAGGTCTTCGCCGGGTCGCTCGAGCGCGATCTCACCGGTGTGAGGGTTGCCTGGTCGCCCGACCTCGGCGGTCTCCCGATCGACGATTCGATCCGCTCCGCCATGGCGGGGATCCCCGACCAACTCAGCGACCTCGGTTGTGACGTGATCGATGCATGCCCAGATCTGTCTGATGCGCGCGAGATCTTTCAGAGTCAGCGGGCGTGGATCTTCGAGATGAGCTCGGGACCGCTTCTCGACGAGCATCGCGACAAGCTGAAGGAGACCGTGATCTGGAACATCGAGCTGGGGCGCAAGGCCACCATTCGCAGCCACGTGGATGCGTCCCGCAAGCAGGCCAAGCTCTTTCGGCGGGTCGGTGAGTTCTTCGAGGACGTCGAGTTCCTCGCGTGCCCGGTGACCCAAGTGCCGCCGTTCCCGCATGCGTTGGAGTACCCCACCGAGATCAACGGTGAGGAGCTCGAGACCTACATCGACTGGATGCGCGTGTGCTCCGACATCACCTGCACCACCCACCCCGCGATCTCCATGCCGGCCGCCTTCACTCCCGACGGCCTGCCGGTCGGCGTGCAGTTCGTCGGACGTCATCAGGCGGACCGCTCGGTGCTGGAGTTCGCCCACGCGTGGGAGGCCGCAACCCGTGTGGTCGACCGACTGCCGGATCTGTAGCCCGGAAAGTTGAGCAACGTGGTGTCAGGCACCGGGTTGCTCAACTCGGGTGCGACCCCGTACCGGCCGCTATATCCGCTCGAAGTATCGGCGTCGCTCCCAGTCGGTGACGGCTCGGCGATAGGCAGCGGCTTCGGTTCGCCAATGGTGGGAGTAGTGGTCGACCACGGCATCGCCGAACGCCGACCGGGCGAACGAGCTTGCCTCGAAGGAGCGCACTGCATCGTCGAGGCTGGTCGGCACGGTGGGAAGGGAGCTGTCGGAGTACACGTCGCCGTCGAAGGCCGGGGGAGCCACGAGGCCGCGGTCGATGCCGTCGATGCCCGAAGCGATCGCCCCGGCGTACGCCAGGTAGGGGTTGACGTCGGCGCCGGGCAGCCGGCACTCGATGCGCAACGAGGCCCCGCTTCCCACCACACGAAAGCCCGCGGTGCGGTTGTCCGGTGACCAGGCCAAGCCCGTTGGTGCCCAGCTCTGGGCCTGGTAGCGCTTGTAGGAGTTGACGGTGGGGGCGACGCAGGGCATCAGTTCGGCCGCGTGTTCCATCCAGCCGCCCAGGAATGCGCCGAACGCCTGGCTGACGCGGAGCCCTGCAACATCGGTGTCACCGGCGAATGCGTTGCCGCGTTCGTCCCACACCGACAGGTGGAGGTGCGAAGAGCTGCCGGCCTCCACCTCATCGGGCTTGGCCATGAAGGTCGCGGCCGCGCCCAACTGATCGCTCACCTCCTTGACGCATTGCTTGAGCAAGACGTGCCGATCGGCCATCTCGAGCACGTCGCAGTAGCGGATGTTCAGCTCGTGTTGGCCGTGGCCGAACTCGCCCTTCGTCGACTCGACCGGGATGCCGAACGCCGAGAGGTTCCGCCGGAAGGCTCCGTTGAGATCCTCGGTGCGGGCTCCCTGGAGGAGGTGATAGTCCTCGATGTACCAGCCCGCCGGCTCGAGCGACCGGTAGCCATCGGCCGCCGCGTCTCGATACGACGTCCGGAAGAGGTAGTACTCCAGCTCCGATGCCGCCTGCGCGTGGAGACCCCGTTCGGCGAGCCGCTCGACCTGCCTTCGAAGAATCGTTCGGGGTGCGACCTCGACGAGCGGATGTTCGCCGTCGGAAGTCTCCTCCTCGACGTCGCACAGCACCAGCGCGGTGCGATCGAGCCATGGCACCACTCGAAGGGTCGACAGATCGGGCGCCAGATGCACGTCCCCGTAGCCACCGGACCAATTGGCGAACTCGTACCCCTCGACCGGCTCCATCTCCATGTCCACGGTGAGCAGGTAGTCGCAGGCGTGGGTTCCGTGCGGCTCCTCGACGAAGAATCGGGCGTCGAGTCGCTTCCCCATCAAGCGCGCGTAGTGATCGGTGAACGCGAGGATGACGGTGTCGACGGTGCCGTCCGCGACGGAGCTCTCGAGGTCCTTCAGCGCTGCGTCGTCACTCATCTCCAGCACGCTAACGAACCCAGCTGTCCCACCCCGCGGGTAGCGTGCCGCCGATGAGTGAGCTGGCCATCGATGCGCGGGGCCTGGTCCGCGACTTCGACGACAACAGAGCCGTGGACGGGGTCGATCTGGCCGTCCGCCGTGGCGAGATCTACGGGTTCCTCGGCCCCAACGGCGCGGGGAAGAGCACGACGGTGCGGATGCTGTGCACACTGCTTCTGCCGACCGCCGGCACGGCAGCTGTGGCCGGGTTCGACGTACGTGACGCGCCGGGCGAGGTCCGTCTGCGCATCGGGGTGGCGCTCCAAGAGGCGGCCCTCGATGAGAAACAGAGCGGGCGCGAGATCCTCGACCTCCAAGCTCGCCTCTACGGGTTGTCGAGTTCGGACCGGCTCGAACGCATCGAGCGGGCGATCGACTTGGCCGACATCGGCGATGCCATCGACGACTGGGTCGGCACATACAGCGGCGGGATGAAACGCCGCTTGGACCTCGCCGCGTCGCTGATCCACGATCCGGAGATCGTCTTTCTCGACGAGCCCACGACGGGGCTCGATCCGCTGAGCCGGGCGCGAGTGTGGGAAGAAGTGCGCCGACTCAACGACGAGATGGGCGTCACGGTGTTCTTGACCACCCAGTACCTCGAGGAGGCCGACGAGCTCGCCGATCGGGTCGGCATCATCGCCGACGGGCGGATCGTCGAGGAAGGCACGCCGGCCGATCTCAAGCGAGCCGTGGGGAGCGACGTGATCGTGTGCGAGATGACCGAGCGCATCGATGATGCCGTCACCGTCCTGCGGGACCTCGAGGGCGCGGCCGACGTCACCCCGGGTCGCCGCGGCGTGACGATCTCGGCATCGCACGGAGCCGCGCTGGTCGGCGACGTCGCCGTCGCCCTGAGTCAGGCGGGGATTCAGGTCGCGTCGCTCACTGTGCGGACACCGTCGCTCGACGACGTGTTCCTGCAAGCCACGGGGTACCGGATGGAGTTCGCGGAGGCCGACGCGGCACCCGAGGACGCCGGCGATCCACCGGTCGCCGAGACAGGGGAGGTGGCGACGTGACCGCTGTTCGATCCGAGCCGCTCGCCTCGCGCGTGTCGTTCTTCACCGACATCGGCACCATCGCCCGCCGCGCCCTGCGATCGCTCCTGCGCGAACCCGAGTTCATCGGCCCGGCGTTGGCGATCCCGCTGTTCTTCTTCATCGTCAACACCGGGGCGCTCGAGTCCTTCGTCGAGCAGATTCCAGGGATCGACTACAAGGCGTTCCAGCTTCCCGTCGGGATCGTGTTCGCTGTGACGGGCGTATCGCGGGCCAACATGCTCGTCACCGACATCCAGTCGGGGTACCTCGACCGGATGCTGATCACACCGGTTCGCCGGGTCACGTTGCTCCTGGGTTTGATGGTTGCCGACGTTGTTCTCGCCCTCGCGCTGGCCAGCGTGGTGATCATCCTCGGGTTCGCCGTGGGGGTCAGCTTCGGAACCGGAATTCTCGGCCTACTGCTCTTCCTGGTCCTCTCGATGGCCTGGAGCCTGGCGTACACGGGAGTGCCCTACACCGTCGCCCTGCGCACCGGGAACCCGGCCGCGGTCAACTCGTCGTTCCTCATCTTCTTCCCGTTCGCGTTCCTCACGCCGAGCTACCTGCCGCGCGATGCGATGACGGGCTGGTTGAAGACGGTGGCGGCATGGAATCCCGTCACGTACCTGCTCGAAGGGATGCGCTCGCTGCTGTCAGAGGGGTGGGACGGGGGCGCGCTGCTCAAGGCAGCGGCGGCCATCGTCGGTCTGGGTCTGGTCAGCTTCACCCTCGTCTACCGGTCGCTCATGCGACGGGTGACCATCGGCTGAGTCAGCCGATCGGGTGGTCGCGGAGCGCTTCCTTCCACGCCCGGAACCGATCGTGCGCGGCGCCGTCGGGGCCCACGCCCGACGCACCACCTTCGCCGTCGAGCTCGAAAGTGAACGATCGTGCGAGATCATTCGGATCGATCGCCAGGTAGCGACACGGTCCCCGCGTCGGGCCGGCCCGCCACAACAACCAACCGAAGATCCGCCGCTTGAACGCCGCCTCGGGTTGCCCGGCGAGGTCGGCACCGAGCTCGGTCAGTGAGTCCGGGGCCTCAGCCCACGCGCTCGCGGCGATATTGCGATCCCGGGTTGGCGTATCGGGGAGCTCATCCAGAGACACAGGGGTGAAATCAAAAGGCCTGTCGTCTGACTTGTAGCTGACTGCGCTGCGTCCTCGGCCCTGGGGGGCCTGCGGTCCCTGCTCGTCAGA
>CAZVUM010000043.1:0-7416 GCA_964629575.1 uncultured Acidimicrobiales bacterium | reverse complement strand
GCTGACTGCGCTGCGTCCTCGGCCCTGGGGGGCCTGCGGTCCCTGCTCGTCAGAACTCACAGTCATGGGCGGTCACCAGCCCCTGTCGATCCACTCCTGCAGGTGGGGGACCTCGTTGCCGATCGTCGTGTCGTCGCCGTGGCCGGGCAACACGAGGGTGTCGCCGTCGAACTTGGAGAACATCCGATCCTCGATGCTGCGGATGATCGTCGCGAAGTCTCCGCCATCGAAACCCGTCGCGCCGGGTCCGCCGGGGAACAACGTGTCGCCGGTGAACAGAAGGGGAGTGCCCTCGACGTGAAAGCTCATCGACCCGGGTGTGTGGCCGGGGTTGTGGATCGTCTGAATGCGCAGGCGACCCACCTCGATCACCGACTCGTCCTCGAGGATGTAGTCGTAGCTCGGAAGCATCGACGAATCCTCCGCGGTCACACCGACCTCGTAGCCGGCGTCGCGTATCGCCGGAATCGCCTGGATGTGGTCCCAGTGCCCATGGGTTTCGACCACGGTCCGTACGCCGAGCGTCTGGCACAACTCGAGCAGCTGTTCGTGTTCGTTGGCCGCATCGATGAGAAGCGCGTCACCCGTCTCGGTGCAACGGATGGTGAACACGTTGTTCTCGTAGGGCCCAACGACCACCTTGTGGACTTCGATGCCGGTTGCGGACCAATGCAGCGTCATGTGCGCCAACCTACCTTCGAAGTTGGCTGTACGTGGGGTGTCAGGCATGCTTGACAGATGGCAGCACTGTCCGTGCGCGGCCCCGTGGAGCTCTCCGTCACCGGAATCGAGCATTCCTATGGCGACGGGCCGGTACTGCGCGGGGTCGATGTCGACGCTGCCGCCGGCTCCACCCTCGTTCTGCTGGGCCCCAGCGGGTGCGGCAAGACGACGCTCCTGCGGGTCATCGCCGGTCTCGAGCGGCCCGACGCGGGGTCGGTCCGGCTCGGGGACCACCTCGTCGCCTCCCGGGGAACCTTCGTGCCCGCCGAGCGACGCCGGGTCGGGATGGTGTTTCAGGACGGCGCGTTGTTCCCCCACCTCGACGTCGCTCGCAACGTCGGCTTCGGACTGACGGGCTCGGACGATTCTTCACGCCGGGTCGCGCAGGCCCTCGAGCTCGTGGGGCTCGCCGACTACGCCCATCGCATGCCAGCCGAGCTGTCGGGTGGCCAGCGCCAACGCGTCGCGGTCGCCCGTGCCCTCGCTCCTGAGCCCACCGTGCTGCTCCTCGACGAGCCGTTCGCCAGCCTCGACGCAGGCCTGAGGGTCGAACTGCGCGCCCAGATTCGCTCGCTCCTCCACAGCCTCGGGATCACCTCGGTCTTCGTCACCCACGACCAGGACGAGGCGTTCGTCCTCGGCGATCAGGTTGCGGTGATGAGAGGCGGCCGGATCCTGCAGTGCACGTCCCCTGCCGAGCTCTACGCAGATCCGGTGGACCCGTGGGTGGCCGGGTTCGTCGGTGAGGCGAACCTGATCGCCGGCCGGGTCGAAGGGTCCGTGGCGCACACAGGTCTGGGTGAGATCCCGCTCGCCCATTCGGATCTCGCCGCGGGCGAGACGGGCGACATGATGGTGCTCGTGCGCCCCGAGCACGTGTCCGTCACCACGGGCGACCAGGCGATCGTCACGGGCGTCGAGTTCTACGGGCACGACACCGTGTACGTGCTGGATCGCTCCGAAGTCGTCGTGAAGGCGCGGGTCGGAGCGGCACCTGCCCATCGGGAGGGCGATCGGGTGGCTGTCACCTACAACGGGCCGCCCACCACTGCGTTCGCTGTCGCAGCGACCTGGTGATCGAGGCGATCTTGCTGAGTGATGTTAGGTCGCCTTTACAAAAGTCGGACAGGTTCCTAGAATCATCGCCCATGAGGCGCCGTCCGTACATTTTGTGCACTGCCCTCGCGCTCGCAATAGCCCTGCTCGCCGCAGCCTGCGGCGACAGTGACGGCGCAGATCCGAGCGACGAGCCGACCTCGGTCACCCTCTACTCGGGCAGGAGTGAGGATCTCATCGGCCCGTTGATCGCCGATTTCGAAGCGGCCACCGGGATCGACGTGGAGGTCCGGTACGGCGGCAACGCCGAGCTCGCCCTCCTCATCGAGACCGAAGGGGACCAGTCGCCCGCCGACGTGTTCCTGGCCAGCAGCCCTGGCGCCGTTGGGTTCCTCGCGGAGCGGGACATGCTCCAACCTCTCCCCGAATCCATCCTGGGCCTGGCGCCCTCGGCCGACAGCGGTCTGTGGGTCGCGGTGTCCGGGCGCCAGCGAGTGCTCGTGTACAACTCGGACCAGCTCAAAGCGGAGGAGTTGCCGTCGTCGATCTTCGATCTCACCCAGCCCGAGTGGCTCGGTCGGGTGGCCGTCGCGCCGACCAACGGCTCGTTCCAGGATTTCGTCACACTCATGCGCAACGAGATCGGCGACGAGGCAACACTCCAATGGCTGACCGCGTTGGCGAGCGCCGACGCTCCGACTCGCCCCAAGAACAGTGCGATCGTGCAGAGCGTCGCACGCGGCGAGGTCGAGATGGGCCTCGTGAATCACTACTACAACCTTCGCCTTCTCGAAGAGGATCCGTCGGCTCCCAGCCGCAACCACGTCTTCGACGCCGACGACCCGGGCGCGGTCACGATCGTCACGGCTGCCTCGGCGCTGAAGACGGGTGACCTGGCCGCGGCCGAAGCCCTCATCGACTTCCTGCTCAGCGAGTCGGCGCAGCGGTTCTACGCCGAGGAGACCCAGGAGTATCCGCTGGCCAGCAGCGTCTCGAACGATCCCGCCCTGCAGCCGCCCGGCCCGATCGACACGGGCGCTTTCGATTCGAGCGGCGGCGGCCTCGAGCGCACGCTCGAGCTGATCCGTGAGGCCGGCTTCGACGTCTGACACTCACCGGACCCTCAGGGGAGCGAGGAGCGGGTCGGCTCCTCGCTCCCTCGTCGCGTGTTCGCTCGTGGCCGGCGTCCTCTTCGCCACGCCGCTCGTCTATCTCGTCTGGCGCAACGTCCGCGCCGGAGGCGAATTCGTCGAGGTCATCTCCACGTTCGAGACGTGGAGGCCGATCGGGCGGTCGCTGCTGCTCGCCGGAGTGGTCACAACATGCAGCTCGATCGTCGGAACCGGCCTTGCCTGGGCGTCGATGCGTACCGACATGCCGTTCGCAGCGCCGACGCGCGTGCTCGCGCCGCTGCCTCTGGTTCTGCCGTCCTTCGTTGCGGGCGCCGCGCTGCTCGCCGCATTCGCGCCCGGCGGACTGCTCGACGAGATGCTCGCCCCCCTGGGCGTGGAGCGCATCCCGACCGTGCGCGGGTTCTGGGGGTCGGTCCTCGCCCTGACGGTGATCTCGTACCCGTACGTGTATCTCCCGGTCGCGGCGCGCCTCAACCAGCTTCCGGCGTCGCTCGAAGAAGCGGCGCGCACCCTCGGAACCCCTCCGGCACAGACGTTCCGGCGGGTCGTGTGGCCGCAGGTGTCGAGCTCTGTTCGGGCAGGGGCTCTGCTGGTGGCGCTCTACACGTTGAGCGACTTCGGCGTCGTCGCGCTTATGGGGTACCCGACCGTGACCGTCCGCATGTTCAGCTCGTGGCTCGGTGATCCGGAGCTCGCGTTTGCCCTCGGACTCGTGTTGGCGACGGTGGCGATCGCGCTCGTGATCGCGGAGCGAGCCACGGCATCCCAGGGCGTGGCCGATCGCGACTCCACGGTGCGACCCTTCCGGGTCGAGCTCGGTCGGTGGCGGTGGCCGACGGCGGGACTCTGCGGGGGAGTGCTGTTCCTGTCGATCGTGGGTCCGGTGTCTGTCCTGCTGTGGTGGGTCTGGCGCGGCGTGGTCAACGAGTCGGCCGGGTTCACCGGTGGCGACGGTCTCGGCGGCTACTGGGATCCCACCTGGCACACCCTCAGCGTGGCGTTGGTGGCGGGAGTCGTTGCGGTCGTGGTGGTGTTGCCGATCGCCCTTCTCACCTCACGGCATCGCAGCCCGCTCGCTCTTCCGGCCCTCACCTTTCTCGGTGCCGGCTTTGCACTGCCGGGGCTGGTGATCGCATTGAGCGTCGTGTTCATGGCGCTGCGCGTCGATGCTCTCAACTGGCTGTACCAGACGATGCCGCTCCTGATCTTTGCCTACGTGGTCCATTTCGGGGCCCAGGCTCTGCGGACTGCGGAGGTCGCCGTCTCGGCGGCAGATCGGCGGCTCGACGAAGCTGCGCGCACTCTCGGTGCCTCCGCGCCCCGCAGGTTCCTCCGGATCGATCTTCCGATCATGGCTCCTGTGCTGAGCGCGGGCGGCGGGCTGGTGATGTTGTCGACCATGAAGGAGCTGCCTGCGACGCTGCTGGCCGCTCCCATCGGCTTCGACACGCTGGCCACCCGCGTCTGGAATGCCACCGAGGACGGGTTCCTCGCCGATGCCGCGCTCGCGTCGTTGATCCTGCTCGGTGTCAGCGCAGTGCTGACGTGGTACCTGGTGATCCGGCGGGCCGCTCACCTGGCCTGACGATCAGGTGCGAACCAGGATCCGGTCGCACGCGAACGACCCGATGCCGACGGCCGTGCCCTCGACCTCCACGGTGGTGGTGCCGTCTGGCGAGGCTGCGGTGACAACCCCGCGGGTGCCCGGGGTGATGCCGGCACCCTCGAGGAAATCGAGCAAGCCGTCGGTGAACTCGAGCTCTTCGGGGATGCGCGACACGGTGAATGCGTCGCCGACGGCGACCGAGGAGAGCTCGGTGGTCTCGGGCGCCTCGTAGCTCGAACCGGGGATGGGGTTGCCGTGCGGACACGTCGTGGGATTCCCCAGAACGCGGGTCATGGCGGCCTCGACGTTGGACGAGATGACGTGTTCCCACTTGCCGGCCTCGAGGTGGGCCTCGGCCCACGACAAGCCCAAGATGTCTGTGAGGAAACACTCGGCCAGGCGGTGGCGCCGGACCGTACGCTGGGCGATGTCTTCCCCGGTTGTGGTGAGCGAGATGAGGCCGTCGTCGCTCTGGACGATGCCGTCGCTCTCGAGGCGGCGGATCATCTCCGAGACTGCGGGCCGCGAGACGTCGAGTCGCTCCGCAATGCGGGCCTGGATCACGTCGACCTCGTCCTCGCGGAGCTCGAAGATCGCTTCGGTGTACTCCTCGACCGCCGGGTGATGGCCTTCCATATCGGACGAGCCTACCGAGGTGGGTCAGTCGGCCATGTTCGACACCACGTCGAATCCGAGGCTGAGGGCCGCCGGGATCTGGTGGCTGTCGAAGGTGAGGTAGGTGAGCGGACGGGGGAGCCGGTCGGCGGCCGCCAGGTGGAGGGCGTCGGTCGTCCGCAGTTGAAACATCGCCCCGATCTCCACGGCCCGAGCGAGGCAACGATCGTCGAGCGGGACCACGGCAACTGCCTCCCAGTCGTCTTGGAACGCGGTCCACAGGGAGCGTTGCTCGCTCTGGCTTCCGGCGATCCGATGGAGGGCGAGCTGCACCTCGGTGCGGCACAACGCAGAGGCGCACCAGCTGCGATCTGCGCCCAGCGTCGAGTTGACGAGCTCGTGCCCGGCCTCGAGCAGGTACCGCTTGACGAGGGCGGAGGTGTCGAGCGCGACGGTCATCTTCCGCGCAGCTCCGTCAGGGCACGCTCCGACGTCATGCCGGCAGGCAGTGGCGTGGGTTCGACGGCGCTCGGGCGATCGGTTCGGCCCGGCGCTTCCAGCAACCCGGTGGCGACGAGGGCCTCCAACGAATCGGGTGCGCCGGTGCCGCCCACGGGACCCAGTTCGGCAGCTGGGACGCCGTCGACGGTCACGATCACCCGGTGGCCGGATTCGGCTGCTCGCAGGTGAGCGGCAAGGTTGGCCCGAAGTTCGCGCACGCCCACATGGGGCGTCGTGTCGGAGGGTTGAGCGCCGGGGGCTGACATGTGTACACAAAGGTACACACTCTCGTTCGCAGGAGAGGCGCTGGGGTGCTACAACATCACGGTTCAACGAGTCTTGGGAGCGAGTGTGAACTTCGCATTCACCGAGGAGCAGGAAGAGCTCCGCAACATCGTCCGGTCCTTCATGGAGGACAAGTCGCCGGAGACCGCGGTGCGCGATCTCATGGAGACCGACGACGGCTACGACGCTGCGGTGTGGAGCCAGATGGCCGAGCAGCTCGGCCTGCAGAGCCTGATCATCCCCGAGGAGTACGGCGGCCAGGGCTTCGGCTACGTGGAGTTGGGCATCGTGCTCGAGGAGATGGGCCGTGGCCTGATCTGCGCTCCCTTCTTCAGCACGGTGGTGCTGGCCGGCAACGCCATCATTCACTCGGGCAACGAGGATGCGAAGAGCAACCTCCTTCCGGGTATCGCCAGCGGCGAGACCATCGCCACAATGGCCCTCGCCGAGGCCAACGGCCGTTGGGATGCCGAGGGCATCGCGGTCGAGGCGAGCGGCACCGGTGACGGCGCGACCATCTCGGGCGAGAAGATGTTCGTGACCGACGGCGGCAGCGCCAACCTGTTCGTCGTGGCAGCTCGTGCCGACGGCGGGATCCACCTCTTCACCGTCGACGGTGACGCCGCGGGCCTGTCCCGCGAGAACCTCTCGACGATGGATCAGACCCGCAAGCAGGCGCGCATCACCTTCGACAACACGCCGGCGACGCACCTCTGCGACACGAACAACTTCGAGTATGTCAGCCAGGTCCTCGACCTCGCTGCCGTGGCCCTCGCCAACGAGCAGGTCGGCGGCGCGCAGTTCGTGATGGAGATGGCCGTCCAGTACGCCAAGGATCGCGTGCAGTTCGGTCGCCCGATCGGTTCGTTCCAGGCGATCAAGCACAAGTGCGCCGACATGCTGCTCGAGGTCGAGTCGGCCAAGTCGGCCGCCTACTACGCCGCATGGTGCGCTTCGGAGATGAACGACGAGCTGCCCTCGGTGGCCTCGCTCTCCAAGGCGTACTGCTCGGAGGCCTACTTCCATTGCGCCGCTGAGAACATCCAGATCCACGGCGGCATCGGCTTCACCTGGGAGCACCCGGCCCACCTCTACTTCAAGAGGGCCAAGAGCTCCGAGCTGATGTTCGGCGATCCCGCCTACCACCGCGAGCTCCTCGCTCAGCGAATCGGGCTGTAGGGCTCGTCCCCACAACCTCACTGTGTTTCCGCCCGCGGCGGACTGACAATTCTCGGAGCTCTTCGAGGTTGTCGGTCCGCCGCCGGCGCGTTTTCGCCCCCCGTTGCGGTGGGCGGGCCGCTCATTCGCGCTGGGGCGGGTCCGGTGAGTCTGGAGGGTCTGGTGAGGTGGGCGGGTCGGGTGGCCCGGTTGTGTTGGGTGGTCCGTGGCGGTTGCGGTTGACGGTTTTGAACAGGTGCGATGTGTGGCAGTGGGGGCGGCCGTTGGCGATATCGGTGCGGCCGCCGTCACGCCACTCCATCACATGATCAATCTCAC
>CAZVUM010000042.1:0-45842 GCA_964629575.1 uncultured Acidimicrobiales bacterium | reverse complement strand
GGGCGAACAGTCACGAACACTCAGGGTCGCCATGACACGCAAGAGGTCACAGGTTCGACTCCTGTATCGCCCACCAACGTTTCCGCAGGTCAGCCGTTCCGTCAGTCCAGTAGGACACGCAGCTCCGACCCGGTGAGCGCGTACTCGGCGAGGTCGTCGGCGAAGTGCAGGTCGCCTCCGAATCCCGCACGCGCCTCCGCTTTGATCGGTCCGAGGTCGCCGTGGTGGCGGGGGCTGAAGTGGGTGAGGATCAGGTTCGGGATCCCGGCCGTCGCGGCCGCACGAGCAACGCTCCCCGCCGTGCTGTGACCACGATCGCCGCCCAGCCGCTCGACGTCCGCTTCGACGAAGGTGGCTTCGTGCACCAACAGGTCGATGGCGCCCGACCGGGCGAGAAGACCCTCGGGATCGCGGTTGTCGCCGGCGATGACCACCCGCGCACCCGGCGCCGCCGGCGCCAGAACCTCCTCAGGACGAATGACCCGACCCTCGGGCGTCCTCACGGCCTCACCCCGCTGCAGCCGTCCCCACTCGGGCCCCGGCGCCAGACCGAGACCCCGCAGCATGTCACCGTCGAGCTTCGGAGGCGGGGCGTCCAGCTGGATGAGCCAGGCGAGGCTCTGGACCCGATGGTCGAGCGGAAGCGCGACCACCGAATCGGGGAGCGACCCCGATGGCGTCCCCCTCTCGTCCACCTCGGTAACGCTGATGGCGCCGAGATGCGTGCTGGTCGCGTCGCAGACGGATCGAATCAGGTGCCGCAGCCCCAGCGGCCCGAAGACACGGACCTCGCCAGCGCCGCCAGCCAAGGCCCGTGACGACAGCAATCCGAACAGACCGAACACATGGTCCCCGTGGAGGTGGCTGATGAAGATGTTGCGGAGCCCGGCGAGAGACAACCCGGCCCGCAGAACCTGATGTTGTGTCGCCTCGCCGCAGTCGAAGAGGTCCCAGTCCCGCCTGTATTGAACGGCGAGACCAGCGACGTTCCGGTAGCGCGTCGGTGCTCCGGCCGAAGTTCCGAGGAAGGTCAGTTTCATACGCCGCCGGGGTCGGGAGAACCCCAGGGTATGGGCCCGCACGCCAACGCCGAGATACGCCAACCTGTCGGCCCGCCTCGCAGCTGATGGAGGTCCCATGGCCCGCTACGACGCATCGGTCCAACGCTACGAGGCGGCGAAGTCGGTGCTGGCCGGCGGTGTCAGCAGCAACTTCCGCTACCACTCCCTCCCGGCCCCCTCGCCATCGACCGGGGCGAAGGGCCGCACGTGTGGGACGCCGACGAGAACCGCTACATCGACTACGTGCTCGGCAACGGACCGGCGTTCCTGGGCCTCACCCCCACAGCAGTACTCGACGCCGTACGGGACCCCCTCGACAACGGCCAAGCCCTCACCCGCGCGCACAGGGCGGACATGGAGCTCGCAGAGCGGCTCATCGAGCTGATTCCTTGCGCCGAGCGGGTCCGGTTCGACGTTTCGAGAACCCAGGCCGGACACATCGCCCTCCGCCTGGCACGGGCCCACACCGGCTGTCCGCGGATCGTGAAGTTCGAGCGTCATTGCCACGGTGGTCCCGGAAGGTTCGGGCGACGTATTCGGGTCGGTTCTCGCTCAGGACGCGGCGGACTGCGATCCCGAGGCGGCGCATGGTCTTGGTGAGGCGCCCGATGAACGCGATTGTGTGTGCTGCGGCGACGGGATCGATGATCAGCTCGACGACCTCGCCATCTTCGCCAAGGCGGTGGCGTCGGGGTTCCCCGTGCCGGGCGACCCTCGCGAACGGCGGCGACGAGCTCTGCGGAGTCATCGAGCAGCGGGGCCAGCGCTTGATCGACGGCTTCAACGAGATCGGCCGCCGACATGGCGTGCCGCTGCACGCGCAGGGTCTGGGAACGGTCTTCACCACCGTGTTCGCGGACTCGCCGCCGCTCGTCGACTACCGCGATTACCAGACCTGCGAGGAGTCGCTGCGGCTCCGCCTCGTGCACGCAGTCCAGGACGAAGGCGTCCGGACCGCAGCACGAGGAACGTCGTTCATGTCAGCGGTTCACACCGACTCCGACATCGACGCGACCCTCCACGTCGCCGCCGCAGCCGCGGCGGCCCTCTGAACGGCCTCGGCGTGCCCGACGGTGTCCCGGACTGACCTCAATCACCTGGATCCACGGCTGCCCTCGCCGAGGATGGTGCCACTCACAGTTCGTGAGCGTCGACGATGCGGTAGGCGTAACCCTGCTCCGCCAGGAACCGCTGCCGATTGCGGGCGAACTTCGACTCGTCGGTATCCCGCGCCACGAGGGAATAGAAGTGGGCCTGGCTCCCATCTGACTTCGGCCGCAGCACCCGACCCAACCGCTGGGCCTCTTCCTGGCGGCTACCGAACTGACCCGAAAGCTGAACGGCGACACCGACCTCGGGCAGGTCGATGGAGAAGTTGGCGATCTTGGAGACCACGAGAGTCGAGATATCGCCCGATCGGAATCGATCGAACGTCTCGTCGCGCACCCTCTGGCTGGTACGGCCCGTGAGCACAGGAGCGTCGAGCATGGTGGCCACGTCACGCAGCTGGTCGACGAACTGGCCGATGATCAGCACCTGGTCGTCGGCGTGGAGGTGGAGAATCCGCTCGAGGACAGCGATCTTCTCGCTCGCCGTCGCCGCCAATCGATGACGGGCCTTGGGATCCGCGATGGCGTAGCTCATCCGGTGTTCGTCGCTGAGGTCGATCCGGACCTCAGTGCACACGGCGGGGGCGATCCAGCCGAGGGCTTCGAGCTCGGTCCACGGCGCGTGGTACCGCTTGGGGCCGATCAGGCTGAACACGTCGCCTTCGCGTCCATCCTCCCTGATGAGGGTCGCAGTGAGACCGAGACGACGGGTCGACTGGATTCGAGCAGTCGCCCGAAAGACAGGGGCGGGGAGCAGATGCACTTCGTCGTAGATGATGAGCCCCCAGCCGTGCTCATCGAACAGGCGGAGATGGGGCATGCGTTCGGTGAATGGCGCATCTCGGTCGATGGCTGGGTCCGCCCACGTGAGCATCTGATAGGTGACCACCGTGACCGGGCGAAGCTCCTTTCGCTCGGCAGACCATTCGCCCACCTGGCCCTCGCTGAGGCCGGTCTTGTCGACGATCTCCCGGATCCACTGACGGGCAGCCGAAGTCGACGTGCAGACGACGAGGGTGTTGCAGCGGATCGACGAGATGGCGCCCAACCCGACGATGGTCTTGCCCGCCCCGCACGGCAGGGTGACGACTCCGTTGCCACCGGCTACCCGGCCGTCGTTCCACCAGGCGTTGAGAGCCTCGGCCTGATACGGACGCAACTCGACGTCGAGATCGGCGTCGGGGAGCTCCACCCCTTCGTCGAATCCCGCCTCGTCGGCCACTGGCCATCCGAGCCCGAGGAGGGTCTGTTTGATGGAACCGCGGTCGCCCAGCCGAACCGCGAAACGGTTACCGTCCTGGCGGGGACCGAGCAGCCGTGCCACATCTTTGTGGGAGGCAACCTCCTCCAAGATGGCGGGTCGCTCGGTGACCAGCGCCAGCCCTCCGCTCGCAGGGTCGTCCACCAGTCGAAGCTGGCCGTAGCGACCCATCTGGTCGGTGATGTCAGCCATGATGACGTCGGGCACCGGGTACTTGGAATAGCGGGTGAGCACGCCCACGACGTCGTCGACCGATGCCCCGGCGACCGCTGCATTCCACAATGACAGGGGCGTGATTCGGTAGGTGTGGATGTGTTCGGGCGCCTTTTCGAGCTCGGCGAATCCGGCGAGCGCGGCTCGTGCCTCGGCGGCGAGGGGCGCCGCCGTCTCGAGCAGAACGGTCAAGTCGCTCTGAACGATCAGTGGGTTGTCTGGCGCGGTCAACGGCTCGCTCCCGACCCGAAACTGGCGGGAACCGCGGTGAGCGGACCGGTGATGCGGAAGCGACCGACCGCGTCGCGGAGGGTGTCGATCTCTCGCTCCAGGGCCTCGGCTTGATCGTGGAAGTGCGCCATGTCATGCCGCTCAGCCAGCTCACGCGCCCGCTGTGCCTGCTCGGCGAGCCGATCTGCGCTGTCGCTGGCACGGCGCGGCTCGACTGCCGAGCCCTTGCCGATGATCTTCGGGACGAGGCCCCGGCGGTCGAGCGCTGTTCGTACCT
Organism: uncultured Acidimicrobiales bacterium; assembly: GCA_964629575.1. Taxonomy (GTDB): domain Bacteria; phylum Actinomycetota; class Acidimicrobiia; order Acidimicrobiales; family Poriferisodalaceae; genus JAYPWI01. The sequence continues at coordinate 41,690 of CAZVUM010000042.1, read as the reverse complement.
TGGAGGGCTCCAACGCCGAAATCGCAACGGTGGGGCTCACCTGTTGGAGCTTCGCGGACTTGATCCCCATCGCGGTCGCCAGGTCGACGGGATCCTTCGTGACCACCACCGTGTTCGCGGCGTGCACGACAAGTGCGTCGGCTCGAGCCGCAGCGTCCTCGACGAAGCGAACGACGACGTCATGCACAGGGACTGAGCTGATCTCGCGCAGGAAGTCGACGAGGTCCTCGCCCGTGTCGCCGCGCTGGACCTCGCGTGTGACCAGCTCCTCGTCGAGCCGGTACAGGTGGGCGCCAGCTGCGCTCTCCAGGGTGGCGATGCCCGCCAGACGCGTTGCGACAGCGGGATCGAGGTCCGGTGGAGCGACGACCGTGAGGTCAGCCTGTACGACGACGTCCGTGGAAGACGCGATCTCCATGACATCGATCGCGGTGGGATCGTGCAGCGCGAGCCGTCCGAGATCGGTCAGCGCTGCCCCCGGCTCGCCGCAGATCACCCCCAGCCGCTCGAGCTCCGACATGGACTGCACGACGAGGTCTTGCTCGACCGTCGTCGCATACCGGTGGTGCATCCAACGGGCTGCCGCGACACGGTCCTCCCACGCCTCTCCGGGATCGAGCTCGCCCAGCTCCCACAACAGGAGGTGCCGGCAGCTCAGGACTTCCGTCGGGGGCGAGATGGCAGGCTCCGCCCACTGCTTCACGAGGTTGATCCACCGCTCCAGCGGGTGCAACTGATGCCACGCCGCCATCAGCTCGGGGTCGGCCAACCAGATTTGGTCCACCACCCGGCTGCGCCCTCGTCCCGTGGCCTGGGCCACGTTGGGGAGGAAGAGCCCCATGCCGAGCAGGAGCAACGAAATCAGCTCGGCCGTGGCTTCGTCGCAGCCGGCGGTCTTCGCTGTGGCCCGTACGTCGGACTTGGCGAAGCGGTACTCGCCGCTCTTCAACACCTTGGGCGGTGTGTCGTTCCAGTACCGCAGGCAGGCATCGACCGTGCCCACGATCGGAGGCACCGAGGGCGCTCTGACCGAAGCGGGCACCGCGGCCGGCGGCTCGACGTGCGGCCACTCCGACACCATCGGGCGGCGGAGAGCGGGCCACGCCTCCCGCCAGATCCACACGGTCTCCTCGTAGGGGCTGAACCCGACCAACCCCTTGGCCGTCAGCTCGTCGAGGTGGGCCGCCCGCTGCGAGCGGGTCGGGACCGCCCGGAGATGGTTCCGGCCACGACCTCTCGCGCCGTACAGCTCGTAGGTTTCGACGTCCGCTGCGGCGGCGTATATCGCGGTGGGGCCTCCGGCATCGGCGATGCGGTCGATCATCTCGCGGGCGCCCTCGCTCAGCGCCTCCATCACTTCGGCGGACTCTTGCGGATCCGCGTACAGAGCCGCGATGGCGTCGATCTTCTCCTGTTTGCGGCTGGGTACCTCGAGGTCGAGCTCCTTGCAGATCCATGTCAGCTCATCGGAGGTGATGGCATGCGGGTCGGCGAGAGACGCCGCCGGGTTGGCGAACCAGTCGCGGACCTCTTCGTCAATCACCCACGTGTCGGCTTCCCCCGCGGCCTCCTGCAGCAGTCCGGCAAGCGTGAGACGACGGAGCGCCTCGTGAATATGTCGCTGGTCGGCGCCGGCCGCCTCACGTGCGAGCAGCTCCTCGGTGATCTCCCCGCCGGTGAGGAGTCCAAGCCGGAGAAGCTGGAGACCGGTGACGCCGCATGTGTCGAGCGCCAACATCTTCCCGTCGGGCGAGGTGCGGAGCGAGTTGAGCGCCGCTTCGGGAGTGGCGGTCCGGTGGAGGTAGGCGAGCGGGCCATAGCCGGCGGCGCTGATGGCGGCCAGGGGAAAAGAGCTCGCGTACTCGGAGAGAGGGTCGATCATTGGCGACTCACCCTATCCACGCGCTGGGACACCGACGCCGAGCGATCGGCGGGTTGCGTGGCATGTTCGGCGCCAGCTCGCCGGCCGCCAGCTACGTTGACTCGCCACGGACGAGGGGGATGAGATGGTCGAGACACCAGATGGCGTCGACGTGATGGCAACGGGACTGCAGTTCCCCGAAGGGCCGATCGCCATGCCCGACGGGTCGGTCATCCTCGTCGAGATCGCCCGCGGCACCTTGAGTCGCGTCAGCCCCGACGGCACGATCGATGTGATCGCGGAGACGGGCGGCGGCCCCAACGGTGCGGCGTTCGGGCCCGACGGACGGGTCTGGATCACGAACAACGGCGGCTTTCCGAGCAGGATCGACGACAAGGGCCGCACCCGCATCGCAGAGGGCAACGAGGGCTACGTCGGCGGTTCGATCCAAGCGGTCGACATCGCCACCGGCCAGGTGGAAACGATCTACACCGAGTGCGGCGAGCATCCCTTGATGGCGCCCAACGACCTCGTGTTCGACCGTGAGGGCGGCTTTTGGTTCACGGACCACGGCAAGCAGTGGGACCGTGTGCGCGACAACGGCGGCATCTACTACGCCAAGGCCGATGGATCGCACATCGAGTGCATGTCGTACCCGGTCGAAGCGCCCAACGGCATCGGCCTGTCGCCGGACGAGACGCGTGTGTACTTCGCCGAAACCCACACCGGCAGAGTCAGGGTGCTCGACCTCGCCGAGCCGGGAAAGCTCGACTCGCCATACGGATCTTCGACTCGTGGCCGGGTGCTCGCGGGTCTGCCCGGCGAACAGCTTCTCGACTCCCTCGCCGTCGATTCCGAGGATCACGTGTGCGTTGCGACGATCAGAAACGGTGGGGTCACCGACTTCGCGCCTGACGGCTCGCACACCCACGTCCCCAGCGGGGACCCCATCACCACCAACATCTGCTTCGGCGGCGACGACATGGCGGCCGCTCTCATCACCGGCTCGCTCGAAGGCACGCTGCTCACCACCACGTGGGTGCGGCCGGGTTTGCGCCTCAACTTCAACCCGTACTGAGCCCCCGGCCGCAGGTCTAGTCTCAGGCGACCGGGCGAAGGGGGCCAGCATGGGCCGATTGGACGATCGGGTGATCCTGATCACTGGCGGATCGAAGGGACAGGGCGCGGCCGAGGCGCGCCTCGCTCGCGACGAGGGCGCGACGGTCATCGTCGCCGACGTCGACGATGAACCCGGCGAACAGGTCGCAGCCGAGGTCGGCGGCACCTACCTGCACCTCGACGTCAGCTCCGCGGCGAGTTGGCGCGACGCTGTCGCCGCTGCCGTCGAGGGCCACGGTCGCATCGACGGGCTGGTCAACAACGCCGGCATCTTCATCGGCGAGCGGATGCTCGACGGATCCGAGGAGAACTTTCGCCGGGTGATCGACGTCAACCAGGTCGGCGTCTACCTCGGCATGAGAGAGGTGGCGCCGGTGATGATCGACAACGGCGGCGGCAGCATCGTCAACATCTCCTCGATCTCCGGTATGAGGGGCCACCCATCGATCGCCTATGTCGGAAGCAAGTGGGCCGTGCGTGGCATGTCGAAGAGCGCCGCCCGCGAACTCGCCCCCCATGGCGTGAGGGTCAACTCGGTCCATCCCGGAGCCATCGAGACCGACATGTTGCTCGAGCTCGGAACCAGCGCCGTCGACCGCTTGGTCAACCAGATTCCGCTCCGGCGGCCCGCGCAGCCGGAGGAGGTCGGCGCGACGGTGATGTTCCTGCTGAGCGACGACGCCAGCTACGTCACCGGCGCCGAGCTGCTGGTCGACGGCGGCCTGATCGTCTGAGTCTCATGACGGTGGGCCACCAACCGAATCCGCCGAGCGGCGTCGTCACCTTCCTCTTCTCCGACGTCGTCGGATCGACTCGCGCGTGGGCGACACAGCCAGAGGCGATGGAGGCCGACCTCCTTCGCCATGAGGAGGTGATTCGCGGGACCATCGAACAGCACGGTGGCTACATCTTCTTCTCGGCGGGGGACTCGTTCGGGGTCGCTTTCGAAGCTGTGTCGACGGCCGTGGCAGCGGCCATCGTTGTTCAACGAGCACTCCAGAGCGTCACGTGGCAGCTCGACCCTGGGATCGAGGTGAGGCTCGGCATCCACGTGGGCGAAGCGGTCGAACGGGGCGGCGACTACTTCGGCACACCGGTCAACGTCACCAACCGCCTCATGTCCGCAGCCCACGGCGGCCAGATCGTCCTGTCGGGGGCGGCGGCCAACCTCGCGCCCGACGTGGAGACACTCGCCCTCGGCCAGGTGCAGCTGCGCGATGTCGACCAGCCGGTCGAGGCGTTCCAGGTCACCGCCGACGGTCTCGCCGAGGAACACCCGCCGTTGCGGGGCAGCGACAGCGTGCTGTCCAACCTGCCCGCGTACCGCTCCTCGTTCATCGGCCGTGGCGCCGAAGTCGATCGGGTGCGTGCTCTGCTGGCCGAACATCGGCTGGTCACCGTGACGGGTGTGGGCGGTGCCGGGAAGACGCGGGTGGCGGTCGAGGCGGCGGCTGCGGCACGGCACGACTACGACGCAGTTCTCTTCGTCGATCTGTCCCCGGTCGACGCACCGACCGACGTCGTTCTCGCCTTCGCGGCCGGCACCGAGCTCCAGGTGACCACCGAGGAACAGGCGTCCGAAGAGCTCGCACGCTACGTCGCCGGCCGATCGGTCTTGCTGGTGGTCGACAACTGTGAGCACTTGCTCGACTCCACGGCCGATCTGGTCGATGAGCTCCTGAACGCAGGCCCCGGGCTTCGGGTGCTGGCGACCAGCCGGGAGGCGCTCGAGATCGAGGGCGAGGAGGCCTACCGTCTGCCGTCGCTCGATCCCGAGGAGGAAGGTCTCCGTCTGTTCGTCGAGCGCTCGACCGCCGCCAACCAGACCTTCGAGCTCGACGACCACAACCGGGCGGTCGTTCGGGAGATCTGCGTTCGGCTCGACGGAATCCCGCTCGCGGTGGAGCTGGCCGCCGCCCGCACTCGATCGTCGTCGCCACAGGAACTGCTCGATGGGCTCGACGATCGGTTCTCGCTCCTGCGAGCGGGTCGCCGCCGCGGCGTGCTTCAGCGCCAGCGCACTTTGGAGGGTGCGATCGAGTGGTCGTATCACCTCTTGGAGCCCGAGGAGCAGCGGTTCTTCATGCGGCTCGGGGTCTTCGCGGGGCCGTTCTTGTTCGAGCTCGTTCCCATCACGACGGGATGCTCCCGCACCGAGGCCCTCGACCTGCTCGATGCGTTGGTGGCCAAATCGCTCGTCGCGGTGAGTGCCGCTGCAGACGGATCGTCGAGCTATCGGCTGCTGGAGACGATCCGCGCGTACGCGTTGGAGCGGCTTCGCGAGGCGGGCCAGGTCGAAGACGCCGCCTCGGCACACCTGCAGGCGCTGCTCGACTTCGCCGGTGACTTCTCCACCCTCAACTTCTTCGAGCCGGGATTTCACTTCCGCTATCGCCACCAGGTCGCAGAAGTGTTCTCGGCAGCCGATCGTGCCATCGCGTCCGGGCGGGTCGAGGACACGATCCACCTGCTCTCGATCGGGGGTTATGCGCTGGCCGGCACGACCGCGAACGCAGGCCTCCTCGACCGGTTGGCGCGGACGCGGGAGCTGGTGCCGGACGACCTCCACGTGGATCTGCGAATGCGGCTCGAAGGCGAACTCGCGGCTTCCCAGATGATCGCTGGCGATTTTCTCGCGGTCATCCGAACCATCGACGGCGCATTGGCGGCATCGGAGGGAAGCAGCCCAGAAGCTCGAAGCACGCTCTCGATCATCAACTCCGTGATGCTCGGGGTCACCGACCCGGTCGCCTGCGAACGGTTCGTGGAGGCGTCCCTCGACGAGTGGCGCGAGGTCCCCGACTCTGACCGCGTCCAAGTGTCGGTCCAGCACGCGGGGATCGGTGCCATCGCGCTGCAGCGCCGCTACGAGGACGCCTGGGAAATCGCCATGGGAGCGGTGGCTGCGGATCTCTTCGCTCTCTACGAGATCGTGTACGCCGAGATCGGCTGGCTCGCCCACCTCCTCGACAGGGACGTACCGGAGCTGGCGCCGATTCCTGCGCAACCCGCTGGGTGGAACTTCGCCAAGGACATCGGTCTGTGCATGGGTTCGAAGGCCTCGCTCGATGACAAGGCACGGCAGCTCGTCGACATCGCCCGACGCCAACGTCACGGGCGAATGATCAACGAAGAGACGGAGTACCTCACGGCGTTCGGACGCCTGGCCTTGCTCAGGGGCGACGAGGAACACGCGCGGACCTTGTTCGATGCATGCGCGGGCCGGTCGCCGTGGGCCGTGTGGGTCCTGTCTGAATCGATTGGCAAGCTCGACCGGTGGACCGATGAGGACTGGACTGGCAACTGCCAGCAGCTTGTCTTCTCGCGCCTCGACCCCACTGCCAACGCCGCTGCTCGCGAAGCGGCGCGTCCGCTTCTCGATGCAGAGCTGGAGACCTGGGCCTAGGCGGCAGCGCCCGAGTCGACGGGCTCGAGCGTTGCGTAGGTGACCGGCCCCCTTTGGACCGTCGCCACGACCTCGTGTCGGCGACCGCACAGCCAAACGACGGCCCGCTCGTCGGCGACGAGGTTGCGAAGCCACTGAGAGTCGCGGCGAACTGTCGTTACGACGACCCTGGCGCCCGCCCTGGTGGCGAGAAGCGGCACCTCTCGGCGTTCGCCGGTGACTCGGCCCGTCGTTTCGAGAACGACCGCGCCGGTGCCGAACGGCCAGGGTGAGCCGACGCCCGCCTTGATCGCCGGAGCTGTCACGCGGTTGAGCGCGCCGAAGAACGTCCGGGCCAAATCTGCGGTCTGTGTCGGCGGACGAAGCACGACTGAGAGTCAACCGGGCACGGCACGCGGTTCCACCCCGTTGGCGTTCTCCGAGCCCGACCGCCCTGGTGTCTCCTACAGTTTCGAGTACACGCAATGAGGGGGAATCATGTCGGTCTACTTCGTGGTGCAGGAAGAAGTGCACGACCAGGACAAGCTCGACGAGTACGGCAAGGCCGCCGGCTCGACGATGGGGAACATCCGTGGCCGCGCGCTGGCGGTCGACAACGACGTGCAGACCATCGAAGGGGAGTGGCACGGCACCCGTACCGTCATCCTCGAGTTCGACGACGAGGACGCATTCCGCGAGTGGTACGACTCGCCCGGGTACCAGGCCGCGCTTCCGATCCGCCTGGCTGCCACGGATTCGCGGGGAGCGCTGGTGAAGGGCCTGCGCTGATGGCGGTCCTCCAGGAGGCCCTCACCGAGGCGGAGTGGAAGGCGTACTGCGACCGGGGCGTCGAGCGAGCGGCGGAGCTGAACAACCGGGGGCCCGCACGCTTCGACGCCAACGGCGACCTCGCGCAGGACATCGTCGACGCCTACCACCGCACCGGGTTCTACGTGTTCACCGGCGTGCTGTCCGACGAGGAGGTCGGCGAGCTCGAAGCCGAGTTCGATCAGCTGCTCGACAACGCGCCCATCGAGCGTGAGGCCGAGGTCGACCACCTCGGGCGGCCTGTGCGATTTCCGGGCTACTACTCGATGTCGTCGTCCGAGCTCTTCGGCAGGGAGCGCGCTGACGACGAGGTCGAAGGCCGACCGGTTGTCGGCCTCGTGTCGCACCCGCTGATGATGATGGACTCGGCGCTCCGGGTGTACGCCCACCCGACGATCCTCAAAGCGGTCGAGGCCATCAACGGGCCTGACTTCGTGCCCTTCCACGAGAGCGTGTTTCACAAGGGTGCCGGCGAAGGTCCCCCGACCCCATGGCATCAGGACGGCCGAACCCATTGGTCCGACCAAGGCGAGGCGCTCGCGGGTCCCGACGGTGCCGGCGAATCACACGGCTTCAACCTCAACGTGTCCTGGAGCCGCGGCACTCCCGAGAACTGCCTCTGGGTCGTGCCCGGCAGCCATCGACAGTGGCGCCTCGCCGGCGGAGGAGCGTTTCCGGAGTCGACAGAGGTGATCGACGACGCCGTGCCGATGGTCCTCGCGCCGGGCGACTGCGGGATGGTCAACCGCAGCTCGCTGCATGGATCCTTTCGCAACCACTCCCCGGAGCGTCGGGTGACGATGGTGCTCGGATATCACAAGCGCAGCTCGGCCATCGGAGCGACAACGACCAACGTCCACGCCTACCGGGTGCCGGGCGGGAAGAACATCCACGACATCACCTACACGCCCGACTATGTCGAGCGGCGCTCGCGCATGATCGCTCTCGCCATCGACGCCCGACGGCAGCGATTCCCCGACGAACAGCCCTACGACTACACCGGGGCGATCATCGGCGGAGCGGAGTGGAACGACGACGCCCGCGCGGAGATCAGCGCAGATGGCGACGAGTACTGGCGGCGCGACATCACGCTGTGATGCGAGGCAGCGCCTGGGTGTGATCTGCGATTCTCGTCGCGCCTGGCCGTGGTAGACCCGCCCGAGAACGATCAGGGGGAAGACGTATGCAACTCGAGACCATCGCGACCGGGTACACGCTCGTCGAAGGGCCGCGCACCGACACCGACAACAATCTGTACTTCAGCGACGTGTTCGGCGGAGGGGTGTTCCGGCGTTCGCCGGACGGGCAGATCACGACACTCGTCCGTGGCCGTGAGATGGTCGGCGGACTTCTTCTCCACGTCGACGGTGGCTTGGTGATCACCGGTCCGACGGTGATGCATTGGCGCGACGGCGACGAGAGAGAACTGCTTGCCCGCGACGGTGTCAACTCGTTCAACGACTGCCATACCGACGCGAGCGGGCGGGTCTACGTGGGGGCGATCCGGTCGGACCTCAACGATCTGAAAGCCGACAAGGTCCCAGGGGAGTGCTTCCGGATCAACACCGATGGCTCGGTCGACGAGGTGTACGGAGGCGTCGAGCTCAGCAACGGCATCGGACTCTCGCCGGACGGCGGGACGTTGTATCACGTCGACAGCACCTCCAAGGGCGTGATCGCGCACGATCTGGAGGGCGACACCGTGTCGAACCGCCGCCACATCGGGAGGGAGGCCTTCGAGCGGGGTATCCCTGACGGGATGTGCGTCGACGCCGACGGCAACCTCTGGGTGGCGCACGTCGGGGGCCGACGGGTGGTGAAGCTCTCGCCCACCGGCGATGAGCTCGATGAGATCCCCGTGCCCGCCAAGGCGGTGACGAGCGTCGCGTTCGGCGGTCCGGAGATGACGGACATGTACATCGTCACGGCCGACAACCTCGACGACGAGTCGCTCGGCGGTTCGATCTTCCGGTGTCGGCCAGGCGTCGCAGGCACGCCGACGCCACTCGCGACCGTCTGAGATTCGAGACCCAGTACCCAGCCGGGGCGAGTTCAGGACCGACCCTGGTGCACCACCCCTGCGGCCGTGAGGGCCTCGATCTCGTCCTGCTCGAATCCGAGCAGGCCACCGAGCACCTCGGTGGTGTGTTGTCCGAGGCAGGGGGCGGGGCGGCGCAGTCCATTGGGACCGTTGGTGAGTCGCCAGGGGATGCCGGGCACCACGTGATCGCCGGTCACTGGGTGTCGGGGACGTTCCAGCATCCCGAGCGCCTCGAGTTGCGGGTCACCTCCCCACAGTTCGAGCGCCGACATCGACGGAAAGGCCGTCACGTCGACGCCTTGGAGCCGTCGGGTGACCTCCCACCTGTCGAGCGAACCGGTCCACGCGCCCACGAGCTCGTCCAGCTCACCCTGGTTCGCAAGCCGTGCAGACTTGGAAGAGAAGCGTGGATCGTCGGCCAGCGACGGGTCCATCTCCTCGCACAGCGCGCGCCAGGCGGCGTCGTCCGTACAGGCGATCGTGACCCACTGATCGTCACCACGTGCCGGGTAGGCACCATGCGGCGCCCAGCCGGGATCCGCGTTGCCGTGGGGCTGTGGATCCTCTCCGGTTGCGAGGTACTGCATCCACAACTCCCCGAGGGTCGCCGCCACCGCTTCGACCATCGCGACGTCCACGCGGGCGACGACGCCGGTGCGCCGCTTGGCGACGAGCGCTGCGACCGTGGCCCACGCGGCGGTGATTCCGGTGCCCGGATCGCCGATCGCCACGCCGGTCTCGAAGGGTGGGCCTCCCGGGTAGCCATTGGCTGCGTACAGGCCAGAGACCGCGCCGCCCGCCGGGCCGTAGGCCATGTAGTCGGCGGACGGACCCGTCTGGCCGTATCCCGACAGCGACACCACGATCGCCTCCGGGTTGATGGCGCGAATGTCCTCCACCCCGAATCCGAGGGTCGCCATAGTGCCGACGGCGAAGTTGTCGATCACCACGTCGCTTCGCTCGATGAGCCGGCAGATCACCTCTCGCGCTTCAGGCGAGTTGAGATCGACGCCGACGCTGCGCTTGTCGGAGCTGTAGGTCTGGAAGAGCCCGTCACTGTCTGGTTCGAGCGGGAGCTCCGGCGGGTTGAACGGAAGCCGGCGGAAGAGGCACAGGTACTCGGGTGACTCGAGTCGGATGACGTCAGCACCGAGATGGGCCAGGACCTGGGTACACATGGGACCGGCCCAGATCCACGTGAAGTCACACACCCGCACGCCATCGAGCGGACGTCCGGCTTCGGCCGCGGAGCCGTTCGAGGGCACGGGCTGTGTGCGGTCCGCCCAACCCTCCCCGTCGTGCTGACCCACCCCGGGCGCGCTGGTCCGCAGAGCCCACCACGGCTGATCGACCTGAAACCCGGCGCCGGGAACCCGCAGCCCGTCCGGTGTCTCGGCGAAGAAGCCGCGGGCCGCACAGTGCCGATCCGCGTCGAGCTGGGACATGGTGTTGACGGGGGAGAGGCACAGCCGCACCGCCTGAGCAGCGTGATAGAGCTCCTCGACCGTCTGCTCGGCCATCCATTTTGCGAGGTACATCTCCACGAGATCGCTGTTGTCGCGCCGCATGTCGTTGTCGTCGAAGACGCCGAGCTGTGTCCACTCAGGGGTCCCCATGAGTTCCACCAGCGAGAGCCACTGCTGCTGTTCGGGGCAGATCAACTGCACGATGCCGTCGCGGCACTGATAGGTGCCCCATGGCACGACCGTCTTCACTCCGAGCCGGGAGGCGTCGGTTCCGAGGAACGAAGCGCCCGCCGGCGCCGCCTCGGTGATCTTCGCCGAGGCAGCAAAAACGGAGAAGTCGATGTGTTCGCCGCCGCCGGTTCGTTCGGCCCGGTCGAATGCGGCGAGGGTGGCAGTGGCAGCGATGTTGGCGACCATCAGCGTGGAATGGTGGCCGGGAGCCTTGAGCGGCGGCAGCGATGGATCGGTCGCGGATGAGGGGGACAGGAAGCCCCAGCTCGATCCGTGCATCGTCGTGATCTCTTCGGCGGCGTAGTCCGCGTACGGGCCTGTCATGCCGAAGGGGGTGAACGAACACACGACGAGCGACGGTGCGATCTCGGCGAGGTCGACGTATCCGAGGCCTCGCCGGGAGGCGGCCGTGGGGCCTCGGTCGTGGAGGACGATGTCCGCTTCGGCGACGTAGCTGTCCCACCCCGTGGTCACCGACCGCTTGTTGGCGTTGATCCAGCGGTGAATGTCGTGCGGGCGACTGCGGACCCTGTCGTCGTCGGTCGCTTCACAGCGGATGACGTCGGCCCCCAGGTCGCCGAAGAGCTTCGCGAGATACGCGAGGCCCACGCCGCCGGCGACCTCGAGTACTCGTACACCCTCCAACCCGCTCGCGTTCATCGGCTCCCCCAAGCCCTGGCGAACCTACTGGGCGGTCCAGCCCCCGTCGATCGTGAGTGTCGTGACCGTCTGCCCCCCGGATCGGCGGGCGCGGCGCCCAACTACGCTCCCGACATGACGACGGGGAACTACGAGACCATCACCTACGAGAAGGACGCACCGGTCGCGTACGTGACCCTCAACCGTCCCGACAAGCTGAACGCGCTGTCCCACGAACTGCAGGCGGAGGTCCGTGAGGCGCTCGAGGACGCAGGATGGCGGTCGCCCGAGCTCAGGGTGATCGTGCTGCGCGCGGCGGGCCGCGCGTTCAGCGCAGGGTTCGACATCACCGCCGGGAGCGACGACACAGCGGTCGACTACGTGACCGGATTCCTCGAAGGCGACGGCTTCAGCGCAGGGACCTGGTGGGACGTCTTCTGGAACAACCCCAAGCCGATCATCGCCCAGATCCACGGGTTCTGCATCGCAGGGGGTCTGGCGACGGCGACGTTCTGCGACCTGCGCATCTGCAGTGAGGATGCCAAGTTCGGCGCGCCCGAAATCCGGACCGGTGGCCCGTACATTCCCGCCGTGTGGCCCTGGGTGATCGGCATGACGAAAGCGCGTGAGCTGCTGTATACGGGCAATCTGATCGACGCCCAGGAGGCGAAGCGGCTGGACCTCGTCAATGAGGTCGTCCCCGCCGACGAGCTCGACGCGGCGGTTCGTCGTCAGGCGGAGACAATCGCGAAGCTGCCGGAGTCGACGGTTCGCTACAACAAGAAGCTCATCAACATGTCCTACGAGCTGATGGGCGTCCGCCAGGTGATCGAGCGGTCCATGGAGCTCGAAGCGATCGCGCTCGCCAGCGCAGGTACTTCACCCGAGATCGACGAGTTCAATGCGATCCGGAACACCGACGGGCTCAAGGCGGCCTTGAGCTGGAACGCCGCGCGCTTCACCGACGAGGACGCGTGGTTCAAGAACGCCCGAGAGCGGGACGTCAGCTGACGGATTGACCGGTCTCGGCTTCGATCGCCTCGACCCGCTCCACGTAGTGCTGGATGCCTGGCGGTTCGACGAGCCGAGCCAGCGGCGTGCTGAGAACGGCCGAGAGTCGTTGCGGGAGTCCGCAGCTGACGTCGTCGCACAGCTGCGCCGTGACCGAAACCGTGATGTCGACCGCCTCCGCGGTGATCTCGTGGCCGAGCCGAACGACGTCCGAGGTGATGGTGATGGGGACCTCGAGGCGAACAGTTCGGGAGAAGACGGGGGCGACAAGGTCGAGCTCGGTCATGTCGAGCTGCTCGGCCTCGGGCCAGCGCACGTCCCCGATCCGTAGACCGTCGCCGACGACCGTCACGTCCAGCGGCGAGAACTGCTCGGGCGAGCCGGGTGCGTAGGCGTGGAGTCCTTCGGGGATGTCGACGTCGATCGCGAGGGTCGAGATCACCTCGAGGCGCAGAGCGTCGTCGGACAACCCGACCCGCATCGACAGCTCGTCGTTCGCGGCGGTCTCCACGACATCGCCGTCGAGCTCGACGGGGCGGCCGAGCGCCCGCGCCAGGACCGTGGCGCCAGACGAGCGGCGAGCGTGGTGCCGATGAAAGTCCTTGTCCGTCACCACGCCGTCGGCATCGAGGAAGTAGGTGCCCGGGTAGGCGATTCCGTGCCAGCGCATGCTCCGGCCTTCGTCGGGTTCGATCAGCTGGTTCATGATCCCGAAGGACTTGATCACCGCGGAGTCAGCGTCGGACAGCAGGGAGTAGGTGATCCCGTTGTCCGCGGCGAACTCGGCCAGGATCTCGACCGGGTCGTTGCTGATTGCGTACAGGGCGAGTCCGTTTGCCGCGAGCTCCTCGGCGACCTGCTGCAGCTGCACGAGCTGCGTCATGCATGGCGGTCACCAGTAGGCCGAGCGATGGAACATCACCACGCCGCCGGCGGCGCCCAGGGTGCTCTGCACGTTCACGAGAGAGCCGGATTGGTCCGTGAGCTCGATCGCCGGAACCCGCGTACCGACCTCGGGGCCGGTCGGGTGGTCCTCGCCGGGCTGTCGACGCGTCGCCCGATCGGTCGGTTGAGGGCTGTAGAACCCGAACTCGTCGTAGTAGCCAGCCGCTTCCGCCATGAGGGCAACGCTACTTGGCAAATCGTGGGCTGCCCGGGGAGGGCGATCGCCGACGCGGCGATGCGCCTATTGTGACGCAAGTGAATGACGGGCCTTCCACGGACGAGCTTCGACACGGACGGGTGACCCTGGCCATCGCGGGCCTCGCGGCGCTGGCGACATACCTCGACACGACGATCCTGTTCGTCGCATTCCCCGACATCTCCGCAACGTTCGGCGACTCCTCGCCCTCGACGCTCTCGTGGGTGCTGAACGGCTACACGATCGTGTTCGCCGCGCTCCTGGTGCCGGCGGGCAAACTCGCGGATCGGCTGGGCCACCGCATCGCGTTCCTCTGCGGCTCAGGGCTCTTCACGGCGGCCTCGATGGCATGCGCGCTGGCGCCCGGAGTCGGGTGGCTCATCGCTGCCCGGATCTTCCAGGGCGCGGGCTCGGCCATCCTCATCCCCGCGTCGCTCGCGCTCGTGATGGCGGCGTTTCCGAGGGAACGGCTACCGCATGTGGTGGCGATCTGGGGCGCCATCGGTGCCGCGTCCGCAGCGCTCGGGCCGTCTCTCGGTGCGCTGATCATCGACGCCTGGGGATGGCGGTGGGCCTTCTTCATCAACCTCCCGATCGGAATCGTGACCCTGGTGGTCGGAGCCCGGTCGCTGCGTGAGGCGCGCAACACCGACGTCCTCTTGCCCGCACCCGTCGGGGTGGTGCTGATCGCCCTGGCCGCAAGCGCCGTGCTGTACGCAGTTGTCGAATCGGACAACGTCGGGTGGGTGAGCGCCCAGACCATGCTTGTCCTCGCGGTCGGCGTCGTTCTCTTCACGGCGTTCATCGCCCACCAGCGCCGCACCGAGTCACCCACGCTCGATCTCGAGTTGTTCTCCCTCGGCAACTTCGGCTGGGGCAATGCCGGGATGTTCCTGTTCTCGATGTCGTTCTCGGCGATGTTCTTCGGTCTGATCCTCTTCCTCGTCAGCGTTTGGGACTGGTCGATCCTCAAGGCCGGCTTCGGCGTTGCGCCCGGTGCCGCGCTGGCTGCGGTCCTCGCGCCCCGGTTCGGGAAGCTGGCGGGTCGGATCGGGCAACGGCCGCTGGTGATCACGGGCGGTGGGTTGCTTGTGGTCGGTGGTCTGCTGAGGTTGGTCCTGCTCACCGAGGACGTCGACTACTGGATCGACTTCGCGATCCCGCTGGTGCTCGCCTCGTTCTCGATCGCCCTCGTCTTCCCGCAGACCACCAGCGTCGCAGCACAGGCACTCCCCCCCGACCGGGTGGGAGTCGGCGGTGCGGTGACCCAAGCCGTTCGACAGTTCGGGGGATCGCTCGGTGTGGCGCTCACGATCGCTCTGCTCGGCACCTCGACCGGCCTCGACGACCTGCTGGCCGGCTTCGATCGCCTCTGGTGGTTGCTCGTCGCAGGCGGGGTGGCGACCTCACTCAGCGCTGTTCCGCTCCGAACCAACCGCGGCGGCTGAAGCAGCGGCTGAGCTGTCGCGGGCATCGGCGAGCGCCAGCCACGCGGCGCCGGCGACGACCGCCGCTCCGAGAAGGCCCACGCTCGTCCGGATCCCGATCGCATCGATGAGGAAGCCGAGGGTCGCCACACCGGTCACCTCGGCTGCACTGCCCGCCATCAGATCCGCTGCGAGAACCCGTCCGTGCTCACTCTCGCGGCTGGCCCGCTGGATCACCGTTCGAGACGGTCCACCCATCAGCGCGGTCACGAACCCCCAGAGCACCACGCCCACGATGGCGGCGGCGAACCAGGGTGTGCCGAGGTAGATGAACGCTGCGACACCCGATCCGGCCAGGCCGGCCACGACGATGCGGAAGCTAGCCAGCCGTTCGCCCGCTCTGGCCACCAGAAGCCCACCACCGACGAGGGCGACCCCGAAGATCGTCTGAAGAAGGGCGAACACCTCTTCTGACCGACCGAGCACGTCGCGGACGTAGAGGGGTTCGACAAGCAGTGCCGCTCCATAGAGGAGGTGGACGAGTGCCGTCGTGGTCACGACCCGGCGCAGGGCCGGCACCTGCATCACACGGCGAAGGCCCGCGAGAGCGCTCTCGTCGACGTCGTCCCCGTCCTTCGCCGGCGCGACATCGCGCAGCCGAACGAGGGGCAACGCCGCAAGGCCGATGGCGTAGGTGATGGCATCGACGACGAACGCCCCCTTGAAGCCGGTGAGCGCGATCGCTCCCGCGCCGATCACCGGTCCCAGCACGATGGCGACCTCGTCGGTGAGCGAGACGAGAGCGTTGGTTCGGGCGAGGTGTTCGTCGTCGACCAGTCGTGGTGGGAGCGCCTGGATCGCCGGCAGCGAGATCGAGAAGGCGATGCCGTGGAGCGCGCTCAGAAGGGCCAGCGTCGTGAAGTCGTCCGCGAGCAGGAGCAGCAGCGCCGCGACCACCCCGAGCACCTTGGCCGCGGCGAGGGTGGCCTTGGGGCCGAACCGGTCGACAGCCTGCCCCGCGATCGGGCTGAGCACGATGCCCGGTAGGCCGAAGGCCAGACCGAACAGCGAGATGTCGGTCGAGGAGGCGTCGAACTCGAACGCCGCGTACCCCCAGATCGCGATCAGGGTCGCCCACGAACCGACAGCGCTCAGCGCTTCGGCAGCGAGAAAGATCGCGACGCGTGGGTGACGGGGAGACACGGTGGTCAATTGGACAGCATGAGTGGGCGTGGCGCCGACCGCTTTTCGCGGGGCACGCTCACGGGCGGATGACGATCTTGGCCCTGGCGTGCCCCGACCCGATCTCGGCCAGACCCGCGGCCACCTCGTCGAATCCGATCGTTCTCTGGATCTCGGGGACCAGCTGCCCCGAGGCGAGCATCTCTGCCAGGGTTGCCATGTCGTCGGCGTTGGGGTTGGCGACGAACTGGTGGAACTCCCGCTTCGCACGCTTCACGCCAACGGCGGTCCGGATCACCTTGGGCAGCGGGTCGAGCCACCGGTTCTTTTTCGGCCCGGTGGTCATCACGTATCGGCCACCAGGAGGGAGGACCCGAAGACAGTCTCTGGTCTTCCGGTTGCCGACATTGTCGAACAACACATCGAAGTGCAGGTGGAGCTCGGTGAAGTCCTCGATGGTCTAGTCGACCACCTTGCCGGCGCCGAGCCGCTGCACCATCTCGACATTGCGCGTGCTGCACACGGCGGTCACGTCGGCTCCTGCGGCGACGGCGATCTGCACGGCCATCGTCCCCACGCCCCCCGCTGCGCCGTTGATCAGGACCGATTCGCCGGCCTGGAGATCCGCCCGGGTGTGGAGGCCCTGGAGGGCGGTCAGGCCCGCAACGGGAGTGGCGGCCGCAACCTCGAAGGGCACGTCGTGTGCAAGGCGCGCAATCTTCGCTTGCGACGTGACACAGAACTCGGCGAAGCCGCCACCCTCGGTCTCCCCGAAGACCCGGTCGCCGACGGAGTACTCCGTGACGTCGGGCCCGACGGCAACGACCGTTCCGGCGACATCGGCGCCGAGCACGATCCGCTTCGGTCGACGAAGACCAGCGGAAAGGCGCAGGAAGTAGGGCGTCCCTGTCGCCATGTGCCAGTCGAGGGCGTTGAGCGACGAGGCGGCGACCTCGATGAGCACCTCGTCGGATTCAGGGGAGCGCGGCGTCAGCTCGTCGAGCCCGAGGCGCTCGGGGCCTCCGTAGCGTCGGGCGACGACCGCTCGCATCGTGGTTGGTACAGCAGTGGGCAGCGCGTCGTTCATGGTCGAGACGATGCGTTCGCTCGCGAAATCCCTCGGCTACGAGGTGATGTCGCTGTACAACCACGTCGCCAGCAAGGCCGAGCTGTTGGCTCTCATGCTGGAGGCGGTCGCGGAGGAGATCGAACCGGTGGACGACTCAGTCGCGCCGCTGGCGGCGGTTCGCAGGATCATCGTGTCGAGCCACGATGTTCTGGTGCGGCATCGGTGGGCCGCCGAGCTGTGGCAGCGGATCCCCCCTCGCGAGGCGAGGACGAGAGTGTCGGACGACCTGCTCCGGCTCTTCGAACAGAGCGGCTTATCCGTCCGAGCTCGCCCACCATGGGTTCCACGCGGTCAACAACCACGTCCTCGGCTACACGCTGCAGGAGCTGGATCTGACCGCGGGAATCGACGACTTCGTGGACGCGATTCAGGAGTTCCACGACACCCTCGATTCGGAGCAGTTCCCTCACATGGCGGCCCATGTCCAGCTGCACCGCGACGGCGAGACATCCACGAGTTTCGAGCTGGTGCTCGACCTGATCCTCGACGGTCTGGTGCGCCTCGATGGCGGTGTCTGAGCCGGCGGACGGCTCTCGCTATGGGTTCAATGCGTGGCGATATAGGCCTCTCGAAGGATGAGGTTCTCCTTCTCCATCTCGTCCATCCGGTACTTGACGATGTCGCCGACGCTGATCAGGCCACAGATCCGGCGGCCTTGGACGACGGGCATGTGGCGGCACCGCGTTCGGGTCATGCGGTTCATGACGGCTTTGATGTGGGCGTCGGGCCCGCACACCTCGGGGGACCGAATCATCACGTCCCCGACCCGGAGATCCTCGATTCGCATTGCATGAGCGGCGAGGGCAGCGAGGACCTCGCTCTCCCTCAGCAGTCCATCGAGTCGATTTCCGTCTGCGCTGGCAACGAGCGCGCCGATGCGTCGGTGCGACATCATCGTGACCGCCGAGCGAAGTGAGGCGGCCGGGTCGATGATGACCACCTCGTCGCCCTTGTCGTGGAGAATCTCGTGAACTCGCATGACGCCCCCCATTCACTGACTGATCGTTCGTTCGGTAGGTACGCTAGCCGCGCGGATCGGCGTACGGTCCGGCGTACTCGGAAGGGGTCCGATCATGCCGAAGTTCATCACTCTGATCAGCTACACCGACGAGGGGGTCCAGCACTTCAAGGACTTTGAGAAGCGCATGCGCCACGCGCGGCTCGGAGCCGAAGAGTTGGGGATCGCCATCGACGGGTTCTACCTGACGATGGGTCGACACGACGCTGTCGTAGTGCTCGACGCACCCAGCGCAGCCGCAGTTGCGCAGCTCATGCTCACCAACGCCGCCAACGGTCGGATCCGGAGCGAGACCCTCGCCGCGTTCACCGAGGAGGAGACAGCGACAATCGCCGCGGCGCTGCCGATCTGAGGCTCACGAGCACACAGCGGTGAGTTCCGATTCCACCTGGTCCTTGAGCGCCGCGAGCGCGGGGCCGTTGGGAATGCTCGCGGGGTCGTCCACTCCCGAGGCGACGAGCAGGTCGTACGCGGTCTGGTACTCGACCAGTGCCGCGCTTGCATCGGTGGCGAACGCCGACACGACCGCATCGAGCCGGTCCTTCACACCCGTCAGATAGGCGGCGAACCCAGCCCCGGACGGCGCCGACGGTCCGGCGGCGCCATAGGCACGCAACTCGGCGACGGCGGCGCAGGGGTTCGGCGGGGGTTCGGTCGAAGCAGTGGCCTCACTGCTCGGTGGCGGATCCGTCGGTGGCTGGGCAGCAGCGCCCACCGCGGTGGCGGCACTCGTCGGGACGGCTGAGGCAACGGGTTCGGCTGGTCCCGTCGTTGCCTCGCTGGAGGGTGTGGTTCGCGCCTCCGACTCGGACGATCCGCCGGTGGACAGGACTCCGAAGACAACTGCAATCGCGAGACCTCCCGCGATGACCGTTGTGGCGATCATCCCGACGAGGGAGGTCCCGGCTGCCTTGGTGCTGACAGCAGCGACGGCCGTGGCCGACCCGGCTTCACCGGTGGCCGTGCCGGCAGCAGAGGCGAGGACCTCATCCCGAGCGTTGCCGAGGGCGGTCGCCGTGAGGCCGACGGGAGCGGCCGCGAGCAAGGCCGCGGGGGTCACCTTGCGCTTCTGGGTCGCGTCGCAGACCTCGCAGTCCTTCAGGTGGCGGTTGACGCGCTTGCGAAGGCGCGGGGTCAAGGCGCCGTCCCAATCGCCCAGCAGACCATCGAGCTCTGCGCATTCCTCGCGGCCGTGGCGCGACACCAGGAGTGAGGAGACCGCAGCGGCAAACCGGTCCCTCGCGTTGTGGACGAGCGCGTACGCGTTGTCGCGGCTGATGTCGAGAGCCTCGGCGAGGTCGTCGCCTCGGAGGTCCTGGGCCTCGGCGAACTCGAGGGCGATGCGATCGCGCGGTTCGAGTCCTTCGAGGGCGTCGGCGACAAGCGCCCGCTGATCGTCGCGGTGGAGTCCCGAGAGCGCGTCGCCGTCGTCTGCGGCCGGCTCATAGAGGCCTACGGCCTCGCTCGGTAGTTCGTGCTGACGGTTGGGACGAACGAGGTCGAGGGCTCGCCGCCTGGCGATCGACATGAGCCAGGGCCGCAGCCGGTCGGGATTCTGGAGCTGGTCGATCGTCTCGACCGCTCGGAGGAAGGTGGCGGAGACGACGTCTTCGGCGTCGGAATGGCGCCGGGTGATCGCAAGTGCGGTGCGCCAGACGGCGTCGCGGTGGTGATCGAAGACGTCCCCCCACGCGGCTGTGTCGCCGCCACGAATGGCGGCGACCAGCGTCGCGTCGTCAGACCCGGAGTGTTCAGCCATCGAGCTCCGTTCCCTCGATGAGGTGGCCGAGGCCGTTGTCGTCGAAGAGTTGTTGCATCGCCTGAGCGCCGGCGCACCCGACCTCTTCGTAGGCGATCATCGGAGCGAGATCACCGACATCGAACTCCTCGCCGGGGTCGGCGCCCGCCAACACATCCTGCAGTGCCTGAAGGTAGAACTCGCTGATGGTGGAGTGGTCGAGGCCCACGCCGTCGGCTGCTGCGACGAGAAGGAAGAACTGCATCGACCCGCAGTTGCCGCTCGCAGGTTCGTCGTCGGGTTGCTGGCCCTCGGGGATGTCGTCCTCGCCGGGCCCCTCGCTCTGGGGTTCGTCGCAGTACTCGAGCAGGAAGGCCTCGACCCGATCTCGCAGGGCGACATCGCCTGCTTCTGGCACACCGCCCGCTTCGACGGCTGCGGCGATCGCCGCGTGGTAGGCGATCAGGTCGGTGAGCGCATCCTCGGGGAAGCCGGGGGTGGCTTCCGCGGAGGAGATCAGCTCGGCGAGGCTGTCACGGAGGAGCACCAGGTAGGCGGCGATCTCGCCGGGTCCGGTGGGGCCTCCCTCGATGTCAACCCGCACCCGGTCCCAGGTGTCGCAGAACGACCCGACGATCACGTGGGGCGGTTCCCCTTCGTCGGTGGGGTCGTCGCTGGTGTCCTCGGCGGGCTCGTCGGCTGGCTGATCGACCGCAACCTCAGAGGTCTGCGGAGCTTCGGGTGTCGTCGTGTGCGTTGTCGGCGCGGCCGGCTCGTCGAGCGGGTTGCCACATGCGCAGCGGGTGACCGGCTTGCCGTCCTTGTCGACCAGGACGGCAGTGCCTGCGGCGAGCGTGGACTGGAACGGCGTGGCGCGGGAGCCGTCGAAGCCGTGGTTGGTCACGCGAGTGTCGCTGGCCAAGATCGCGGGCGTGAGGCCGGCGATCTCGTCGTCGATGTCGTCGACGTCGATGCCTCGGACGGCCGCCCATGCCGACCCCTGGGCCGACAGGGTGGCGAGCGAGTGGGCGAGCTGGTCGCGATCGCAGACCTCGTTGTCGCCGGTTCCGCCGTAGAGGCCGGGGCCGACGGTGGGCCGATCGTCGTCCGGCAGCGCCATGATCTCATCGGCGGCGCGCGTCACGACGCTCACCGTGAACGGATCCTCGCCCGGGATCCTCGGTTCTTCGAAGACCACCGGCTCAGGGCCGTCGACGACGGGCTCGTCTGTCGCTGTCGACTCGTCGACGCCGCCGCAGGCAGCGAGAACGAAACCGGCGAAGAGCGCGAGGAGCGCCCACCTGAGGAGTCGGATGCGGGAAGTGGTGTGCTGTGTCATGGGAAGTGCCTCCACGGGAAGTGCATGGACGCCCCCACGACGCAATCGGCGCAACGATCTGAAACTTTCGGTCGAGAAATCTCTCGGATTTCTCAGACGAGGCTCCTCCCGGCTCGCGCGGCTCAGGACGCCGGTGGAACCAGGCTCTCGGCGAGCTCTGCCGCGGCACGAATGGCTTCGTTGAGCTCACCGGGGAGTGTCCCCGCGTCGACGAAGACGTCTGCGCTGACCTCCCAGGTGGACCGGCCGTCGGAGAGGCTCCCGGTGATCGGACCGCCGTGGGCCTGCCCTTCGAACTCGATCCCGTCGAGAACGGTGATCAGCATGTCGGCGACGCAGTGGTGCTTCAGGCCGTTCTCGAACTCGATCGGCGCGATGGCGAACGGTTCCTGCGAGACGGCGTAAGGACGCAGCACTCCGAGGACGCCGTGAGGTCGAAGGATCGTCTGGGAGCGGTCGTCGAGAACCACCGGCTCGCGGTCGTCGACGGCCTCATGGCCTGCGACGACGCTCGGAAATCCCATGCCGCTCGCGATCTTGGCGAGGACCAGCGCGGCGGGGCCGTGTCCCATCACCAGCAACGGCGTGTCGATCGAGGCCATCGCTGGGCCGTCAGAACACCGCGAGCGGGTTGACCGGGCTTCCGGTGACGCCCTGGAAGCGGATGGGGGAGAGGACGAACTGGAACTCCCAGCGGTCGCGCTCGGCGCATGCCGAAGCGAGATCTTCGAGCTGGCAGTTGTCGATGAGCCACAGACCCATAGCGACGATGCCCACCATGTGAATCGGCATGGTGACGGTGCGGTACCCGGCCGGCGTCGGGTCCTGGGCGACGTCTGAGCCGATCATGGAGATGCCCCGCTCGTGGAGCCAGGGGAGGCAGGCTGCCTGGTAGCCCGAGCGTGGCTTGTTGGCGTTGTACTCCCGCTTCTCGCTGCGGCGGGCCCCGCCTTCTCCCGTTCGAACGAGGAGGACGTCACCGGGCTCGCACCGCACGCCCGCGGCCTCCTCGGCCGCTTCGAGGTCCTCGGGGTAGATGTGGTCGTCGGCGTCGAGGACCTCGACGCCCCGAAGCCGGGCGATGTCGAGGAGGACACCGCGGGTGGT
Source organism: uncultured Acidimicrobiales bacterium (assembly GCA_964629575.1). Lineage (GTDB taxonomy): Bacteria > Actinomycetota > Acidimicrobiia > Acidimicrobiales > Poriferisodalaceae > JAYPWI01. The sequence goes on along the minus strand of CAZVUM010000042.1, from coordinate 19,028 downwards.
CACGCCGTCCTGAACTGCGAGGACGTCGTGCTTGAGCGCTCCGTGGCGGTCAGACACCAACGAGGACGGTTCGCCGCCGTACATCTTTCCGTCCCAGAAGAGATGGGCGAGCGAGTCGAGGTGGGTCACGTCGAGGCCGTGGAACACCATCCCGATGAACTCCTGCGCTCCTCCGGCCCGGCCCCCCATGAAGTTGCGGCGACCTTCCTCTTCGAGCCCCAGGCCTGTCGAGAGCATGTAGCGCTGCGACTCGACCGTCGCTCCTGGCTGCTGGCCCGTCCGAATGTCCCAACTGCACGACACCGAGATGCCCTCGGTCACCAGCTGGGCGGCGGCGACCCGCTTCTCGGACGTGAGGTGGTTGAGCGTGCCCAGGCGGTCATCGTCGCCCCACCGACCCCAGTTGGACAGATCGTCCATCCAGGCGAGCACCTGTTCTTCCGACGGCGGCGTGGGCATGGTTCCCCCTGAATCCCTGCTCTCCCCGAGACGCCACAAGCTACCGGGCGCACAGCCGCCCGTGGTCTTCCGTTTCGGGAGCACGCGCGCCCGCTTTCCGGGCGCTGGCGCGCCCAAAAGGCAGCACAGGGAGCCCGCGTGCGCCCGGAAGTTGCATGATGGGCGCCGGGGATCGCGACGAGGGGGATCGAATGTCCGACGAGCTGGTGCTGTACGACCTGGAAGCCGGGGTGGCCACCCTCACCTGGAATCGGCCGGAGCGGAAGAACGCGTGGACCGTCGAGTTGCAGGCCCGCTACTACGCGCTCCTCGAGCAGTGCGAGCGCGATCCGGAGGTTCGGGTGATCGTGGTGACGGGTGCCGGCGACTCGTTCTGTCCAGGTGCCGACACCGAGGCGCTCCAGGAGTACTCCGAGACCGGGGACTTCAATCCGGACGCCGACGCGATCCCCCACAGCGACGTGTACCCCTTCGACATCCGCAAACCGATGGTCGCGGCGATCAACGGTCGCTGTGCCGGGTTCGGCCTGGTGCAGGCGATGATGTGCGACGTCCGCATCGGCGCGGCGGGGGCCAAGATGTCCACGGCGTTCTCCCGCCGCGGCCTTCCCGCTCTGCACGGGATCGCGTGGCTCCTTCCCCGCCTCGTGGGTACGAGCCGTGCGACGGAGCTGCTGCTGTCGGGGCGGACGTTCCTCGCCGAGGAGGCGGCCGAGATCGGTCTGGTGCATCAGCTCGTTCCCGCCGACGAGGTCCTCGCAACGGCGCAGGCGTATGCGACCGATCTCGGAGCCAACTGTGCCCCGGTGTCGTGGCTCGACATGAAGGCGCAGCTGCGAGAGGCCGACATGCAGACCTTCGGAGGGGCATTCGACGCGAGCCTCATCCGCGAGAAGGTGGCGCTCTCGTCGGCGGACTTCGCCGAGGGTGTGATGAGCTTCATCGAACGCAGGCCGCCCCAGTTCGGGCCGGCCGACCTCGGAGGTTCGTCGTGACCGACTACGGCATCATCGCTTTCGCCACAGACCAGACGATCGGCCCCGGCGCGATCGCCCGGATCGTGGAGGAGCAGGGCTTCGAGTCGATCTGGTTCCCCGAGCACAGCCACCTGCCCACGGCGAGTGGCGGGTGGCCCGGTGGCGACCAGATCCCGCCCGGCTATGCGCGCACGATCGATCAGTGGGTTGCACTCGGCTCGGCGCTCGAAACGACCAGCACGATCCGGCTCGGGACCGGCATGACGCTCGTCCCTCAGCACGACCCCATCTGGCTGGCGAAGATGGCCGCATCGGTCGATCACCTGAGCGGTGGCCGCCTGGAGGTGGGTGTGGGCTACGTGTGGAACCGAGCCGAGCTCGCCGACCACGGCATCGACTTCGCAACCCGCCGCCAGCGCACCCGCGAATCCGTCGAGCTCATGAGAACGCTGTGGAGTGACGACCTCGCGACCTACAGCGGCGAACACGTATCGATGAGCGAGAGCGAATCGTGGCCCAAGCCGATTCAGGAGGGTGGTCCTCCGCTGGTGATCGGTGCGGGCGTCGGTCCGAGGACCCTCGCCGATCTCGTCGGGTGGGCTGATGGGTGGGCGCCGATGTACGGCCGCGACGACATTGCGGGGAAGCTCCCTGAGGTGAAGGCCGCGCTCACCGAGGCCGGACGGTCGCTCGACAGCTTCTCTGTGAGCTTCTTCGGCCTGGGCCCCGACCCGGCTGCGATCGAGGGCGCACTGTCCTTTGAACCCGACCGCGTGGTGTTCGGAGCGGGCGGAGCGACCGAAGAGGCGCTCGCCGCGCAGCTCTCCAAGATCAGGTCGGCGCTGCCCGGCTGAGCAGCGTCCGCATCACCAGGTGAAGCTGGGGATCCTGGGGTCCAGCCCGAGCCGCACCCGGCCCGCCTGCTCGCCCATCACCGGACCCGTGATCACGTGCTGGTTGACCGCGTTGACGTCCCGCCACGCCCGCTGAATCGCACCGTCGGCGTCGAGCGCCGCTGTCCCTCCCCAGCGAAGGACGACCTCGGCGAGGTTCTTCGCGGCATTGGCCATCAGCCGAGCCGCGCCGAACACGTCGGCAATGGCGTCGACCGGAGGCGTCGAGCCCTCCACCGCGTGGGCCCAGACGGCTTCGCTGCTCGAGAACAGCCGATCGCGGGCAGCGAGACAGCGGTCGTTGGCATCGAGGAACTCGAGCTGCAGACCGGGGTGCTCGGTGAGGGCTGCGCCTGTGTCGGTGGACCTCTTCCCCTCCATCAGATCCAGAAAGGCGGCCGTTGCCGAACGGGCGATGCCCGCGCTGATCGCTCCGTGTGCAGCCGCGAGCGCTGTCATCCACGGCATGCGGCCGATTGGGCGGTCCGCGAGTCGGTTGGACGATCGGAAATCGACCACGTAGTCGCTCGGGACATCGACGTTGTCGACAGCGATGTCGTGGCTGCCCGAACCGCGAACCCCCACCGCATCCCACGTCTCGAGGATCTCGACCGACGCAGCCGGCACCATCGCCATCAGCAGGCGTGGCGACCCGTCGACCTTCACCACCGAATCGGCGTTGGCGTCCCATTCGAGCGTCATCAACCCGACCCACTGGGCGAGCTGGCAGCCGGTGACGAGCTGCCAGCGTCCCGAGACGCGGTAGCCGTCGCCTTCGGCCACCGCTCGGCCGCTCGGGCGGGTCGAGTTGGCGTACATGCCCTTCGGATCAGCGAACACCTCTGCCCGCACTTCGTCGTCGAGGTGTCGCGACACGAGTGCCGGCAGGCAGTTGTTGAACACCACGAGCGCCACCGCGGCATCGGCGGCCGCCAGTTCTTCCATCACCGACATCAGGGTCGTGATGTCGGCCTCGTGTCCGGGAGCGTCGGTGGGCAAGCAGAGCCGTCCCAGCCCCGCGTCGGCCAGACGGGCGCCGATGTCATCGGGGACCCTCCGGGCGCGCTCGCCGGCTCGAGCCGCGGCAACCAGGGTGTGTGCCAGCTCCTTGGCCGAGTGCAGCGGGTCCGGGTAGGTGGTCATCGGTGTCGGCAGCGTACGCCGTCCGTGCACAGACCTAGGCTGGCGGCGGGCGAGACGAGGGGGACGAGATGTCGAGCGGGGATTCGAGCGAAGGGATCGTGAAGAGTTTTCTCTTCGGCGCGGAGGCGGACGCCTTCGCTCCCGAGGGGCGGCTCGTGAACCTGCTTCCCGACGAGTTCCCGTTCGGCGGCGTGTACGAGGGTCCGGCCGGCGTCCGCGGCTACATCGAAGAGATGCAGAGCGCCCTGCGGATCGAGTCGTTGAAGGTCCACGAGTGGGTCACCTCGGGGGATCGGGTGATCGCCATCGGGAGCGAGACCAGCCGATTCCTTCACAACGGCCAGGCCTACGACATGGATTGGGTGCACGTGAACACCGTGCGCGACGGCCGGATCATCGAGATGCGGGAGTACAACGACACCGCCGCGATGCTCGAGGCCTACCGGGCGGCCGAATCCGGCTGAGCGGCGGACCACAGGGCTGCTTCGAGCCGTCCCGAGCCGATCTGGTCTTTGGGGACGAAGGCCGCCGCGCCGCCTCGCGACCACTCCGCCGGTAGGTCCGTTTCACTCCGGGCCGACATCAGCACGGCGGCTCCTCCGTGCTCGACGACGTAACGGCGGGCGACCTCGACGCCGTCATCTCGTCCGAGGTTGACGTCGACCAGCAGAACGGGGGTACCGGCCAGGGTGGCGATGCGTCGCAACGCATCGCTGCCGGAGACGGCGGTGCCGGCGAGGGTCAGGCCCGGCGTGGCCATGATCACGGCGGCGACGGCATCGAGAACAACCTGGTGATCGTCGACCACGAACACCGGCAGCTCCGCCTCCGGACCAACGCCCGCCGGGCGGGGCGACCCCTCGGTCACCCCGCCCTGCGTTTCGGTCTCGGTTGTGCCGCTCTCGGTGGGCATCAGATCTCGAGGCACTGCTCGCCGATCCCGGGGAACTCGACGCACAGCTCGGGCTGCGCTCCGATGACCAGGCGGCCCGCTCCGAGGGTGATGCAGCCGTTCGAGCCGCACGCCTCTGCTTCGATCGAGCCGCTCAGTCCTGCGGTGCCGATCGACACGACGAGCTCGCCACGCAGCGACCCTTCGATCTCGAAGAGCTCCACGCCGTCCTGCACGAGCTTCAGGGTCACCAGCGCCGTCTCCCGGCTGATGATCAGCGCCGCCACCTTGGGGTTGGTGTCGACCGGGAGGGCGTTGAGCCCGTCCTGGATCACCTGGAGTGCGTTCTGCGCCTGCTCGAGGGTGAACACGGCAGCGGGTCGGTAGATGTCGCGCTGGGTGACATTGGCGGTGTGCAGTGCGGCGATCTCGGTGCGCCAGCCGGTGAGGCGGGCGGCGTGGCCGGTCCACTCCCAGGCCGCTTCCACGCCGGACAGGCCGTCGTACCAACGCTGCTCGTCGGCGATCTTGCGCTCGAGCTCACGGATCCGGCGGCTGTTGGTGGCCACGTTGTCGTCGATGACGTCCAGGCCGTCGATGGCGTTGTCGAGCGCAGCGCGGGCCGCCACGAAGCCGGCGTCGCGCTCGAGGCGGTTCTGACGGGCCTCGGCGCGAGCGGCGTCGATCTCACGGTCGAGCGATTCGACGGCGGCGATGGCGTCGTCGAGGGCGGCCGAGGCGTTGCGGGAAGCGTCGGCGAGTCCGCTCAGGTCGAGCTCCACGGCGGTGCGTCCACTCAGGTCCACGCCGGTGGCGTCGATGGCGCCGCCCATCTCGACCTCGAGAGCACCGAGGTCCAGCGAACCGTTGACGAACAGGCCGGCGTTGTCCAGCGACACTGACGCCGCGGCCAGTTGGTGGCCGAGAACGTCGACGTCTGCGTCGAAGTACAGGTGGCTCTGCGTCCAGTCGGCCGCCGAGACGAAGACGTCGATCTCGACCGCTCCGCCCGTGCTGAGCGACGGGTGGATCTGGGCGTCCATCGAACCCTGCATGACGACCCCGGTGGAGTCGATCCGCATGAACGCTTCCTGGGTGAGGGCGTCGTCCAGCGGCACGCCGATCAGCTCGCCGAAGCGGCCCAGGCCCAGGCCGAAGTTGCCGGACACCTCGGCGAAGCTGGTGGGGTCGATCGACCAGGTGCCGTCGGCTTCGGCGATGAACCCGAAGCGGGCGTCCCACTTCACCTCGCCCGAGCTCGGGATCGTGATGGGGATTCCGAGGAGGGGAAGCTCGTAGGTGGGGTCGTTCCCGCCGATCACGCCGTCGTAGGCGACGCCGATGCGGGTGCCTTCGGCCTGGATCTCCACGGCGGCCTCGGCGAGCGGGATCGTGATGTCGACGAGGCTGTCGATCAGCGGCACTGTGGCGAGCACGTCACCCCAGCCGGCGGTGCGGGCGCCGTTGGGGCCGACGGCCACGACGACAGAGCCGTCGAGTTCCATGGCGGCGTAGAGGGGGACGATGCCGTCGACGACGACGTGGCCGGTGAAGGGCTCGCCGTTGGCCGTGGCCGGCGCCGGGATGTGGCCTCCGAGCGAGAAGCCGATGCCGCAGTCCTCGCCGGGCGGGAGGTCGGTGGGCTCGAGAGTCACGAGGGCGCTGGACTCTTCGTCGTCCTCGAGCGCTTGCGCTGCCTCGGCGGCTTCACGCTCGTCGCGCTCCCGGTCGGTCTCCCGCCGGTCGGTGTCGTCGCGCTCGGAGTCGGGGGTGTCGGTGTCGTCGTCCTTCTTCGACAGGTCGGGGCAGGGCGAGCCGATGTAGAAGTAGGGATCGCTCGGGTCGAGCACCAAGACGGCGCTCACGCCAGTGGGGACTGCGATCGAGGGCGGAATCGCCTCGAAGCCGGGCTCGCCGGCGAAGGGCAGCTCGATGTCGAGCCCACCGTCGAAGGCGAAGTACATGTACTCGCGGTCGTCGTTGAGATGCGCTCCGAGGTGGTGAAGCTCACGGCCGAACGCGATGCCCATGTCGCCGACGGGGAGGTTGTTGATCACCGCCCCTGCCAGGACTCCGGTGGTGGGAAACGGCAAGGTCGCGCGGCCGCCGACCAGTTGGGCCTCGCCCGTGTCGGGATCGACGACCACGATGAGCTCGGCGTTCTCGAGGTCGACGTCGCCCCCGGTTGTGGGAACCGTGAGCTCGCCGCTGTAGGAGAGCGAACCGTCCGCCTGTTCCTCGACCTCGGCGGCGTCGACATCGATGCCGACTCCTTCCCCGAAGTCGAGGTCACCTTCGGGGACAGCCTCGGGGGCGGGGCGATCGCTGGCGTTGTGGAGGTGGACGACCTTGGTGTCGCCGTCGTCCGACGAGGCCGAACCCGCCGGCCCGGCTGCTGATTCAGCGCCCTTCGAGCACGCCGCTGCGAGAAGAGCGATGGCGACGGCGACGCCGCCGAAGCGAGCCAGACGGCGCCTCGGGGTGGTGGTTGAAGCGTGGTGCGAAGTCATGACTGCATCGTCGGGAAAACCGCTGCGACGTTCGATGGCGCCAGATGGTGTCCCTGAGGGGATCGTCACGCCCTCTCGATGGGGGTGCTGGCACCCCCATGTGGAATCACCGTTCGAATGGTCGTGCCGGTGCCCGGCGACGAGTCGACTGCCAGATCGCCGTCGACGGCGGCAACCCGGTCGGTCATGTTGCGCAGCCCCCTGCCCGTTCCGGCGGAGGCGGGGTCGAAACCGGGGCCGTCGTCGCTGATCGCGAGCGACAGGCTCAGCCCGTCGTCGCCGAGGTTCACGGCGATGGCTGCGTCGGCGCCCGCGTACTTGGTCGCGTTCTGCAGAGCTTCGAGCGTGCAGAAGTACACGGCTGTCTCGATCTGCGGCTCGTAGCGCTCCACCCCATCTGCGTCGATCGTGACGGTGAGCGGTGACCGGCGGGCCGCGACGCCGAGCGCCTCGGGCAGCCCGCGTGCTTCGAGAAGTGGTGGATACAAGCCGTGGGCGAGGTCGCGCAGCTCGTCGATGGCGCTCTGGAGGTCGCCGAGCAGCTGGTCCACGTCCCCCGACGTGGCCTCGTGTTGCACGCCGAGCAGCCGGAGCCGCATCGCGACGCCGACGAGCTGCTGCTGGGCGCCGTCGTGGAGATTCCGTTCGAGCTGGCGTCGTTCGTCGTCGGCGACCTCGACGAGGCGCCGGCGCGACGATCGCAACTCGGTGTTGATCCCTGCGAGGCGCTCCATCGCGACCTCGTTGCGGACATGGGTGTCCCACGCCAGAAAGCCGGTGGGCACGGTGAAGGCCGCGAGGCAGAAGACGACGATGACGTGCCCGAGGTTGTCGGGGATCTCCTCGTCGATCGGCCCCTCGATGGAGAGCGCGAGTGTCGCCGTCACCGTGATCGCGAGGGCCGCCCCGACGATGAAGCGCATCACCTGGCGGCGGTCGAGGAGCGGCGACATCGCGAGGAGCGTGATCAGGATGGGAAAGAGCAGCACCGGGAGGGCGAAGCTCACCATCGGCGCGAGCGCGATGCACAGGGCCCAGTTGGCGAGCGTCGCGACGAGACCCACCTGGATCGCGTTGGCGGTGTTGATCCGCCGTGCGCAGATCTCCATCGCCAGGATGTTCAAGACGATCACGCCGAGGAAAACGAACGCCACCCACGTCCGCACGACCAGCGCGCCAACAACCCCGCCGATCACGAACACCGCAGCGGCGATCGCCTGGTTGGAGCGCATGAACGCCCGCATCCGGCGCACGATGGCCTCGGCGTCCTCGACCGCGTGTTTCTGGCCGAGCGGATGATCGCCCCCGCCCGCCGTGGCGACCTCGTCGGCGGCCCGCGGTTCGCTCATCCGGCGAGCCAGGTGAGCACGGCCTTCACTCGCTTGTGGCTCTGGTCGATCTCGCTCAGATCGAGCTTGGAGAACATCGAATTGATGTGCTTCGCCACCGCCTTCTCGCTGAGAACCAGCTCCTCGGCGATGCCTGCGTTGTTGAGCCCCTCTGCCATCAGCGAGAGAACCTCACGCTCCCGTGGGGTGAGGCGATCGAGTGTCGACTGCGACGCCGTGCGGGCGTTGACCAGCACGTCGACGATCTGCGAGTCCACGACCGAGCCGCCCGTCGCGACCGCCGAGATCGCGCGGCCCAGTTCGGCCGGATCGCCGAGGCGGTCCTTGAGCAGGTAGCCGAGGCTGTCCGATCCGTTCTCGAAAAGACGGATGACGTATTCGGGCTGGGCGAACTGGCTGAGAACGACGACACCGGTCTGCGGCCTTTCGCCGCGGATCGTGAGTGCAGCCTGAATGCCCTCGTCAGTCATCGACGGCGGCATGCACACGTCGGTGAGGACGACATCGGGTTCGTGCTCCTCGACGGCCGTGAGCAGCGACGGATGGTCGTCGCACTCGGCGACGACGTCGACCTCCGGCACGTGGGCGAGAATCGCCAAGACGCCTTGGCGCACCAGCAGCGTGTCGTCGGCCACGACCACCCGGATGTTGTCGGCCATCGTGCTCACTCTAGGTGGCGCGGTCGTGGCTGAGAGAGTGCGCCGGGGCTCACTTTCTCGGGCGGACGAAGAGGAGCTTGCCTGTGATGCACGGCGTGCCGGCCGCAGAGATCGTGCAGTCGATCCAGGCCTTGCGCTCGGTCTGTTCTCCGACCGTCGCTCGGATCTCCAGCTCGTGATCCATCGGGACCGGCGCGAGGTAGTCGACCGTCATCGTGGCGGTGACGAAGTCGATGGGCACAAGGCTGCCGAGTGGAACGCCTTCGAATTCGTGGAACGCCCGGAATGCCGCCGCGGCACCGACCTCGTCGAGCAGCAGAGCGCTGATCCCGCCGTGGAGCACGGTTTCGGTTCCGCGGAGCCGCTGCTCGGGGTTCCAGTACGTGACCACCGAGTCGCCGTCCGGGACCGACGACAGGTGCAGTCCGTCGTCGTTGTCACGCCCGCAGGCGAAGCACCCGCCGAACTCGGCCGGGTAGTGATCCTGGATGCGTTGCGTGTCGGTCACAGCCCCGGAGTCTCCCCTTTTGGGCGCGTCCGCGCCCGGATTCCGTGCGCTCGTGCTCCCGAAAGGACAGGTGACGAGCCTCTGTGCGCCCAGAAGGTGCGCGCGGGAGGACAGGTGACGAGCCTCTGTGCGCCCAGAAGGTGGTGGGGTGGGCGCGGGGGGCGCTCAGCCCATGGAGTTGCGAGCGTTGAGCGGAAGGAGAGGTGCCGATGCGGTGCCCTTCACCGTGAAGAAGCCCTCGCTCTCGCCGAACACCGGGCTGCTGGTGTCCCACCGGAGACAGATCGCATGATCGGTGAGCGCCACGACTTCGGCGGAGCCCGTGAAGAGGTTGGTCGCGCCGCCGATGAACGGCACGTCCTCGCGGACGTTCGACTCCACGAAGACCCCGGTAGACACCGCCGTGGTCTGGAGCTCGTCGGCGTAGCTCAGCTCCGTGCCGACTTCGATCACCGAACCGGCAGCCAGCGGTCCTTCCGGCGGGATCACCGTGAGGACGATGGTCGTGCCGCCGCTGTCCGGCAGCCGTGGGGTCGAGAAGAGACTGTAGAAGGATCCGGCGTCGTCGAGGCCGTACGGAAAGTCGGTGACAGCGACCGCGTACGCCCGCAATTCTGAGCGGTCGACGGCGGCCTGGAGCTCGTCGTCGGTGAGATCGATGAGTGGGCCATCGCCGGGGAGAACGGCGAAGGGCAGCGCAACGCCACCCGCGATCACGAACGAGCCCGAGATCTCCCGGAAACCGTCGAAGCTGACCTCCAGCGGTTCCTCGTTGTTGCAACCGGCGGGAAGGGCGGGGCGCGCCGCGGTCGTGGGCGCAGCTTCGGATTCGTCGCTGGTGGCCGGTCCATCAGCGTCGCTGTCGCCGCCACCACAAGCGGTGGCGAGCAGGGCAACTGCCAAGATGATCGTGCCGAGACGGCTTCGTGAACGGTGGATCGTCGTCATGGATTCGCTCCCGTCATTGGTGATCCTTCGGCCGGTGGCGTCGCCCGATGAGCGCCCCGCAAACGTCGTCACGGGGAGCTCGCCGCCGCGAGCCGTGCCAGTAGTCCGGCACACTCATGGCCAGCAAGGGCAGCCGGCGCGAGGTCGACGGGTGCGAACGGCTCCTCGGGTGCAACGAACCCTCCCGGATGAAGGCGCTCAGCGACCTCCCAACCGACATGGAAGTTGAGCGCCGCGGCCGCGGCCGATCCCTCGACGACTGCGTTCAGCGCCGCCGGGTAGTCCTGGACCAGCTCCACCTCGCTCTCGGGAAATGCCTCGGTCACGGCGAGGCGAAGGGGACCCGAGGACGGCGTCGCGATGCGGTATGCGCCGTCGGCTGCCCCGGTGAGTCTGAACAGGGCGCCGCCCGTCCTGACCAGAGCCGGCCCGAAGACGAGTTGCTCGGCGCGTTCGGCCGTGACGCCGAGCCCGGCGAGCATGTCGACATCACCCGATTCGAGTGCCGGCAGTTGCTCCGTGAGCGCCAGCGCGACCCAGCTCGCCCTCACGCCCTGTGCGGTCAGCAGCGGCACGAGCCGGTCGATCACGAGTCCGCAGGGTCCGTCCTCGTCGACCATGAAGGGAGCGAAGTCGGCCTGGTAGCCGACCATTACGCGAAGCTGCACCTGTGCATCCAGTGACGATTCCCGACGAGGTACGACACGCGATCACCGAGCGACGCGGTCGGGTACGAGCGTTCGAATCCTACGACCCGGCTCGCACCGCTCTCCTCGTCGTCGACATGCAGAACCATTTCGTGGCCGAAGGCGGCCTCAGCGAGGTGCCTGCTGCGCGGGGGATCGTGGGCAACATCAACCGGCTCGCCGCGGCGTTCCGCGACGCTGGCGCCCCGGTCGTCTGGGTGTACTCGACCTTCACGCATGAGGGACGGGCGGCGTGGGACATGTTCTTCACCAACTTCATCGCGCCGGAGCGGGTTCGTGAAGCGCGAGCGGGGCTCATGGAGGACAACTGGGGCCACGAGTTCTTTCCCGAGCTCGACATCGCCGACGCCGAGCTTCGGGTGACGAAGGACCGGTTCAGCGCCCTGGCCGAAGGCGCCTCGAACCTCGATGCCGAGCTCCGCGCTCGCGGAATCGACACCGTTGTGGTCACCGGCACGATGACCAACGTCTGCTGCGATTCGACGGCCCGCGACGCCATGATGCGCGACTACCGCGCGGTGCTCGTCGACGACGCCAACGCCGCCCGCTCCGACGACGCACACGTGGCGGCCCTGACGACCTTCGCCTCCGTGTTCGGCGATGTGCTGAGCGCCGACGAGGTGATCGAGGAGATGACCGCCGGGTGAATGGTTGACGAGTCATAAGTGTGTACTTATGATTCGGCCATGGACGTCGGGCCACAGCTGATCGCACTCGCCGATCCGACGCGGCGCCGGATCTTCGACCTGGTGCGTGCCGCGCCGTCGTCGGTTCGTGAGCTGGCCGATCGGATGCCGGTGAGCCAGCCGGCCGTCTCCCAGCACCTCAAGGTGCTCGGCGAGGCGCAGCTCGTGGCGGCCGAGGCCCAGGGACGTCGACGGATCTACTCCGTCGACCGTTCGGGGCTGGCACCGCTTCGCAGTTGGATCGACGGCATGTGGGACGACGTCCTCCACGCATTCGAGCGGGTTGCTCGGGAGGAGAGCGAATCATGAGACTGGCAAGCACCGAGATCGAAGCGATCCGAAAGAGCCGGGTCGTTCCGCTTTCGCCCGAGGCGGCGTTCGACCTCTTCACGGCGCGGCTCGACACGTGGTGGCCGCTCGGAAGGCACTCCATCGGCCAGGAAGGTGCGGCGTCCGTGCGGTTCGAAGGCCAGGTCGGTGGGCGGGTGGTCGAGGTGCTCGACGACGGCGCGGAGCACTCGTGGGCCGACGTGCTCGCTTGGGATCCGCCCCACCGTTTTGTGATCGCATGGCACCCGTCTGTCGAGCCGGACGCAGCGTCGATCGTCGAGGTCCGCTTCTCTGCAGAGGGGGACGGCACGCGGCTCGAACTCGAACATCGCGGGTGGGAGGAGTTCGGGGACGACGACGGCAAGCGCCTGCGCGATGAGTACGACGTTGGGTGGGAACCCGTACTCGGCGGCTACGAGGCTGCCGCAGGCTGATTCACTTCGGGATCACCGGCAACAGGATGTGGCTGCGGAATCGCGCGTTGTGGTGCACACGCTGGTGCGCGACCTCCCACGACGTTCCGGTGGCCTGATCGCCGCCGGTGTTGAGGTTGCGATCGAAGCGCGGGAAGTTGCTGGAGCTGACCTCGAGCCGGAGTCGGTGGCCCGCCAGGAAGACGTGCGACGTTCCCCACAGATCGATGCGCAGCTCGGTGACCTCGCCGGGTGCCATCGGCTCCGGTTCCCGGCGTGAGTTGCGATAGCGGCAGCGGATCATGCCGTCGATGATGTTCTGGGCGTAGCCGTCGGGGTGGACGTCGACGAGCTTCGCGGTGAAGTCGGTGTCGAGCGCGCTCGTGTCTGCGTAGAGCACGACCTCGAGCGGTCCCGTGACCTCGAGCTCGTCCTGCAGGACGTCGCCGGTGTAGACGAGCACGTCGGGACGGGCTTCGACATCGCGCTGGTCGTACGCGCCGATCGGCAGGACGAGCAAGTTGCCGCCCGTGGTGGGGACAGGGTCATCGGGGTCGTAGACGAAGCTGTCAGCGGGGGAGTCAGCGGCGGTGGTCCAGCTGAGGCGCCCGTCGCCGTTCGCGGTGTTCGCCGAGCCATCGCTGTCGATGTACAGCGGCGTCCAGCGAGTCGTTGCGAGCGGCCACTGGGTCTCGTCGCGCCATTCGTTCCGGCCCATCGTGAACATGCGGATCGGTGCACGGTCGTCCCAGTCGTTGTCGATGCCCTTGAGCCAGCGGTCGAGGAAGGGAAGCTCGTATTCGTGCAGGTCGAGCAGCGACGCGTCGCCGAAGTCGGCGTCGCCGGCGCCCTTCGATGTCGGCGAGGTGTAGGGGAAGAGGTGACCCCACGGGCCCAGCAGCAACCGCTGGCCGCCGCGGGCTTCGGGTGTGGCGGCACCGGCGCGCAGTCCGTTGAACATCACCGCCCCGTCGCGACTGAAGATGTCGTACCAGCTGCTCACGTGGAGCATGGGGGTGCGGACCTTGTCGATCTGGCGCTCGGTGCTGATGTTCCACCAGTACTCGCCGTCCTCGGGGTGGGTGAGGTAGTCCCGCACATAGGGAGCCACCTCCTCGAGCAGGTCGGCCCAATCCATGAGCGGCAGGTGGCGATAGGCCTCCTCGCTGAACGGGTTGGCGAAGTTGATCGGCCGTTCGAGCTTGGGGCGGATCTCGGGCCAGATCTCGTCCTTCAGGCCCATGCGATCGATCGTGTTGCGGGCGAGGAAGACGGCGTAGGGCAGTGCCCAGCCGTGCACGAGCGCGCCGCCCACGTCGTACACCCATCCCGAGTGGAAGTCGGCCGCGGCGGAGACCGGAACCTGTGCCTTCAGCGACGGAGGAGCCGTCGGCGCCATGAGATACTGGGTGGCACCGAGGTAGCTCTGGCCGATCGTGCCGACGCTTCCGTCGCTCGATGGAAGTTTCGCGGCCCACTCCACCGTGTCGTAGCCGTCGAGCGGCTCGTCGACGAGCGGCGTGAAGTCGCCCTCGGAGCTGAAGCGGCCCCGTGTGTCCTGGATCACGACGTTGTAGCCGCGGGGAACGAAGTACTCGTCGTCGCCGAAGTCGGTGATGAATTGCTTGCCGTAGGGCAGTCGCAGGAGCAGGACCGGGAACTTGCCTTCCGCGTCCGGCCGATAGACGTCGGAGTAGAGCGTGGTCCCGTCGCGCATCGTCGCCGGGACGTTCTCTTCTTTGATGATGCGGTACGTCGCGTCGCTCATGGCTGTCCCCCTCGGCGGCCTCGTTCGTCAGGCTAGGCGTGCCCGAGGTGTGGGAGCGCTTGGTCAGGTGGGAACGAGGTCGACCACGTCCGAGTGGGCGGCGGCCATGCCTCGATCGAAAGTGGCGAGCCGCGCGCCCCGGTGGCGCGCGAGCGCAGCGAGGTAGGCGTCCGTGACCTGCCGGTGGCCGATGACACCACGCATCTGGTCGGAACCAAACGGGAGGTCGGTGGGCCAGAAGGCCCTCTCGGGCCCGCTCCGGATCGCACTCAGGATCGAAAGGGAGGTGTCTGCGTCGACGCCTTCTCGCAAGAGAAATCGGAGGAGAGTCCCTTCGGTGATCGGGCATGTCGCGAGCACTGGCGTGCGTTCATTCAGCCACCGATGCGCTGCGGCGTGATGGACGTGCTCGACAACCGAAAGCGCGACGAGCACGTTGCCATCGGCGAGCGAGACATCACTCATCGTCGTCGAGGGTCCGAACATCCTCGGCCGTCACTGTGCGACCGATCGACACGGTCGGCCACTCCGCCGAATCTGGAGTGGAAGCCTCCCGCCCTCGCAGACCTCGACGCACCAAGTCGGCGATGACGTCGCCCATCGACCGGCGCTGTTCATGCGCCAGCTGCCGAGCGAGCGCGTGAATGTCAGGCGGGAGATCGATCGTTGTCCGCATCTGAGCATCATAACATCATGATGTCGGATCGACTCGGTCTGAGGCTTGTGTGGGAGCATCGGCGGCCGTGAGGGGCACTCGGATACTGGATCTCAGCGACAGCGCCGCGGGGGCCTACGCCACCCGTGTCCTCGGGGGCGCGGGGGCCGAGGTCGTCGTCGGCGAGGCGCCGGGGGGTTCGGCGCTACGAGGTGCGCCGCCGCTGATCCTCGTCGACGGCGAGACCCGCTCGGCGGCGTGGGAGTACCTGACGGGATTCAAGACGGTCGCCGAGGTCGCGCCCGGCGATCGTGTGGAGGTCGCCGGTGAGTTCGACGCCGTGGTGGTCGGAAGCGATGCACCCGCCGGCATCGAGGAGCTGGCGACGGAGCTCCGTTCGGCTCACCCTGATCTCGTCGTCGCGGCGGTGACGCCGTACGGGCTCGACGGGCCACAGGCCGGGTGGCGTGCCGGGCCACTCGAACATTGGGCGCTCGGAGGCCAGATGGCCCTCAACGGCGAGCCCGACCGCGCACCGATCCCCGGCGGTGGAGCGTGGGCATCGCATCTCGTCGGGGCCAACGCCGCGGTTGCGGTGCAGGCTGCCCTGCTTCAGCCGGTCGGTGGGCGAGGCTGCCTGGTCGATGTCTCGGTGCAGCAGGCGCTCGCGTCTGCGCATCAGTGGTCCATCTCGATGTTCACCCACACCGGGACGGTGAAGGTTCGGGCAGGCAATCGCCACGGCGAGATGCACCACCCGCTCAACCTCTACGAGTGCAGCGACGGCTGGGTGTGCATCGCGGCGGCCTCCTACAACCAGTGGGAAGGCCTGTGCATAGCGATCGACCGTGTCGAGTGGCTGGCCGACGACAGCTTGGCGAGCGCGGCGGTTCGCTACGACCGGGCCGACGAGCTCGACGAGCAGATCACCGCGTGGACGCGACAGCACACGATGGCCGAGGCCGTTGCCATCTGTCAGGAGCACTTCTGCCCTGCGGGACCGGTCGGCGAGCTGGCATCGACGCTCGACCACGAGCAGCTCGCCCATCGGGGCTACTGGCAACAGCGGCCCGACCTCGGTCCAACGGCCAAGGTTCCTGGCGTGCCGTTCCGGACCGAACCCACCCCCCAACCAAATAGGTTCCAGGAGCGCTCCTGGAACCTAAATGAGAGGTTCGCGCCGCTGGCCGGTGTGCGGGTCGTGGAGCTGACGATCTCGTGGGCCGGTCCGCTGGCAGGTCGCCTCCTTGCGGACCTCGGCGCCGACGTGGTGAAGGTGGAGCACCCGACCTCTCGCGGCGTCGCGGTTCTTCCCCCCGACCCCGACGCCGAGCCGGAGCCCTGGGACTGGGGCGAGCTTCCCCCGCCGGTCGTACGCAACGGGATCTACCCCAACGCCGAGCCCGGCGATGAGTGGTGGAATCGGATGAGCCTCTGGAACAAGATGAACCGCTCCAAGCGCAGCCTCTGCCTCGACGTGAAGAGCGAGGGCGGGCGCGAGGTGTTCGAGCGGCTCGTCGCCACCGCGGACATCGTCCTCAACAACTACAGCCCTCGCGGTGTGCGGTCGCTCGGTATCCACCAGGACGATCTCCGTCGCATCAAGCCGAACCTGGTGACCATCTCCATGAGCGGGTTCGGCTCGACGGGCCCCGGTGCCGAAGCGGTGTCCTGGGGTCCGATCCTCGATGCGGCGTCAGGCCTGGCGGCGACCACCGGGTACGCGGACTCCGGTCCGTACAAGCAGGGCCTCGCGTTTCCCGATCCAGTGGGCGGCCTCCATGGCGCATCGGCAGTGCTGGCAGCGTGGGAGGAACACTGCCGCACCGGCGACGCCGTGCACGTCGACCTGTCCCAGCTCGAAACCCTTCTGTGCGTCGCTGGCGACCAGGTTCTCGAGACCTCTCTGACGGGCAAATCGCCGGAGCGGCGCGGGGCTCGCTCAGCTGTGTACGCGCCGGCGGGGGTCTACGGCGGTGCCAGGGATGACCGGTGGCTCACGCTGACTGTGTACGACGAGGACGACTGGGCGCGGCTCGCCGTACTCGTCCCCGGCCTCGATCGGCCCGACTGGAAGGACGTCGTCCGGCGGCGCGCCGACCACGACGAGATCGACGGCCTGATCGGCGCATGGACTTCGGGCTTCGAACCGTTCGCCGCGGTGCGGGTGCTGCAGGAGGCGGGCCTCGCGGCGGCGGTCGTCGCGACCAACAAGGACATCGTCGAGGATCCCCAGCTGGCGGCCCGCGGGTTCATGGTGACCCTCGACCAGCACGCCTGCGGGCCGTGGCCCTATCCGGGCTCGCACTTTCTGGTCGACGGAGAGGGCCTCCCGGTCCGACCTGTGTCCCCTCTCGGCGGTGACAACGACGACGTGCTCGCCGAGCTCGGATACCCACCTGCAGACACGGCGTCGCTGGCCGAGGCCGGAACGATCGCAACCGCGCCCCCCTGGTGAGGGAGAAACGGTGAAGGACGGACGATGAGCATTCATTTGGGCCCCGCGAATCAGAACGGGTACGTGGTTCCTGACCTCGACGCTGCCATCGACGGCTGGCTCGGTCTCGGAGTCGGCCCGTGGATCGTGTACCGACCATGTCCGCTCGTCGACTTCACGCAACGGGGTGTGGCACAGGATCCCGAGGTGTCGATCGCGCTCGCCAACACCGGATCGGTTCAGATCGAGCTGATCCAGCCGCACGACGACACGCCGAGCCTGTACACCGCGTTCCTCTCGGCCAACCCTGCCGGTGGTCTGCAGCACCTCGGCTACTGGACCGCCGACTACGACCGGGTCCATGCGGAGTGTGTGGGTCGGGGCTGGGAGGTCGGTCAGTCCGGGGTTGTCGCAGGTGTGCGGTTCAGCTACTTCGACACCGAGTTTCATCCCGGCACGTGTATGGAGATCGCCGACATCGACGAGGGCCGCCGAGCCGGGATGGCCCGCATCGAACAGCTGGCCGCCGAGTGGGACGGAACCAGCGACCCGATCCGCGAGGTCGACCTCCGCTGACCGCGCGCCCCCCACCACCGTCCGTGACAGGGGTCAGACACGTGTCAGACGACTTTCACTGAGCGCGTGGGATCTGACCACACCCAGTGAGTAGGCGCGATAGCTCGTTCTACGCTGAATGCATGACCTACAGCCACATCCAGTACGAGAAGGCCGGGCAGGTCGCGACCGTCACGCTCGACCGGCCGGAGAAGATGAACGCCCTCAGCCTCGGACCGGGCGAGCTGCTGGAGGAGTGGGCCGATGCGTGCGCCGATGCGTCGGAGGACAGGGACATTCGGGTCGTGGTCATCAAGGGTGCGGGGCGATGCTTCTCGGCCGGGTACGACATCGGGGCGGACTTCGAGCAGCTGGGCCAGCCGGTCGACGACGACTTCTACCAATTCATGGCCGACCACGTGGACCGCTACTTCAAGGTCCTGTGGGAGAGCCCGAAGGTCTACATCGCCCAGGTCCACGGGTTCTGCCTCGCCGGTGGCGGTGACATGGCGGCGTTCTGCGACCTCACAGTGGCGAGCGACGATGCACTGTTCGGCTATCCGGCGGTTCGCTACGGCGTGTTGCCTACGACGTTCGTGTGGCCGTACATCATCGGGATGAAGAAGACCCGCGAGCTCGCCTACACCGGCAACATGATGGGCGCGCACGAAGCGGTGACCCACGGGCTCGTCAACAAGGTCGTGCCCGCTGCTGAGCTCGACGCCGCGGTCGCCGACCTCGCGGCGACGATCTGCGAGGTTCCGGCGCTCACGGTCCGGCTCACGAAGCAGTCGGTGAACAACATGTTCGAGATCATGGGTATCCGCCAGGCGGTCCAGCAGAGCAGGGAGCTCGACCTGCACCTGATGAGCTCGCCGCCCGAGGAGATGCGGGAGTTCTTCGAGATCGCGCAGCGGGACGGGTTGACCGCGGCGCTTGCGTGGCGGGACTCGCGGCACGCCGAGACCGACGCTGTGAGCAAGGAGCTCCGCGCTCGCACATATGAGTGAAGACGCGAAACCGGCGTGGCGGTGATCCGCCACGCCGGTTCGGTTTCTCTGGGGGAGAGAAGGGTGCGCTCTCGCTAGACGAGCGCGCCCTCGGCGAGCTCCTGCAGCTCGGCGTCCAGGTCGTCACCA
>CAZVUM010000041.1:44710-46668 GCA_964629575.1 uncultured Acidimicrobiales bacterium | reverse complement strand
CGATCCCTCGACTCGCGCCTGTGATCGCCATGACGGGGGAGCTCTGGGTCATCGCGCCACGTTACGGCTGTCAGCGGGGCTGAATCAGCGTCACGCCGTCGCCGATCGGTAGGAGCACCGACGAGACGCGGGTGTCGGCCGCAATCCTGTCGTTGAACTCCCGGATGGCCACGGTGTCGTCGGACTGGTCCTCATCGTCGATCACCCGGAGCCCCCACAGTGTGTTGTCGACGGCGATGACGCCCCTTGGTGAGAGGCGGGTCAGCAACTCCTCGTAGTAGGCCGCTTATCCGGTCTTGTCGGCGTCCACGAACGCGAAGTCGACCGGGCGGTCGCGGGGTAGCGCGGTGAGAGTGTCGATGGCCGGTCCGATCCGCAGATCGACGCGGTCCGAAACCCCCGCGAGGTCCCAGTGCTCTCGGGCGATCGAGGTCCACTCCTCGCTGACATCGCAGCAGATCAGTTGGGCGCCGTCGCCCAGGCCGCGAGCGATCGCCAGGGCCGAGTATCCGGTGAAGGTCCCGATCTCGATCGCGAGTTGGGGCTGGATCGCTCGAACCAGCAATTCGAGGAAGACGCCTTGATTCGAACCGATCTGCATGCCGGACACTCGCCCCAGCGACGCGGTTCGTTCGATCAGCTGCTGCTGCACGGAGTCGGGCGCTGTGGCGTGCGCGCGGAGGTAGGTGGCGACGTCGGGTGTGAGGGCGTCTCGGGTCATGGGCAGAGCCTCTCAGATGGGTGTGACAGCCATGCCACAGCCGGGCCCGAGCCATGCGCTACTCATGGGGCATGCGTCGTTTCGTGTTGGTCCTCATCCTCCTCGCTGCAGCGGCCTGTTCGAACAACGACAGTTCGACACAGACAGCGCCGACGGTGCCGCCCAGCACGACGGACATGTCGGACGCCGACGGAGGTTCGTCCTCGATCCCGACGACGGCTGCAGCGCCCACCCCTGCATCGACCGCGATGACATCGACCACCGCAACCGATGAGTCGCCACCGGTCGCAGGTGGCAGGCCGGACACGTTCGTTGTTGGCACCAACTCGGGTGCGTCCAGCCACCTGATCGACGGCGTGCGCCTCCTCGTCGCCACCCAAGAGCTCGTGGGCACCGTGGAGGGCTATCTGCCGCCGCAGCGCCAGGTGGCAGGAGCGTCCCTGGACGAGCTCCTCCTGGCCGATCTCCCCGAGTACTCCGAGGAGATGGCGCGCGACCCGGAAGGCCTGGCCGATTGGGACTGGGAGACCGCTCAGAGCCGTCTCGAATTTGTCACAACACAACGTCTGGTCGATGCGGCGGGGGAGACCGTCGTGTTCAACAAGGGCTCCTACGCCGAGCTCTGGTTCGCGCACGGCCGTGCATGGTGGGAGGACGTGCTTCCGAGCGGCATCGTCGTCGGTAGGTGGGCCGACGAGGGCTATGCGGGTGTGTACCTGGTGGACGGCGACGAGGCGGTCGACATCGGCCCAGACGACATCGACGACCGCAACTGGGTCCAGGCGGCCGTCCAGAGCTCCGGAAACCTGGTCGTCGTCGAGGCCGACCCGCGCAACGGCACCAATCCGACGTTCCTGGTCATCGATCCCGAGACCGAGGAGGTCGTCGCGACCTTCGAGCCGCCCGAGGGCGTCGAGGCGGTCTGGGACATGGACTACGACGAGACCGGAACCTGGTTGATCGTCCTGTACGACGGAAACCTCGTGGAGATCCTGGGACAAGGAACTCGAATGCTCATCGAGCTACGAGAAGGCGCTTGGCGAAAAGTGTCCTGGTAGCGGCGAGACGGACCGAGACGCCAGGGGGTCGTGGGGGTGGTTGGAGGCCCGAGGGGCCCAGAGGGATTATCGGCCGAAGCAGATGGCGAAGCCGAAGCGCCGCCGATAATCCTCATTATGTCAAGTAGTGCGGCTTTCGACCGAACCCCGATTCACCCAACCCCGATTCACCCAACCCC
>CAZVUM010000041.1:0-44610 GCA_964629575.1 uncultured Acidimicrobiales bacterium | reverse complement strand
AACCCCGATTCACCCAACCCCGATTCACCCAACCCCTACCGCCAGGCTCTCGAGATGCTCCTGGAGAGCGTTTCGGTGGTGATCGGGCGGTCCCACGAGGGTCGTGAGCCATACGGCGCGTTCGTCGTCCTCGTCGGCCTCGTCGGCGGTCAGGAGAAGGTCGGCCAGGGCGGCGCCTGCGGTGACGACGAGCAAGAGGGCGTCGCTGTCTGCGTTCGGCGGCCGGTGGTGTGAGGCGATGACCTCGCACATCGTCTTGGAGAGGCCGAGTTCTTCCAGTGCGAGGGCTCCCACCTCGCAATGGGTGAGGCTGACCATCCGCTCCTCGAGCTCGATGAGGGCGGCGTGGCTTCCGTCATTGGCGCCGATGATGTCGACATACACCTCAGGGGCGATGCGAAACAGCAGGTAGCAGCCAATGTCGAGCAGAAGGCCGGTGCTGAAGGCGTCGGGCGCCACCTTGCCGATCTCTCGGGCGCACAACGCAGAGGCCGCTGCATTGAGCAGAGAACGCTCCCAGTAATTGGGTGGGCACGAGTCGCCGTCGTCTGCGCCGAGGGCGGCTTCGATGGCGATCGATTGCGTGGTGTTGCGCCCGATGCGGAGAACGGCGTCGTGTACCGAGGAGACCTCTGCCCGCGCTCCGAACGCGGGTGAATTGGCCAGGCGTAGAACGCGCAGGCTGATGCTCGGGTCCGGCTCGACGGCGTCTGCGAGGTCGGCGGCGGATGCCTCGGGGCGCTGACACACGTCCAGGATCCCGAGCGCAACCGCGGAATTCGTCCGCATCTCAGCGAGAGCGTTTCGGAGCTGTGAGAGGGTGACCGCACTCACGCTGTTGGCTCGTCCTTTGTCGTGCCACCGAGGCCATTCGGTGACAGGTGGTCGAGCCCCTTCGGTTTCTCGATCGGTCGAACGCGTCTCGGTGTGAGGTGTCGGACCTCGGACAGTCAGGTGTCCCGGGGTGCTGGACTCGAAGCGGCGATGGTGATCGTCACTGCGCCGACGAGGGCCACGATCGTCCCGGTTCGGCTGCCGTCTCGGAACCACTGGGACAAGGGCCAGACCGCTGTTGCTGCCGCGATGGTCCAGACCGCCTGGCGGGGGCTCACGGCAATGCCGGGAAGTGGCTGGGTCGTCCGCCGATCGAAGGTCTCCATCGCTGGAACGGCGATCGCGAGCAGGCCGACCAGAACGAGGATCGGACCGGTGAGTCCGTACACGGATCGCTCCCAGGGCCCCCAGAAGGCCCACCAGTCCATGGTGGTCGAGGCGATCAGAGCCACTGCTCCTGCGACCATCGCCACGCCGCGACCATCGCCCAGCGTCACCCGAGGGCTCGGCGGTGCGGGTGGCTCGCCGTGCGAGCAGAACGTCGTTCCAGCGCACGCGATGAGCCCACCGGCCAGCCCTCCGTATACCGCGGCGCGGCCGCCATCTGCGAACACCATTGCCCCGTTCCAGCTCAGGGCGCTCCACGACGCCGCGGCAAGAGCGGTGCGGCGCAGCCGTCGCGTCACGGGAGACGCCGCGATGGCCGGAACGACCCCGGCGAGGAGCAGGGCCACTCCCCCGGCGATGCAGGTGATTCCGTACAAACCTGCGGCGTTGAGCTCATAGCCTCGCGAGTCGCTGTCCCAGGGCAGGAACGGCGCGGCGATCAGGACCGCACCGCCGGCCGCGGTGACGCGCTCGCCCAGCCTGCGTCGCGCTTCAGCGGTCACTCTCGGCCCACTGTGTCGCGATCGCCGAGACCTCATCGTGGCCCGGGCCGCCCGACGTGGTCTCCTCGGGCCGGTACTGGTGGTCTTGGAGTGCCGAGAGCGTCGCGCCGACTCCGAGCGCCCTCGCCGCGATGGCGGCGCTGTTGAACACGCAAAAGCCCATCGGGTGATCGGGCGTCGCGTGATGTCCGGGGGGCCGTACCGCGCAGAGAACGCCGTCGGTCTCGCCGTCGATGCGCTCGCCACCCGCGGCATCGATCGTGGTCTGGATCATGGCGTCGGAATGGACCCGGCGAATCGCGGCGTCGTCGGCCGGTGGGGCTTCGTGGAAGATGACAGCCTCGCCGAGATCTGCGATCTGGATGCCCTGGGTGGCAACAGGCCGGCGTTCTGGTCTCTCTGGGTGGCCGATTCCCGGATTGTGCTCCGAACAGATATCGTGCGTGACCACGGCGATCGGCATCGCTCAAGGCTAGCCCTGGGCCCGTCGATGAAGGAGTGAGGTCGTCATCGTGGACCGCCCTCCCCGTCTAGTGCCTGACGAGACAGCCCCATGGATCGCGCCAATCTCCCTGCCCTCGACTTTGTCGTCATCGGCGCCTACAAGGCGGCGACCACGACGCTGCATCGGGCCCTGTGCGCCCACCCGGACGTCTTCGTTCCGGGACGCAAGGAGCCCAGCTACTGGGCCTTCGACGGTTGCTCACGGACCGAGATCGAGGCCAATCCGATCTCGCCGATCGCCATCACCAGCGCATCGGAGTACCTCGCCCTGTTCGCGTCTCGAAACGGCGAGCGCATCGCCGGCGAAGTCAGTCCCGAATACCTGAAGAATCGGCGAACGGCGAAGCGCCTCGCCCAGGGCTTCCCCGAACTACGCATCGTGGCGATCCTGCGAGATCCCGCCGAGCGGGCCTTCTCGGACTACCTCATGTACCGCCGTGATGGGCGCGAACCCTTGGAGCGTTTCAGCGACGCTCTCGATGCCCAAGAGGCCCGGTGCTCGGCAAACGAGGCCACGGGCCAATACCTCACCACTGGCCTCTACGGGCACCAGTTGGCCCCGTACTACGACGCGTTTCCCGACGAGCGGATCCTCGTCCTCCGCCAGGACGACCTCGCCGCAGACCGCGGGCGGCTCTTCGCCAGGCTCGCCGATTTTCTGGGAGTCGACGCGGCCGGCTTCACAGATGCGCCAGAAGCGGCCAACCTGTCCGGCGTGCCGGAGAGCGCGATCAGCCGTTTGGCCTATGGAGTCCGCCGCCGCGTCGGTGGCGTCGCCCACCTGATCCCTGCGAGCCTCAAACAACGCGTGGACCAACGCCTGCAAAAGACGCTGTCCCGTCCACAACTCGAGGCCGAGGACCGGGCCCGCCTGGTGGAGTACTACGACGAGGACATCGCGCTCACCGAGGAGCTCACCGGGCTGGAACTGTCCGCCTGGCGGCGAACGTGACCCGACACCGCATTCTCTTCGTGCTCGGCGAAGGCGGGCACAGCGCGGAGCTCCTGCGCCTCGTCGACGAGCTCGGCGCGGTTGGCGACCTGGTGTTCATCGCCACAACCGCCGACCGCATGGCCGACGAGTGGGTTCCCGACGATGCCGAGCTGATCCGGGTGCGTCGTCCGCGGGGAAAGGACACCCGCCCCGTGGCCGCGGTGAGAGACACCGTGGTCTCGTTCGCTCAGGCTGCCTGGGCCGTACGGCGTGTCCGTCCGACTGCGGTGATCACCTCTGGGCCAGCGATCGGGCTCGTGGTCTCCGCCGCGGGCTGGTTGATGGGCGCCCGCATCATCTTCATCGAGACGATCTCCCGAGTCACTGGCCTGTCGCTCACCGGCCGCCTCATGCGTCCTGTCGCCGACCAGTACTTCGTCCAGTGGCCTGAGGCGCAGGCAGACGCTGCAGGCAGCGCGTACGCGGGGAGGCTGATGTGAGCGGCCTCGACTATCTCCTCGTCACCGTCGGCACGACGAGCTTCGACGACTTGGCTCGCGCAGCAGACGAGCTCGTGCCCCAACTGTCTCCGGCCGACGGCCTCATTCAGACGGGAGAGGGCGACTACGTCCCGCGCAACCTGCCTCACGAACGCTTCGTCCCAGGACTACGGGATCTCTACGACAAGAGCTCCGTGGTGATCGCCCACGGTGGTGCCGCGACGACGTTCGAGGTGCTGCGAGCGGGGGTCCCGCTCGTCTCGGTGGCCAACGGCGACCGATACGACGACCATCAGGCCGATCTCCTGTCCGAGCTCGACGCCGCAGGGCATCTCGTCTGGTGCGAGGACCTGCGAAACCTCTCCGATGCCGTCGAGCGGGCGATGCAGACCGATTTGTCCCCTCTGCCCGACGACGAATGCACGATCGGCGCGGACATCGCCTCGTATCTCTCCGGGGTCGATGGTCGCAGGCGCGTGCTCGACCGTCTGCTGCTCCGAACCGACAGAGGCACCTGACGAGCCGGCCGAGCCGATCGACTCTGAGGGATCAGCCGTTGGACCCCGGTGAGGGCGGAAGCCTCGGCCGATCGGGCCCGTAGCCCGCGAACCACCAGCTCCGCAGCCTCCACACATCCCCCCACCGCTTGGCCCGCGGGTGCACGCGCGACAGGAGCGAACGAACGAGTGCGCCCCACCACAGGCAGGCCAGCCCCAGCTGCCCACGCAGGCCGGACCACTGCACGCGCATGTAGGTCGCGCGGCCGGCCATCATCATCGCCGCCTTGCGTCCACCGTCTGGGGTGGACGCACCCCCTTCGTGGAGGATGCGGGCCTCGGGGTCGACGAGGATCGACCACCCGTGAGACCCGATGCGTGCACAGATGTCGGTGTCCTCGGAGTACATGAAGAAGCGTTCGTCGAAGCCGCCGAGATCGCGCCAGCGCTCGGCGGAGATCACCATGAGCGAGCCGGTGATCATCGGAACCGCAGAGATCGTGACGGGCAGCGGCATGCGTTCGAAGTCGGTGATTCGAGCCGACACCATGCTCATCCCCGATGCGAACATGAGCGCGCCCCTCAGGCTGGGCAGTCGACGAACGGTGTCGGGGTTCGGCTCGCCGTTCGCTCGAAGGGTGAGTCCCCCGACCATTGAGGCGTCGGGGCGTGAGCGGGCCAACTCCACGAGTCGTTCGGCCGAACCGGGCTCGAGGATCGCGTCCGGGTTCAGGAGCAGCAGATACTCGCCCGAAGCTGCGGCCGCGGCTGTGTTCATCCCGGCGCCGAAACCGGCGTTGTCGCCCGCCACGATCACGTGTGGCGCGAGCGGGTGAGCCTTCGTCACCTCCACGGTGGCGTCGGATGAGTCGTTGTCGACGACCACGGTCTCGACCCGGTACTCGGCAATCGCTGCGACCGAGTCGAGGCACGCCCCGATGTCGTCTTCGTTGTTGTAGGTGACGATCAGAACGCTGACGTCGAACATCGGGGCGACGCTATCGCCGCCTCAGCAGCGCGAACGCGGATGCCACGCCGACAGCTGCTCCGAAGAGGTGGCCCTCCCACGACACCCCACGTTGAGGCACGAAACCCCAGACGAGGCCTCCGTAGAGCAGCACCGCGAGCACAGCGAGCCCGAAGGCGCGGGCGCTTCGCCCGAAGAACGCCGCGCCGATCAGGAAGCCGAGGTAGCCGAACACCAGGCCGCTCGCACCGATGTGGTTGCCAGAGCGGGCCAGGATCCACACCAGCACACCGGCGCCGAAGACCACCAGACCCGTGACCTGCCACCAGACGCGGCGCCCGTGACCCATCACGAGAAGGCCCAGGACCGCGAAGGGAATCGTGTTGGAGATCAAGTGGGCGAAGCTGCCGTGCAGAAGCGGTGCCCAGAGGATTCCGTCGATGCCATCGAGTCGCCGTGGGTGAATACCACCGCCTTCGAGCCGGTCGTCGAGCGCGATCACGTCGACGATCTCGATGATCCACATCGCGGCGAGGGCCAGGCCCAGGGTGATGAGGGTGAGGGCGAGGCGGTCGGACCACCGTTTGGGAGGCTCGCCGGCACCCGCCGACCCCGTGTTCTGCATCCCGTGATGATGCCAGCCGTGGGTACGGCTACCGTGCGCGGGTCATGGCCCATCCCCAACCATCAGCCGCACCGAACCAGGTCGATCGGGAGACCTGGGTCGTCAGCGGCGGCCGGCCCGAGGGCCCCGGTGCGCCCCTCTCTGCGCCGATCATCGCAGCCTCCAACTTCGAGGCTGGTGGCCGTCACTACTACAGCCGCAGCGACGGGACGGCCGCCGTCGACGCCTTCGAGGAGCTACTCGGCGGGCTCGAAGGCGGACTCGCCCTGGCGTTCGGGAGCGGGATGGCGGCGGCCAGCGCGGTCTTCGATCAGCTGGCGACGGGGTCGGAGATCGCCCTGCCCACGGACTGCTATCACGGCGTCGTCCAACTCGCGTCCGACGGCGCCGAGCGGGGGCGGTGGAACGTTCGGCATCTCGATCTCGCAGACACCGAGGGCTGGCGTCGGGCCGTGCCCGAGTGCGACCTCGTCTGGCTGGAGTCGCCGTCGAACCCGTTGCTCGAAGTCGCAGACCTTCGGGAGATCTGCTCGATGGACCGGGGAGACGGCTGTGTCATCGCGGTCGACAACACGTTCGCCACTCCACTCAACCAGCGCCCGCTCGAGATGGGCGCCGACATCGTGATGCACTCGGCGACCAAGTTCATCAGCGGGCACAGCGATGCCCTCGCTGGAGCGCTGGTGGTCGGCGACGAGGGGCTCCACCGACGTCTCGCGCGCTCGCGGACCCTTCTCGGCGCATCTCCAGGGGCGCTGGAGATGTTCCTCGCCACACGCGGCGCCCGAACCCTGGCTCTGAGGCTCCAACGCGGCCAGGCGACGGCTCTCGCGCTCGCCCGCCGTCTGCTCGACCAGGATTGGGTCGATCGAGTGCGCTATCCGGGCCTCGAATCCGACCCCCATCACGACGTTGCAGCGCAGGTTCTCGACGGGTTCGGCGCCATGGTCAGCTTCGAGCTGCGCGGCAGCGCCGAGCAGGCGGACGAGTTCGTCGAAGCGCTCCGTCTGATCCGCGCCGTCACGAGCCTCGGGGGCGTCGAGACCTCCATCGAACGCCGGGCCAAGCTCGACGGCCAGCAACACATTCCTGCGACCCTTCTGCGGATGAGCGTGGGCTGCGAGCACGAGGACGATCTCTGGGCGGATCTCGAGGGCGCCGCGGCCGTGTTGGGCTGACCTGCTTTCGCGGGTTCTACGCGGGCGCGTTGGGACCGCCGAGCGCCTCGGCGAACCGCTGGTGCGGTTGTCCCCTCTGAGCCTCGACCTCGACGGACGTGCCATCGGTGAACCCGATCGTGAGGTGCCTGGCGAGGGCTCCGCCCTGACTGGTGACGAGGTGAGCGGCTCCCCGCGGCACCTCGAAGTCCAGTGCGCGGAACGTGAGCCCGTTGCTCTTGATCGCGATCACACGGGTGGGTGTCACCGCGACGACACAGCTGGCCGCCGGGAACGATGCCGCCATGCCACCCTCGCCCTGTCGAGCAGAGGCGGCAGCTGCTTCGGTCCGACGGGTCTGACCGCGAGGCATGAGGACGGTCGCGAGCCCCCCGGCGGCAAAGGTGCCCTTGGGCTCCACGAGGATGGCGACCTCGACGAGCTCTCCGTCCAAGAGTGCTGAGGCCTTCCGATTGACCCGCTTGGTGATGTTGGCCATGGCCTTCAGGTCGGCCGTCAGCCGCGCCGCATGCGGATTCGGCCGTCGATGATCGCGACCCCCTCTGCCCGCAGTAGCTCGGCCTGGCGCACCTCGTTGTCCGGCACCAGACGGCCAACGGAGTTGACGACCCGCCACCAGGGATAGCCGTCATTGTGCTTGAGGAAGCGGCCAACGGCGCGGGCGCGCCCTGGGTAGCCGGCCTCCTCCGCCACCTCGCCATAGGTCACGATGTCGCCTGGTTGCAGGGTCCGCATCACCTCGGCGATGGCGGTCTCGAGCGGGGTGAAATCCGCGGGGGCCTTCGGCTCTCGCATGCCCCGATCCTGTCAGAGCGATACCATCGAGCCAACGACGTGGCGCATGGGGCGCGCCCGTCCTCGATGACTTGGGGGGCCCGATGACGGCCGACTACGACATTCACATCACCGGCGGAACGATCGTCGATGGCACCCGGGTGCCGCGCTACAAGGGCGACGTCTGGATCAAGGACGGGACGATCGCCAAGATCGGCGGTCGGGCCAACGGTACGAGCGAGCGGGTGATCGACGCCGAGGGCAAGATCGTCGCGCCCGGCTTCGTCGACCTGCACACCCACTACGACGCGCAGATCCGATGGGATCCGTGGTGCACGATCTCGGGCTACCACGGCGTGACGTCGGTCGTCTTGGGCAACTGTGGGTTCGGGTTCGCCCCGGTGAAGCACGAGTTCCGCGACCGGTCGATGCTCACGATGACCCGCACCGAGGCCATCCCCTACGAGTCGATGAAGCAGGGCATGGACTGGGATTGGGAGACCATCCCCGAGTACCTCGACAGCCTCGACCGCGCTCCCAAGGGCGTCAACGTCATCCAATACATGCCAACCGCTTCGCTCATGACCTACGTGATGGGTCTCGAGAAGGCCAAAGCGGGTCAGCCGGCGTCCGAAGCCGAGCGCAAGGAGATGGCGCGGCTTCTCCACGAGGGCATGGACGCCGGGCTGTGCGGATTCTCCATTCAGCGCCTGGGCCCCGACTCCGTGCAGGCCGACTACGACGGCTCCCCGATGGTCACCGACATAATGTGTGACGAGGACATCCTCAACCTCGCGAGGGTGCTCGCCGAGCGAGACGAGGGTTTCATCCAGATCACTCAGGGCACCGGCGACATTCGCGCTGACATCGCATTCCTCGAAGAGCTCGCCGGGGTCGCGCAGCGGCCGATTCTGCACAACGTCGTGGCTCCGGCCCGCAAGGACCCAGAGGTCCACCGGCGCCCCCTCCGCTGGATCGACAAGAACTGGGACGAAGGTCGCCAGATCTATGCCCAGTGCGGCACGGGTCGGGCCGGCTTCGCGTTCACGCTCGAGCACTGGAACCTCTACGACGCCTCCCCGGCGTGGCGGGCCGTAACGACCGGCACCAAGGAGGAGAAGTTCGAGAAGATGCAGGATCCCGAGCTCCGAAAGGCGCTCGTGGACGAAGCCGAGGAAGCCGATCGCCGCTTGCAGGTCATTCAGGCCGGGGTCGGAGGAAACCCGCGCTCGCTCGTGATCCAGGGCGTCAACCGCCAGGCCGACCTCCAGGAGTACGTCGGCAAGTCCGTGGGCGAGATCGCAGACGAGAAGGGCAAGCACCACATCGAGGTGATGCTCGACCTCTCGCTTCAGGGCGATCTCAACGTCGAGTTCCTCGGCCCGGACAAGGGCTCCAACGCCGAGTTCATGGCCGAGATGATGAACGACTCTCCCTACGCCATCCCCGGGGTCTCGGACGGCGGCGCCCACACCAAGTTCTTCACCGGTGGCGCATACACCACCGACTTCCTCACGTGGCTGGTGCGTGACGAGGGTGTCGTCACCCTCGAAGAGGCCCACTACCGGCTGTCGGCGCTCGCAGCTCACGCGGCAGGCTTCCGCGACCGGGGCACGCTGCGCGAAGGCTCCGCCGCCGACGTGTTGGTCTACGACATGGAAGAGCTGGAGATCCTCCCCAACTGGATCGGCGACGTCGAGTACGACCTGCCGGGCGGTGAGTGGCGCCGGGTCCAGCGGGCCAAGGGGTACGACCACATCATCGTCAACGGCGAGGAGACCTTCGCCGGCGGCGAGTGCACAGGTACGACACCGGGCCGCCTGCTCCGTCACGGCCGCGGCTGACCGAACTCCTTGGACGATCCGGAGCCGGGCTGACCCAGGTGTCTCTCGGTTTCTGACGTCGATTAGAATTGTCGACCGTGTCCGTGTCGATTCCGATTCATCAGCGCAGCTATCTCACCGAGGCGTTCGCCGAAACCGACGGGCTCATGCGCGTCCACGGTCGGCTCACCGATACCAAGCCGCAGGGACTCTGCCTGGCCGACGGGACGCCCCTGGTGATCCACGACATGGCGGTGGACCTCTACGTCGATCCGACGACCTTCGAGATCGTCCGCGTCGAGGCCGACATGGACGTTCAGCCCTACGACATCTGCTCCAACATCCTCGAGAGCTACCAGAAGCTCGTCGGACACTCGATCGCTCGCGGCTATTCGCGACAGGTGAAGGACCTCTTCGGAGGACCGAATGGCTGCTCGCACATCGGTGCGCTGCTGATCGCAATGGGCCCCGTTGCGATCCAGGCCAGCTGGAGCCTCGTCAACCTGCATGAGGAGCCGGGCGATTTCATGGCCGCGGCGCCGGACGAGGCCGAGCGGGAGCGTCGTCTCCGGATGAACATGAACACGTGTCACGTCTGGCGTGAGGACGGTGCACACATCGCTGCGATCCGCCGGGGCGAGCAAGCCAACACGCCGGATTGGCATCGGGCACGAGTCGAGTCCCTGGGCGGCTGATCCCAGCACGTCCCACTATCATCAGAGAAGTCTCCGAGGGGGTTTGCAATGTCCGCATCCGTGTCCATGTCACCCGACGCACCGACCGAGGTCGACTTCCACTTCGACGTGATGTGCCCGTGGGCCTACCAGACCTCACTGTGGATGCGCGACGTCCGCGACCAGCTCGACCTGACGGTCAACTGGAAGTTCTTCAGCCTCGAAGAGGTCAACCTCAAGCCGGGAAAGCGGCACCCGTGGGAGCGCGAATGGAGCTACGGGTGGTCGATGATGCGGATCGGTGCGATCCTGCGTCGCGACAGCATGGAGCTCCTCGACCGCTGGTACTACGAGGCCGGGACCGCGCTCCACGTCGATGGCAATCGTCCCCACAACCCCGACGTCGCCCGTCATCTGCTCGAGAAGATCGGTGCCGATCCCGACATCGTCGATCAGTCGATTGCCGATGAGACCACGCACGACGAGATCAAGGCCGAGCACGACAAGGTCGTCAACCACGGCGGGTTCGGCGTCCCGACGCTGTTCTTCCCGGGCGATCCCGAACAGGTCTTCTTCGGACCGGTGCTTCTGGATCCACCACGAGGCGAGGCCGGCCTGCGGCTCTGGAACGCGCTCACGACATGGCTCGAGTTCCCCTACCTCTACGAGCTCCAGCGTCCCAAGCAGCCGAGCGACGAGAAGGCGATCTACGAGACCTTCAAGCCCTACCTCGAGGCACGCGACTGGGTGAGCATCAACCGGGGCAAAGTCGCCGAGTTCAAGCCCGGGGACTGAGATCGTCCCAAGTTGAGCAATCCGGTGTCAGGCACCATGTTGCTCAACTACATGCTCAACTACACGTCGTCGTCTTGGCCTTCGTCGATCAGGTCGCCTGCTGCGGCCAGCGCTGAGGCGATCGTGACCGCGCGCTGATAGACGGCCTCGAAGTAGTGCTCCGCGATGGTCTCGCGGCCGCTGAGAGGCGCAGGTCCGAGCGATCGAACCACCGCCGCCGCGTCTTCGGTCACGGCGATGCGCTCGTTCGACTCTGGTAGCGGGGCCGAACCGTGCCAGAACGCCTGACTCTCGCGTGCGAGCTTGGACTGCTCGGCGCCACCCAGGCGGCGGGTGCGCGAGTTGGATGCGCCACGGCGTCGTCGGCTCATGCGGGCACCTCCTCGGGGGTCGGCGAACCGTTGAGCGGTAGGTCATCGTCAGGGTCGGCAGCCAGGACAGCATCCTGGTTGATGCCGAGCGCCACGCGGAGCTGATCGGCATCCAGGTCGCCGATCGAGCTCGACTTGGGCAGAACCATGTCGGCGATTCGTCGCTTGCCCTGCACGACCTCCTCGACTCGTTCGTCGACGGTTCCGGGACAGACGAGGCGATGACAGATCACCGTCTTGGTCTGGCCGATGCGCCACACGCGGTCGCGGGCCTGGTCCTCCACGGCTGGGTTCCACCAGCGGTCGTAGAGAACCACGTGGCTGGCGGCGGTGAGGTTGAGGCCCGTGCCTCCCGCCTTGAGCGACAGGACCATCGCACCCGGCCCCTCCCCCGCCTGGAAGGAGTCCACCAACCGATCGCGTGCTCCTCGGGAGAGTCCGCCGTGGTAGCACTCGATCGGCAGACCGGTTCGTTGAGCGAGATAGGTGGCGAGACGCTCGCCCCACGTCGCGAAGTGGGTGAAGATCAAAACGCGCTCGCCCGCGGCGAAGACGGCGTCGACGATCTCGTTGAGACGAGCGAGCTTGCCCGAACGTCCGTCCAGCCCGATGTCGTCGTCATCGGGCTGGTAGTTGAGCGGGTGGTTGCAGATCTGCTTGAGCGCGGTGATCGCAGCGAGCACCGCCCCCTTCTGCTCGGTCATGTTGGATTCGCTCTCGGCCGTGTCGCGGACGAGCTTGTCGAGCACCGCCTGATAGAGACCGATCTGCTCCGGCGTCATGGTGCAGTGGGCGAGCTCGTCGATGCGATCCGGAAGCTCGGCGGCGATCGCCGGTTCGGCCTTGGTGCGACGGAAGACCAACACGCCGTTGAGAGCGTGGAGCGCGGACTCGGCACCGCCTCTGGCGTCGCCTGGCTTGCTGAGCTGCCCGATGAAGGGTGCCCTATCGCCCACGAGGCCTGGGTTGCAGAAGTCCATGATCGCCCAGAGGTCGCCGAGACCATTCTCGATGGGGGTCCCGGTGAGTGCGAGACGGATGCGTGCGTCGAGATGGCGCAGCTGGCGCGCGGTCTCGCTCGTGTGGTTCTTGATCACCTGGGCCTCGTCGAGCACGAGGCGATCCCAGGAGATCTCCTTGAGCGCATCGACGTCGCGGACCGCAGTTCCGTAGGTGGTGATGACGAGGTCGACCTTCTCGACCTGTGAAGCCAGCTCGTCTGCACCGGCGCGTGCTGGGCCGTGGTGGATCAGTACATCGACGTCGGGCGTGAAGCGGGCGGCCTCAGACGCCCAGTTGCCGACCACCGCCGGTGGTGCGATCACCAGCGCAGGACCGGCGCCGACGGTGGCGCCGATGCGGGCGAGAACGGTCGGTGTCTTACCGAGGCCCATGTCCAAGGCCAGGCATCCGCCGAGGCCCGCCCCGTCGAGGAAGGTGAGCCAGCCATACGCGTCGGCCTGGTAGTTTCGGAGCTCGCCGGTGAAGCCGGGAGGCGTCGTCTCGAGCTCGCCGTCCATGTGGGAAGCGGCACCGAGGAGGTCGGCAGCCCAACCGCCGCCGGCGATGCTGATACCGCCCGAGACCGCGCCTCCCTCGAGACCGAGGGCGTGGCGCAACATCTCTGC
Source organism: uncultured Acidimicrobiales bacterium (assembly GCA_964629575.1). GTDB lineage: Bacteria > Actinomycetota > Acidimicrobiia > Acidimicrobiales > Poriferisodalaceae > JAYPWI01. The sequence goes on along the minus strand of CAZVUM010000041.1, from coordinate 31,616 downwards.
GCCGGTGAGCCGGTTGGTGTCTGCGCGTTCGGCGAGCGCGGCGGCGGCCTCTGCCAGATCGGCGTGGTCGAGGGCGATCCACTTGCCCTTCGACTGAACCAGCGGACGAGCCTGCAGCGCGAGCTTGGCGACCTCGGTCGCGGTGAGCTCGACGTCGCCGAACACCGCAGACCAGCTGACGGCGGTGAGCTGCTGTGCTCCGACGACGCTCTCGCCGTCCTCGTCTGCCGTGATCCGCAGGGATGCAGCCGGCTTGCGCCGTGAGAGGGCGGGGACCCGCACCTCGAAGCCGGCCGATTCGAGGGCCGGGCCCGTGACCGACATCAGCTCCCAGGCTTCGTCCTGGTTGAGGATCACCTCGCCACGGCGCCGGCCACCCGGCCGCAGCAGGGCAGGCAACAGCCGTTCCATCCTGGCGAGCTGGTCCTTCACCTCGGTCCGGCGGGTGTTGCTCCCGCTGACGAGGGCGACCTCGACGGGGTCGAGGGCGTTCTCAGGCCCGGGTGACAGCACCCGTAGGTGCCATGCACCGGCATCATCCGGCTCGTCCAGCTGAACGATGAGCGCGTACTTGGCGACTGCGGTGACCGGCCGGGCCCACTGTTCGAGGCGGCGGGCGAGCTCGGAGCCGTGGTTGGCCGAAGCTGTGAACTGTTCGCCGCCGAGATGGGCGAGGAAGGCCTCGGCGACCTCGAGCTTGGATCGCGGATCGGGCGGGGGCGCCGGCACATCGAGGCGACGAGCGCCGCTCGACACGATCGCGTTGACCATTCCACCGAGGGTTGCCTGAACGACGGCCCGCGCATCGGGACCGGGGTCGACGGCGGTGACGCTTCCGGGCAGCGAATCGGCGAGGGCCTTCATGCGGTCCTGGCTGATGATCCCGGGCATCCACTGAACGTTGAACTCTGCCCGGTCGCCGCGCTTCTTCTTGTTGCGGCGCTTGCGCGCACGCTGAAGCCGGGGAACCGTCCTGCCCTGAGCGACGACCGCGACTGCAGCGACTGCGATCAGGCTCAGCCAGCGGGCGCTGCGTCCGAGCGGATCGCTCCATTCCTCGGCGGGCTCGAAGGTTCCCTCGCCGTCCTCGTCGGAGCTCGGAATGAAGAGGCGAGCTCCGGGAGTCTCTTCGGCTGTCTCGGGGATGCTGCCCACTGCGACCAGCCAACCGAGCACGTCACCCACCTCGGCGACGACCGCCTCGGCCGTCGTGCCGTCGGGAAGAGTGATCGGACGGTGTTCGGACCACGCGCTCTCGGGGGCGCCCACCTCGCTCAGCCGCTTTTTGACCGCCTCGGTGTCGTCCGGAGTGTTGTGTGCACCAGAGGCCCACGCGACGATGCGGCCGTTGGCCCACGAGAGCTGGAGCGCCACGGGTTCGGGCGTGATGGCCTCGGCAGGCGTCGACCGATTGGCTTGCTCGCCTTGCTCGCGCTCGTCGGCGCCGGCGGGCACACCGGTGAGGCGCTCGAACGCCGCTGCGAGCTCGTCGAACTCGGACTGAAGGTCAGCGACCACCTGATTGCGTTCGGGGCCCTTGAGGCGCCGGACACTCTCGAGATGGTCTTCGGCCTCGTCGAGGAGGTCCATGAGGACGGCTCGCCACCTGGGCCGATCGGCTTCGAGGGTTGCTAGGTCTGTTGGTGTCGCTCGGCCCTCGGCCTCGGTGCGCACGAGTGGCGCGACCTGCTCCCAGCGCAGCGTGGACAGTCGGACGACCTCGGGCGCGCCGTTGCCACCCTCTGTCGTGGCAGGCTCCACGAGCGGTGTCGTGTCGGTTGCGTCTTCGATGGTGTGCGTCATGGGTGCACCCGCGGTGCTGCTCACTCCGGCGCTCACGCGCCCAGCTTGTCTCCCGTCCTGCCCAGCGGTGTGGGGCAGGAGGTTCCCCGGCGCAGTCAGCGTCTCGCAGCGGCAACCGTGTGCCGTGTGCGAAGCGACGACCTCGCGCCCGCGGTTCTCGCGTCAGCGAGCCCCGCCTGAGAGGCACCCTAGCGCGTCGCGCCCCTCGTCACACCAGTCGGCGCTGCGGGCCGGCTCTGGAGAACTTCGGCGCGCCAATTCTGAGCGGCGCAGAGCGGTGAGCCCCGTATGGTGTCGGGAATGCGTTGGTCCACAGCCTTCTTCCCGACGTTGCGCGATGCGCCTGGCGACGCAGAGGCGGTCAGCCATCAGCTCCTCGTGCGCGGCGGCTACATCCGCCAGCTTCACTCGGGCCACTACAGCCTGCTCCCCCTGGGTCTGCGCGTGCACGACAAGGTGGCGGCGATCGTGCGAGACGAGATGGACGCCATCGGCGGCCAGGAGTTCCTTCTCCCCGCGATGCACCCGGCGTCGATCTGGCAACAGAGCGGACGGTGGGACGTCATGGGCGAGGAGATGTTCCGGCTGCAGGATCGCAGCGGCGTAGAGCTCGCGCTCGGGATGACCCACGAAGAGATCTTCAGCGTGCTCGCGACGGAGCTGAAGTCCTACAAGGAACTGCCGCAGATCTGGTACCAGATCCAGACCAAGTTCCGAGACGAGCCGCGCCCCAAGAGCGGGTTGCTCCGGGTGCGCGAGTTCGCCATGAAGGACTCCTACAGCTTCGACATCGACGAGCCAGGTCTCGACGCATCCTTCGACCTGCACCGCGACGCATATGTCCGCATCTTCGAACGACTGCAGCTCGAGGCCATGCCGGTGCAGGCCTCGTCCGGCTCCATGGGTGGATCGGCAAGCGTCGAGTTCATGGTCGAGTCGCCTGCGGGTGAGGACGACGTTGTCCGCTGTCGCAGCTGCGGCTATCAAGCCAACGTCGAGCGGGGCACGTCGAGCCTCCCGGCGGTGGACGACCCCGAGCCTCCCGCCGCACCTGAGCGCTTTCCGACCCCCGGGGTACGGACGATCGCCGCCCTGGAGGAGATCGAGGGTGGAGCGCCCGCCGACCGCCAGATCAAGACCATGGTGATGGTGCTCGACGGCACCGTCACGTTGGCGCTGGTGCGAGGCGACCATCAGCTGAATCTGCAGAAGTTGCAGGATCACACGGGCGCGATCGACCTGCGTCCCGCTGAGCCCGCGGAGACGCTCGAGCACCTCGGCGCCAACCCCGGAAGCCTCGGGGCCGTCGGCGTCGGCGAGCTCAAGATCGTCGCCGATCATGCGCTCCAGGGTCGCACGGCGATGACGACAGGTGCCAACGACGACGACTGGCACTACCGCGGGGTCGACATCGCCAGGGACATCGCCGTGGACGACTGGGCCGACCTGCGCGAGGTCCAACCGGGTGAGTCGTGTCCACAGTGCGGTACCGCCCTCGAGATCGTTCGGTGCATCGAAGCCGGCCACATCTTCAAGCTCGGGAGGAAGTACGCCGAGGTGCTCGGCGTGTCCGTGCTCGACGAGAACGGCTCGGCTCGCGTCCCGATCATGGGGAGCTACGGCATCGGCATCGGCCGCAATGTCGCCGCGATCGCAGAGAACCACCACGACGAGCGTGGTCTCATCTGGCCCGTGGAGGTCGCGCCATTCCACGTGGTCGTGACGGTGATGGCGATGAAGGACGAACGGCTCGTCGCCGAGGGCGAGCGGTTGTATTCCGAGCTGCGCTCACGGGGCGTGGAGGTCCTCCTCGACGACCGCGACGCGCGGGCGGGGGTCAAGTTTGCCGACGCCGAACTGATCGGCATCCCCTACCGGGTCACCGTGGGCGCCCGCGGCCTCGACAATGGGGAGCTGGAGCTGACCCCCAGAGCGACTGGCGACACCGAAATGGTTCCCGTCTCCGACGTCGTCGACCGGGTCGTTTCGCTCATCCACGGCTAGAGCTCCCCGCACTGTCCCGGGTCCGTTTCCGGTGGAGTGGGAGGGGGTCAGAATCGGCGCGCTCGCACTCGGCGGGGAGAACGATCCATGATACGGTACAGTTCCACAATGTGGACCGGGGGATCCGTCCCTCGGGCTACAGAGAGCGGTAGCGTCGGGATACAACGTCAGGTGCACTATCGGGTGCATTGTCGGATTCGGTGGTCGCCCTCGATTCAGTCTTCTCGGCGCTGTCCGACAGGTACACCACGTCCTCGTGGTCCAGGAGGTCCCCCATGACCGACGACAACCAGGCTGACAACACGGCGGCCGACGAACATGACGACGAGATCGATCTCTCCGCGCTCAACGACGAGGACCTCGTCGCCCAAATGCACGACGACCTCTACGACGGTCTGGGCGAGGAGATCGTCGAAGGCACCAACCTCCTGCTCGGCCGCGGCTGGAGCGCCGACAAGGTCCTCGACGTGGCGCTCGTGGAGGGCATGCGCATCGTCGGGATCGACTTCCGCGATGGAATTCTCTTCGTTCCCGAGGTGCTTCTCGCCGCCAACGCGATGAAGGCCGGCATGGAGATCCTGCGGCCCCTTCTCGCCGAAACGGGCGCCGAGCCCGTTGGCTCCGTGGTGATCGGAACCGTCAAGGGCGACATCCACGACATCGGCAAGAACCTCGTGGGCATGATGCTCGAGGGCGCGGGCTTCGACGTCCACAATCTCGGAATCAACACCGACGTGGACGAGTTCCTCGAAGCACTCGCCACCCACAAACCGGACATTTTGGGCATGTCGGCGCTTCTCACGACCACCATGCCCTACATGAAGGTCGTGATCGACACGCTGATCGAGAAGGGCCTACGTGACGACTTCATCGTCCTCGTGGGTGGCGCTCCTCTCAACCAGGAGTTCGGCGACGCGATCGGTGCAGACGCGTACTGCAGGGATGCAGCCGTCGCCGCGGAGATCGCGACCGAACTGGTTTCCAAGCGTCGCGCTGCGGTGTGACATGAACCCACCGGGGGTCCTCGTCATCGCCTGCGGCGCACTCGCGAGAGAGCTCCGCGACCTCATCCAGCTCAACGAGCTCGCTGGCGTCACCGTCGAGTGCCTTCCCGCCCAGCTGCACAATCGCCCGGAGAAGATCCCGGTATTGATGCGAGAGCGACTCGAAGCGGCTCGCACGACCCACGATCGGGTGCTGGTCGGATACGCCGACTGCGGAACCGGCGGTCTCCTCGACGCGGTGTGCGAGGAGTTCGGCGTCGAGCGCCTCCCAGGCGCCCACTGCTATGAGTTCTTCGCCGGCCATGAGAGCTTCTCGGCCATCAACGACGACGACCCGACAGCGTTCTACCTCACCGACTATCTGGCCAAGCACTTCGACCGCTTGATCATGGACGGCCTCGGCATCACCGCCCACCCCGAGCTGCAGAACATGTACTTCGGCAACTACACGCGCGTGGTATTGCTCGCTCAGACTCACGACCCTGTGGTCGATGCTGCGGCTGAGTCGGCCGCAGCGAAGCTGGGCCTTCCGCTCGAACGGGTGGACACCGGCTACGGCGAGCTGGAGACCTCGGTCGTCTCCTTCGTTGCGGCTCCCCGTCGGGTTCCAGAGGCGCGGCCGTGAACGCGCGACGCCGCCGCGGCGCACCTGAGCTGATCGTGATCAGCTGGCGCGACATCCCAGCGCAGGTCACCGCAACCGCCAACGGCGTGAAGGAGACGGCGGTGTTGCATGACCGCTTTCAACACGCCATCGATCGAGCCGCGGCCGTGGCCGGCTTCACAGAGACCCAGGCCTACGTCGGCGAATGGCGGCGCGAGCCGCAACCCCTCGAGGCCGAGCCGGCGGAGGTCGTCGCGGCCCTGGCGGCCGAGCTCGACGCCGCATACGACCGTGAGCGGCTCGAAGCGATGGTCGCTTCTGGCGGCCTCGACCACGACTGACACCCCCCAACCCTTCTGCTCCGACCGGACGACTGGACTCCCATGACAGACACCGTGATCAGCTCGGCGACCAAAGAGGTCGTGATCGGCTTCGACCGGCCCTTCGTGATGATCGGCGAGCGCATCAACCCGACGGGCAGGAAGCTCCTCGCCGAGGAGATGAAGAACGGCGACTTCTCGCGTGTCGAGGCGGACGCCCTCGCCCAGGTCGCTGCGGGCGCCCACATGCTCGACGTCAATGCCGGCATTCCGCTCGCCGATGAGCCCGCACTCCTCGCCCAGGCGATTCAGCTGGTCCAGTCGGTCACCGATGTTCCGCTCGCCATCGACAGCTCCATCATCGAGGCGCTCGAAGCGGGAATCGAGGTCTACCAGGGCAAGCCGCTGATCAACTCCGTGACCGGAGAGGACGAGGTCATGGAGAGGGTGCTCCCACTCGTGGCCAAGGCGGGAGCTGCAGTGGTCGCGATCTCCAACGACGAGACCGGCATCAGCGAAGACCCCGACGTGCGCTTTGCCGTGGCAGAGAAGATCGTCCGCGCCGCTGCGGACCACGGCATCGCGGCATCCGACGTCGTGGTCGATCCCCTCGTCATGCCGATCGGAGCGATGGGAACCGCCGGTCAGCAAGTATTCCGCCTCGTCCGACGCCTCCGCGACGAGCTCGGGGTCAACACCACGTGCGGTGCGTCCAACGTCAGCTTCGGGCTGCCCAACCGCCAGGTCATCACGGGCACCTTCTTGGCGATGGCGGTCGGAGCCGGGATGACGTCGGCGATCATGAACCCTTTGCACCCCGAGGTGAAGTCCGCGGTGATGGCGGCCGACGTGCTGGCGGGTCACGACGACAACTGCGCTGCATGGATCCAGGAGAACCGCGACCCCGAATCGGTCGGCGCGGAGCGGGGTGCGCGTCGGCGTGGTGGCCGGCGTGCTCGGGTGGGCAGCTGAAAGATGACCGATCGGCACCGCGTCGTCTTCACGCCGTCGGGGCGTGAAGGAACCTTCGACGACGGCGCGACCGCGCTCGACGCAGCCCGCGAGCTCGGGGTCGACCTCGACTCCGTGTGCGGGGGCCGAGGCATCTGCGGGCGATGCCAAGTGGTCCCCACGGTCGGTGCGCTTGCCAAGTGGCAGATCGAGGCCGATGGCGGCGAGCTGAGCCCCGTTGGTCCGACCGAAGCCGCGTACAAGGGCCGCAGGCCGCTCGGCGAAGGAGCGCGCCTGGGTTGCCAGGCGGCGATTCGTGGCGATGTCGTGCTCGACGTGCCACCCGAGAGCCAGCTCCACGCTCCGGTGATCCGCAAGGACATCGACGTCGGCGACCTGACGCTGGACCCGGTCACGACCCTTCACGCGGTGTACATGCCAGACGCTGAGCTCGGCGAGGATGCCGCGCTCGGCCCCACAGTGATGCGCAGGCTCGCCGAGGAATGGGGGGTCGGCGTGGACTCCGTCTCGGTCGAGGCGCTTCGGCAGCTGCACGCCGCCACCTCCACCGACGATCGGGTCGTCACAGCAGCCGTTCGGCGTGGTCCGCCGGCCCAGGTTGTTCGGGCGTGGCCTGGAGTCGTGGTGTCACCCCTCGGAATCGCCATCGACATCGGCTCCACCACCATCGCCGGCCACGCCGTCGATCTCTCCACAGGTGAGGTTCTCGGTTCGTCCGGTCGCATGAACCCCCAGATCCGGCTCGGCGAAGATCTGATGAGTCGGGTGTCGTACGTGATGATGAACCCCGGCGGGGACCGTCAGCTGACGGACATCGTGCGCGAGGCGCTCGCCGGATTGATCGACGAGCTGAGCGAACAGGCAGGCGCCGCACCGCAGGACGTTTTGGAGATCGTTCTCGTGGGCAACCCGATCATGCACCACATCGCCCTGGGCATCGATCCCACGCCGCTGGGGCAAGCTCCCTTCGTTCTGGCAACCGATCAGGCGGTCGAGCTGCCCGCCCGAGACCTCGACCTGCCCTGCCCTTCGGGGCGGGTGTGGTTCGCACCCTGCGTCGCCGGCCACGTCGGGGCGGACACCGCCGCGGTGATCCTCGCCGAGGGACCTCATCGGTCCGATGAGCTCCAGCTGCTCGTCGACGTGGGAACCAACGCCGAGATCGTGCTCGGAAACGCCGAGCGGCTGTACGCAGCATCGAGCCCTACCGGCCCAGCCTTCGAAGGAGCCCAGATCTCCTGCGGGCAGCGGGCGACACCAGGGGCGATCGAACGAGTCCGCATCGACCCCGCCACCTTCACCCCGCGCCTCAAGGTGGTGGGCTGCGACCTGTGGTCCGACGAACCGGGGTTTGCCGAGGCAACCGCAGCGACCGGGGTCACGGGGATCTGCGGAAGCGGCATCATCGAGGTGCTCGCCGAGATGTACTTGGTGGGCGTCATGAGCCACGACGGCGTGATCGACGGCTCTTCGGCGGCTGCGGGTGGCCGAATCGAACCAGACGGTCGAACCTTCTCCTATGTGCTGCACCGTCCCGAGGGCAACGGCCCCGTCCTGCGCATCACCCAGAACGACGTGCGGGCGGTGCAGCTCGCGAAGGCCGCGCTGCGCGCCGGAATCGACCTGCTGATGGAGCATGCGGGGATCACCGACGTCGCCGACATCCGGCTCGCCGGCGCCTTCGGTGCCCACATCGATCCGCTCCACGCGCTCGTCCTCGGGCTCGTGCCGGACGCCCCGCTCGACGGTGTGCGCAGCGTCGGCAACGCGGCGGGTGCCGGCGCAGTCCGGGCATTGCTGTCGGCCGAGCAGCGGCGCGAACTGATCGAGGTGGTCGGGCGGGTCCACAAGATCGAAACGGCCACCGAGCCGCGCTTTCAGGAGCTCTTCGTCGGGGCGATGGCCCTGCCGCATGCCACAGCTCCGACGTCGCGGCTGGCGCAGGTGGTCGAGTTGCCTGAGCGGCCCCGAGGGGCGAGCGTTTCGGGCCGGAGGGGTCGGCGAAGGCGTGGAGCCCAGTCGACCGACGAGGAGGCACAGTGAGCGAACGGCGTGGTCGACGAGGTGGCGGACGCGCGGCGCGTCAGGCGGCGCGATCTTCGGCTGCCGCCGAGACCTCCGCGTACCTCGAACGGCGGCTCCCACCCGTCGAGGTTCTCGACGAGGCGGGGCTCGTACAGATCGAGCAGAACGCCGAGACGATCCTGAGCGAGGTCGGCGTGGCCTTCCAGGAGTTCCCCGTCGCACTGGACCTCTGGCGGGCCGCCGGTGCCGACGTGGAGGGCGATCTCGTTCGCTTCCCTCGGGGGCTGTGCCGCCAGATCGTGCAGCAGAACGCGCCGTCTGTCTACACCCAGGTCGCCCGCAACGAGGCCCGCTCGGTGAAGATCGGCGACAACACGACGGTGTTCGCGCCCAACTACGGATCTCCCTTCGTCACCGACCTCGATCAGGGTCGGCGTTACGCCACCCTCGAGGACTTCGAGAACGTGGTGAAGCTCACCTATCTGCTCCCCCAGCTCCATCACAGCGGAGGAACGGTCTGCGAACCGGTGGACGTCGCCGTCAACAAGCGGCACCTGGACATGGTGTACGCCCACTTGCGTTACAGCGACAAGCCCCTGATGGGGTCGGTGACTGCCCCCGAGCGGGCGCAGGACTCCGTTGAACTGTGCCGAATAGCGTTCGGAGGCGATCTCGCAGACCGCACGGTGATGACGAGCCTCATCAACGCGTCGTCGCCGCTGCGATGGGACGCCACGATGCTCGGGGCGGCCAAGGTCTACGCGGAGAACAACCAGGCGTGCATCATGTCGCCGTTCATCCTGGCCGGCGCCATGTCTCCGGTGACGGTGGCGGGGCTGGCCGCACAGGCGTTGGCCGAGGCTCTCTCCGGAATGGCCTTCTGCCAGCTCGTGCGGCCTGGCGCGCCCGTCATCTTCGGGACCTTTGCCTCGTCGATGTCCATGGCCACGGGGGCGCCCACCTTCGGTACGCCCGAAGCCGGGCTCGCCATCTACGTCATGGCCGCGCTCGCGCGGCGGCTCGGTGTGCCATTCCGCTCCGGCGGACAGTTCACGAGCTCCAAGGCACCCGATGCCCAGGCGGCATACGAGTCGGCGTCGACACTGTTGCCCACGGTGCAGGCCGGTGTGCACTTCGTGCTCCACGCCGCCGGCTGGATCGAGGGCGGACTGGCCCTCAGCTACGAGAAGCTCATCATGGACGCCGATCAGCTCGGGATGATGGAGGTCTACGCCCGCGGGGTCGACATGTCCGACAACGGGCAGGCCATGGAGGCGTTCCGGTCCAACACCCACGGCGACCACTTCTTGGGCAACGGCCACACGCTCGCCAACTTCGAAACGGCGTTCTACCGGTCGGCGATCGCCGACAACAACAGCTTCGAGCAGTGGGTCGATGAAGGTTCGCTGACGGGTGCCCAGAGGGCCAACGGTATCTGGAAGTCGATGCTGGCCGGCTACGAGGCCCCGCCGATCGACGACGCGATCGACGAAGAGCTCCGCGCCTACATCGACAAGCGCAAAGCCGAGGAACCCGACTCGATCGTGTGAGCGATCGGGTGACCAGATCTCCCTGGGTGAGGCGGCCGACCGCGACCGTTCCGACCGCAACCGTTCCGATCGGGAACAGCGAGGCGGTGACCACCGCGCTCGAGGCGGTCACGATGATGAGGCCGAGGAAGCTCACGAGTGCACCACCGACGGCCATCCCCAGCCCAGAATTGAATCGTGGCCGACGTTGTGACCGAACTAGCGCCGTCTCGTGAGCAGGCGCACCGCCATCCGAGAACCGCGACCGGGGAACGGTTGGAAGGGTCCCTGCTCGTCGAGCGGAACGGGGTCGCGGGCGATGATTCGCTGGAACAGGAACAGAGCGATGACGCCGTGGGCCGCGGCGAGCGCCCAGAAGAACAGCTCGAGGTCGATGGCCAGCAGAGGGGCGGTGATGAGGGGGCCGATGATCGCCCCAGTGCCGTTCACCCGAACGAGCATCGCGCTGGCGCCCATCATCTGGTTGGGGTTCAACCAGTCGTTCGTGTAAGCGATCGAGAGCGAGTACAGCGGGAACACGACGCCACCGATGAGCGCCATCACGATGACGCCCGCCGTGCTGGTGTTGTTCACGACGGTCATCAGCGCGGAGAGCACTGTTCCCGCAACGGCGACCACCGCCATCACACCACGTCGTGGCACGCGATCGGACAGTCGTCCGATCGGGAACTGCAGGAGCACCGCGCCCACCATCGGTGCGGCCATGAACACCGACACCTGGCTCTCCGACATCCCGGCCGACGCGCCGTAGACCGCGCCGAGGGCCATCAGAATTCCGGCCGCCACCCCGACGAGGAACGACGACAGCACACCCGTGGGCGAGATCCCGATCAACTCCCGGAAGCCGATGGGCGTCGGCACGCTCACCGGTGGGGCGCTCGACGCGGAGAGGGTGACAGGCACGAGAGCCATCGAGACCAGGACCGATGCCACAGCGAAGAGCACGAATCCGCCGGTGTCCGCGGAGTTGACGAGGAACTGCCCGCCCGCCATCGATCCCATCGTCACCACCATGTAGACCGCCAGAATGCGGCCGCGGGTGGCGTTGGTGGCGAGGTCGTTGAGCCACGACTCCGCGACCACGAACAGGCCGGCGATGCAGAGGCCGAACGAGAAGCGCAGGATCGCCCAGCTGAAGGGATTGATCCAGATCACCTGGAGAAGGAGCGCGCTGCTCGCGATCGAAGCGAGGGCGGCGAACACCCGGATGTGCCCCACCGACACGATGGCGTGTTCGACGTAGCGAGTGCCTCCGAGGAAGCCGACGAAGTACGACGTCATCACGAGACCGGCCACGACGGTCGAGAAGCCCTCCGACTCGGCGCGGATTCCGAGAAGGACGCCGGAGAGGCCGCTGCCGAAGGAGAGAAGGCTGATGCCGAGGAACAGCGACCAGGTCTTGGCCGCGGTGCTCCCCACGCTGAAGGCGGGTCCACCGACGACGGTGTCGTCGGCTCCCCCGAGGGTCGAGTTGTCGTTCACCTTTTCGGACAGCTTCAGGTCTGCCCGGCGGCGTCGGGGCGGTACTCGGGAGCGTGCACGTACTGCCAGCCAAAGCGGCCCTTGATGCACAAGTGGCCGTGCGTGACGCTGTGGTCTGCGGGAGACGTCACTTTCACGATCCTGTCGTCCTGGGTGTGGAGCTCGAGGTTGCAGCCTACGCCGCAGTATGAGCAGACCGTGGTGGTCACGGACTGCTCGTCGGGCCGCCAGTTGCCGGCCTGTCGCATGTCGAACTCGGTCTTGAACTGCAGTGCGTTCGTCGGGCACACGCCGACGCAGTTGCCGCAGTAGACGCAGGCCGACTCCGGAAGCTCCACGTCGTATTCCGTCGAGATTCGGGCGTCGAAACCACGGCCGGCAACCGCGATCGCGAAGGTGTGCTGGGCATCGTCGCCACACGCTTCGACGCACTTGTAGCAGAGGACGCATTTGTCGTAGTCGCGGATGTACAGCTCGTCCTGAACGCGGATCGGTTCGTCGATGCGCTCAGGCTGCTCGTACCGGCTCGGATCGGCCCCGTACTCCTCGATCCACTCCTGGATCTGTGGTGCCTCGCTCAGGTCGGTGCCCGATGCGAGGAACTCGAGCACCATCTTGCGGCTGTGCCGCACGCGTTCGCTGTCCGTCGAGACCACCATGCCGTCTTCGGCGGGGCGACTGCAGGAGGGCACGAGGGCCCGCGAACCCTCGACGTCGACCACGCACACCCGGCAGACGTTGACGGGGGTGAGGTTCTCGGCCCAGCAGATCGTGGGCGTGCTGACACCGGCCGCGGTGCAGGCAGCGAGAAGGGTCGCGCCCTCCTCGACCGTGGTCTCGTGCCCGTCGATCGTGACCGTGAGCGTGACGGTCGAGGTCTCTCCGCGGGCGCTGTCGTGCCCTGTCATGATGCGCCTCCACCGATGAGGCCGAGGGTGAGCGCGGAGCGAACTGCCGACGCGGCGGTGTGCCCCAGTCCGCAGATGGACGCATCGGTCATCGCCATGGCCATGTCGTCGATGAGCTCCCGTTGGTCGGTGCGGATCGATCCCGCTGATCCGATCTGGAGCAAGACCTCATGCTGTCGTGTGGTGCCGACTCGGCACGGCACACACTGCCCGCACGACTCGTCCTTGAAGAACTTCGCCAGGCGAGTGACCACCTCGAACATGTCGGCGTGCGCATCGAACACCATCACGACACCCGACCCGAGGGTGGTACCTGCGGCGCGAGTGTCCTCGAGCGTGAGGGGCAGGTCGAGCTGATCAGGACCCACGAAGGTTCCCGCTGCACCACCCATCAGGACGGCCTGCAGCTCGCCGACCACGCCGCCGGCGAGCTGGAGCACCTCGCCGAGGGACGTTCCGAAGGGAACCTCGTAGAGGCCGGGCACGCCGATGGCGCCGCTGAGGCACAGCAGCTTGGTTCCCGGTGACTGCTCGGTCCCCAGGCTGCGGTAGTCCTCCACCCCCGACGTGAGGATGTCGAGAACGTTCAGGAGGGTCTCGGGGTTGTTGATCGCCGTGGGCTCGCCGAACAGCCCGTGCGTTGTGGGAAAGGGCGGCTTGTTGCGGGGCTCGCCCCTGAAACCTTCGAGGCTGTTGAACAGCGCTGTCTCCTCGCCGCAGATGTAGGCGCCTGCCCCGCGACGGATCTCGATGTCGAAGCCGTGTCCGCTGCCTGCGACGTCGGCGCCGAGGAGCCCTGCACGTCGGGCCTGGTGAACGGCGTTCTGGAGCCGGCTGGTGGCCAAGGGGTACTCGCCACGAATGTAGATCCAGCCGTTCTCCGCCCCCGTGGCAACGCCCGCGATCGTCAACGCTTCGATCAGAGCGAAGGGATCCTGCTCCATGACGATGCGGTCCTTGAACGTGCCCGGTTCGGACTCGTCGGCATTGGCGACGACGTGCTTGGGTCGCCCGGTCTCCTCGGCGACAGCCCGCCACTTGACGCCGGTGGGAAAGGCGGCCCCGCCCCTCCCGCTCAGGCCGCTCTCGCGCACCCGTTCGATCACCTCATCGGGACCCAGGTCGATCGCTGTGAGCAGCGCCTCGTAGCCCCCAGCGCCGCGGTAACTCTCGAGCGACGTCGGATCGACCACACCGAGGCGCCCAAGAAGGCGCAGCGAGCGGTCGCCGCGCTGAGGAATGGGGTCGGCATCGGCGTCAGCCGGAACGCTGTCTGGCTCGCCGCGACCCTGCACGAACAGCGCGGGCGCACGCTCGCACTGACCGAGGCAGGGACTCTCATGGACGTGATTCCCCTCTGCCGCGAGCTGGGACGCCAACTCGGCGGCGCCGGCAAGCGCGCAGGCGGGGTCGACGCAGACGTGGTGGGTGGCGGCGTCGTGCTCGGGCTCCTCCATCCGAAAGAGGTCGTAAAACGACGCAACACCGAACGCCTCAGCGGGCGGAACCTGTAGGACCTCGGCGATGTGGTTGACGCCGCCTGGGCTGATCCACCCGGCGGTGTTCTGGAGAGCGTGGAGGGCGGGCAGCAGCAGATGACGCCGATCTCGGCGTCGCGCTGTACCTCCGATCACGAGCCGCTCCGACTCCGCAACCACGGCCCGCTCGCCCACCACCGCGTCGACCGCCGACCGCTCGTCGTCCGTGGCCGCGTCCTCCCCGATGAAGAGATCAGCCACTCGCCCGCAACCCCAGCTTGTCGATGCGGATCGCCGCTGCCCTTATTCGCAGCGTTCGCTGAAACCGGCAGCGGCTCACGAGTCCGTCTCCAGCTTGTCGATGCGGATCGCCGCTGCCTTCATACGCAGCGTTCGCTGAAACCGGCAGCGGCTCACGAGTCCGTCTCCAGCTTGTCGATGCGGATCGCCGCTGCCTTGAACTCGGCGGTGCCGGAGCGGCGGTCCCACTCGTCGTTGGTCAACACGTTGAGGTCCACGAGCTCTGGGAAGTGGAATGTCGTGAACGCGAGACCCACAGGGATCTCCGGCTGAATCCGAATCGGCATCTGCACCGAGCCGCGTGGCGACGACACGAGCACCCACTCGCCGTCGGACACGTCGTTGGCGACCGCGTCGAGCGGGTTCAGGTCGAGCGCCTCACCCGAACGGATCGGCGAGGCATAACCGCTCGACTGCACACCGGTGTTGTACGAGTCGAGGGCCCGGCCCGTGGTGAGCCGGAGCGGGAACTCCTCGGTGAGCTGCTCCTTGGGCCCCTCGTGGTCTGTGACCGAGAAGGGCGCGGGCTCGCGCCCGCCGAGCCCTTCGTCCCACAGCCAGCCGTGCAGGAACGGGCTCCCGGGGTGGTCGAGATCGGTGCAGGGCCACTGGAGCCCGCCCTCGGATTCGAGTCGCTCGTAGCTCATCCCCGCGTGGAGCGGCGACAGCGAGCGGAGCTCGTCCCAGAGCCCTTCAGGGCTTCGGGTGGCCCACGTCGCACCGAGTCGCTCGGCCATGTCGGCGAGGATGTCGATGTCGTGTCGGCATTCGCCGGGGGGCGGCACGGCTGCGCGGACGCGCTGTACCCGCCGCTCGCTCGAGGTCACCGTGCCGTCGCTCTCGGCCCAGCCGACGCTCGCGGGAAGCACGACATCGGCCATCTCGGCGGTGCGGGTCATGAAGATGTCCTGGACCACAAGGGTGTCGAGCCCGTCGAGCAGCTTCCTCGCATGTTCGACGTCTGCTTCGGAATCGGCGGGGTTCTCCCCCACCACGTAGAGCGCAGTGATGTCGCCGCGTCCCATGGCTTCGAACATCAGCGTGAGGTGCCACCCGGGTTCGGGGTTGATCGAGCAGCCGTACGCGGTTTCGAACTTGGCGAGCGCGCCGGGGTCGTCGATGTCCTGAAAGCCGGGCAGCTTGTTGGGCAGGGCGCCCATGTCGCCGCCGCCTTGAACGTTGTTCTGGCCCCTCAAGGGCACGAGGCCCGATCCCCACCGACCCACGTGACCCGTGAGGAGAGCGAGGTTGCACAACGACAGCACGTTCTCGACCGCGTTGTGATGTTCGGTGATGCCGAGAGTCCAGAGGATCTGGGCGGTGTCGGCGCTGGCGTAGGCATGTGCCATCTCGCGGATCGCGTCGGCGGGCACGCCGGTGATCGCCGAGGCATGTTCGAGCGTGTAGGGCTCCACGGCCACGCGGTAGTCGTCGAACCCCTGCGTCGAGATGGCGATGAAGCTCTCATCGTGGAGGCCGGCGGCGATGATCTCGCGGCCGACGGCATTGGCGAGCGCGATGTCTGTGCCGACGTTGAGCCCCAGCCATGCATCGGCGAACTTGGCCGAGGATGTGCGTCGGGGATCGACCGCGAACATCCGGGCGCCGTTGTCGAGGCCCTTCAGCAGATGATGGAAGAAGATCGGGTGCGCTTCACGCGCGTTGGAGCCCCACAGGAGGATGACGTCGGTCTCCTCGATCTCGGTGTAGGACGACGTTCCGCCGCCCGCTCCGAACACTGTCGCCAGACCGACGACGCTGGGAGCGTGTCAGGTTCGATTGCACGAATCGATGTTGTTCGAGCCGATCGCCGTTCGGACGAACTTCTGGGCGGCGTAGTTCATCTCGTTGGTGCTCTTGGAGCAGCTGAACATCCCGAACGCGGTGGGGCCCTTGGCGTCGATCGCTTGCTGAAATCCCGCTGCCGCGCGATCCAGCGCTTCGTCCCAGCTCGCAGCACGAAGAACGCCGTTCTCGCGCACCAAAGGAGTCGTGAGCCGCTCAGCGGGAACGCTCGCGGGTCGTCGCTTCTTCGACTTCACGCTGATCGCCTCTCGTGGCATCGCATGACCTCCGAATGGGGCGCGATCCGAACGCGCAACCGATGTCCAATTCTACTGTGACAGCCACTGCTGCGAGAAGCGGTCACCATGACGCCTCGACATGTTCGTGAGCGCGGGCGGCTCCCTACGCCGCCTCGGCGAGGAGGGCGGACTCGAGCTCGTCCACGAGGGCGCGCACCGCAGCAGAGCGCACCCTGCGATCGGTGCGGATGACCTGCAGCAGCTCGATGCTCGTCGCGTCGAGCTCCGGGTGCGTCCACGCGGCGTGCTCGTCGCGCACGTTGTGGGTGTCGAGCAGGCAGATGCCGAGGCCTGCACTGATCGCCTCGGCGACGGCGTGTGAGCTCTCGCATTCGAAGGCGACGTAGTAGCCGATCCCAGCGCGTTCGAGTGCCGCTTCGGCG
Source organism: uncultured Acidimicrobiales bacterium (assembly GCA_964629575.1). Classification (GTDB taxonomy): domain Bacteria; phylum Actinomycetota; class Acidimicrobiia; order Acidimicrobiales; family Poriferisodalaceae; genus JAYPWI01. The sequence goes on along the minus strand of CAZVUM010000041.1, from coordinate 14,699 downwards.
ATCGGTCGGTAGAAGCAGTTGCGGCCGAACGTGATGAGCGGAACTGGGTCGGAGCTCGGAATCTCGAGGTCGGGCGTCATGGTCCACTGCAGCGCGCTGCGGTTGACGACGATGTCGTTGGGCAACTGATCTTCCGGGAAGATCTGCATCACGGCGAGGTCGAGCTCGCCCGCCCGCATCGCGGTCGAGATCACCGAGCTCAGCCCGACGCGCAGATGGAGGCGGACCCCTGGGTGGCGGCTGCGGTAGCGGCGCACGAGTGCGGCGATCTCCCCAGGGTGGAACTCGTCGTTGGACCCCATGTGCACTGTGCCGGTGAGCTCCGAGCGCGCCAACACGTCCAGGGCCTCGTCGTGCGCATCGAGAATCCGATGCGCGTGCTCGAGGAGCTCGGCACCCAGCTCGGTGACTTCGACCGAGCGCCCGTCTCTGCGCAGGAGGGTGCGACCGAGGCGTTCTTCGAGCCGCTTCATCTTCCAGCTCACCGCGCTCTGGGTGAGATGCAGCTGCTGAGCCGCGCCGGTGAAGCTTCCGGTCTGGACGATCGCTCGAAAGGCGCGCAGCGAGTCGATGTCGAGCCGCATTGCTCCATCATGACCGATTCTTGTCCCGACACACGACCCCGGACTGCAGTGTCATGTCACGTGTTCCACGATGCGGGACGCAGTACCCTCGACGCATGGCCGGCGTGCAATCGATCGAGCGAGCATTCTCGATACTGCGTGCGCTGGCAGTGGGACCGTCGGGCGTCACCGAGCTCGCAGAGCGGGTCGACCTCCCCAAGTCGACGGTGGCACGACTCCTCGCGGCGCTCGAGGACGAAAAGGTCGTCGCGCAAGACGAAGCCGGAGGCGAGTACCGCCTTGGCGAAGGCCTCGTCGACCTCGTGGGCTCGGTTCGCTCTGGCCGCTCGCTCGTGGCCACGGCCCGCCCATTTCTTCAGGATCTCGCCCAGGCCGTCGGCGAGACCGCCGGCATCAGCATTCTCGACGAAGGCCAGGTCTACTACCTCGACCACGTCGATCTCGACAGCGATGTTCAGGTCCGCGACTGGACGGGCGAGTTCGCACCGCTACATGTAGTGCCGTCGGGTTTGGTCCACCTCGCCCACCTGTCCGAGTCGGCTCTGGACGCGGTGATCGGTTCCGGGCTGGAGCCCTCGACACCCCACAGCGTGGTCGACCCAGTGTTGGTTCGGGAGCGGCTGCAGCAGATCCGCAGCGCCGGATACGCGTGGGTGTACGAGGAGTTCGTTGACGGCATCAACTCGGTCGCGGCGCCGGTGCTCGGGACCGACGGCGACCTCGTGGCCGCGGTCCACATTCATGGCCCGGCGTACCGCTTTCCGCACCCCGACCAGACCCACGACGTCGGGCTGCTCGTGATCGATGCCGCAACTGGCCTTGCGGCCCAGTGGGCCGAGGACTGAGCCGTACCCCAAGTTGAGCAATCCGGTGTCAGGCACCAAGTTGCTCAACTGGCGGTGAATTCGCTCAGACTCCCCGACGACGGCGGATCTCCTCGCTGACCGCGGGGATGACCTGGTGGAGATCGCCGATCACGGCGTAGCCGGCCTTGGTCACCATGTTGGCTTCGGGGTCGGTGTTGATGGCGAGGATGTTCTTCGACGCCATCGCGCCCACCCAGTGCTGAATGGCTCCGGAGATGCCGCAGGCGATGTAGATCTCTGGGGCGATGCGCGTGCCGGTCTGGCCGACCTGATCGGCGTGGCTCCGCCACCCGTTGTTGGTGACCGCCCGCGAGCAGCCGACCTTTCCGCTCAGCAGTTCGGCCAGCTCTTCGAGCGGCGCGAATGCGTCGGCCGAGCCGACTCCGCGCCCACCGGACACCACGACCGATGCGGTGGACAGCGTGACCCCGTCGCTCAGCACCACCCGGTCGCGGATCATCGTCGCAGTGTGCGACGCGTCGAGCCGTGGTGTGAAGGTTCGCACCTCACCGGCGCCCGGGGCGTCTGCCTGGGCCGCCTCGACCGTGTGGTGGCCATAGCTCACGAGCGGCAGAGCCGAGGCCAGCGTGCTGTCCTCGAGGAGCGAACCGCCCCATTGGACGCGGGTCATGGACCACGGGTCGCCGGGCTCGACCGAGACGCAGTTGGCCACGAACGGGACGTCCAGCCGCGCTGCGGCGCCTGCCATGACCTCGTTGCCCCGATCTGTGCCGACCGACATGACCGCGGTCGGTGACTCCGCTTCGATGAGCTGAACCAGCGACGTGGCCCACGCATCGGGGCCGTAGTCGGTGAGCAGCTCGTGGTCGATGTGGTGCACGACCTCGGCCCCGTGCACCGCGAGCTCGTCGGCGAGCGCGTCAGCGCCGTTGCCGATCACCACCGCTTCGACTTCGGCCCCGAGGTCGGCGCCCAGGGAGCGGGCGGCGGTGAGTGCCTCCAGCGCGCCCACCGGCAGGACTCCCCTGTCGTGCTCGCAGAAGACCAAGAGCGTCGCCATCACAGCACCCCCAGCTCGTCGAGGAGGTCCACGATCGCGGGAGCCGCCTCGGGACCGGTTCCGAGGATCTCGGTCTCGCTGACCTTCTCCTCGGGACGATGCAGCTTGACCTTGGTCTGGCCGCCCGGAGCTGCGTCGAGATCTCGCGACTCGATGACGGCCTTCTTGGACGCGAGCCGGCCCTTCATCGTCGGGTACCGCGGCAGGTTGATGCCCTCTTTGACCCCCATGACCGCAGGAGCGTCGAGCTCGTAGACCTCCGAGCCCGCGTCGACCTCGCGCCGAGCGGTGAACCCGCCGTCGCGCACGTCGATGCCCTTGATCCCGTTGACCATGGGGCGGCCGAGCGCGTGGGCAACCCGGATTCCGACCTGGTAGCCACCGGCGTCCGCCGACTCGTTGCCGAACATGATCAGGTCGAATTGCCCATCGGCGGCCTCGATGTCGCCGATCGCCTGGGTGATCACCGCAGCGGTTCGCTGAGGGTCCCAGTCGTGGCCGGTGTCGTTGGGGATGAGGACGAAGCCCGTTCCGCCGACCGAAGCCGCGTAGCGCAGCTGTTCCTCGGCCTCGCTCGGACCGACGGTGAGAACGACGACTTCGCCGCCTTCTCGTTCGATGATCTGGGCGGCCTCCTCGACCGCGCACTCCTCGTGGGGGCTCGTCGTGAAGCCGAGATGTGCGGTGTCGACGTTCTGGGCGTCGTCGGTGACGTTGATACGAGAACCCGGTGCCGGGACCCGCTTGACGCAAACGAGGATTTTCATCTCAATGCGTTCCCCGGCCACGGCGAACCTGGCGGTTCGGGCCGTTGACGAGCGTCGTGCAGGGCGTGCAGCGCTCCCGCTGCGTTCCCCGGCCACGGCGAACCTGGCGGTTCGGGCCGCCGTCGAGAGTTGCGCTGGGCATGCAGATCACCTCACGCCTTCATCCGAGCGTCGTCGGAGTCGAACAGGGCCAGGTTGGCCCCCGTTGCCTCGACCGTCACCGGGTACAGCTCGTGCTGGTACATCACCTGGAGCTTGGTCCCCACCTGGGCCAGCTCCATCGGGAGGTAGGCCATGGCCAGGTACTTGTCGATCGACGGTGCGTTGCCCGCTGTGGTGAGGCGGCTGATCCGGCCCTTGGCATCGACGATGCGCTCGCCGTCCATGGTGAGCACCGGCTCGTTGCCCGCACCCATCGGGAAGCGGTCGTAGCCCTCGGCGCACTGCAGTGAGTCGAAGCTCAGCATGCACAGCGCGGCCACCTGCTCCTCCTCGCGGGCGGCGAGGTAGGCCTCCTTGCCGATGAAGTCGGCCGCCTTCACCTTCGGACGGGCGAGACCGGCCTCGACGGGGTTGTACTCCGCTTCGAGCTCGGCCCCCATGAGCCGGTAGCCCTTCTCGAGGCGACCGCTCGTGCCATAGACGCCCGCACCCACCGGCCGCATGTCGAACTCCTGGCCCGCCTCCCAGATGGCGTCCCACAGCTGGAGGCCGTGCTGGGTCTTGGTGTAGATCTCGAAGCCGGCGTCACCCACATAGGAGATGCGGAACATCTCGGTCGGGATCCCGTCGAGCAGGACCGCCTGCATGGAGCCGTAGCCGAACGCCTCCTGCGACAGGTCGGTCTCGGTGATCGTGGACAGGACGTCTGCGGCCTTGGGGCCCCACACACCGAACGTGCACAGCGCCGGGGTCTTGTTCTCGAACATCACCTGGCCCGTGTCGCCTGGCATGTTGTGGCGGAACCAGTACTCGTCACGCCCGCCGTCGAAGGCGCCGGTGACGATCCGGAACCGGTCCTCGGCCATCCGCATGATCGTGAGGTCCGAGCGGAACCCGCCGTCCGCGGTGAGCACAGGCGTGTAGATCGACCGACCGACGGCCAGATCGCACTTGTTGACCACCATGTGCTCGATGTAGTCGACGACACCGGGGCCGCTGACCTCGAACACCTGGAACGGCGAGATGTCGACGAGCCCGACCGCAGCACGCATGTGCAGGTGCTCGGCGTCGGTGATCGGCGTCCACCAACGCGAGTCCCACTCGTGGGTGCGCGTCGGGGTCACGCCGTAGCGTTCGACCAGATCTGCGTTGCTCTCGTACCAGTGCGGGCGTTCCCAGCCGCCGGCTTCGAAGTAGAAGGCGCCGAGGGCGTCGGTGCGTGCCTTCACCGGGCCGACCGTCACGTTGCGGCGGCTGTCCCACTGCTCGCGCGGGTGCACGATGCCGTAGGTCTTGTTGAAGTGCTCGTCGCAGCGGGCCTCGATGTGGTGGACGTTGCGGTCCTCGGGGTAGAAGCGGGTGACGTCGGCTCCATGCGGGTCGGTGAGGTGCGGGTAGCCGTGGGTCATCCACTCGGCCACGAGCCTGCCGACGCCCGGGCCCTCCTTGACCCACACCGCTGCCGCTGACCAGAGGTTCTCGACCTCGACGGTGGGGCCGAGCACCGGATTGGCGTCGGGGGTGAGGCTCAGCAGGCCGTTGATGGCGTACTTGATCTCGCCGTCGCCGAGGAACTCCATCAGCTCGATGGCCTCTTCCATCTGCTGGTCGAAGTCGTCCGGCGTGAACGGCATCTCGGTCGGGCTGAGGGCCGCCTCGTCGTTGGAGGGGATCTCGTCGACCCGGTGCAGGATCGGGCGGTGGGCGTAGGAGCCGACCTCCATCGAGCCCGCGGTCTGGCGCTCGTAGCAGAACGTGTCCATGTCGCGGACGATCGGGTAGGCCAGCTCCTGGTTGGTCTCCACGAGCATGTCGAAGGGGCCGACGTCGGCCATCTGATGCACTGCCGGGGTGAGAGGGATGGTCGCGCCGGCCATCTCGGCGAGCTTGGGACTCCAGACACCGCAGGCGATCGCGATGTGCTCGCACTCGATGCGGCCCTTGTCGGTGACGACGGCGACGATCTTCGGCTTGTTCGTGCCGGGCGCTGTCTCGATGTCGAGCACCTCGGTGTTGGCGAAGACCTGGAGGCTGCCCGCGTCCTGGGCCCGCTTGCGCATCTGAGTACCGGTCTCGAGGCTGTCGACCGCGCTGACCGAGGGGGTGTAGAAGGCGCCGAGGATGACGTCTTCGGAGATGAACGGCACCATCTCCTTCACCTCGGCCGGTGTCATCAGCGAGGCCTCGATGCCCCAGCACGTGGCCGAGGTCATCCGCCGCCTGAACTCCTCCATTCGCTCCTCGGAGCGGGCCACCTCGATGCCGCCGCAGGTGTTCTGCATGCCGAGTTCTTCGTACTGGCGCTGGCTCTCGGTGGTGAGATCGACGATCTCCTTGGAGTGGTCGACCGGGAAGATGAAGTTGGACGCGTGGCCCGTGGAGCCCCCCGGGTTGGGAAGAGGGCCCTTGTCGAGGAGCACGATGTCGGTCCAGCCCATGTCGGAGAGGTGGCCGACCAAACAGTTGCCCACGATGCCTGCGCCGATGACGGCGCACTTCGCGGAGGTTGGGAAATCACTCATGTCGACGGGTGCCCTTCAGAAGTCGCGTGTGAGATCGACTCATGATATATCACCCGTGTATCATCGGCGGGAATCCGTCATGGCCGACAGCTTCTCCCCCGAACCGTCGCTTCGCGATCGGGCCTACCTGGAGTTGCGGCGCGCCATCGTGCACCTGGAGTTCGCTCCGGGCGAAGTCCTGCGCGAGGACGCCCTTCGGGAGAGGCTCGGGATCGGACGAACACCGATTCGGGAGGCCTTGCAGCGGCTCGAACGTGAGCACTTCGTCACCGTGATCCCCCGGCGCGGCATGTTCGTGGCGGGCATCGACGTGTCGGAGTTGTCGATGCTGTTCGAGACGCGTGCGGTGATGGAGCCCTACGCGGCTCGCCTCGCCGCGCTCCGCGGTTCGGGCAGCGACTGGGACGCGATGGAGGCGGCCCTGTCGGTCGACGCCGACTCCGCCGCCGAACACCTCGCCACCGACCGGGCGTGCCACGAGATCATGTGGGCCGCGGCGGGCAACCGCTTCCTCGTGGACACGCTCGACATGCTCTATGCCCAGTCCGACCGGCTGTGGCACCTGTATTCAGGGGACGTCGGGGACATCGCAGAGGCCGTTGACGAACACCGCACGATCCTCGACGCGCTGCGCTCCGGGGACGGCGGGCGGGCGGCCGAGCTCGTCGAGGCACACGTTCAGTCCTTCGACGCTCAGATCCGCGCCGCCGTCGCCGCCCGCCTCGAAGCCCCTCTCGCCGGCGGAGGTTGACCCCGTCCTGCCAGCCTCCTGGGTGAGCCCAGTCACCACCCAAGCTGGCAGAAGGCCTCAGCCCCCGTTCCGCCAGCTTCCACGGTGATCCCACTCACCACACAAGCTGGCAGAACGGTGATGGACCTCGCCAGCGCGGACGTTCGGGGTTTTCTAGGGTGCGGCCATGTCTGTGTCACGACTGCTCATCGCCAACCGGGGCGAAATCGCGATCCGCGTCGCCCGCGCGGCGTCCGACCTGGGGATCACCTCGATCTCCATCCACTCCAGGGACGACGAGGCCAGCCTGCACGTCTCGACGGCGGACGAAGCGGTCGCGCTCGACGGCGTCGGCGCCGCGGCGTACCTGGACGTCGATGCGGTCGTGGCCGCAGCCATTCGAGCGGGAGCCGATGCCGTCCATCCTGGCTACGGCTTCCTGGCGGAGAATGCGGACTTCGCTGCGGCCGCCATCGACGCGGGGCTGACATGGGTGGGCCCCTCGCCGGAGCTGCTCCGGCTGTTCGGCGACAAGTCCGCAGCGCGACAGGCGGCCCAGCGCGCCGGCGTCCCGGTGATGCGGGGCATCGACACGTCGGTCACGGTCGAGCAGGCCGAGGAGTTCCGCCAGAGCCTGGGTGATGGCGCTTCGGTGATGCTGAAGGCCGTCGCGGGCGGCGGCGGACGCGGCAGCCGGATCGTCGGTCCCGGCGATGACCTGTCGGAGATCTACGACAGGTGCGCGTCCGAGGCCACGGCCGCGTTCGGCAACGGAGCCCTCTACATCGAGGAATTGATGGGAGCGGCGCGCCACATCGAGGTCCAGGTGGTCGGCGACGGCAGCAGCGTGACCCATCTCGGCGAGCGCGAGTGCAGTGTGCAGCGCCGCTTTCAGAAGATCCTGGAGCTCGCCCCGGCGCCGAGCCTTCCCGAGGACGTGCGTGCGCAGCTGCACCAACACGCCCTGACGCTCGCCGGGGACGTCGGCTACGCCAGCCTCGGAACCTTCGAGTTCCTGGTCGGCGCCGACGATCACCGGATCGCCTTCATCGAGGCCAACGCCCGCATCCAGGTCGAGCACACGGTGACCGAAGAGATCACCGGGGTAGACCTGGTCCACGCCCAAGTCCGTATCGCCGGCGGAGCCTCCCTCGTCGACCTCGGTCTCGACGATCCCGCGCTCCATCCGCCGCGGGGAACTGCGATTCAGGCCCGGGTCAACATGGAGACGATGGCTCCTGATGGCGCAGTGATGCCGGCGAGCGGAAGCCTCGCTGTGTACGACCCGCCGGGCGGACCTGGGATCCGGGTCGACGGCTTCGGGTACAGCGGCTACCGCACCAGCACGAGCTACGACTCGCTCCTCGCGAAGGTGATCGCGCACTCCGCTGATGCCGACCCCACCCTCGCGATCCATCGCGTCACGCGGGCCCTACGCGACTTTCGCATCGAGGGCGTGAGTACCAACCGTGACTTTCTGGCTGCTCTCCTGGCCCGGCCCGAACTGCTCGATGGAAGCCTCACCACGACGTTCGTGGACGAGAACGTCGCCGACCTCGTCGCCTCGGCGACCGCACGTGCCGATGAGCGATCCGCCGCCACGCCGGCCGGTGCACCGTCGGGACTCGCCGGAGCCCAGGTCGACACCAGTGACCCGCTCGCTCTCTTCACACACGACCAACAGGCGAAGATCGCCGAAGAGCCCAGCGCCGCAGCCGACATGGATCTGGTGGGTCCAGATGGCTCGGTCGGGCTCCCCGCGCCGATTCAGGGCACGATCGTTTCGGTGGCCGTCGCGGTGGGCGATGCCGTTGCCGCGGGAACCCAGCTCGTGGTGATGGAAGCGATGAAGATGGAGCACATCGTGGTCGCAGACCGCACCGGCATCGTGCAGCGGGTGGCGGTGAGCGAGGGCGACGTGATCCTCGAGGGTTTCCCGATGGTGTTCGTCCTCGAAGCAGACGTCGAAGTCGACGATGTCGTCGGCGACGAGGAGCTCGACCTCGACCACATCCGCGGCGATCTGGCGGAGCTGTACGAGCGCCGCTCCTACACCCGCGACGAGAACCGCCCCGATGCGGTCGCCCGTCGTCGCAAGACGGGACAGAAGACTGCTCAGGAGAACATCGAGTCGATCGTCGACCCTGGCTCGTTCAAGGAGTACGGGCCGCTGGTGGTCGCCGCCCAGAAGGCCCGCCGTACCGACGAGTGGCTGCGCGAGCGCTCCCCTGCCGACGGGTTGATCGGCGGCCTGGCGACGGTCAACGGCGACCTCTTCGACGACGAGCAGGCGCGCTGCATGGCGATCTCGTACGACTACACCGTCTTCGCCGGCACGCAAGGCGTACGCAACCACTACAAGCAGGACCGCCTCTTCGACATCGCCCACCGCTACAAGCTTCCGATTCTCTTTTTCACCGAGGGCGGTGGTGGGCGCCCCGGCGACACCGAGGGCCTGCACAACATCGGGATGGACGTCTACACGTTCACCCAGTTCTCGAAGCTCAGCGGCCACGTGCCACTCGTCGGTCTCAACTCGGGGCGATGCTTTGCCGGAAACACGGCGATGCTCGCCTGCTGCGACGTGATCATCGCCACCGAGAACTCGACGATCGCCATGGGTGGCCCCGCCATGATCGAGGGCGGCGGCCTCGGCGTGTATCGGCCCGAGGAGGTGGGCCCGATGTCGTTCCAGGTCCCCAATGGTGTGGTCGACATCTTGGTGAAGGACGACGACGAGCTGTGCGAGGTGGGAAAGAAGTACGTGTCGTACTTCCAGGGCCCTATCGACGACTGGGAGACCAACGACCAGAGAAAGATGCGGCACATCGTTCCCGAGAACCGGGTGCGCATGTACGACGTGCGGGAGGTGATCGAGACCCTGGCCGACGTCGATTCGGTGCTGGAGATCCGGGAGCACTACGGGATCGGCATCGTCACGGCCCTCATCCGGATCGAAGGCCGACCGATGGGCTTGATCGCCAACAACCCGCATCACCTCGCGGGGGCGATCGACAGCGACGGCGCAGACAAGGCCGCGCGCTTCCTGCAGCTGTGCGATGCGTTCGGGCTGCCCGTGATCAGCGTCATGGACTGCCCCGGCATCATGGTGGGGCCCGACGCCGAACGCGAGGCGCTGGTGCGGCACTGCGCCCGACTGTTCGTGACCGGAGCCAACCTGTCCGTTCCGATGTTCGGTCTCGTGATCCGCAAGGCGTACGGGCTCGGGGTGCAGGCGATGTGCGGCGGCAGCTCCATGGTCCCGCTGTTCACCACCGCCTGGCCCACGGCGGAGTTCGCGGGGATGAACATCGAGGGGGCGGTGAAGCTCGGGTTCCGCAACGAACTCGAGGCACTGGAGACCGCCGAAGAACGGAAGGTGCTGTTCGATCAGCGAGTCGAGCGCGCCTATGAGCACGCCCGCGCGGTCAATGGCGCCAGCTCGTTCGGCATCGACGACGTGATCGACCCCGCCGAGTCGCGTGACTGGGTCCTCGCGGGGCTCCGCAGCCTTCCACCCGAGCTCCCCCGCGAGGAGAAACGCCGCCCCTACATCGACACCTGGTGAGCCCGACCCCGTTCTGCCAGCTTCGACGGCGACCCCAGTCACCACACGAGCTGGCAGAAGGGTGGTCGCCTAGCATCACGCCGGTCTGAGGGTCCCGACGGGCCGGGTGAGGAGTATCTGTGAGCTGGGAAGACGAGGTTGCCGAGCTGGAGCGCCGGCTCGGGCTGATCCACGAGATGGGTGGGCCGGACAGCGTCGCCTTCCATCACGGGCGAGGGAAGCTCACCGTTCGCGAGCGCATCGACCGGATTCAGGACCCCGGCACCTTCCGGGAGATCGGCGCACTCGCCGGAACCCCGTCCTGGAACGCCGACGGCACGCTCGCCGAGCTCACGCCGGCCAACTACGTCATCGGCACGGCCGAACTCGGCGGCCGGCGGGCGGTGGTGTGCGGCGGCGACTTCACCATCCGCGGCGGTTCGGCGGACGGCAACATCGGGAAGAAGTACATCGTCGCCGAGCAGACCGCTCGCGATCACCGGATCCCGCTGGTGCGACTGCTCGACGCGACCGGCGGAAGCGTCAAGACGTTCGAGCAGCTCGGCCACACCTACCTCCCCGACAACGAGTCGCCCGACCTCTCGACGGAGCTCCTGAGCCAGGTACCGGTGGTCTCCCTCGTGCTCGGATCGGTGGCGGGTCTCCCCGCGATCCAGGCGGCGATGTGTCACTTCAACGTGATGGTGAAAGACACCAGCCAGGTCTTCGTGGCTGGGCCCGCGGTGGTGAAGGAAGGTGTCGGCGTCGACATCTCCAAGGAGGAACTCGGTGACGAGCGGGTCCAGATCCCCAACGGGGTGATCGACAACCTGGCCGAGACCGAGGACGAGGCGTTCGAGATGACCCGGCGCTTCCTCAGCTACCTCCCACCCAACGTGTGGCAGCTCCCCGCTCGAGTCGAGACCGACGATCCACCTGACCGGCGGGACGAATCTCTTCTCGCAGCGATCCCCCGCATCAAGCGCAGGGTCTACAGCCCGCACAAGATCCTGGAATCGGTGGTCGACCGCGAGTCGTTCTTCGAGATCGCGCCGCTCTCGGGCCGGGCGCACATCACCGGTCTGGCCCGAGTCGACGGCTATTCGGTGGGCGTCATGATCAACAACCCGCTGTACTACGGCGGCGCGATGGGCCCGATCGAAGCCGAGAAGGCCATGCGGCTGGTCCAGCTGTGCGACACCTTCCACCTCCCGCTCGTGTGGCTGTGCGACGAGCCGGGCTTCCACGTCGGACCGGAGAACGAGGTGCAGGGCATCCTGCGCGGTGGAGCGCGAGCCGTGAGCGTGTTCGCGTCGTCGCGGATGCCGTACATCAGCTTCATCATGCGGCAGTGCTACGGGGTCGCCGGTGGCCTCCACGTGCGGCACTCGGGGATGTACCAGCGCTACGCCTGGCCCTCCGCGCACACCGGCTCGATGCACATCGAAGGCGGCACGATGGTCGCCTACAAACGCGAGATAGAAGCGGCCGAGGACCCCAAGGCCAAGCGCGAGGAGATCGAAGCCCGCCTCGAAGCGATCGCCAGCCCCTTCCGCAACGCCCACGCGATGGACATCGAGAACCTCATCGATCCACGCGACACCCGCCCGCTGCTGGTGGAGTTCGTTCGCTCCGCACAGAACGTGCTGGCCACCCAAGTCGGAATGACACCGGGAGCGTCGTACCGGCCGTAGCTTTTGGGCCGCGTCCGTTCGGGCCCGACGCACCGTGGGTAGTACCCACCCACGCCAGCGGCAGCGAGCCGCTCGGCGAGCCGCCCGTGGCGGTTCAGGGTGCGGGAGCCCGCCCGAGGTGGTTCAGGGTGCGGAAGCCGGCTTGCGGATGTTCAGCGGGTGCGAGCCCGCGCGGGGCGGTTCGGGGCGCGGGAGCCGGCTGGGGGTTCACGGGTGCTGCCCCACCAGGGTGCGACGAGTGCGAACGGACCCGGCGCAAAGAGACAGCGTGTCGTGTCCGAACGTACGACGTTCTATAATACGGAACTGTTCCACACTGTGAAACCGTGAGGGGTGCGCAGATGAGCTTTCCCAGTGATCTCGAGATCGCCAACGGGGCGGTGCTGCGCCCTCTGACCGACATCGCGGACGAGGCGGGTATCCCCCAAGCGTGCCTCGAGCCCTATGGCGACGGTGCGGCGAAGGTGAAGCTCGACGCCATCGATCAGATGGCCGATCGTCCCGACGCCAAGTACGTGGTGGTCTCGGCCATCACCCCCACCCCCCTGGGTGAGGGCAAGACCACCACGACCGTCGGCCTCGGGCAGGCCTTCCAGCACATCGGCCGGAGCGCGACCGTCGCAATCCGCCAGCCGTCGATGGGCCCGACGTTCGGGATCAAGGGCGGCGCGGCAGGCGGCGGCTACAGCCAGGTCGTGCCGATGGAGCTGTTCAACCTCCACCTCACCGGCGACATGCACGCCGTCACAGCGGCCCACAACATGTGCTCGGCGGTGCTCGACGCCCACCTCTACCACGGCAACGATGCGGGTCTCGACATTCACAACATCACGTGGCGGCGGGTCGTCGACATCAACGACAGGGCGCTCCGCAACACCACCATCGGCCTCGGCGGACGCCTCGATGGCATCCCGCGTGAAACCGGCTTCGACATCACTGCCGCTTCGGAGGTGATGGCTGCCCTCGCGCTCTGCACCAGCCTGCAGGATCTCCGGGCCCGAATGGGCCGCATCGTCGTCGGGTACACCAAGTCCGGCGAGCCCGTGACCGCGGAGGACCTTGAGGTCGCTGGTGCGATGACGGTGATTCTGCGCGAGGCGATCAAGCCCAACCTCATGCAGACCCTCGAAGGGACTGCGGCCCTCGTGCACACCGGCCCCTTCGGCAACATTGCGACGGGCAACAGCTCGATCGTGGCCGATCAGATCGGTATCAAGACAGGTGAGTTCCTGCTCACCGAGGCCGGCTTCGGCGCCGACATGGGCGCCGAACGATTCTTCAACATCAAGTGCCGGTACTCCGGTATCGGCCCGGACGCAGCGGTGCTCGTTGCGACCGTTCGTGGCCTCAAAGCCCACAGCGGCAACCACAGAATCGTTGCGGGCAAGCCGCTCCCCGACGCACTGCTCGCGGAGAACCCCGACGAGGTTCATCAGGGCGGCGACAACCTCCGCAAGCAGCTCGAGAACATGCGGATCCACGGCGTGACCCCGGTGGTGGCGATCAACACCTTCCCCGGCGATCACGAGGGCGACCTGGCGGCGATCGGCGAAATCGCCGAGGAATACGGCGTCCGCTCGGCCCGTTGCACCCACTTCGCCGAGGGCGGTAAGGGCGCGGGGCCTCTCGCCGAAGCCGTCGCAGAGGCGTCGCAGGAGGAGAGCAACTTCGAGGTGCTCTACCCCGACGAGATGCCGCTGCGCGACAAGATTGCGACGGTGGCCTCGAAGGTCTACGGCGCCGACGGCGTCGACTTCAGCCCGCAGGCCAACAAGCAGCTCGACAGCTACGAGGCGAACGGCTTCGGCTCTCTGCCGGTGTGCATCGCCAAGACGCACCTGTCGATCAGCTCCGACCCCAAGCTGAAAGGCGCGCCCACCGGATGGCGGCTGCCTGTGCGGGAGGTCAGGGCGAGCGTCGGAGCGGGCTTCGTGTACCCGATCTGTGGCGACATGCGGACCATGCCTGGCCTGGGCAAGAACCCCGCTGCCAAGAACATCGACATCGACGCCGACGGCAACATCGTCGGGCTGAGCTGAAGGGGCCCGATGAGCTTCTTCGACCGCACTGATCAACGCACCGAGGCCGCCCATCGCAAGGCGTTGCTGAGCGCCGGCCGCCTCGAGGTGATCCCGCTCAAGAACCTCGCCGCCCAACTCGAGCACATCCCCCCAGGCAGCTCGCTGTCGGTCACTGCCTCCCCGGTGAAGACCCTCGAGGACACCCTCGACCTCACCGAACAGCTCGCGGCCCTCGGCCACGATCCCGTGCCCCATCTCGCCGCCCGCATGGTCGAGTCCAAGGAGCATCTCGCCCGGCTGCTCGATCGGATGGCGTCGCTCGGATGCAAGGAGTTGTTCCTGGTCGGAGGGGATGCGCCTGAGCCGTTCGGCGATTTCGACGATGCGGTGCAGGTGCTCGAAGCCATCACCGCGCTCGACCATGACCTCGATCACATCGGCGTGACCGCCTACCCCGACGGTCACGCATTCATCAGCGACGAGGCCATGCACGACGCCTTGTTCGCGAAGCAGGAGATCCTGCAGGCCGCCGGGATCGAGGGTCACGCCTCCACCCAGATGTGCTTCGACGCCCAGGCCATCTCACGCTGGCTGCGTGCCGAGCGGGCGGCCGGGTTCGAGCTCCCTGTCCACCTGGGGATTCCTGGCGCCGTCGAGCGAACAAAGCTGCTCACGATGGGCGCCCGCCTGGGCGTCGGTGCGTCGCTTCGCTTCCTGAAGAAGAACACCAACGCCCTGTTCAAGATGTTCGCACCCGGCGGCTACGACCCCAACAAGCTTCTGTC
>CAZVUM010000040.1:28330-46870 GCA_964629575.1 uncultured Acidimicrobiales bacterium | reverse complement strand
CCGTACTGCTTTGCAAGCAGGGGGTCACGGGTTCGAGTCCCGTCAGCTCCACCATAAAATCCCAGGTCGGAGGGCATACAAGTCTCCACAGGATGTGGAATCACCTTGAGGGCCCAGGTCGAGAAACCAGATCCATGTGGAGTTCCGCGCATTCGAGGCCCTCGATGCGGTGCGGAGCCGCTAGCGCATAGTCATCGCTGAGGATCATCTCCGCGAACGCTCGTCGAGTCGGGTAGCGAACCAACGCAATGAAGTCCCAGTCACCCGCACCGATCACAGCACCTTCAACCGGGCCGCCACAGATGTAGGTGCCACCGTGCTTGTCGATGAGCGGAAGGACCATCCGCGAACACTGATCGAGCTCCTCTCGGTCTCTGACCTTGAGCAGGTTCACCATCACGACCGACGATGGGTCCTCCCCGTCGACACAAGCTGGGACTGCACGCTAACCGCGCTCCGCCCACCGCCAGGTCGGCGGCGAAAGACACACCCATCTGCGGGGGTCGCTTGGCTGACTCGGGCGATGATCCAGGTGTGGCGGACCGCAAGGCCGTGCGGAACCCGTTCGCTAGTGTTGCGCTATGGGTGCGGCCGCACGGTCGGCAGGGTTGGGGCCAACGACAGGCGCGCTGGTCACGCGCCCGAGATTCTGGAGGCGGCTGTTGCTCCTGGCCGCGCTGTCGCAGGTGGCGGCGTTCTGCGGCGGTGGCGACTCCGCCGGGATGTTCCCTGCGGTGCGGGTTCACCCCTACGTCGAGACTGAAGCGCTTTCGCACCCTCTGCTGGATGCCCAGCACGACGACGTCTACGTCGCGATCGACGACCAGACAACGATCGATGTCGCCGCCGAGTTCACGCTGACCACGGTCGGCTGCCCCACCTCCAACGACCAAAGCACACGGGACTCCGGCGTCTACTGGGGTGCGTATCGCTGGGAGACAAGTACCACCCCCTGCGCCGGCGGCAGCCTCTCCGAGCTGGATGAGGTCACGATCTCCTTTCATGTGGAGATCTGGGCTGAGTGGTACCGGACGTTCCTCTCCGGCGACCTCGATGTGTCATCGGGTCAACCCCGGAGGATCAATGACGACCGGTCGAGTGATCGGATCAACTCCGCTATGGACACCGGCGAGCCCGGACCCCGCGTTGATCGTGTTGCCTTACTGCACTCCGAGCAGTTCAGCGGCGTTGAGGTCGGGCACTTCGAGCGGGTGTTTTCGAGGTCCCATACATTCGAGATCGACGGCGGGTCATGGTTTGTTCGCCAGAACCTCCCGGGCAACATCCTCACCTCGACTGGCATGTGGCTCACGCCGCGCATCAGCCTGTACGTCACGGCCTGTGAGACCAACAACGGATCGGCCTGTGGTGACGCTGGCTCCGTGATCGCCTTCAAACCGCCCCCCCAAAGCTCGTACCTCGGCGAAGACGCGTCGGGCCTGCAGCCCGAACCGGGGGTCGGGTCCTCGGGCCGGGGCCTCAGCGCAGCGGTCGACCTCAGCGGTTGGTGGACGTTCGTCATCGACCCAGACGACGCGGGACCGGTGTGCGGTGACGAGGACCCCTACGAGCGTCAAGTGATCATCGTTCACACCAACGAGAGCCTGACGGTCAGCGGTCTGGGCGACGGGTCCGAAGCCTGGCAGGGGACCTTTGACGGGTTGACAGCCGTGTTCAGCGGTGACCGAACAGAAGACACCGCCGAAGGTGGTGGCATAACCGACATGACGTTCGAGCTCGACCTCGACACCACAGGCACGGTGCTAGCGGGAACAGAGTTCTGGAGTTGGTCGAACGCAGACGAAGGCCTGCAGTGCTCCGACAAAACCAGCGTGGTCACCGCCGAAAGGTCCTAGCGGGACTGCGAGGGGTCACCTCGTTGTGCGACCGCGTCCGCCCGATAACGCTCAGACAACACAACAGAAACCAGACAGGCCCGAGCCGCCCCACCTTGCCGGGAGTAGCTCGGGTCGGGATTCTGGCCGAGGTGCTCGGCGCGGATTCTGCCCGCGGGGTTGCAGGCCCCCTCGGGGTCAACTCGTCCCTCGAGAGCAACCGGGGGGTCAGCTGGTGTGCTCGAGCCGGTACTCACGAACCAGGCTCGGCTGCAACGGGGACGCCGCGGCCGCATCGCCGTGCAGGACGTCAGGATCGAAGTCGATCCCACCGGGGAAGCACACAGTGCCTGAGACCTCGTCGACGGAGGCGGCGCCGAACACTTCGTCATGGTCGAGTGCTGCCAGCACTCCGGTCAGCACGCCGGCAAAGTTGAGCTCTCGGACAAGACCATCGGAGAACACGACGCGCAAGACCCGGCCCTCGACAACGGCCACGTCTTGGACTCGAACCAGCGCAGCCATGAACCTCAACCTACTGGAGGGGCTCGATCGAGCTCAGAGCGGCCGGTTCTTGGGCCAGCGCCCAGTTCCTCTCCAGCTCTGGAACATGATCCGACCGCCACTGCTCTACCAACCGGCTCGCGGTTCGCGGCAGTGCACCGTGGAGGACCTGGCGATCGTCGATCCTCACCAGCGCCTCGTGCTCGCCGTAGATGGCATGGAAGTGTGGAGGGCTGTGGTCAATGAAGTACATGTAGATGGCGATCCCGTAGAACTCACACGCCGGGGCATCAGCGCAACCTAGATCGGCGAGGCGACATTGGATGGGTTCGAGTCGCGACGGGCTCCGCCCCTTCGGTGAGCCGAAGAACGTAGCCAGCGGCCGCGATCGGGCGATCGGAACTAGAGACAACGTCGATGGAGGTGGCGTGGACAGGACTGGAGCACCTGGACGCTTGATACCCTGCTGACCTGGGAAAACGTTCCGGACGGCCCGATGAGCGGGACTGTTCTGGACGATCACGGACGCCGCCGTCTCCACAGGATGTGGCCGTCGCCGGTCATCTGCCGTGACAGCGAACCCGACGAGTTGTCGGGCGGTTCCGCGGAACCGCCTCGAACTCGGCTTAGGTTCCGTCCGACAACGGCACCTCACGATGAGGGTGGAGTGGACTCGCCAGGAATATGTCCCGAGTGGGCGCGGAACGGACACACCTGGACACGGGGACGGCATCGGCTTCTGTGGTCGAAAGGGTTCGCTGAGCGAGCACAATCGACCAAGTTTCGGCTCTTCGCACCGGACCACTCTGCCGGTGGCCGTGCCCGGCCAGCCGTCGCGCACGCCTCGATCCCCTCTCCGACTTTGCAAGTAGGGGGGTCACGGGTTCGAGTCCCGTCAGCTCCACTCTTGAATCGCCTGGTCAGGACGGGCCTGATTCGGTCGTCGCCGGTCCGCTTCCGAGAAGTAACGCAACGGTTCACACCACGGCACGGGGTGTTCATCGCGGCGTCGTAGGTTGCTCGTCGCTCCGGACCTCACGGCTGGAGCCGGGTCCCTCCCACCGGCGTGTCGAGGGTCCGACTTGATGGCGTTGCCGCCGCCGTCAGTCGGACCCCGCGCCGGCCCCGGAGGGTCTGGCCGACTCCCCGCTGACGGACGACACCCCAGCGGGGCCGCCTCGTGAGGGTCTGTCAGTTCTGCAGGAATGGCTCCACGAGCCCCATGACCGGCTCGGTGGCGGTGAAGGTTTCCATGTGGCCACCAGTGGGGAGAACGGCCATGGGGAACCCGAGGTGTCGGGCGTCCTGGCACACCTGCTCACGCATGGCTTCTTCATCGCCCAGATACCCCACCACGGGAACCTCGAAGCGACCCCACTCGGTTCGGCCACGCGCTCTGAACGCCGCGCCGATCGCAGCAGGGTCGTTCCCGTCGGTCAGCCGTTGAGTCGTCGCCGCATCACCCATCAACGCCCCTGCGAATTCGACGAAGGGCCCCAGTCGCCGGCCCTCAGCGAGTCGACGATGTCATCGGGAAACGCACTCCCGTCGGGAGGGCCGCTTCCAAGCACCGCGAGGTCGACGCGTTCAGGAACCGCTCGGGTCACCAGCGACGCCATCGCTGCGGCCCCTCGAAAATCCCCACATCGCGAACCGGTCCATCCGCTCGGCCTCCAACACGCCAAGAACATGATCGACCAGTCGGTCATTCGTGTGGGCGTCGGGATCGTGGGGCCGGTCACTCTCACCGTGTCCGAGCGGATCGATGTTGATCACCGTGAACCGGGCAGCGAGCCGCTCGACGTAACCCAGCTCGTGCCACCAGTGGCGATGCATCAACGCGCCAGGTAACAACACCGGTGCCGGCCCCGAGCCCTGTATGTCGTAGGCGAGTTCGTACCCGTCGGTTGTTCGCATCGTGCGCATCTACGAGACACTCCTCCGCCCTCGACCATCGACGACACCATCTCACAGTGACCAATCGACCACTATCGAGCGACGGGGCACAGCAGATGAGAGCATGTGCCCGATGCGATCCTGGGTCGATCGCGAGGGGTAGGGGAGATGGCTGTGTTGGTCGGGTCCGACATCGGTGGGACCTTCACCGACGTCGTGAGCTACGACTCTGAGCGAGCCGCGGTGATGTACGGCAAACAGCTCACCAACCGGGCCGATCTGGCCGCGAGCGTGCTGAGCTGTTTGGACGCGATCGAGGTCGAGCCGGCTGCCATCGACATCCTCAAGCACGGGACGACGCACGTCATCAACACGCTGCTCGAGCGCCGCGGGGCGAGCACGGCGTTGGTCACCACTCAGGGGTTTCGGGATCTGCTCGAGATCGGCCGGGCAGGCCGACCGGTGGCTTTTCGACTGGACTACGACCGTCCCGCACCGCTGGTGGAGCGCGAGCTGCGGTTCGAGGTCGCCGAAAGGATCGGCGCCGATGGAGCTGTCGTGACTCCGCTCGACGTGGGGGAGCTCGATGAGGTTGCGGCTCAGCTGGAAACGGCTGGCGTCGAGGCGGTGGCGGTCTCGTTTCTGAACTCGTTCGTCAATCGTGACCACGAGATGTTGGCCGTCGAGCGGCTCCAGGCCGTGCTGCCAGATGTGTACGTCACGTCGGGGAGCGAGCTGTCGAGGGAGTGGTTCGAGTACGAACGCACCTCAACCGCCGCGGCCAACGGCTACATCGGGCCCACGGCGACTCAGTACGTCGATCGCTTCCAGGAGCGACTGGACGATGCCCGGTTCGCTGGCCACTTCTACCTGATGGCCTCGAACGGGGGCGTCCTCACCGTCGACCAGACGAAACGCAGTCCGATCGCTCTCGTGGAGTCGGGGCCCATCGGTGGGTGTGTGGGTGCGTCTGTGTTTGCCGAGCGTCTCGGCATCGAGCGCGTGATCGCGTTCGATATGGGCGGAACCACGGCCAAGTGCGCGCTCGTCGAGAAGGGGCGCTTCGACGTGCAACCGACCTACTACGTCGGGGGCTACGACTACGGCTTCCCGTTGCGGACGCCTGTGCTCGACATCGTGGAGGTCGGGACCGGGGGTGGTTCGATCGCTCATGTCGTCGACGAGCGCCTGCTTGTCGGGCCCCGCAGCGCAGGATCCGAGCCAGGTCCTGTCTGCTTTCGGCGAGGTGGGACAGAGCCAACGGTGACCGATGCCAACGTCGTGCTCGACCGCATCAGCGGCAACCAGTTCCTACGCGGAGAGCTCCCACTGGACGCCGACGGGGCCAGAGCCGCCGTGGACGGTCGAGTGGGTGGAGCGCTCGGCTACACGGCTGCCGCCGACACCGACACCGTGGCCGCCGGCATCCTTGCGCTGGCCAACGCCCAGATGGCCACAGCGATCAAAGAAATCACCATCGAGCGTGGCCGAGATGTCCGCGACTTCGTGCTGTTCGCCTTCGGCGGTGGCGGTCCGATGCACGCCGTCGACCTCGCGCGTGAGCTGCACATCCCACGAGTGATCATCCCCCCCGAGCCGGGCAACTTCTCCGCCCTGGGCATGCTGTTCGCCGACGCACGCCTCGACGACTCACTCAGCATGCGCCACGACCTCGTCGATGACGCGGTTGCCAGGCTGGTCGAAGAGGCGGAGGCTTCGACGGTCGCACTGGGCAAGACCCTCGCCGAGGACTTCCCGGGCGCGGCTCAGGTGTCGGAGTGGCAGGCTGAGCTGCGGTTCACCGGTCAGCGGCACTCCCTCAAGGTGTCGTTCTCCGGCCGTGACGACACGGCCTCGGTGCGCCAGGCCTTCCTCGATGAGTATCTGCGCCAGTACGGCCACGTCGACGACGCCGCGCCGGTCGAGGTGATCGGCATCCGGGTGTCGGTTGCGACGCCCACCGAAGTGCCGGAGATAGCGGATCTCCACCGGGCCCCCGAATCGGGCTCACCCATGCCTCGCGAGACGCGGGATGCGTTCTCACTTGCCGATGCCCGCCGAATGCCCACCCCGGTGTATTCGCGCGACGAGCTGCCGATCGGCTTCGACGTCGAGGGCCCAGTCATCATCGAAGAGTTCGGTGCCACAGCGGTGATCGGACCGGACGAGTCGGTCGCCGTGGGTGAGCTGGGGGAGCTCGTCGTCACCTTGAAAGGCGCGTCATGATCGACCCGATCACCGCAGAGATCGTGGTTCATGCCATCTCCGCGGTTCCGAATCTGATCGACAAGAACATCACCCAGACCGCCTTCAGTCCCCTGGTGTCGGAGTACAAGGACTACGCGGTCGGCATCGTGGATGCCGACGGCAAGCTGATCACCCAGTGCAAGGGCGGCATCCCGATCTTCGTCGCGAACGCGCTGTCGGCCGCCGTGCGCGACGGCCTGGAGGTGTACGGACCCGACGAACTGCAGACCGGCGACATCGTCATCACCAACCACGCGGGCACCATGGGCCAGCACCTCAACAACGTCGTGATGTACACGCCCATCCGGCGCGGCGAGGACGACGACGGCCTGTTCGGCTTCATGGCCATCGTCATGCACTGGGTCGACGTCGGCGGGATCGTCGTGGGTTCGTGTCTCTCCAACGAGACCACCGACGTGTTCCAGGAAGGCATCCAGTTCCACACCGTCAAGCTCCACTCACGGGGCGAGCCGGTTGCAGAGATGTACCGGATGATCACTGCGAACACCCGCTTTCCGCACATGGTGCTCGGGGATCTCGAGGCCCAGATCGCCGGCTGCCTGCACGGCCGCGATCTGGTCGATGAGCTGCTGGAGCGTTACGGCCAGGATCAGGTGCGGGCGGCGGTCGAGCGCTACTGGGACCAGTCCGAGGCGGCGGTGAAGCGAGCCATTGCCGACATCCCCAACGGCACATATGAGGCGAGCTCATTTCTGGACAACGACGGCGTCCACCAGGACGACACGGTCGAGGTCAACGTGGCGGTGCATGTCGAAGACGACGAGATCACCGTCGATCTCAGCGGCATCGGTCCCGAGGCGAACGGACCACTGAACGCCGGCTACGAAGGCGGTGCGGTCGCAGCGTCGCGGATCGCCTGCAAGTACTTCTTCTCACCCGATGATCCCGCCAACGACGGGGCCTTTCGCCCGATCAAGGTGCACTGCCCGCCCGGCCGGTTCCTGAGCGCAGGGCCGACCGCCCCGCTGAGTGGTTCGGGAAACATGTTGCCGACCGTTGTCGACACGATCCTCAAGGCGCTCGGTGCCGCCGTTCCCGACAAGGTTCCCGCCGGCCACCACGGCACCTACTGCCTGCACGTGATCACGGGACAGCTTCCCGATGGCAGCGGCTGGTTCCAGCACATGGAATCCGCGATCGGTGGCTGGGGCGCTTCGTCGGACCACGACGGCGTTGGTCCGTTTCGGTCCATCGTGCACGGCGACACGATGGAGGTCCCCGTCGAGTTGCAGGAGGCGAACCATCCGTATCGCATCGACTGGGTCCGCCTGCGCGCCGACTCGGGCGGTGCTGGGAGGCACCGGGGTGGCCTCGGGATCGAGAAGTGCTACACGATGCTCGCCCCTGCCGACATCACAGCGATCATCGAGCGCACCAAGTGCCCGCCGTGGGGGCTCGACGGCGGACACGAGGGCGAAACCGGTCGCATCGAGGTTCACCGCGCCGACGGGCAGTGCAGCGACGTCCTCATCAAGGGCTCGGCCTCACTGGAAGAGGGGGATCGGGCACTGCTGTTCAGTGGAGGCGGCGGAGGCCATGGCGACCCGGCCGATCGATCTGCAGAGGCGATTGCTGAAGACGTCCGCAAGGGATACGTCTCCGCCGAGGCGGCCGAGCGAAGCTACGACGGGACCTGACTCGACGGCGCACAGCTGACGGCATTCGCGGCAGCCCTGGTCGCCGCTCGTCTGTTCGGTCTGCCTCGAGAGCAGCGGAACCTGCTCGTCTTCACGGCCACGTCGCGCAACTCCGAAGCCTCGCTGGCCGTTGCGGCCACTGCATTCGCGAGTCCATTGGTTCCTCTCGTGGTGGTGATCGGACCCATCGTCGAACTGCCACTGCTGGTGTTGATGGTGCGGGCCCTGCGCTCGATCGACCGGGCCCCCTCCATCACCTCGGCGTCAGGGACATCTCCGACCCCGACCTGAGAATCACGGCCTCGGCCGTGCTGTCACTCGGGTCACGGCCTCCGGCCGTTCCATGCCACGAGGCGGTCGAGAGGCGGTGCTCCAGCGGCCGTGGGCACGACATCCTCGAACGGCATGATCGCCGGACGATCCGCCTCCGGCATCTGGGCGTACACCTCCTCGAAGGACTCGCGCCGCCCCTCCGACGGCAACCCCAGCTGCATCGCCGCCAACACGGCCTCCACAACATCGTCGTCGAACTCGACCGCTGCGCCCGCTCCACGAGCCACGTCCCACGAGTGAACGATGATCTCGTTCGTGTACATCTCGAGCAGCGCTGCGCCTGGCATCGTCGCCCAGGGCAGCGTGTACATCTGACCCAGCTTGGTCTCGTCCTCCCACGCACGATGCACGTTGCCCGCGGCCTCGCCGAGCGCGCTCAACCAACCGTCGTCGGGCACCACCGCCGCTTCGCCCGCCTCCGCGAACGGGTCGGAGCCGCTGCCCCACGCGGCGGTTTGTTCGAGGGCACCTCTGAGATGACCGAGCATCGATCGCACGTCCAGCGTTTCGCACGGCGTGTCGCGATCGAGAGCGACGGGGTCGAGATCGGCCACCAGCCGCATCATCGAACCGACGGCACTCGCGTAGTGATGTCGAGGATCGTCGGCTGTCAGACCGGAGGAACTGTCGATGGTGGTGTTGTCTGTCATGGACCGATCGTGAAACCAATAACCGGTCATCTGGTGTCCAGTTATGTCTGGAAAGATGCCTCCGTGCGCGCTGATCGCCTCGTCGAGGTCTTGTTGTTGCTGCAACGCAGGGGACAGGTCACAGCGCGCGAGGTCGCCGACGAGCTCGAGGTATCCGAGCGAACCGCGCGACGCGATCTGGACGCGCTGGGAATGGCCGGCCTGCCCGTCTATTCCGTGCAGGGTCGCAATGGCGGATGGCGACTGCTCGGCGATGCCACGACCGACCTCAGCGGGCTCAGCGCACCCGAAGTCCGTGCCTTGTTCATGGTGGCCGGACCGAGCAACTCCGATCCCGAGGTCCGATCGGCACTGCGCAAGCTGGTCGCGGCCCTCCCTGAGACATTCCGCGAACGGGCAGAGACCGCCACCGGCGCCGTCGTCGTCGACCGATCGGCCTGGGGCAGCAACGCCCCAGACGTGCGCGAACCCGAGCATCTGAACGCGGTCCAGGACGCTGTCGTCACGAGCACCGAAGTCGAGCTCGGTTACGTGGCTCGCAACGGGGCTGACTCCACGAGGTCGATCCAACCGCTCGGTCTCGCCAGCAAGGGGACGAACTGGTACCTCGTCGCCGACACCGACAACGGCCGCCGTACCTTTCGAGTCGACCGGGTCACGTCGGTGACTCCGACCACCCGTCGTTTCACGCGCCCAGACGACTTCGATCTGGGTTCGGAGTGGCAACAAGTCGTCGACGCCGTCGATCGGCAGCGGGCGCCTGTGAGCGCGGCGGGCAGGATCAAGGCCTCCGCGCTGCACCCCGCTCGCTACGTGTTCGGCAGCCGAATGCGACTCGGACCGAGCATCGACGCCGAGTGGTCTGAAGTCGAGCTCCGTGGTCATTCGGTGCAGAGCCTGTCCTCTGAGCTCGCGGGGTTCGGTGCCGAGCTGGTCGTCGAGACGCCGGTGGAGCTGCGCCGCGAGCTTGCTCGAATCGCCGGGGAGCTCGTCGCCGAATACGGAGCGTGACATCGATAGCTCGCGGCTTGCAGGGTCCCAGTAGCGTCCGGTTCACGGCGGCGAACACGGGAGCGCGGATGCCAGGACTACTCGACGGACTCATGGACCAGCTGGGAGGCGAGCGGTGATGGGGCTGCCGCGTTGCGTTCGGCCCTCGACGACCACGATGGGTCCGTGCTCGATGACCCCTCAGCAGTGCTCGCTGGCGGAGGTGACGGCGACGGGATCCTGGGTCACATCCTCGGCGCCAAGCGCAACGACGTCGAGCAACACGTGTCGGGCCAGAGCGGGCTCGACCTCGGACAGGTCACCAAGTTGTTGCCGATGCTGGCGCCGATGGCTCTTCGGCCGCAAGTAGCCCCGTGGGCCAGCGGGTGGCCTGTTCAGTCGGTTCAGCACCACAGGGCGCGGGTGCTAGATGACCGGCTCGACGTTCTTCAGCCGTGCGCTGTGCACGTCCAGCCCCAGGCCGGGTCGGTTCGGTCCGGCGGCCTCGGCCTTCAGCCGACCGGCTCGCCCGAACATCACCACCGGCTCGACCAGATCCTCGCGAAGCAACCGCGTCCCGAAGGCGCCCTCCTGCGCCAGGAGACTCCCACCCGCGTGGGCGGACACCGGCAGTGCTGCTCGGGTGAGGATCGACGTCTCGCCGACTTGCGCGCCGACGATCACGCCGAGTCCCGCGTCGGAGGCCGCCGCCACCGCAGCGAGGCTGCGTAGTAGACCGCCCATCTTCGACACGCGGCAGTTGAGAATCCAGCGGTTCGGATCGCCTGGTAGCTCGCGGAGTTGGGAGGCGCGGAGTGCGCTTTCGTCGAGGATGACGCGGGTGCCCAGCGCTTCGGCGACCTCGCTGAAGCCGGTGATGTCGGAGGCTTGCAGCGGCTCCTCGATCGCAAAAAAGGGGCTACCGATGGCTCGAAGGTGGTCGATGCACTGTCCGGATGTCGTCCAGAGATTGTTGGCATCGGCCCGCACACGCAGTCGCTTGCTGCGCAGCCATCGCACTTTGGCTCGATCGCGATCTCGATCACCTGAGAGCTTGATCTTCACGTCTCGGAATCCGCCGATCACATAGCGGCCGAGGAGCGCTGTGTAGATCAGAGGCGAGCTGTCGCCGATCACCGCCGTGTAGGCGAAGGGCCCGTCAAGGCGGCCATGCCCGAGGAGCTCTTCGAGCGGCTGTTTGGCGGAGCGTCCAAGGATGTCGAGCAGCGCGAGCTCCAGCGCGCAGAACGCCGCCGGCGCGGAGTCGATCAGTGCGCTGTTCGCCCTCGTCCAACTCCGGAGTCCGTCAACTCCTGATGTGGCCGCAGCGGTGACAACCGTGGCGGCGTGCTGCCCGAGCCAGGCGCGGGCTGATTCAACAGTCTCCCCGGTGACATATGACCTGGGACAGCCTTCGCCGACTCCGACCAGCCCGTCGTTCTCGACGAGGCAGATCACGTTCTCCGTCTCGCGTCTGGTCGCGCTCGCATGCCGCACTGGAATGCGGAGCGCAGCCGGGAACTCCGCGATCGACAACCTCATGATCGTTTGTCGCCGATGATCGCCGCCATTGGGACTGGGCACTGGTCGCGGTACTGGAGATGGAGGATCTTGAACTGAGCCTCGCGTTGACCTCGGGCGACGCACGTTTCGCGGTAGCGGTCGCCGGCGCCTGGTGTGAGCTCGTGGACCTCTATCGGACCGAGGCGCTTGCTGGCCCGTTTGGCTTGGTACTCGACGCTTCGGTGGGAGATCTCATCGTCGACCCGGATGGCAAGCTCCGACTCTGACGCGCGTGAACCGTCGACGTAGACAGGTCCCTCGATGTAGAGGTCGTAGGTGCTCCTCTCGCGATCCGCGAGCGCCAGGAAGAAGCCTGCGCCAGGCACCGAGCCGCTCCCCACGGCTCGCAACGCGTCGATGAGTTGACTCTCGTAGAGCTTCTCGCCGGTGATCGTTGTGACGCCGCGGCCCTTCTGGACGAACGCGAGCGTCGGGGTTTCCTCGTATCTGCCGACCACTTCGAGGATGTCGTTCATGTCGTAGCGATAGAGCCCGTCCACCGTCGTGATGAACACGTAGTACTGGGCCCCGACCTCGAGGGATTCGAGCCCCTGGAAGTCGGATCCACCGTCCTCCCAGGTCGATCTGGCCACGAACTCGAAGTACACGTCGTCGAGAAGGGGCACGCAATCTGCGCGGCCAGGAGCTGGGGCGACCGTGCCGCGCAATTCACTCGCCGTGTATCCCAACTCGACGAGCTCGGCGGTGGGTGGCAGCCACGGTCGGAGCCGGTCCAGCGCGACCGCACAACTTCCTCCGGTCCAGGTGGTGATCGTCGCCAGATCAGGCCAGACATCCCCGAGGTGGAGTTGGTGGGGATCGAGTCGGGAGAGCTCGCGTGCGCGCGTGAGTCGGCGTCGTCCGACGTCCACGAGCAGCGACTCCCAGTCATCCCGCATCGCGTCGCGTATCCGCAGAAACGTCGACGGGTTGGCGCTGCCGATGGCGGTCACCTCTCGTTCGGCCAAGCCTTCGAGGGCGATGGCCCGATAGCGCTCGTCGTGATCGGTGACGGCGCTGATCTCTTGGGTGATGAGGTAACGGCGTCGCATCAGGGCGGGCATCGCGTCGAGGATCATCCCGCTGGCTGAACCGTACGGCGTACCGGACGGGAGGTGCCCTTCGATCGCCGGTGAGCCGACCGTGAGGAACCGCCCTCCGAGGACCCGGGTGGAACGTGTGATCATCGTGGCCAGCAGCCGCTGGGCCTTGGCTTGGCGGCGGAGCCCAGAGGCGGTGACCGGAATGTCTTTCGGCTGACCGGTCGTGCCGCTGGTGCGGGCGAACAGGATCGGGGCTTCGTCGGTGAGGACTGACTCACCGGTTCGCTGTTGCTCGGCGATGAATGGCCGCAAGTCTTCGTAGTCGTGAACCGGGACAGCGGCCGCGTAGTCGCCTCCGTCACGGACCTCGGCGAAGCTGTGGGCCCGACCAAATGATGTGGATGCGTGCTGGTCGAGAATGCCGAGCAGCGTTCGTCGTTGTGCTGACGCCGGGTCGCCAGCGCGCGTTCTGAGGAGCGGCCACAGGCGCCGCCGGTGATACGCGAGTGCGGCCTTCGCGGCGAGCCCTGCGACGCGATTCACGATTCCCCCGCCCAAAATGGCTGCGTCATCGAAGCCACGAATCCGGTCGGATACCCCGGATCACCGTTGCCGATCTCGTCGACCTCGCCAGGTGGCCTGGCACGCGTCCCGAACAACACATCCCACACAATCACGTTGTTGCCATAGTTCGTCCCCGACTCGACCGGATCGACGGAGTGATGCCAGCGGTGCAGCTCTGCACCACTGATCAGCCAATTGAGAGGACCCAATTCGACGTCCGCGTTCGAGTGCTGGAAGAAGCCGTTCACGGCGTAGAACACGAAGTAGCCGGCGAGAGCCCACGAGTCGACGCCGACCACGACGAATGGGAGGGCGTCGAAGAGGCCTTGCGCAGTCTTTTCGAGCGGGTGGAAGCGCCCGACGTTCAGCCAGTAGAGCCGCTCGGGCGAGTGATGCACGGCGTGCAATCGCCAGAGGGCAGCGCGGGTGTGCATGGCCCGATGAAGCGGATAGCGAAACAGGTCCGCCAGCAACACCATCAGCACGACTTGCAGTGTCGCCGGCCACCCGTGGGGCCAGAGATCACGCAACTGCCATGTGCCGTCCGCCAGCGCATCGGCGATCAGGGCGTACCCACCAGCCAGGGCCGCTGGCAGGCCGATCTGCACGACCAGAAGGAACACAGCATCGGGTTTCGCCGCGACCATCGTTGGACGCCACTCCTGTCGATACGGCCATCGTGACTCCATCGCCACGATTGCCGACACGCCGAGCACGACCGGCACGTATGCCGCGATCGGTGACGGCAGGCCGGACTTTGCCAGGACGTAGAACAGGCCGCATGCGCCCGCGGTGACCAGCGGATATCCGCCGTGCCGTAGAAGGTGGGGTGTGCGGCCCGGCACCGGTTCTGGGTAGCCGGTCAGCGCCCACAAGATCACGAACACTGCGAGCACGAGGTGGAACACGCTCGGCAGTGGTTCGTCCAACCACCCTCCTTCAGCGAACGTCACCGACGCGGCCAGCCGGAAGGCCATCACACCGAAGTAGGTGACGCCGAACGCGAGGACCCAGATGGCCTGACGAGGGGCCGGCCGACATCTCCCGTCGCGCATGCCGGCAACGACCGCTCCCTGCGCTCCGAGGATGATGACCTGGGCGGCGAGCAGCGCCCCATACGGCACGGCACCGCTCTGCCAACTGTCGAAGGCGGGCAGCCACGGGACATCGACGGTCCACTGGATGAACTGCGCCGTCACCCGAAACGCGAAGGCCGCCGCCAAAGCACCCAGCGCAGGCACCGCCCACCCAGGGACGCCCCGCCGCTCGCCTCCACTTCGCACACCTACATAGTGGCGAACTGACGGGGAGATGTGGCGACCGCGCTAGACGGCGTCGACCACGGCAAACGAGTCGCCCTGCTCCTCGACCCGGTAGGCGTGGGGTGCGGAGAAGTGTGCGGGCAAGAGGATGGCGTTGCTCTCCACGCAGCGTTCGAGGATCGTGCGACGGGTCGCTGCGGACATCTTCGGGTCGACGCAGAATCCGCTGCTCCACTCGGGTCGATAGACCTGGATCGCCGAGTGCATCGAATCACCGGACAGCAGACCTCGTTCTCCCTGGGATTCGATCCATCCGATCGCGTGGCCGGGGGTGTGGCCGGCTGCCAGTTCGAGCCGAAGAGAATCGTCCACTGTGATTCCGTCCCCGCTCCAGAGTTCGACGAGGTCGCGGTCGAAGACCGGGAGCACGCTGTCCTCGAAGACGTTGGTGTTGACCTCCTTGCCCGTGAAATCGCCTTCGCGGGGGTCCCAGAACTCGAACTCGGCCTGGTTGAAGTAGTAGGTGGCGTTGGGGAACGTTGGCACCCATTCCGCTCCGTCGAGCGTCGTGTTCCACCCGACATGGTCGAGATGGAGGTGCGTGCAGATCACGGCATCGACATCGCCTGGTTGCACCCCCGCCGCGGCGAGCCGGTCGAGCCAATCGGTCTCGAGCATCGCCATGTCCTCGATGGCCCGCTCCTTGTGGTTGCCGTTGCAGGTGTCGACGAGCACCGTCTTCTGAGGGGTTCGAATGACCCAGGTGTGCACGGACGCGAGCGCGAGATCCGTCTCGTCCTCGATGTGGCGGTTGACGGTGTCGGGACCCAGTTCCTCTCGAATGCCCGGATCCCACGACGGGAGAAACATCGCCGCAGGGAAGGCCGGTCCATAGACCTCTTCCAAGCGCTGAATTGCGACGTCACCGATCTTCAGGCTCACGTTGGACATGTCTGTTCCCCCTCGAGTCCCGATGCCACGCTAACTCCAACCATGGAGTTGCACATCGGCTGAGGAGCGCTCGCTACCGCTCGCTGGCTGCGAGTGCCGCGGCGTCTGCGTGACCGAGATAGCGCTCCGGGATCTCGAACCCGAAGATCCGAGCGGAGTTGAGCCCGAGGACCTTGGCGCGCTCGCCGTCGTCGAGGTGAGCCATCTGCCGCTCGATGGCCTGGGCCGAATACGGCCACGTTCCCTCGTGGTGGGGGAAGTCGTTGGCCCACAGGAAGTTGTCCATCAGGTCGAACTCTCGGGCGACGGCCAGGCCGGCCCTGTCCTCCTGGAAGCTGGCGAAGCCCTGTCGCCTGAAGTAGTCGCTGGGGAGACCGTCGAGCTTGGGCCGAACCCACATGTGGTGCTTGCGGTAGGCCTCGTCCATCGCGTCGAGCATCCACGCCACCCACCCGATCCCCGCCTCGATCGCCCCGAAATGCAGCTTGGGGTGACGCTCGGCCACGCCTGAAGCGCAGATGTTGACCAGCGGCTCCATCGTCGGCGCGAGTGAGTGGACCGCGTAGTTGATCACGGCGCCGCCCTGGCTACGGGCGGTACGGGGATCGCGACCCGTCGAGACGTGGAACGTCACCGGGAGCTCGACGTCTTCGAGGCAGTCCCACAGCGGGTCGAACTCCTTGAGGTTGTAGTTGAGGTCGTCGACATCGGGTGCTCCGAACACCGGCTTGCACGGGAGGCACACGCCCTTGAACCCGAGAGCCGCGCAGCGCTGAATCTCCGCGATGGCCTCGTCGATCGCGGCCGGGCTCACGCAGGCCATCGGAGCGAGGACGTCGTTGTGAGGGCCGTAGTTGTCCCAGGCCCACTCGTTCCATGCCCGGCACATCACCTGGGCGAAGTGGGCATCGCGGGTCGCCCACATCGCCAGCCCGACGTTGGGGAAGAGCACCTCCGCGTCGACGCCGTCGATCGCCAACTCGGCGGCCCGCTCGTCGGGGTCGCGGCCCGACTCATACCTGAGCCGCTCGTGGCCCTCCAGCGGGTTGACCCAGTTGAGCTTGGCCTGGCGGAAGCCCTCGGTCTTCTGGAACTGCTCCTCGACCTTGTCCTTCTTGCGCGACACGACAACCGTGGGGAGGCGGTCGTGGTATTCCTCGGGAACTCGCTCCTTGAAGATCTTGCGCGGTTCCTGAACGTGCCCGTCAGCGGACGCCATGAAGAACTTGTCGGCCGCATCGGGGTGCGGTGACCGGAGCCAACCGTCGCCACCCGGTGTCTCGGTTCGCCATGTGTTGTGGACATCGGGTTCGGGGATCGTTGTCGCCATCGCGTCGCCTCCGGTGAGTCCGGCTCATTTTCGCACGGACCGATCCGTGGGACCGCGGCGAGTCTCCGAGGAACGATCAGGTTGTGAGGAGGCCCAGCGGTTCGCTCACGGAGAAGACGTAGGCATCGTGATACGGGTGATCGGGGTCGGAGTGCTTTCGGAGCACTCCCTCAGATGTCGCCTCGTCCAGCCAGCGGCGGACGACCGCACTGGGTTGTTGGTCCATCAACGGCTTGTCGCCGTACATGAATCGATGGACTTGTCCGGACGAGATGTGTCGTTTGGGGTTGTCGTCGGTGAGAGCGGCAACGGCTTCGACGGCCTGGTGCCAGGGGGCGTTTGCTTCCATCGCAGGGGTATCGGAACGCTGGCGAGGCGACTTGAACCATGTCCATCACCCAGCACGCCGGTCAGCGCGTCCGGCTACCCGTACTTCTCGCCTCGCTGGCGCAGCGCCTCGTGCATTCCACCCTCACGGACGGCCTGGAAGAACTCGACATAGCTCGGGCTCTGGTGAAAGAAGGTGTCGAGATCGGCGGTGGAGTAGCACGAGGCGAGCAGCCCCATGTTCTCGAACCAGCGGTTCGTGGCGAGCTTGGACATCTTGAGTCCCGTCGGCGCCGTTCGAGCCACATCGCGGGCCAGGTCCCACACTGCGTCATCCAACTCTTCGGGCGGAACCGCCTGATTCACCAAACCGAGCCGCTCAGCTTCGACGCCATCGATCAGCTTCGATGTGAACAGCAGCTCCTTGGTCTTTCGCATCCCGATGAGCATCGGCCAGAACGACAGGGTGACGGGGATTCCGAGGTCGCGTCCCGCGGGATGACCGAAGCGGGCATCGGTTGCGGCGACGACGAGGTCCGCCACGCCGAGGAGTTCGCCGGCTCCGGCCAGACACACACCCTGCACCTTTGCGACGATCGGCTTGGGGAACTTCCACAGACGGAGCCACCGCTCGAGGATCTCAGTGACGTCCTCGCGGTCGATGACAGCGTCGACGGGACCGTTGAAGTCTGCGCCGTACTGGCTCAGGATCCAGTCGTCGGGCGCGAGGTCGTAGCCGGCGCAGAACGAGCGACCGGCCCCCTGGAGAAGGGTGACATTGACGGCTGCGTCGCGCTTTGCGCGATCGAAGCAGCCTTCGAGCTCGTCGAGGAGCGTGGCGCTCATCGCGTTCATCTTCTCGGGTCGGTTGAGGGTGATCACCGCGATGTCGTCGACGACTTCGTATTCCACTGGGTTCTGACTCACGCCGGCAATCTAGGTGAGCCGGCTGAGCTCGCTCCGCTTCGTCGATGGGTAGCCTCCCGCACACGCCAGAGACGGGGGTCGCTGCAGTTCATCATCGACCGGCAGAGGTCGATCGCGGCCGCCGGGCAGGCGGTCCCGGCACCGGTGCCGCGGATCTTCGAGGAGATCTCCGAGACTCCGATGATCTCGATCGCCGTGAACAACGGCCAGGCCTGGGGCGGCGGGGCCGAACTCTCGTGGGCCTGTGATCTGCGAATCGCCGGCGAGTCCGCCACCTACGGGCAGCCCGAGGTCGGCCTCGGGATCATTCCGGGCGCCGGCGGTACCACCCGACTCGCGCGACTGATCGGGCCGACGAAGTGCCTCGAAATGATCCTTGACGGGCGGCCGATCACCGCGACCGAGGCGCTGCAGCTCGGGGCCGTGAACAAGGTGGTGGCCGACGATGAGCTCCGACAGG
>CAZVUM010000040.1:24052-28230 GCA_964629575.1 uncultured Acidimicrobiales bacterium | reverse complement strand
TGCAGGCGCGCTACGACGCCGGACAGGATTCGTATGAGGCGATCGGGCTGCCCCGCCCTCCGAGCTGACACGCCGCTCGTGCCGCGCACGCATGGCTGCTCCACATGTCAGGGTGGGGTATGACCATCGAACGCATCGAATCGGGACCGCTCATGAGTCAGGCGGTCGTCCACGGCGACACCGTGTATCTCTCGGGGCTGGTCGCACGGGATCTCGACGCCGACGTCGCCGGCCAGACGGCACAGATCCTGGAACGCATCGACGAGCTGCTCGCCGCAGCGGGATCGGACAAGTCGAAGCTGCTGAAGACCAACATCTGGCTCACCGACATCGGCACCTGGTCCGAGATGAACGACGTCTGGACCGAGTGGGTGCTCCCCGGTTCGACGCCGGCTCGGGCCACCGTCGAGGCCCAGCTCGCTCACCCCAAGATCAAGGTCGAGATCATGGTCGAGGCTGCCCGCTGAGCGGATCGGCTCACGCGGTCGCCGGTTAGGGTCCCGGGGCATGGCGACGCACGACCTGGCGATCCGCAACGGCACCGTCGTCACCGCCGAACAGACGTTGGTGGCCGACGTCGGTGTCGACGGTGAAGTGATCACGGCCCTCGGTGAGGTGTCCGACGGCGTGCGCGAGATCGACGCCAGAGGAAAGCTCGTTCTTCCCGGCGGCATCGATAGCCACACCCACATCGAGCAGCTCTCGGCGGCCGGGGTGATGAACGCCGACGATTTCTTCTCCGCCACGGTGTCTGCGGCCTTCGGTGGGACGACGACCTCGATGTCGTTTGCCGCTCAGCACAGGGGCATGAAGATCCCCGACGTGCTCGAGGACTACCACCAGCGGGCGGCTGCCAAGGCGGTGATCGACTACGCCTTCCATCTCATCGTGGCCGACCCCACGCCGGAGGCCCTGCAGGATCACCTCCCCGCTGCGGTCGAATCCGGGGTTGCGTCGCTCAAGCTCTACATGACCTACGACCGCCTGATGGTCGACGACCGTCAGATCCTCGAAGTCCTCACGACCGCTCGCACCAATGGTGCCTTGACGATGGTGCATGCGGAGAACCACGGGATGATCGGTTGGATGTCCGATCGAGTTGTCGGCGATGGCAACGTCTTGCCCCGCTACCACGCCGTCTGTCATCCGCGGCTCGCCGAAGCCGAGGCGATCCACCGTCTCGTCGCTCTCGCCGAGCTGGCAGATGCGCCGGTGCTCGTCGTTCACGTGTCGACACCCGAGGGCATCGACGCCATCCGTCAGGCCAGGGCCCGCGGCCTCAAGGTGTACGGCGAGACCTGCCCGCAGTACCTCTTCCTGACGAGCGACGACCTCGACCGGGGAGGGCTCGACGGTGCCATGTTCTGCTGCAGCCCGCCGCCTCGCGACGCGGCTGCGCAGGAAGCGTGTTGGGAGGGTCTGCTCGACGGTTCGCTGCAGGTCTACTCCTCGGACCACGCGCCCTTCCGATTCGACGAAACGGGAAAGCTGCCAAACGGCGTACAGACGACGTTCAAGGAGATCGCGAATGGGGTTCCGGGCCTCGAACTTCGGATGCCCGTCCTCTTCAGCGAGGGCGTCGTCGGCGGCAAACTGACGCCGAACCAGTTCGTCGACATCACCTCCACCCAGCACGCGCGGATCTATGGCCTGTACCCGCGCAAGGGCACGATCGCGGTTGGAAGCGATGCGGATCTCGCCATCTGGGACACGGACCGAGAGATCGAGGTGACCGACGACATGGTCCACGACAACGTCGGGTACACGCCGTACGCCGGGCGGCGGCTGACCGCCTGGCCCGAGACGGTCGTGTCGCGGGGCGAGGTGATCGTCGAGGGCGGTGAGTTCCTCGGCGAACGCGGGCGCGGACGGTTCTTGCCGCGTGGGGCACTCGCGGCAGCGACGCCACTGGGTCGCGATGTCCCCGAGATCGAACAGATGACGACCTGGGGAACGCCGTTTCGGCGTTGAAGCCGGCGGTGAGGAGAGACGAGACCATGAGCCGATCCATCACCATCGCCGCCGCCCAGCTCGGACCGGTCCAGCTCGACGAGTCGAGGGAATCGGCCGTCGCGCGGCTGGTCGAACTCCTGCGCGAATCGGCGGGTCGTGGCGCGGAGCTCGTTGTGTTCCCGGAGCTCGCGTTCACGACGTTCTTTCCACGCTGGTGGTACGAGGACGCCGACGACGTGGACGACCGGTTCTTCGAGCGCGAGGTGCCGTCCGCAGCGACCCAGCTGCTCTTCGACGAGGCATCGCGGCTCGGCGTCGGGTTCACCATCGGGTACGCCGAGCTCGCTCAGACGAGCACGGCGAACCGCCGATTCAACACCTCGATTCTGGTGGCACCCGACGGAACGATCGTGGGCAAGTACCGAAAGATCCACCTGCCAGGCCACGCCGACCACAAGCCGGACGCGCCCTTCCAGCATCTCGAGAAGCGGTACTTCGAGGTCGGGGATCTGGGCTTTCCCGTCTACCGGTACGCCGACACTCGCGTTGGCATGCTGATCTGCAACGACCGGCGTTGGCCCGAGGCGTTCCGCGTTCTGGGGCTTCAGGGTGCTGAGATCGTCGCCCTGGGTTTCAACACGCCGTCGGAGAACCTGCACTATCCCGAGCCGCCGCATCAGCGGGTGCACCAGCACCTCGTGATGGCCCAAGCGATGGCCAACATGAACGCGATCTGGCTCGTCGAGACAGCGAAAGCCGGGGTCGAGGACGGCTTTGGGATGTTCGGCAACTCGGTGATCGTGGCGCCGACCGGAGAGATCGCAGCCCGTTCTACGACCGAGGACGACGAGGTCATCGTGCACACGTGTGACCTCGACCTGGGTGCCGACCTTCGTCGCACGATGTTCAACCTCGCGGCTCACCGACGACCCGAGCACTACGGCCTGATCACCGAAAGGGTCGGAGTCGAGGACACGCCCGCCAACTGACGCCGCCACCTCGGGACCTTCGGCCCGGGACGCCGCGAGGAGTCCACGGTTACCCTTCAACAGGCGCACGAGCACCGGATCCAGAGTCACCTGGGGGGCACATGACCGATCACGCTGTCGATGAACGACCCGCGAGCCCATCGGGGGTACCGGGTCCTGACTACGACGTCGTCGTGATCGGCGCGGGGGTCGGCGGCCTCTACCAGATCAAGCGACTCAGCGATCTCGGTGTCCGGGCGACGGTTCTGGAGGGCGACGACGATCTCGGAGGAACCTGGTATCGCAACCGTTATCCCGGGGCCAGGTTCGACTCGGAGAGCTTCACCTACGGCTACTCCTGGAGCCAGGAACTCCTCGACGAGTGGCACTGGACCGAGATGTTCTCGCCGCAGCCCGAGACGCTCAAGTACCTCAACTTCGTGGCGGAGAAGTTCGACCTGAGGCAACACATCCAGTTCAACTGCCACGTCGAGGCGATGGACTGGAACGAGGACGACGATATCT
Organism: uncultured Acidimicrobiales bacterium; assembly: GCA_964629575.1. Taxonomy (GTDB): domain Bacteria; phylum Actinomycetota; class Acidimicrobiia; order Acidimicrobiales; family Poriferisodalaceae; genus JAYPWI01. The sequence goes on along the minus strand of CAZVUM010000040.1, from coordinate 24,784 downwards.
GGACCCTCAGCCTCCGTGACGGCCGCAGCATCACCAGCAGGTTCGTCCTCACCGCGATCGGGCCGCTGTCGATTCCAACGATGCCGCGCATCGATGGGATCGACGATTTCGAAGGCGAGGCATTCCACACCTTCCACTGGCCGTCGGATCCGGTCCAGCTCGAGGGCAAGCGCGTTGCCGTGATCGGCACCGGCGCGACCGCCATCCAGCTGATCCCCGAGGTGGCCAAAGAGGCAGCACATCTCACGGTCTTCCAGCGCAGGCCCAACTGGGCAGCGCCGCTGAACAACCGGCCGATCCCCGAGGCAGAAATGGCCGAGATCCGGGAGAGGTACGATGAGATCTTCGCCGCCTGCGCCAGAACGCCGGGCGGTTTCGAGCATGAGCCCGACCGGCGAGGCTTCTACAAGGTGTCCGCCGAGGAGCGGAAGGAGTTGTGGGACCGGCTCTACGACGGCCCCGGGTTCGGGATCTGGCTGCAGAACTTCGTCGAGATCTTCATGGACGAGGACGCCAACGCGGAGTTCTCCGAGTACATCGCGGATCGGATCCGCCAGAGGGTCGACGACCCAGAGCTCGCCGAGAAGTTGGTTCCGAAGGACCACGGCTTCGGCATCCAGCGAGTCCCGCTCGAGACCGGCTACTTCGAGGCATACAACCGCGACAACGTGAGCCTCGTCGATGCGAGCGAGACACCCATCGAGCGCATCACCCGGACGGGGCTCGAGACAA
>CAZVUM010000040.1:0-23952 GCA_964629575.1 uncultured Acidimicrobiales bacterium | reverse complement strand
TGGTTCGATCACGTCGTCGACATGTACGCGCCCTTGCTGCTGCGCACCGCCAAGAGCTGGATCACCGGCTACAACTCCAACCTCGACGGGCACGAGTACGGCAACACCCGGTACAACATCTACAACGGTGGTGGACCCAGATATGCGGATCGGCTGCGTAAGGTCGCGGCCGACGACTACGACGGCGTGACCTTCGCCTGAGCCTGCGCCGCTCAGGCGATCGCTTCGGGCCGATACGGTCCCGTCATGGATCTCGACGTCCAGTTCGTTCGCTCAAATTTTCCTGCGCTGACCGCGCTCGAGGCCGACGGACAGGCCTTCTTCGAGAACGCCGGCGGTTCGCTGAGCTGCCGACACACCATCGACGCGCTGCACCGCTACTACAGCGAGACCAAGGTCCAGCCGTACGCGCCGTATCGCCAGGCACTGCAGGCCGGTGAGGCGATGGATCGGAGCCGGGCGAAGTGGGCCGAAGCGCTCGGCGTGTTGGCCGACGACGTGCACTTCGGTCCGTCGACCTCATCGAACACGTACGTGCTGAGCCAAGCCATCGGCGCGACCCTGGGTCCCGGCGACGAGGTTGTCGTCACCAACCAGGACCATGAGGCCAACACCGGGTCGATGCGTCGGGCGGTCGAAGCCGCCGGGGCCGTGCTCCGCGAGTGGCGAGTCGAGCCAACGACGGGTCTGCTTTCGATCGAGCGCCTCGACGGTCTCGTGAACTCCCGGACGAGGTGGGTCGCGCTCCCGCATTCGTCCAACATCGTCGGACAGGAGAACCCCGTCGCCTCGATCACCGCCATTGCCCACGCGGCGGGAGCGCGGGTCGTGGTCGATGGGGTGTCGTACGTTCCTCACGGCATCCCCGACGTCGGCGAGCTCGACGTCGACGTGTATCTCTTCAGCCTCTACAAGGTGTATTCGGTGCACCAGGGCGTGATGGTGACGCGGCGCGGGGTCCTCGATGAGCTGCCCAATCAGGGGCACTACTTCAACTCCGCCACGCCCACGGCTCGCCTGACGCCCGCCGGTCCCGATCACGCGCAGATCGCCGCCGCTGGAGCGGTCCTGGACTACCTGGCCGAGAGTCACATCCACCATGGAGGGTCTCCAACCGACGATCTGCGGTCGGCGGCGCGGCAGATGTCCGAACTGTGGCAGGCGCGCGAGACGACCACGCTGGCGCCAGTGCTGGATCTTCTGGGCTCGGCCCCCAACGCCCGGCTGCTCGGGCCGCGTGAAATCGGTGCGGCCCATCGATGCCCCACGGTGGCGTTCCTCCCGTTGTCGAAGCCGCCCGCTCAACTCGCCGAGGAGCTCGTGGAGCACGGCATCATGACCGACGCGCACAACTTCTATGCCAGGCGTCTGATCGAAGCGCTCGACATCGACGCGGACGCAGGCGTGGTTCGGGTCTCCTGGGTGCACTACACGAGCGATGCGGAGATCGACCAGCTCCTGCAGGCCCTCGACGCTGTGCTGAGGTGAGCCCTCAGAATGCTGAGCGGCCTCGTCGGGTCAGTGCGACGTGATGCGGTATCGCAGCTGGCCGTCCACCGGGCGCGCCTCGGCCTTGCCGGTGAAGCGCAGATGCTCGAGGTGGGCGAAGGTCTCGCTGTCGGCCATCGTGCCCCATGACCTCGGCTTGAAGAGGTGTTGGGAGTACTCCGGAACCGTGAGCTCGTTCTCGGGAGCGTGAACCGCCGCATCGGTGAGGATCGCCAGACGATGGTGATGGTGATCCACGATCTCGGTCGACCGGCCGGACAGGTCGTGGAACTCGAGCCCGTGCGCCGGCAGGACCACCTTCACCTCGTCGAAGGTGTGCATCCGCTCGAGCGAATCGAAGAACTCACCGAGCGGCTCGACCTGGTTGGTGATTCCCGAGATGTGCGGCGTGATCGTGGGGAGCAGGTGGTCTCCCGAGATGAAGATCCCCTCGGCCGAGTCGAGCAGGCACAAGTGGTCGGCGGTATGGCCTGGCGTGTACACGCTGGTCCACTCCCTGTCGCCGAGCATGATGGTCTCGCCATCGATGACCCGCTTCGAGGGTTTGGGCGGCTGCCAGACCTTGGAGACGAGCAACGGCAGGATCCGCCACCGGAACCGCTCTTTCCATTGATCGTCCGGAGGTGGTCCACCCCACGGGACGGGCCGATCCCACGGTGAGTTGCGCTCCGCTCCCGTCATCTTCATGAGCGAGCGCTCGATCCAACCGAGGCGGACCTCGTAGTCCTTGTCGACCGCGACCTCGCGCACCAGGTCGTCTTCCTCGTGGGGATCCCAGTACGACTTGAAGTTCTCGTGGGTGACGACCTCGGCGCCCGACAGTCGACGGATCCGCCCCGCCGCCCCGTAGTGGTCGGGGTGCGAATGGGTCACCACCACCGTATGGACCCGGTCGATCGACAGCCCGGCCTCGCCGAGGCGCTTGGTCAGGACTCGCCAGCTGTTGGAGCTCGGCGTACCTGGATCGATGAGTGCGACGCCCTCGCGGTCCTCGATGACGTAGCAGTTGACGTGCCCGAGTCCTGGCATGTTCATGGGGAGCTGAATGCGCAGGACGCCCGGCGCCACCTCAGCGACCTCGCGCTCGGGTGGACGTCGTTCTTCACGCACGGAGTTCACGAGGCCGAAGGCTAGGACCCAGCGCCCGGTGGTGCTCAGCCGAGGTGGTGATCCTCGATGGCCTCCATTGCACGGACCATCAGCTCATCGACGAGATCGTCACCGTGTGCACGAGTCCACAATGCGATCGAGAACGCTTCGTCGTCGAGCACGAGAAAGGCGACCATCAGCCGGTTGTGAGCATCGATGGACTGGAGAACTCTCCACGACTCGCGGACTTCGACGGTCTGACGGTCAGTCCAGCGGTCGGTCGTAGCGAGGTAGACGTCGAACTGCTCATCGATGTACTCCGCCCACTCGCCCTCTGACATGTCACGGCGCAGGTAGTGGTCGTAGTCGATGGCTTGACTGATCACCAGGGTGGCTGGGTTGGAGTAGAACCCCTCCTCGCCCATCCACCCGGCTGGGTAGAGCATCTTCATCTCGAGGCCACTCCACGTCCAGTCGATGGTTTCCTCGAGATCGCGGACCTCGAGGTCGTCGAGGAGTCGCTGCCAGGCGTCGACCTCATTGCAGGCCGGGACGTCATCGCCGGCCAGGAGCGCCACCACCACGTCGTCGCTGCAGCTGCTGAGAAGGGGATCGGCACCGAGGGTGGAGGTGACGACGTTTCGCGCCCCTTCGAGGTCCCGGGTCACCAGATCGCCACCCGAGCGCACGGCCGTGACCGGTAGGACGGGGTCGGCAAGTGCCGAGTCGACGCTCTCACAGATCGGCGCCGGAGCCAGGTCGGGTACGTCCTCGAACTCGCCTCCGTCGACATCGACCGCGGTGGCGCACGCCGACGTCCAATTCCGGCCGCCGGAGGTCAGGATCCAATCGATGTCGGCTCGCGGGCTCGCGCCACCCCCGAGGACCGCGACCGATGCGGTCGTGGCTGCGGCCCCTTGACCGAGGCGCCAGGCTGCCGTGGCGTCGGTGATCGGTTCAACAGGATCCGGGGTCACCGAGAAGAGCCCGGCGTCGAGGTCGTCCCGGCTTCGGCAGAGCCGCACCGAGCGGCAGTCCCTCAGCAGGGCTTCCCAGTTCGCCGCCGCCTCGGAGCTCGTGTTGGCAGGGCCGACCCAGCGACCCTCAGCGGTGGCGACCAACGTGACGCTGCGCAGACCCGGGGGCGGGTTGGCGGCCATCGCTTGGCCGACGGGCACGGCCGAGCCGACCGCGAGAATCTGGAATTCCTCGATGGAGAGTTCTTGAACGATGGCACGCGACACGGCGACCCTTCGATCGAGGGTGAACTCGTCGAGGGAGAAACCGGCGTCCTCGAAGCGGTCAGTGCAGACGTCGTCGTCCTCGCTCGGTCCGCATCGCAGTTCGGTGGCGGATCCGCGATCGCCGAGACCGGACACCGTGTAGGTGTCGTGGTTGTCGAGGATGCCTTCGGGTAGCTGCCACTCGGGCACACCGAGGACGACGATCGGGAAGTGGCTCGCTTCGTTGACCTGTGCCGGTTGATGCCAGATCTCCAGCTCCACGGTGTAGTCGCCATGAGGGACCGATGCCGTACAGCTCTCTCCGCTTTCGTCGCACTCCATGGTCACATCGGGAAGCGGACGCCTCGGTTCGGCGACATCGGGCGGAGGAGGCTGGGCGGCGGTGTCGGCTGTCGTCGCGGAGGTGTCTGGCGCATCGGCAGCGCACGCCGCAGCCACCAGAGCCACGACGATGAGGACGAGCAGTCGCCGTCGGCGGATCACGACACCACCTCCAGAGAGTTCAGAACGTCGGCGAAGGACGGTGGGATCTCGCCGTCGGTCAAGAAGACCGCCGCGAAGAACGCATTCGTTCCCTTGCGAAAGACGATCGCCACGAAGCCCTCGCCCCCAACGCGGCTCTTCTTGGCGAGCACCTCGTCGGCGGATGGGATGTCGGGAGTGTCGATCAGATCGCCAGGGATGAGGGCGACCTCTGCCGCGAGAGGAATGTCGGGATCGAGCTCCAGCACGCCGACGCTGGCCACCAACGTGGGCAGATTCTCGTCATCGAAGAGGAGGAGGTTCGCAGTCTCGGTGGAGTCGTCAACGGGGTTGGCGTCGAAATCGGCGCGGAACGCGACCCACTGCTCGGGGATGACGACCGCCAGGGTGACCGCCTCGTCACTGCCTTCGCGCACAAGCTCGAACTCCGATGCCTCGCCGCTGCGGTTCTGCGTCGCCTGGCCGAAGAAGCCCTCCCCCTCGAAGTCCAGCAATCGATCCGACGCTACGCACCGTATGTCGAGCGGTTGGCCCGGGTCGGCGAGGAAAGCCGTCACCACATCCTCGGCGCAGAAGGACTCGGCGAGGACGCCGTGCCCCGCCTCGGGGAACTCCACGAACCTGGCGCGAGGCGCGTCGCGTGCCAGGTCGCGACCCCAGTCGGCCGGCGTCACTGGGTCGAGGCCACCGCCCAGCACCACCGAGGGCTTGGAGGGGACCACGCGTACGTCGTAGCCCTCGAGGGGTGTCGGTAGTTCGAGAGCGTCGCAATATTCCCCGGCGCCGTCGGTGGAGGCCATGGAAGAGTTGGCCACCTGTTCGGTGTCATCGACAGACCAACGTCGCTGCGCTGGTGACAGGTCGCTGTTGCACATCACAACCAGTTGCGGGAGGTCGGGCGCGACGTTGAGGCCGCCGAAGGCAAGGTCGATCATTCGGTCCACCCCTGGCGGGCGCTCGGCGAGACGATCGAGCATCGATGGGACCGTGGACGCCGATTCGGCGTTGTACATCATGTTGAACACCAGATTGTCGACGTGGCGGTGACCGATCACCAGCCCGTCATCAGTGGTGATCGGGTTGTCGCGAAAGTCGTCGATCACCTCGTCGTAGGTGGCGAGAACGTCTCCGTTGTCCCGAGCGCACGTGTCGTCTTCGTGGCACAAGAGCGCGAGTGCCTCGACTGCGTGCCTGGTCTCGAAGACGAGCTCCTCGTCCGTCGGAAGCACCGAATCGAGGATCAGTCCGCTCACCCCAGAGGGATGCCGATCCGCGGCCAGAACGGCGACCTTGGTTCCGTAGGACGTGCCCAGCACGAACCACTCGTCGATCTCCAGAAGGCGGCGAATGTCCTCGATGTCGTCGGCCATCGCGAATGCGTTGAAATGGCGCGGATCGAAAGCCGCGGCGTCCATCTGGTCGCGACACGTCTCGAGGCGTTTGACCAGCTCGCCGTGGGTGAATGGCGTCGGCCGATTCCGGAGGCCGGCGATGGCCTCACATGTGATGAGCGGCGAGCTCAGGCCGACGCCGCGTGCGTCGAACACGATGACGTCGCGATCGGCGGCCCAACGTTCGAGCTCGCTGAACTCCCACCAGGTCGACAGATGATCGAGCGTCGCGGCGCCCGGCCCGCCGTCGACGAACAGCACGGGAGGTAGACCTGTGTCGTCCTCGGCGTGGATTCGTGCGAGTGCAATCTCCACCTCGCCGCGTACTTCGCTGCCGACGCGAGCCTCGGGCATCGTCGCCCGGAAGCAGTCGGCCCGGTCAGCGATGTCGTCGAGGGCGGGCAGGCACGGATTCTCTCGGATGGTCGCCCTTCGACCCGGGGTTGCCGAGCGAACCTCTCGGAGGAGGCCGTCATTTTGCTCGGCCACCTCATCGGCCACCTCGTCGCCGGCAGCGTCCTCCACTGTTGGGTCGCCGTCGGGATCCGAGTTCCCGGCGTCGCTCTCGTCGTCGCCGGGTAGCGCTGGTGCCGGTTCGGGCTCGACCTCGTGTTCGGCCGCTGTCGTGGCTACTGGTGCCGCAGCGTCCGGAGAGTCGGCCGCGCATGCTGATGCCACCAGACCGGCGGCAAGGAAGCAGGTCACCCACCGCCCACGCCGAGCGACGGTTCGTCGAGTTCCACCCATGCCCTCTCCGTCGGTTCGCTCGCTCAGAAATTCAAGCGCGGCTCGTTAGTCCGATCCGAAGAGGACGTCTGCGTCGACGAGCGCTTCGAGTTCGTCGACGCCGTAGCCGGCCTCGCGGAGAATCTCACGACCGTGCTGGCCCGCCGTGGGTGCGTGGCGGCGAATGGTCGCAGGCGTCTCGGCAAACCGGACCGGGGGTGGGATCTGGCGGTACTGCCCGGCGATCGGGTGCTCTGCGAGGGGGAGATCATCGACCAGGTCGTCGAGCGTCGCGGCCCGGGTGGAGGGAACTCCTTCTTCCGCGCAGAAGCTGAGCCACTCATCGGTCGTCCGGCTCTGGAGAATGGCGGCCACCTCGGCGTACAGGCTGTCGCTGTTCTCGATGCGCGCCTCCCGCGTTGCGATGCGCGGATCGTCGAGGAGGTCGTCACGCCCGCCGGCGCGAAACAGCGCGTGATAGTGCGCGTCCGTGTAGGGGAGCACGTTGATCCAGCCATCGGCGGTCTGTTGCGGACGGCGTTGCGGTGTGAGGATTCGGCGATAGCCGGCGGTGTCCAGCGGAGGCTCGGGAATTGCTCCAGCCCCATGCTCGACCAGGACGAAGGAGCGCATCACGTCGATCATCGGAATCTCGACGAATTGGCCATCGCCTGTGCGCTCGCGGTGGAACAACGCCGCCATCACGCTGTTGGCGATGGTCAGGCCGCTCACCTTGTCGGCCACCAGGGTGGGGAGGAGCGACGGTTCGTGGCCCTGGCGTTCGAAGAGCGCGCCGATCCCACTGGCGGACTGGATGATGTCGTCGTACGCGGGGGCGTCGGCCTGATCGGAGTCCGACGGGTAGCCGTGGGCCTGGCAGAAGATGACGTCGGGACGCACCTCACACACGTCGTCGTAGGTGAGATCGAGGCGTCCGAGTGGTCCGGGGCGGAGGTTGGTGATCACGACATCGCAGGACTCGGCGATGCGAAGGAACGCGGCGCGACCGCGTTGGTCCTTGAGGTCGAGCCCCACGCTGCGCTTGTTGCGGAGCAGGTTGAGCGAGACGCCAGACATCCGGGGCCGCGGTCCTGGTCCCATCGAGCGGTTGGTGTCGCCTGCCCGATCCTCGATCGTGATCACATCGGCCCCGAGGTCGCCGAGGATCTGCGTGGACAGGGGACCCATGATCACCGCGGTGAGGTCGAGAACGCGGACTCCCGCGAGTGGCCCCTCAGCCACCTGAGGACCCGTCCTCGACGGCATAGTCGTCGCCGTAGAACTTGGCGGTGGTTCGGGTGTGAAAGGTGATCACGCGGATCGGGTCGTACTTGGGGTTGGGGAGGTGGGGGAGAACCTCGAGCATCTCGTCGGGCCGGAGATAGGCCGCCAGCGGGAAGCTCGTTCGGGTCTGTGCTGCATCGGCCGGATCGCGAGGCGGGCTGACGCGATGGGTCGTCGAAACAAGGAGGTCGTTCGAGATCCGCTGCAGGTAGTCGCCCGTGTTGAGAATGATCGAACCGGCGGGCGCGTTCATGCGGACCCAGCGCCCCTCCGACGTGAGGACCTGGAGTCCCTCAACGCTGGGGGCCGGTAGCAAGGTGAACAGGTCGATGTCCTCGTGCCCGAGGAGTCGGCCGGCCCCGCTGTCGAGATCGGCGGGTGACAGCGGCGGGTAGTAGTTGAGCCGTTGGCCGAAGTCCGGTCGGTTGAGCCGGTGGTCGTAGCTTCCTGCGTCGGCTCCGAGGAAGGTGAGGATCGCTCCCATGATGGGCTGGAAGAGCCGCAACTCCTGGGTGACGAGCTGGCGGAACAGCGGTTCCAATTCGGCGTCCGGCCAAAACTGCGCTGGGTCGAAGCCGGCGTCTTCGTCGAGATCGAACGCCGGGCGGCCGAACACCCATCCCTCGACGAGGTCGGGGTGGATGTCGCTCGTCTCTTTGATCGGGAAGTAGCCCTCGCTCACCGAGCCGCGGCGCGCAGCTCGGAACTCCATCTTGTCGTGGAGGCTCGATCCGGTGAACAGGTCCGTCGTCCACTGTTCGGCGGCTTCGAACAGCTCTTCGTCGACCCCGTGGCCTTCGATGATGGCGAACCCGATGTCGGCCATCGCCGCGCCCAACTCGTCCGCAAAGCGGCGCTTGTCAGCGTCATCGCCGCGAAGCCAGCGCTCGAGGTCGCAGGTGGTGAAGCGGAAGTCGTCGTCGAAGACATCGCCGTCGTCTGCCGCTTCGGCCAGGTGATACTCGCGCTTCGCGACCTGGTCGTAGCGGGAGAACTCGGTGCTCGACGCGAGGGTTCCGTGCTCCTGGTCGACGCGGCCCGCCATGGCCGCACCGTAGCGCTCGTTTCGGCTGACCGGAGAGGCGAGATCCGGCCGGGGGCCGGTCGTCCTCCCCGTTCGATCGGCTCGGCTGCGTGACAATCGGGGGGTGACAGGTCGCAGCGCTGCCCTCGCGGGCCTTCTGGTCGCCACGATTGCAGTGCTGGCGCTCGCCGCCACTCGCTCGGGCGATGACGGCGCCGCAGGCCAAGGCTCGGTCCCGATCAGCGTCAGCGCCCCACCCGCTCCCGGTGTTGCATCGAGCACCAGCAGTGTCTCTCAGAGCGTGGCAACGACCGCCGTCTCGACCGCGCCGCCGCCGACGTCCACATCCACAACCACGACATCCACACCCGCGACCACGACATCCACATCCACGACGACGACCACCCTTCCGGTTCTGCGGGTCGCCGAAGCCGGATACGTCGCCGGCGACGTGCTGATCGTCGCGATACGGGTCGAATCGCGAACCGACGCCGTCGACGGCGGGGAGTTCGCCGACTTCGTCATGAATGTGCTTCACGACCCGGCCGGCTGGCCGAGAGCCGGCATCACTTTCGAGCTCGACCCTTCCAGCCCTCTCGTGGTCGTCGTCGCGGACCCTGCCGACGTCGATGCTCTGTGCCTCCCGCTGCAGACGCGAGGAGAAGTCAGCTGTCAGAACGGTGAGGTTGTCGCGCTCAACCGGGACAGATGGCTCACGGGTCCCGCCGCAGACAAGGGATGGGATTCGACGCTCGAGGTGTATCGCCAGTACCTCGTCAACCACGAGGTCGGTCATCTGATCGGGCTCCGCCACCCCACGTCGCGCTGCCCGATCCCCGGCGGTCGCGCCGCGGTGATGGAACAGCAGACCGGCGGGTTGGTCGGCTGCACCGCAAACGGCCTCCCGCTCGACTGGGAGATCGAATGGGCGAGACGGCGGCCGGCGATGATCGCCCCCGACCCTGACTGGAATGGGCCATTCCCCGACAACCCCGGGGACGGCTGAGCCCTCTGGGCTCGCGCGGTGGCGGCGGATACCTTGACCCCATGTCGAGCACCACATCTCGTGTCGAAGAGTTCGTCGCCGCTGTCGCAGAGCTCGGTCCGGTGTTCGAGGAGCGAGCACACATCTATGACCGTGAGGCGTCGTTTCCGCACGAGAACTGGGCGGATCTGACCCGGATCGGATTCTTGAGCCTGTGCATTCCGGAACGCTACGGAGGCCTCGGCGGGTCCTTCGCCGATTACTCGCTCGTCGCCGAAGAGATCGGCCGGCACTGCGGCAGCACCGCCCTCACGTTCAACATGCACACGGCGGGATGTCTCTTGGCGGGTGACCTGTGCGACGAGTTCGGCCTCGACGACGAGCAGCTGGCGTTTCTCGAGCCGCGCCGCGCTGCGATGTTCGCGGACATCGTCGAGAACGGAACCATCCACTCCCAGCCGTTCTCCGAGGGGCTGAGCGGGAGGGCGACGGGGGGCATCTCCACTGTCGCGGAGCCCGTCGATGGGGGGTTCCTCGTGTCGGGCAGGAAGATCTTTGCTTCCCTATCGGACGCCGCCGCCATCCACGACATCGTGGCTCTGGTTCCCGGCGACGACCGCATCCGATACATGGGCGTTCCTGCGGGTTCGGACGGGCTGACGATCACCGGTGAGTGGGACCCGCTCGGGATGCGCGGCACGGTCTCCAAGACGCTCGTGTTCGAGGAGGTGTTCGTGCCGGCAGAGAACGAGTGGATTCCGCCTGGCGTGTTCAACCTGCTCTCGACTCGGTACCCCTTCTTCTACATGACCCTCTCGTTCGCCTACCTCGGGCTGTGCCGGGCGGTCCTGGACTACACGCAGAGCTACCTCCGCGGTGACATCGACGGAAATTTCCGCGCCGCGCACCCGCAGAAGCAGGCGGCCTGGGCCGAGATGAACATCACGTACCAACAGGCGAGGGCCCTGTGTCGTTCGGTTGTCGAGCGCGCCGAAGTCGACCCCGAACCCGAGGTGGTCCATGCGGGTTGGGCTTCGATGGTCACGACCATGGAGGCCGCGCCCGATCTCGCATCGACGGCCATCAGGGCGTGCGGTGGCCGGTCGATCCTTCGACCTCAACCCCTGGAGCGGCTCTACCGCGACGCCCGATGCGGCGCCACGATGCTGCCCTGGTCGGTGGAGGTCTGTCTGTCGCGCCTGGGTCAGTACGGCCTCGCGGACGACGACGATCGTGGATACGCCTGACCCTGATTCATTGGTCGATCAGAACCGGTCAGCTGACGCCAGCTCCCAGTCCTTGCGCCAACCATCGTCCAGATCGCTGTCGCCGATGAGGAGCGCCAGCGGATCCATGTGGAACTCGTCGGCGATCGACATCAGGCTGCCGTCCGGTTTGCGTTGCTGGATCAGCGCAGGGGTCACCTGTTCGGGGTCGTCGAGGCCCGCACCAGCGAGGAGCTCCAGATAGCCCTCGATTGTGGCGTTGTGGAATCGATGGACCCGGTCCGCTTTGTGCTCGACCACGAGGGCTCGACCTCGGCGGGGGTCCTGAGTGGCAATCCCGACGGGACACTCGTTGTTGTGGCATTTGCGTGCTTGGATGCACCCGAGGGCCATCATCATCGGACGAGCCGCGTTGCACCCGTCGGCCCCCAGCGACTGCAGGCGCAGGATGTCGAACCCGGTCGACACCTTGCCTGCCGCCACGAGACGAAGGCGGTCGCGAAGACCTGTGGCGATGAGGGCCTGATGCGCCAGCGACAGGCCGTCCTTCAGCGGCAGGCCGACCGAGTTGGTGAGCTCCAGGGGCGCGGCGCCGGTGCCGCCTTCGGAGCCGTCGATGGTGATGAAGTCTGGGGTCTCGTCTGCTTCGAGCATCGCCTTGCACAGCGCCAGGAACTCACGCCGCCGTCCGGCGCACAGCTTGAAGCCCACCGGCTTGCCGCCCGCCAGCTCACGGAGTTCGGCGACCCAATCGATCAGCTGTCGCGGCGTGTCGAAGGCGGTATGAAACGCCGGTGAGATCACATCGTGCCCGAGCGGAACCCCACGGATCTCAGCGATCTCGGGGGTGAGCTTGGCGGCAGGCAAGATCCCGCCGTGTCCGGGCTTGGCGCCTTGGGAGAGCTTGACCTCGATCATCTTGACCGTCGATGTCGCAGCCGTCTCGGCAAAGCGGTCCCGGTCGAACCGTCCCACCATGTCGCGGCACCCGAAGTAGCCGGTTCCGACCTGCCAGATGAGGTCGCCGCCGTGCTCGCGGTGGTACGGGCTGATTCCGCCCTCGCCAGTGTTGTGGGCGAACCCGCCCTTCTTGGCGGCCAGGTTGAGCGCCATCACCGCGTTTGCCGAGAGCGCGCCGTAGGACATCGCGGACACGTTCAGCCGGGAGGCCTCGTAGACCTCTCCGTTCGTCGAGTCCCCGAAGGCGACCCTCGGCTCCTCCTCGAGCTGGGGCACGGGTCGCATCGAGTGCGACAGCAGCTCATGGCCCGGTTCGTAGACGTCGATCTGTGTCCCGAAGGGCACCTTGTCGTGGGCACCCTTGGCCCGCTGGTAGATCACAGCCCGGGTCTCGCGGTCGAACGGGGTACCGCTGGTGTCTGATTCGACGAAGTACTGCTGGATCTCGGGCCGAATGTGCTCCGCTGCGAAGCGCGCCCAGCCGATGATCGGGTAGTTGCGCAACAGGCTGTGTTTGGTCTGGACCAGGTCGTGGATCGCGAGCGCCAGCAAGGCTGCGGAGACGACCAGGACTGGCCAGAGGACAGCGGACCAGAAGACGCCGGCGGCGCTTGCGGCCACGACGACGATCAGCCCACCGACGATCGAGTTGCGTGAGGTCATGAGCTCGAAGCTCCTGTTCGATAGTGCGGTTCCCACACCGTCGCCGCGACGCGGAGACGAAGTTCTTGGTCGGTTCTGCGTTCGGCGACCCGGTCGTCCATCGCCTGGCGTGCGACTGCCAGCGCCACGTGTGTGGCGACCTCTCCGGTCGCAGTGATCGGGGGAAGCAGGCGACGGCCCGGCGATTGGGCCGCGATGCCAGCCAGGGCGTTGGTCGCCGCGGTCATCATCGAGTTCGTGATCTCTTGGGCTTCGGCAGCGATCGCGCCGAGCCCCACGCCCGGGAAGACGTAGATGTTGTTGACCTGTGAGATCTCGTGACGCTCGGCGCCGTGGTCGACTGGCTCGAAGGGACTACCGGTTCCGACGATCGCCCTCCCGTTTGTCCACGCGATGACATCGCAGGGCTGGGCCTCGCTGCGCGGTGTCGGGTTGGACAGGGGCAAGACGATCGGCGTTTCGACACCCTGGGCCATCGAGCGCACCACCTGTTCGGTGAAGAGTCCGGGCTGGCCCGTGACCCCGACGAGGGCATGCGGACGCACGTGCGTGACCGCTTCGGCGAGGCTGATCTCGCGGTCTGCGTTGTCGTCCCATGCGGCGGCTTCGGACCAGGGGCGCGCATACGGGACCTGGAAGTCGGCGAGGCTCGCCTGTTCGTCGTGGAGCAAGCCGTGGCGGTCGACGAGGAAGCATCGGCGACGAGCCTCGGTCGCCGACAGCCCAACGTCTTCGAGCGCCTTGACCGTCTGATTGGCGATTCCAACGCCTGCGGACCCGGCGCCGGCGACGACGAGCCGGAGTTCGTGGAGCGACTCGCCGGCGCGTGCCATTCCGGCGATGATCGCCGCGACGCTGACTGCGGCGGTTCCTTGGATGTCGTCGTTGAACGAACACACCCGCTGTCTGTGCCGTTGTAGGAGTCTGCCTGCGTTCGCTTGCGCGAAGTCCTCCCACTGCAGGAGCACGCGGGGCAGACGATGGTGGACCGCCTCGATGAATGCGTCGACCAGCTCGTCGTAGCGACCGTCCCGGACCCGGTGATGGCGCCAGCCCAGGTACAGGGGATCGGACAGAAGTGCGTCGTTGTCGGTTCCCGCATCGAGAACCACCGGAAGGGCCCTCTCGGGATCGATTCCACCGACCGCGGAGTACAGGGCGAGCTTCCCGATCGGGATCCCCATGCCTCCGATGCCCAGGTCACCGAGGCCGAGAATCCGTTCGCCGTCGGTGACGACGATCACGTCGATCTGGCGATCACCGATCGCATTGTCGAGCAGCTCGGCTGCGCGGTGGCGGTCGGGCCAGCTCAGAAACAGTCCGTGCTCCTGGCGGTAGATCCGTGACCATTGCTGGCACGCGAGCCCCACCGTGGGTGTGTACACGATCGGGAGGAGCGCCTCGAGGTGACGCTGGAGAAATGCCTGGAAGAGCACGACGTTTCGTTCCTCGAGCGCACGCATGAAGACATGGCGCTCGATGTCGGTCTGACGACCCTCGAGCTCGACCTGCGCGCGCTCCAGCTGGGTCTCGAGCGTTTCGACCACCGGGGGGAGGAGACCGTCGAGGCCCATCTCCACTCGCTCCGCTGTGGTGAAGGCGGTGCCCTTGTTCAGGTAGCGGTCGTGGAGAAGCGTTTGTCCATCTCGCGGCGCGCTACGGACGGAGCCCATCACGTGCTCTCGGGTGTGTGCGCGACTGTTCACGGCCCCCCATCGGCATCACGGTCGAGACCATGAGCCGAACGGCCGCTCACCCAAGGGATCGGCTCGCGACGGCGCGGAAATGAGCCATTTGTTCGATATCGGAGAAGTTGTCCAGCACTGATGTGTCGACCGCGCCCCGGTCGCGTCCGACCGAAGGAACGAGAACCCATGAACATCGGGCTTGACGGAGCGCGCCCGGCTCGGGCATCGCGTGCGCCGATGGGTCCGGCTCGGATCTTTGTCGTGCGTCCGGCTCAGCTTTCGTCTCGAATCGCTGAACGAACGGGTCAGCCGACCGATCGTTCAACTATGTCCGAGCATCTCCTCGAACGCCCCACGTTCTCCTGCAGCGATCGGGTTCTCGCCAAAACGGTGGTTCGCCCCTTCCAGCGCTTCATGCATCAGGAGGCCAGCGGCGGCATCGTTCTCATCATCGCGACCATCGCAGCCCTCCTATGGGCCAATTCCGGCTGGAGTTCGGCATACAGGGATCTGTGGCACACCCACGTCGCGTTCGGCGTTGGCTCGTGGCACATCGACATGACCTTGCACCACGTGGTCAACGATCTGCTGATGGCGATCTTCTTCTTCGTCGTGGGCCTCGAGATCAAGCGCGAGCTCGTCGTGGGTGAGCTGCGAACGATCCGTGCGGCGGGACTACCTGCGATGGGCGCAGTGGGCGGCATGGTCGTTCCCGCCCTCTTCTTCTTCGTGCTGAACTCGACAGGGGATGGGTCGACGGGCTGGGGCATTCCGATGGCCACCGACATCGCGTTCGCCGTCGGCGTGGTGGCCCTCCTCGGCTCCCGAGTCTCGCCCCGCCTCAAGCTCTTCCTTCTCACGTTGGCCATCGTCGACGACATCGGTGCCGTGGCGGTGATTGCGATCTTCTACAGCGACGGTCTCAACTTCACCTGGCTCGGGCTGGCCGTTGTGGGCATCGTGCTGGTCAACGTGATGAAGAAGGCCCAGGTCTGGGACATCACGCCGTACATCGTGGTCGGCGGGTTCGTCTGGTACGCCACCTTCGAATCGGGCGTGCACGCGACCATCGCGGGTGTCGTCCTCGGATTGTCGACTCCGGCCAAGCCGCTCCTGTCGCGTGTCAACCAGAACGTGAGCATCGCTCTCGGCGACGACGCCGACGCAACGCAGGTTCGCGCGGCCGCCTGGCATGTCTCAGAGACCGCCTCGGTTGCCGAGCGCCTGCAGGCGTTCCTGCACCCCTACACGAGCTTCGTGATCGTGCCTCTGTTCGCC
Organism: uncultured Acidimicrobiales bacterium; assembly: GCA_964629575.1. GTDB lineage: Bacteria > Actinomycetota > Acidimicrobiia > Acidimicrobiales > Poriferisodalaceae > JAYPWI01. The sequence continues at coordinate 8,402 of CAZVUM010000040.1, read as the reverse complement.
CTGGCGAACGCGGGACTCGTCCTGAACGGCGAGGTGATGGCCGATGCGGCGGCCTCGTCCGTCACCTGGGGCGTGGCGATCGGACTCGTTGTCGGAAAGCCGCTCGGTATCGGCCTGTTCGTGTGGCTCGCCATGAAGGTCCTCAAGTGGGATCTGCCCAAGGGCATCAAGTGGCCCGAATTCGTCGGAATGGGGCTCGCGGCCGGCATCGGCTTCACCGTCTCGCTGTTCGTGTCCGAGCTCGCCTGGACCGCCGAAGGGACCGAAGGCCTCGTGGATCAGGCCAAGATCGGTGTCCTCATGGCGTCGGCGGTCGCGGCGATCCTCGCCGGGGTGGTGTTGTACATCTTCGCCGACGCAAGCGACGAGGATCCGCTGCCGGACGAGCGGCCGATCCTGGGACGCCCCGAAGGCTCCGCGGACCCCGATGGGGTGCACCGCCAACCGGAGGGCGACACTCACGCCCAGGCAGAGGCAGTCGAACCACCCGCGGAGCAGCCGCAGTCGCTCGATACCCACTGACGCGCCGAACTCCCTCAGCAGCCAGCCCCGGCTCAGTGCCGGGGCTGGTTCGCGTCCAGGGTGGCGCGTCAGCGGGCGGCCGGCGCGTCAGGGGGCCGACGCGCGCCGGGCGGGAACTCAGAGCCGGGATGACGCCGTCGGCTGACGCGTCAGGCCGTGGCGCTTCAGCTGTCTGTCGAGGACGGCCGCGAAGCTCGGCTGACGCTTCGCGCGGACGCGCCGCTGACGCGTCGGCGCCGCCCCCTGTTGCGGACGCGCGTCAGTGAGCGCTGCCGCGCTGCGATAGACCTCGTGTTGCCGGGGTGGGCGAGCCTGCGCGGGGTCTTGACGCGCGGCACCGAGGGCCCGGCGATAGGCGGCTTCGACGCGTCCGAACGCTGACGCGTCGCCGCCTGCGTCGGGGTGGTGACGCTTCACGGCGTGTCGATAGGCGCGCGTCACGTCCTGACGCGTGGCCCGATGGTCGAGGCCCAGCGTTCGCCAGGCCGCTCGCAGATCTTCCATGACAACCGCTTGGGTCAATCACTCCCCGTCCATGGGGGTGATGGTTTTCTATCGGTCCGTGGCGGTTCGGTGATGAGGTCACCGACGAGCGGTTCCGCGAGATACACACAGCCTGTGGAAAACCTGGGTATAGAGCGGTGGAGGACTTAAGCGGGGGGCTCTGCGGGTCGACGGGACCGTGACAACAGAGAACGGATTCAGCTTCGGCACATGGACGGCGTGCTCCGAGAGGAGCCCGGTCCTTGTGCCTTTTTCGTGTTCCGAACGCCACCTGAAGAGACACCATGAGCGGACTCAGCGACGTCACCATGCAAACCGCCTCGGCGGCACTCGACGGTTTGTCGTTGCGCGCCAAAGTGCGGGCCAACAACATCGCCAACGCCGAGACACCTGGCTTTCGCGCCAAGCGCGTCGACTTCGAGGCCGCGCTCCGAGAGGCCGGCGCGTCGTTCGACGCGACGCAGTACGAGCCCGGTCTACGGGATACCCCCATCGATCGGACGGGCAATTCGGTGGATCTGGAGGTCGAGGTCACCGAGCTGGTTCAGGACAACCTGATGTTCCAGGCAATGGTGAACGGCATCAACCACAAAGCCGGCCTGCTCCGCACAGCGATGGGCGCATGACGTGGGAGCCTTCGGAATCATCGATGTGGCTCGGAGCGGGGTCACCGCCGCCAACACGTGGCTCGGTGCCATCTCGCACAACCTCGCCAACGCCAATACCCGGACAGCGACCGACCAAGAGCCGTTCCGTGCTCACCGCGTGGTACTTCAAGCTCAAGCCGATGGCGGCGGAACCACCGTGTCTGGTGTCGTCACCAGCCAGACACCCGCGCCGCTCGCGTTCGATCCCAACGATCCGCTCGCAGATGAAAACGGACTCGTGCAACTCGCTCAGGTGGACGTCGCGACCGAGATGACCGATCTCATCGTCGCGAGCAGGCACTACCAGATGAACCTTCGGGTCGTCACCGCTGCCGAAGAGGCCTACGAAGCCGCGCTGCAGATCGGACGAGGCTGATGGCTGTTGCCCCGGTCGGTGTCGGTGTTCCCCTCCCCGCAGGCACGGCGCCCGCCAAGGCGGCGCCAGGCTTCGGCGAGGTCCTCGAGGGCGCCGTTCAAAAGGTCAGCGACACCGAAAACCATGCAGACAACCTGCTGGAGAAGTTGGCGCGCGGCGAGGATGTGGAGCTCCATCAGGTGACCATTGCGGCCACCGAAGCTGCGCTGTCTGTCCAGCTCATGGTCGCTGTTCGTGATCAGGCCGTCGAGGCCTACACCCAGATCATGAACATGCAGTACTGATGGTCGTCGCCGAGCGGCAGCGTTCGACTCTTCTCGACGACCTGTCGACGATCCGCCGAGCCGTCCAGCGCGCCGACGTGTGGACCCATCGCGGCCGAGTCTCGGGTGTCAACGGTCTCGAGGTCACTGTTCGCGGGCTGCCTGCCCGGGTCGGGGACTCGATCCACATCGATTGTGCAGATGGCGGGCGCATCGGCGAGGTGATCGCAGCCAGGGGTGACGAACTCTCTGTCGCGCTCTATGGCGAGATCGGCAGTATCGGGGTCGGCGATGGCGCCAGCCTCGGCGAAGGAGGCCGCTCCTGCGTCGTGGGACCCCAGCTTCTCGGTCGGGTGATCGACGGCATGGGCGACCCACTCGACGGCGGTCCGGTTATCGCCGGCCTGTCTGTCTCGCTGAACAATCCGGTGCCGTCCCCTCTCGAGCGGCGAGCGGTCGACCGTCAGCTGCCGGTGGGTGTTCGCACCCTCGATGTCCTGTGTCCGCTCGGAATCGGCCAGCGTGTGGGTCTCTTCGGCGGAAGCGGAACCGGCAAATCCACCCTCTTCGGGATGATGGTGCGCGGTACTGCTGCGCCTGTGCGGGTCGTTGCCCTCATCGGCGAGCGTGGTCGTGAAGTCCGTGAGCTGGTTCAGGACGAGATCGGCGACTCGCTCCAGAACACGGTGGTGATCGCGGCGACATCTGATCAGCCGGCCCTGATTCGACGCCGAGCCGCCGAGCTGGCGATGCGTATCGCCGAATACTTCGCCGACGAAGGCAACGACGTCCTTCTCGTTCTGGATTCGCTCACCCGTCTCGCGATGGCCCAGCGAGAGATCGGTCTCGCTGCAGGAGAGCCGCCGACCAGTCGCGGCTACACCCCCTCGGTGTTCGCACTCCTGCCCTCTTTCCTCGAGCGTGCTGGTCCGCGCCGCCACGGCTCGGTCACCGGCATCTTCACGATGCTCGTCGAGGGTGATGATCAAAACGAGCCGCTCGCCGACGCGGTGCGCGCGATCCTCGACGGTCACGTCGTGTTGGATCGACGACGCGTGCACGCCGGGATCTTCCCCGCCATCGATCCGCTGGCGTCCCTCAGCCGTCTCGCGCCCAAGCTGCTCACCCCCGAGCAGACGGCGTGGACAACGCGGTTGCGCGCTGCGATGGCCGCGTTCGAAGAGGTCCGCGATCTCGTCGAGATCGGCGCGTATCAACGCGGTACCAATCCGCTCGCCGACGCGGCGATGGACATGCGGGCGGAGTTGGATGATTTTCTGCGACAGACGGGTGACGACTCCGCGCCGCTGGCCGATTCGTGGGCGCGCGCCCAGCAGCTCGGTTCCCGACTGCCCTGACGCGTCGTCCGAAATTGGAACGGTTACTCCAAAGGCGCTCATCGCAAAGCGCGACCGATGGGGAACAGTGGCTTAGGGTGGCCGCCGTGGTTGGGTGCGTGGGAGCTCAGCCGCCTGCCCTTGAGTTGACGAGTGTCACTTCACGCTGGTTGGGAGTCCCGAAGTTGGCGGCCTATTACATGCGGACGGTGGACGCGGTGCGTCACCTGTCGGGTGGCCGCGCGGGCGAATTCGTCGAAATCACCGATGTGTCGGCCTGGCTCGAAGAGCACCACCCGGCGATCTTTCCCCGGCCGTTGCGAGGGATCCGCCACTTGTGCCGCGAGGCGGCGGACGCGGGACTGCTCCTCGAGCAACCCGATCCGCCACGTGCGCGACCCGACTGGTCCGACTTCAGATACGCACTTCGCGAGGCGGGGTAGACGCCTGAATGGCGGAGTCATATCGGCAAGCTCGTTCGAGCGCCACACGCCAACGGATCCTCGACGCGGCAGCCGAGCTGATGGCTGCTGGCAGAGACTTCGACGAGATCACCGTGTCTGCCTTCTGCGCGGCGGCTGAGGTCTCGCAGTCGTCCTTCTACAACTTGTTCGAAGACAAGAACGCGCTGCTCGACAGCCTCGTCGATCGTCTCATCGAGCAGGATGCCGAGCGCTTCTCCAGGGATTTTCCGCACCTGGACTGGGACCAGGACCCCGTGGAGATCGTGCGGCAGATACTCCGGTTGCTTCACGCCGCCCGGGCGGAGAATCTCGGCTTCCGAGTTTCGATCGGAATCGCTGAGCTCAAACACGATCACGTCCGCGAACGCATAGCGGACTTCGACCGGACACACACCGACCTCCTCGTCGAGCTGTTCATCCAGCGGATGAACCCGCCGGCCGACCAGGTTGCCGAGGTGCGAGCCCGGATGGCCTTCGCCGCCGTCGCGATTCCGTACTGGTTGGCCACGGCGTTCACGCCGCCCTCGTCGTGGGCGGCCCAGGTCGACATCGACGACAACGAGGTGATCGATCGTTTGGCGGAGATGTGGGAGGCCTACTGCATGCCCCGCGTCGAGCCGTCAGCTGAGTAGCGCTGCGATTGCTGCGGCGTCACCCTCTGCCTCGACGATGAGGACCTCGGTGTCCTCGGGAGCGAGGCCGAGGGTGCTGTGGGCCAGCTCGATCAGGCGGAGCCGGTCGTCGTCGTCTTCGACGTCTCGGAGCACCGAGACGAGTTGGACGAATGGAATTCCCGAGGAGTCGCCAGGGTCGTGATGATGCGACTCGATGGCGGTCCGCAGGTTCGCAGGGAACTTCCAGGCCTCGCACATCTGTCCGGCCACGAGCGCGTGGTCCGAACCGAAGGCGTCCTCTTCGAGGCTCGGCAGGTCGGCCTTGCCCGACCGCCAGTCGTCGATGACGCGGTCGTAGTCCGGCCGTGCAGCCGCGAGCAGAGGGACCGCCATGTCCTGGAGAAGGGCCGCGGTGAACGTCTCTGACCGAGTGGAGGGGACAACTCGCTCGGCGAACGCGCTGGCGATGGTGGCCCGGCGCGCGGCTGCCATCCAGAAGGCTCGCGAATCGTGACCGGTGATCGTCGTCTCTGGGAGCGCTTGCCTCACCCCGACGGCGATCAGGGTGCTTTCGAGTTGGGCGGTGCCGAGCAGTGAGGCGGCCTGATGAACACTCTCCACCGTCCGACGAACTCCACTGGCTGCGCTGTTGACCATGGACAACAGCTGCGCGCTGACTGCGGGATCGGCGACGAGCAGGTCGCCGACCTCGCGCATGTCCACCTCTGGGTCTCCGAGCCGCTCGAGGGCCGTGGTGGCCACCTGAGGGAAGGTCGGCAGCTGCGCACCGTGCAGCACCTCGTCGAGGGGCGGAGCCTGGTCTCGCTCGCGGCGTCGAAGAAGTCCCATGTGTGCCTCAATCCGCCCGTCGGCTCATCTTGTTGGCGAAGATCCCCAGCAGTCCACCAAGCATGAAGTAGCCGGTGACCACTTCGGCCAGCGCCACGATCTGCGCCGGCCCAGATGCCGGAAGGACGTCGCCGTAGCCGAGCGTCGTCATCGTGACGAGGCTGTAGTAGAGCGGCGACAGGGGCGTGTGGTAGGCGCCGTAGTCGATGTCGACGGCGAGATAGGCGAAGGAGTACAACGCCGCGAGGGTGAAGGTGAGGGTCGCCCAGCGAGCAAACGACCGCCCACAATTGGAGGTGATTTTCCATGCCAGATAGATCCAGCGGTGCAACGGGCTCTGGGAGCTGAACTCGTGCAGGTAGTTCTGGTCCACCATGTGGCGTCGGATCAGGTAGGCGCCGGTGTAGTCGATGTCGCGAAGGGTCGTGCCGATCCAGTCCGCGCTGTCGTAGTTGCGGAGACCGCGGACATGGGCGCGGCTCATGTCGGAATCTCGGAACGTCGCCTTGTCGACATCGGCGCCCTCGAGGTCGGTACCGGTGAGGTCGGCTCGGAAGCCATCGACCCCGCTGAGGTCGGCGTCGCGGAGACGACATTCGGCGAGGCGGGCGCCGCGGAGATCGGCTCGTGTGAGGGTGGCCTTGGTGAGGCTGCTGCCGGAGAGGTCGGCTCCTGCGAACGAGGCGCCGCTGGCGTCGACTCCTGCGGCGGTGATCCCGTGTGCTTCGGCATTGCTCGCGTCGACGTCGACGAGTGTGGCGCCGAGGAACGTCGCGCCGCTGATCCGTGATCCGTGCAGGATCGCTCCTGTCAGGTCTGCGTTGTTCAGCTTGGCCCCGGTCAGATCTGCGCCGCTCAGGTCCACGCCGCTGAGGTCCTGCCCGGCGAGATCGGCGCCCTTGAGATCCGAGTTGGCGAACCGGGCAATGGTGAGCGCGTCCGAGTCGTGTTCACGGTCGCTGCCGAGGTGGGCCAGCAGCGCGTCGAGGTCAGTAGAGGTTGGTCCGCTCATACCGGTGTCCGAGGGGCGTACATCCACACCCTTCCCCATCGGCAATCTGGCCAAGCCTGTGAGGCCCGTTGGAGCAGGTTCGCCGAGAGCCCGCTGACCGTTGCGGCCAGAATCAGAGCTGTTCTTCGATGCTCACTTCGATGCGATTGCGGCCGCGCTTTTTGGCGCGGTAGAGGAGCGAGTCGGCCTTCTGGATGAGGAGCTTGGCGTCCTCGTCGTCGATGACATCGGTGGCACAGGCGGCGCCGGCGCTGATGGTGACCGACACGGGTTGGCCATCGCATTGCAGTTGAACGGCTTCGACTGTGGCGCGCAGGCGCTCCCCGACAATGGTGAGCGCCTTGGCGTTGCAGGAAGGTGCGAGCAGGACGAATTCCTCGCCTCCGTAGCGGTGGAGGATCTTCTCGGACCGCACAACGCCGTTCATGGCCTGAGCGACTTCGCGGAGTACCTCGTCGCCGAACTGATGGCCGTGGGTGTCGTTGAGGCTCTTGAAGTGGTCGATGTCGAGCATGACGATGCCGAGTGCACCAACGATGTGGCCGCGGTTGCGGCGTCCGGCCTCGCGGGTGAGCGCGTCGTCGAAGGCGCGTCGATTGGGGAGTCCTGTCAGGCCGTCGGTGGTGGCTCGTTCGGCGAGTTCGGTGTTCGCGCTTTCGAGGGATTCGATGCGGCGGGCCTGGTTGTTGTTTTCGGTGGTGACGGCGAGTGTGGCGGCCAGCATTCGCTCGCGGGCCTGAGCGAGGAGGTCTTCGCCGCAGATGTCGTCTGGGAGCGGGATGTCCATCATCTCGCTCGCCTCGGCGAGGGCGACGTCGAGTCCGGCGAGGACGCTCTCGTCTTGGCCGAACATCTCTCGGAACCGTTCTTCGACCAGCTGGTGCCCTGCTGTGTCTTCGACCTCGTTGATCGAAGCGTCCGCTGCGACTGCGAGCCCGATGACGGGCGCGAGCTCCGGCGGCTCGCCGTCGACCCGAGCGGGATCGACGCCACATTCGATAGCGGTGACGATGCTCTCTGCCATGTTCCACTCGCGGAGCACGGCAAGCGTGACGTCGAGGTTGGTCCAGCCGAGTTGGTCTTCTTCGGTCTCGAGGCTGGGCCAGCCACCGCTCGTGGCCACGATCGGTCCGTATTGGTCGGCGACTTTCTGGGCGAGGACGAGTTTGCCGAGGTGGGCCAGCAACCCGCCGAGGAACGCTTCCTCGGCCTTGGCCTTGTTGGTGGTGCGCGCGATGTGTCGGGCGATCGCCGCCGTGGTGAGGCTGCGCCGCCAGAACTGATCGAGGTCCATTCCCGCCGGGGATCCCGTTCTTTGGAGGCCCTGGGCGAGCGAGAAGCTGAGGGCGACGATCGAGATCGCCTGACGTCCGAGCAGCATCGCCGCGTCGTTGACCGACGCCACGGGCTCGCGGCGCATGTACGCAGGGGAGTTGGCCATGCTGACGACGCGCACGCTGAGGGCGGGGTCGCGCTGAATGGCAGTGCCGAGTTCCTCGATCGACGCATCGGGATCGCGGCTGAGCCGCAGGATCTCGAGGCCCACGGTGGGCAGCGTCGGAAGGTCCGCGAGGACGCCTGAATCAAGGAGTGACGAGCCGATGGTGGTCGTCTGAACCATGATGTGTCACCTGAAATCGAGAGGGAACGCTTGTCTCTGTTCCATCGACTCATCTGGCCAGAACTGAAGAAGGATTCAGAACTATCAGAGGATGACAATCACCTCTGTCGGTGAAGTGTTGACCGATGCTGAGAAAGTGCCCAGTTCTGAGGCTGCGCCCAGGCGTGGTCGACCGTCTCGAACGGGACCTAAG
>CAZVUM010000039.1:45922-47292 GCA_964629575.1 uncultured Acidimicrobiales bacterium | reverse complement strand
TTCGGTCACTCCACCTGGGTGCCGTCGGGTCTCTGGACGATCCAACGGCCGGTGGGGTCTCGCCAAACCCGGAACCCGCACTGTTCTTTGAATCGGTTGTGCCGACCGCATGCGGGTCCGGCATTGGCCTGATCGGTCGGCCCGCCCCGACAGAACGGATCCAGATGATCGATCTGGCAGGCGCTCACCGGTACATGGCACCCGGGCCAGTAGCAGGTGGTGGAGGCGATGCGGGCAGCGACTGCTGCGGGCCCGGTGAACAGCCGCCGGGTGCGGCCCATGTCGAGCACGACGCCCGCCGCATCCACAACGACCCGGCGAGCATGGCCGGCCAGGCCGGCGGCAACTGCCTCTGTGGGCTCGATCGGCGCACCGTCGAGCGTTGAGCATCGGTACCGCTCGAAGGCATCGTCCAGATCGTCCGCTCCGCGCTCGGGCACATCCTGACCCTCGAGGCGGGCGAGCTCCCGCTGGAACGTCTCGTCGTCCATGACGACGTCGAGCACCACGCCCGCCGTGCTGTCAGAGGGAACCGTGCTCGCCGCACGGAGAAAGATCTCGAAGAGCGCGTCGAAGCGCCGCTGAGCGTCCGAACGCTGCAGGTGATCCTTGGTGGCGAGGTCGCCGTATTCGAGGCGGGCCTTCTCCCAGTCGGTCTCGAACTCGGCCTCGATGAACTTGCGGAAGATCTCCAGCAGCTGCGCGCCCTGAAGTGAGCCGCACTTCCCGGTGATCTGGTGGCCGCCATCGAAGTCCTGAATGATCGACGCGTCTCTCTTCTCGTGGTTGGCCTGATTGCGATCCCGGGCGCCGTCTTCGTCGACGAACCTCTCCCAGTCGCTCAACCGGCAGTCGAACTCGAAGTACTTCTCCGCCAGTGCCCACTCCACAAGCCGGGACTCGGAGGCGATCAGCTGACGCCGCACCCGTCGATTGCCGTGGGTCTTGGTGAGCCGCCGCACCTGACAGGTACCGAGTCGGCCGCTGCGCCAGAGGTCGCGAACTGCAGGGAGGTCCCGGACCGCCCGCAACGCCTTCGCCCGGCGAGCCGCCTCGGTGTCCGACAGATTCGCCAGATGGCGAACGAACACCTTCGCCGATCCGTGGCTGTCGTCACGGAACACACCCGACCTATCGACGGCGTCGAGCACGTCGACCCGGAGGGCATCGAGGCGGGAACCGGCCCGCTCGGCGTTGTGGACGAGGTCCGCCGCTTCCTTGGAGGTGCCGACGGCGAGCCCCTGCTCAGACAGCATGTCGAGCCCGGCGTGAATCAACGACCAGGCGTCCTCCGGGGTCGCAGCGGCGCAGCCGAACTCGTCTTCTGCCCCTCCACCGAGATCCGGTCCACGCCCCGCATCCATGCATCC
>CAZVUM010000039.1:32870-45822 GCA_964629575.1 uncultured Acidimicrobiales bacterium | reverse complement strand
GGCATCGACGCTACCGCGCGGGTGGCTGCTACTGGCCTCGCCTGTCTCCCTACCGGCCCGAGCCGACAGCCACGGCGTCGTAGTCGAAGAGCCACGCGTTGCGATGGGTTGTCGAGGTCGACGGCGCGGCGAGCCTCTCATCGCGCGCCTGTTGCTCCGGGCCGTCGGGCAGATGGAACAGCGTCTCGTTCGATCGGGCAGCCAGCTGGACACGGGCCGTCCGCTCCCGCCGCAGGTCTTGGTAGCGCCGCAAAGCCGGGCCGACATCGGCCGCATCCCGCAGACACCCGGCGAGCACCGCGGCATCCTCGATCGCCTGTGCCGCGCCCTGCGCCATGAACGGCAGCATCGGATGGCACGCATCGCCGAGCAGCGTGACAGCCCCGTCGCCCCACACCTCCAGCGGATCGCGGTCATACAGGGCGAAGCGATACGGCGTGCGATCACCCAGGGCGGAAATCAGCCCAGTCACGGTGGGACACCATCCGTCGAAGTCGGCCAGTGCGTCGGCGAGCACCCCCGGCGCCGTCCAGCTCTCCAACGTCCACGTCTCGGTTGGAGCGACGCCGACCCAGTTCACGAAACGGCCGGCGGAGACGTAGTAGCAGACGAAGTGCTGTCCGGGACCGAGGAATGCGTGCGATGCGACAGGCAGCTCCAGATGAGCGACCTCCTCCGCCGGAACGAGCCCGCGCCATGCACAGTTTCCGGAGAACCGGGGCGTTTCGGGCCCGAACAGCTCCGACCTGACGACGCTGTGGATGCCATCGGCACCCACCACCGCATCGAAGCCCACCTCGGTGTGGCCCTCACCATCGGCGACGTCGAACGCCACGTCGACACCATCCCCGGACGAGTCCACGCCGACCAGCCGGTGGCCGAGCCGCACCTCGGCCCGACGCACCCCTCTCGCAAGCACCCGATGCAGATCAGCGCGATGGACATGGAAGTACGGGTAGCCGAAGCGGTCGAGAACGTCGTCGCCCAGCGGCTGCGACACCAGCGCCTCACCGTCCTGCCAACGCCGCAGATCACCGGTGACGGGCCGCACAGCCACCTCCGCGACGGCGTCGAGCAGCCCGTAGGCGGCGAGCACGCGCGTGGCGTTGGGAGACAGCTGGATTCCGGCCCCGATCTCCCCCAGTTCGTTCGCCTGCTCCAACACGACCACGTCGTGACCGTCCCGCTCGAGCGCGATCGCTGCGGCGAGACCGCCCAGGCCCGCGCCGACGATCGCGATTCTCACTGGTGGCAGACCGCCTCGACGTTGTTCCCGTCGGGGTCACGGACGAAGCCGCCGTAATAGTTGGGGTGGTACTCGGGACACACCCTCGGCTCGTGCAGAACTTCGGCCCCCGCCGCCACCGCCGCAGCGAAGAAGGCGTCGACGCCCGCCCGGTCCGGCGCTGTGAACGCGATGTGGCTCTCCCGGAATCCTTCACCGCAATCGTGGGGCCCGAGCCAGAAGTCGGGCATCGGCGGAACTCCATAGCCGATCACCGGGCCAGGAAACTCCAGGATGCGAACGCCGCCGATCGTCGCCAGCACCGCGTCGTAGAACAAGGCGCTCGCGTCGACATCGGCGCACTGGATCGAGAAGTGGTCGAGCATGGGATCCTCCAGGTGTGCTCAGGGAGTCGGGGCCCTGTCCGGGTCATGCACCGGGCATCCCGAGGGGTCGAACACCCTCTCGACGCTGGGCGGGAACTTCTCCAGCAGCCCGGCGGGACGGACGGGGCGCGCGACGAGGTTGCCGCCGCAGTTCTTGCACGTCCATGACATCTCCTCGGCGCAGCGGGAGCAGTAGGTGCACTCGAAAGTGCAGACGGCCGCGTCGGCATCGGGAGGGAGATCCCGGTCGCAGCATTCGCATCCCGGTCGGAGATCCATGAGCGCCATCGGCCCAGGATCGCAGATCAATTCCGCCCCAGGTGCCGTTTCACTCTGCCACCATGACGCGGGTGCAGGACCACGCGGCCGACGATCCCCACCCCAACGTCGTTCTCACCGGATTCATGGGCACCGGCAAGACCACGGTCGGACGCCTCTTGGCCACGCGTCTCGGACGGCGCTTCGTCGACACAGACGACCTGATCGAGGATCGGTACGGCCCGATCCCCGCCATATTCGAAACTGCGGGTGAGGCGGAGTTCCGGGAGATCGAACGCCGCGTCGCCGAGGAGCTGTCGGAGCAGACGGACCTCGTCGTCTCGACCGGCGGCCGCCTGATGCTGGACGAACAGAACCGCGGCACGCTCGGCGGGACCGGGCGTGTGTTCTGCCTCGCGGCCAGCGCCGAGGCGATCGCCGCACGAGTGATTCGCGATGGGCGGTCCGATCGGCCGCTCCTGGCCGGGCCCAACCCACGCGCTCGGATCGACGAACTCCTCGCGGAACGGCTGCCGCTCTACGAGGAGTTCGAGCAGGTGGACACCACGAGCAAAGCCGTTGCCCAGATCGTCGAGGAGATCGTCGGTCGGCTCGAGAGCGAGCCGCCCGGCGGGTGGCCCATCGTCAGGCAAGGACGGTCGTGAGCTCGTGGATCTGATTCGACGAGCCGAGAACCACGAGAACATCGCCTGACTTCAGCTCTTGTGGTTCCCGCGGCAGCGGCGTGTAGCCAATCTGTTGGTTCCGGAGGGCGATCGCCGTCGGCGGATCCGACAGGTCCGCGAACACCTCGCCCAACGACCGCGAGCCGCCGGTCCCCACGACGACCTCGCCGACTTCGATGTCGTGGCTGTCGTCGTGCAACACCTCGTCCAGGAACTCGGCCACCGTCGGATGCATGGCGACCGCGGCCATGCGCGAGCCACCGATCTGATGCGGGTTGACGACCCGGTCGGCCCCGGCTTGGAAGCACTTCGGCTCGCTCCCCTGGTCGTTGGTGCGCGCCACGATCAACAAGTCGGGGTTGAGTGCGCGGGCCGACAACGTGACGTAGACGTTGTCCGCATCGGAGTCGAGCGCAGCGATGAGCGTCTTCGCCCGTTCGATCCCCGCGCGGCGCAGAGTGCGATCGTCCGTCGCATCGCCTCCGACCACGGGGTGATCCACTCGCTCACCCTCGTGCTGGTCGATGACCACGATCTCTGCACCGTGATGACCGGCGTAGCGGGCGATGGCCATGCCGACCCGCCCCCCGCCTGCGATCACGATGTGCCCCGACATCTTGTCGATCATGCGTTGCTCCTTCCGGAGGCGAAAACCGTCGTTGACCGTTCCTTCGACCAGCGCTTCCACCGTGACACCCAGCGTGTAGAGCGCGCCGCTGACGCCGCCGAACACGAGCACGAGGGTGAACGCGCGATACGCGGTGTCGACCTCGGAACCACCGACCTCGCCGTAGCCGACCGTCGTGACGGTGATGGCCGTCTGGTACACCGCGTCGAACCAGTCGAGGCCCAGGATGCGGTAGCCGACGACACCGACGATCTCCACGAGCAAGAGGATCCCGAGTGCGACGCGCACGCGGCTCCACGGATCGGAGGGCAACTCCATCCGCGTGCGCCGCGGGCGCCGGACCTTCATGTGAATAGTTCTAGCGGTACTCGCGGGCGGGGCGATGGTTCAGGTCGGCTCTTCACTGCGGGTGGTCGCCACCAGTAGCTTTGAGCCGACGGGGCAACAAGAAGCTGGGGGTCACCACGTGCTGTCGTCCTACCGAGTGCTCGACCTGACCGACGAGCGAGGCCACCTCGCAGGGTTCATGCTCGCCCAGATGGGCGCCGAGGTCATCGCGATCGAACCGCCGGGCGGCTCATCTGCGAGACGACTCGCCCCGTTCGCCGACGACGTGGAGAGCGACGACACCTCGCTGCACCACTGGGCGTACAACCGGGGCAAGAAGAGCGTGGTGCTCGACCTCGACACCGACGACGGACAGGCCCAGCTCCGGGCACTTGCGGCGGGCGCGGATATCCTCATCGAGAACTTTGCGCCGGGCCACCTCGCCGAGCGCGGGCTCGGCTACGACACGCTCGCCGAGCTCAATCCAGCGCTTGTGCATGTCGCGATCACCCCGTTCGGCACCACGGGACCCAAGGCCCACTGGGCGGCAACCGACCTCACGCTGCAGGCTTCCGCAGGCAACATGGCCCTCACCGGGGATCCCGATCGCGCTCCGCTTCGGGCTGGGGGCACCCTGCCCCAGGCTTTCCATAACGCGGCCTCCGAAGCGGCGGGCGCAGCGCTGATCGCGCTGTACGAACGCCAGAGCCGCAGCGGGCTCGGCCAGTTCGTCGACGTTTCCGTGCAGACGAGCATGAACCAGGCCACTCAGTCGATGTCGCTCGCCGCTCCGCTGGGGGCCACCACCCCGTTGCGCTCCGGGGCCGGCGCCTCTCTCGCCGGGCTGAAGATCCAGCTGATGTGGCCCTGCAAGGACGGCTACGCATCGGTGAGCTTCTTGTTCGGGGCCGGCTTCGCCCGATTCACCGAGAACCTCATGAGGTGGGTCCACGAAGAAGGCTTCATCGACGAGGCCACCCGCGACAAGGACTGGTACGAGTACCCGTTCATGCTCATGGACGGGCGTGAACCACTGGAGGAGTACGAGCGCGTCAAGCAGGAGCTCGGCGTGTTCTTCCTGACCAAGACCAAGGCGGAGCTGCTCCGCGAAGCCCTCACCCGCAAGCTGCTCATCACCCCGGTGACGACGACCGAAGAGGTGTGCACCTCGGATCAGCTCGCCGAGCGCGGCTACTGGCAGGAGATCACACACCCCGACGGACGCACCATCACCTACCCGGGCGACTTCGCCCGCTTCACCCGCAGCCCCCTCGTCACACCGGAATCCCCTCCTACCATCGGCCAACACACCGAGGAGGTTCTCGCCGAGGCGCCTCGTGTCCCCACAGTGCCCATCAGCGAGCCCAACCCCGTGACCGATCGACCGCTGGAAGGCGTGAAGATTCTCGACTTCATGTGGGCGATGGCCGGACCAGCAGCGTCCAGAGTGCTCGCGGACTACGGAGCCGAGATCGTCCGGGTCGAATCGGAGAACAAGATCGACGCGGTCCGCACCCTCGCGCCTTTCCCCGGTGACGTCGCCGACCCCGAGTGCTCGGGCATCTACAACAACATGAACGCCGGAAAGATGGGCTTGGCCCTCGACATGGCCAAGCCCGAAGCGATCGATGTCATCTGGGACCTCATCGATTGGGCCGACGTCGTCATGGAATCGTTCTCCCCCCGGGCCATGGAGGGCTGGGGCATCGGCTACGAGGACATCCGCGAGCGCCGCCCCGACATCATCATGACGTCGAGCTGCCTCATGGGTCAGACCGGGCCGCTGCGACTGCTCGCCGGATTCGGGACCATGGCCGCCGCCATTTCGGGATTCTTCTACCCCGTCGGCTGGACCGACCGCGACCCGACGGGGGCCTACAGCGCGTACACCGACTACACCTCGCCCAGGTGGCTGGTCGCCGCCGTGATGGGTGCGCTCGAACACCGCAGAGCCACGGGCGAGGGGCAATACGTCGACCTCAGCCAGGCCGAATCGGCGCTGCACCTGATGGGTCCCGCCCTGCTCGAATACACAGTGAACGGTCGCACCTGGGAGCGGGCGGGCAACCGCGACCTCCTCTACGCGCCCCATGGCGTATATCAGACAGCCGGCGACGACAACTGGGTCGCGATCGCGTGCACCACCGACGACGACTGGCGGGCGCTCGCCGGTGAGATGGGCTCAGGCGACCTCGCCGGTCTGTCGCTGACCGAACGCCACGCGCAGCACGACGAGCTCGACGATGCGATCACCGCGTTCACCCTCGGCCACGACGGCGTCGCGCTGATGGAACGCCTCCAGGAGCTCGGCATCGCTGCACACATCGTGCAGAACTCGCCCGAGCTCACGGCCGATCCGCAGCTGGACCACCGCGGGCACTTCGCCGAGGTTCCGCACGGGAAGAACGAGACGATGGTGGTGGATGCATCACGTTTCCATCTGTCCCGCACTCCCGCGCAGTACCACTACGCCGGGCCGACCTTCGGTGAGCACAGCTTCGACATCCTCACCGAGGTCCTGGGCTACGACGGAGACCGCATCGCCGAACTCGCCGTCGCCGAGCTGCTCGAGTAGCTACACGTCGATCACGTCGCCGGTGCAGCGCACCTCGGCGTCGCGATCCAGCTCACGCTGGAAGATCTGGGCCCGAGCCCGCAGCTCTTCGGCCTTGGCGCTCGACGCCACGAACCAGCCGATCAGGATGGTCCACAGTCCGCTTCCGCCGATGAGCAGGAAGTAGAAGCCGAGCAGCATCACCAGGTTGCCGAGCATCCGGCCGATGCCGGCCGCCTTCAGCGTCGCTGTCAGGCGGTCCCCGGACCGGCGCCACATCGCCGCCTGGAGAACCCGACCGCCGTCGAGCGGCAATGCGGGCAACATGTTGAACACGGCGAGACCCAGGTTGATCAACCCCAGCCACGTGATCGCTGCGACGGTGAGCGTGCTCAACCCGACGAACGATGCACCGGTCGCCACGCCGAGTGCGGCGACACCGACGCCGATGCTCACGAGCGGCCCGGCGATCGCGATGCGAAAGGCCGCACCGGGCGTGCGGGGCTCACGGTCCATCATCGCCACTCCGCCCAGGGCGAAGAGCGTGATGCCGTGGACGCCGACCCCGTTGCGGCGTGCGACCAGGGAGTGACCCAACTCGTGGGCCACGATCGAGGCCATCAACAGCGCCGCCGTGGACAGCGCCACCAGGAAGTAGGCGCTCCCGGCGAACCCCGGTGCGGCGCTGGGGAGTATCTGACCAGACAGGGTCAGGGTGAACAGGAACGCAACCACCGCGACGGACCAGTGCAGACCGATCCGGATGCCGGACACCGTCCCGAGACGAACCGACGGACGCATTGAGATCAACTCCTCTGTGATGTGCCCTCTGCGAGGGACGCAGAACGCCGTTGTTCTCTCATGAACGCCCGTTCAGTCGGAGAAGTTCCCTGTTACCGGTGGCTGGCGTACTCCCGGCCGAAGGTCTCTCTGGCGATGATCGACTTCATGATCTCGGGCGTGCCGTCGCCGATCTCGAGGCCCATCACGTCCTTCATCCGCAGCTCGTGGTGCATGTCGGTGGAGTAGCCGGGCCAGCCGAACATCCTGATCACGGCGTGGATGGCTTCGGCTGCGTACTTCGGACCCAGCCACTTCGCCATCGACGCCTGGGTCGAATGGGGCAGACCGGCCTCGGCCAGCTGCAGGGTCTCCTGGGCCAGCAGCCGGGCCGAATGCAGAAACGCCAGGTGCTCGGCCACCTGGAACGCGATCCCTTCGTGCTTGGCGAGCGGCTTCCCGAACGTCTCCCGTTCCTTTGCGTACTCGACGAACTCGTCGAGGCTCTGCGCCGCCGCGCCGATGCACGCGTGGGAGATGATCGCCCGGTTGTAGTCGAACCCCTGCATCGCCAGAACGAACCCCGTGCCCTCCTCGCCGATCTGGTGGTGGGCCGGGATGCGTACATCATCGAAGTGAAGCGACCCGCGGGCCGTCGCCGCCGAACCGGCCGAGTGGTATACCTGCCGCTCCACGCCAGGCAGGTCGAGCGACACCAGGAAACACGTGATCCCGCGGGCGCCCGGGCCACCAGTTCGAGCGAACACGGTGACCGCATCGGCGTATCCGGCGAACGTGATCGATGCCTTCTCCCCCGTGATGACCCAGTCGGACCCGTCTCTGACCGCTCGAGCGGAGAGATTGGCCGCATCGGACCCGACGCCGGGCTCGGTGAGGGCGAAGCCGATGGTCGACTCGCCGGCCGCCAGAGGGGGCAGAAACTCCGCCTTGAGGTCGTCGTCGCCGTGTTTGATCAGCTCGGCGGCGAGCGATGCCAGCTGGGGGAAATAGTTGACGTTGAAGTCGCCGCGGCTGAGCTCCTCCACCGCCAACCCGAGCTGGGGCAGGGTGCCCTCCGACCCGCCGTACTCCTCGGGCACCCGCAGGCCCAGCACCCCGAGCTCGGCCAGCTCGGGGATCCGATCAACCGGGTAGGGCTCGCTCCGCCACCGCTGGTAGTCGGGCATGAGCCGTTCGAGCGCATACCGGCGCAGTGTGTCTGCGAAGAGCTGGTCGTCGTCTGAGCGAACCTGATGCATCACGTCGGCATCACTCGATGTCGTCGGCGTGCTGGGTGATGATCATCCGCGAGGGCGTGTAGACCATCACGATGTCGCCGTGCTGGTTGTAGACGTCGTTGCGCGTCGTCACGACCCCGCGGTCGCCCCGTGAGGTGAGGCGTGCCTCGGTGACCTCCACGATCACCTGAAGCGTGTCGCCGACGAACGTCGGTCCCTTCACCTGAACATCGGCGCCCAAGTAAGCGACCCCGGTGCCCCAGATCGAACCGCCGCTGATCACGAGACCCTCGGCCAACGACATCACGAGCGACCCGGGAACCAGTCGCCCCGCGTAGCCGGCTCGCTGGGCTGCTTCGTGATCGAGGAAGAGCCCCTCGGTGAAGCCGAACTGTGTGGCGTAGATCATGAGGTCGGCCTCGGTGACGGTGCGCCGGCTGGTGCTCCAGCGCTTTCCGATCGGCAGCTCGTCGAACACCCAGCCGCGATGCGGCTTGGGCGGCAGATCCTCGATCATCGGTCCTCCCCTGCGCCGCGGCCGAACACCGGGCGCCTCTTCTCCATGAATGCGCTCAGACCCTCGCGCCCGTCCGGGGTGCCGAACAAGCGACTCACCGCGTCGAGCTCCAGCGCCATGCCGTCGTCGAAGCCCGGCATCGCAGCATCGATACACCGCGCGATCTCGCGGTATGCCTCGACAGGACCCTGGGCCAGCTCGTGCGCCCACTCCTCGGATTCGCCGACCGCGTCGTCGACGACCCGGTCGACGAGTCCCAGGGAGAGGGCCTCCTCGGGCTCGGCCGATCGGCCGGTCATGGTGAGGTCGAGCGCCGCAGCGCGCCCGACGAGGCGGGGCAACCGCTGCGTTCCCCCTGCGCCGGGGAGCAGCCCGAGCTTCACCTCCGGGACCCCGAGCCGCGCCCGCGGGCCGGCGACCCGCAGCGTGCACGCCATCGCGAGCTCGAGACCGCCTCCGAGGGCATGTCCATCGATGGCGGCAATGGAAAGGAACGGCGCTGTTGGCAACCGTTCGATGACGCCCCGGACGGTCGCCAAGTAGTCGGCGAAGACCTCGACGTCACCCGACTCCATCAAGCGGATGTCTGCGCCCGCAACGAAGAAGCCGTCGACGGCCGAGGTGATGACCACGACGAGCGCACGCTCGTCGATGGCCCTGTCGATCGAGGAGTCGAGATTCGCGACGAGTTCTTGGCTCAGCGCGTTCGCGGGTGCTGCATCGATGGCGAGGACGCCGACCCGTCCGGTTCGTTCGTAGTGCACGGCCATCGCGGCAGCGTAGGACGTGTGCTCCCGGTGCGCCGGGGCGTCACCGTGTGACCGTGCGCGACCCGCGGTCCTCGCTCCAGATGGTGAGCACGAGATGATCGGCCGGCTCACCGATTCGGGTCGCGACAACCTCGGCGATGTCGATCCTGAAGAGGTCGAACGCCTCAGCCGGGTCGTCGTCCTCCTCTCCCGCCAGCTCGGGGTAGATGTCCCTCAGCCCCTCGAGATACCGCTGCCGGTCGGGCCCCTCGCCGATGTGGACGGCGCGGCCGGAGATCTTCGCGTCGCCGACCCAGTCGGTGTGGTCCTCGGGGTCGGGGTCTGGCGATGCACTGTGGATCGCGATCCGAGGATCACGCAGGAGATCCACCACCTTGCGAGCTCCGGGCATCGAACCCAACCACAGGTCGCCAGCGATCAACTGGGTCTCGGTGCCGCTGATGCGGGGGCCGCCGTCGGCACGAATCGTGGCCATCGTCTTGTGCCGGCCGGCATCGAACGACGTCTTCACCAACCCGGCGAGCGTGCCGTCGGCAGCCTCGAACTCCGCCCACGAGGCCATCGGTCAGGCCATGTTCGACTGGTCGAGCAGGCCCATCAACATCTGGCCGTGCTGTTCGTACGAGCTGTCGTGCACCACGAAGTGCGACTGCACGGTGTAGAGGTCGCGCAAGCACCGTTCGAACACCGAGTCGAGGTAGACCGCCTGCCCCCCTGCGTGGCGGAACGCGCCGGACGTGATGCTGAGCGCCTCGTCGGTGCACAACGTGCTGATCGCCCGACTCTCCGCCACGATCCCGGCGTCGGGTGGTCCGTCCGCAGCGGAGGCGACCATTCGATCGAGCACGTCGTCGCAGAGGAGGCGGAATGCCTGGAGCCGAAGCTCCCCCTCGGAAACGAGGCGCTGCACCGAGGGCCGGTCGGCGATGGTCGTGCCAGACAGGTAGCCGCGCTTCTTCGCCACTGCGTACTCGCGCAGCTGGTGGAGAGCCCGCTTGGCCAGAGCCAGCGCAAAGATCATGTGCTCGTTGACCACGTACCCGGGCGCACCCAGGCGGTAGATCAGCCCGCCTCGCTGCTGCGGCTCGCCGAAACCCACGATCCGATGGTCGGGGACCAAGACGTGGTCGAGCGTGTAGTCGCTGCTGCCCGTGCCCTTCATGCCCATCACGTGCCAGTTGTCGTGCACCTCGATGTCTGCGATCGGGACCACCGCGCTGATGACCGGGCTCGGACCCTCGGTGAAGGTGAGCACGCTGACCCAGTCGGCATGGTGGATGCCGCTCCCCCAGGCCCAGCTGCCGCTGATCCGGTAGCCACCGTCGACCTTGGTGGCTCTGCCGTCGGGGCGCAGGGTGCCGGCCATGCAGGGGAAGCGCCCGCCCTCGTACATCTCGGCGAGCGCTTCGTCTCCGACGCGGGCGGTCGCGGCGCCGGTGACTGCACTACAGATGAGCATCGACCAGGCCGCTGCTGGGTCGATGAGGGTCACCGCTTCGATGAGGTCCATCTGCACGACGGGATCTGCCTCGGCCCCGCCGACCTCTCTGGGGACCTTGAAACCGAAGAGCCCGCTCTCCCGGAACGCTTCGACTGCGCGGGGCGCGAGAGTGCGGCCGTTCTCGGTCTCGGCTGCCGTCTCCTCGAGCACGCTGCGCACCGATTCGACCTTGTCGAGGAGCACGTCTCTCGCGCCATCGCGGTCCGCTGGGGCGATGGGCGGAGCGCCCGGGCCGAAGGTGCCGGGGGGATGCGAGGTCATGGACGCAAGCTAGTGGTGCTACAACCCAGGCATGACGCTTCGCAGCCGAGCCTGGTTCGATGACCCGCACGACCCGCTGATGACGGCGCTCTACCTCGAGCGATACGTCAACTACGGGCTCACGAGGGAGGAGCTGCAGTCCGGCAAGCCGATCATCGGGATCGCGCAGACCGGATCGGACCTGTCCCCGTGCAATCGCCACCATATCGAGCTGGCCAAGCGGGTGCGGGAGGGGATTCGAGAGGCCGGTGGGATCTGCTTCGAGTTTCCCGTTCATCCCATCCAGGAGACCGGGAAGCGACCCACGGCGGCCCTCGACCGCAACCTCGCGTACCTCGGACTGGTCGAGCTGCTGCAGGGATACCCGATCGACGGGGTGGTGCTCACGATCGGCTGCGACAAGACCACGCCTGCGTGCCTCATGGCCGCAGCGACCGTGAACATTCCCGCCATCGCCCTGTCCGTCGGACCGATGCTCAACGGCTGGCACCGCGGCGAGCGGACGGGTTCGGGGACGATCGTGTGGAAGGCCCGCGAGCTGCACGCAGCCGGGGAGATCGACGACGCCGGATTCGCCGACCTGGTCGCGTCGTCGGCCACATCCACGGGGTACTGCTCGACGATGGGCACCGCGACGACGATGAACAGCCTCGCCGAGGCGTTGGGAATGCAGCTCCCGGGGTCGGCGTCCATTCCCGCGCCCTACCGCGAACGAGCCCAGGTGGCGTACCGAACGGGAGTGCGCATCGTCGAGATGGTCGACGAGGACCTGCGGCCCTCGGATCTCATGACGCGTGAGGCCTTCGAGAACGCCATCGTCGTCAACTCGGCCATCGGCGGTTCGACCAACGCGCCGATCCACCTCAACGCCATCGCACGCCACCTCGACGTTCCCCTCGACAACGACGACTGGCAGCGACTCGGTCTTCACGTGCCGCTGCTGGTGAACCTGATGCCGGCCGGCGACTACCTCGGCGAGGACTATCACCATGCAGGCGGTGTTCCCGCAGTGGTGGGCGAGCTGATGCGGCACGACCTTCTGCCGCACCCCTCCGCGCTCACCGCCAACGGAAAGTCGATCGGCGACAACTGCGGCGGGACCGAGATCCTCGACCCCGACGTCATCCGCTCGGTCGACGAACCGCTGCTCGCCGACGCAGGCTTCGTGCACCTCAAGGGCAACCTCTTCGACAGCGCCATCATGAAGACGTCGGTGATCTCGGACGAGTTCCGCCAGCGCTACCTCTCGAACCCCGACGACCCCGAGGCCTTCGAGGGCAGAGCGATCGTGTTCGAAGGGCCCGAGGACTACCACGAGCGCATCGACGACCCAACGCTGGAGATCGACGAGAACTGCATGCTCGTCATCCGGGGCACGGGACCGATCGGGTACCCGGGCGGCGCCGAGGTGGTCAACATGCAGCCGCCCGCTGCCTTGCTCGTGCGTGGGATCCACTCGCTTCCGTGCATCGGCGACGGGCGGCAGTCGGGCACGTCGGGCTCGCCGTCGATTCTGAACGCTGCGCCGGAGGCCGCAGCCGGCGGTGGGCTCGCGCTGCTCGAAACCGGCGACCGCATCCGGATCGACCTCGGGCGAGGAACCGCCGACATCCTGATCGACGAGGACGAGCTCGGCGAGCGGCGCGACCTGTTCGAAGCAGCCGGCGGGTACGCCTTCCCCGAGAGCCAGACCCCCTGGCAGGAGATCCAGCGCTCGATGGTGACCCAGTTCGACTCCGGGATGGTGCTCGAGCCCGCGGTGAAGTACCAGGACATCGCCCGCCGCCGCGGCCTCCCCCGGCACAATCATTAGGCGCGTCC
>CAZVUM010000039.1:0-32770 GCA_964629575.1 uncultured Acidimicrobiales bacterium | reverse complement strand
TCGAGTCACAAACGGACACCCGTGTCCGGAAACCACTCGACCTCGGGACTGCTGGCTAGAAGCGCCAGGGGTAGTCGGTCCGGTTGCTGTAGGTGGTGTCGGCGTCGAGGAGGCGGGAACGGGTGTGCTCGTCGAGGGCCGCGTCCACGGCGGTGAGCGCCATAGCCAGGGATCCCTCCACCACGGCCTGGTCAGCCGAGCCGGTGATGCACTTGTCCGTGAACTCGGGCTGGTGGTTGACGGCCGTCCCGGCGTCGATGCCGAGCATCGGGTGAATCGTCGGCATGAGCAGCGAGATGTTGGCCATGTCGGTGCTGCCCGCTCCCGACCGCGGCACGGGGCCGAACTCCCGACCCAAACCCTCAGCATTGGAGCGGTACTTGGTGATCAGGTCGTCGTCGTGACGGAACTCGGAGTACGGCGGGCCCAGCGGCTCGACATCCAAGCCGGCGCCGGTCGCCAGTGCACCCGCTTCGAAACACGCTCGCACTCGCGGCTCCAGCCGACCCAACGCCGCCAAGTCGGGTGCGCGCCAGAAGAACCGGGCCGTCGTTTCCCCCGGCACGATGTTGGCCGCCTCCCCACCTTTGGTGACGATGCCGTGGATCTGGTCGCCCGGATCGAGGTGCTGTCGCAGCAGCCCCACCGACACCTGCGCCACGGTGATGGCGTCGGCCGCGTTCACCCCGAGGTGGGGTGTGACCGACGCGTGGGCGGTCCGGCCGTGATAATGGAAATCGCACTGGTTGATGGCCAGCGTCGGAAAGCGGTCGCCTTCCTGCGGTGAGGGGTGGGCCATCATCGCCATGTGCACGCCGTCGAAGGCGCCACGTTCGACCATCAGGATTTTGCCGCCGCCGATCTCCTCGGCAGGCGTCCCGAGCACCCGGATGGTGATGCCCAGGTCGTCGGCGACACGCGTCAGCGCGATCCCTGCGCCGACCCCCGCTGCGGCGATGATGTTGTGCCCGCAGGCGTGTCCGATGCCGGGAAGTGCATCGAGCTCCGAGCAGATCGCGACGGTCAGCGGCCCCGACCCGTACGTCGCAGAGAACGCAGTGGGAAGGTCCGACACGCCCGTCTCGACGGTGAAGCCAGACGCGTCCAGCATGTCGGCGACCATCACCGACGTCTGTTCTTCCTCGAACGCCAGCTCGGGCGTGTCCCACACGCGATGCGACAGGTCGACGAGCGCCTCTGCCGAGGGTGAGTGCTCGGCGCGAACAGCGTCCTTGGTGGCGGTGGAGGTGGCGGTCATGAACCGACGTTACTCAGCCACCTCGGCCAGCGTCACCGATCCAGATCAGCCTCGGTCATGAACGCCGCACGCGGGTAACCCCGCTGCGAGACGATGTCGCCCACGATGGGGGCCAGCAGAGCGAACAGTTCGTTCGCGTCGGCACCCAGGGCTTCGGCGACCGCCCGTTCCCTGCAGACCCTCGTCGGCCTCGTCGAACTGCTCCTCGGTCCAGCCTCGGGACAGGGCGTAGCCGCACCGCGGGATTCCCCACCACAACCGGCGATCGGCTCGAGTCTCACCGACCGTCGGCGGGGAACCCGACTCCGAGAT
Organism: uncultured Acidimicrobiales bacterium; assembly: GCA_964629575.1. Lineage (GTDB taxonomy): Bacteria > Actinomycetota > Acidimicrobiia > Acidimicrobiales > Poriferisodalaceae > JAYPWI01. The sequence goes on along the minus strand of CAZVUM010000039.1, from coordinate 31,200 downwards.
ACCTCTCCACGTCATCGGGCGAGAACATGCGGCGCCCGTCGGCGACGAGCGGCTGCGGGTCGTGATCGGCGAGAAGCTTCAAAATCTCGGTGTAGGCAGCCCAGCGGGTCACGACGACCACGGCATCGACGCCGCTGAGAGCTTCGACCAGATCCGGTTCGTACTGCAGCCCCTCGCCGAGGAGCGCCCGAGCATTGTCGAGCGCGACGGGATCGTGGAGCACGACATCCAATCCCGCGTCGACCAGCGCAGGAACGATCGACAGCGTCGGCGACTCACGCACGTCGTCGGTGCCGGGTTTGAAGGCTGCACCGAGAACCGCGACGCGGGCGCCGGCCTCGAGCGCCTCCATCACTGGGGTCACGAACCGAAGCGGCTGGGCGGCGTTGACAGCCAGGGTGCCGTCGAGGATCGGGGCATCGACGCCGACGGCCCGAGCGTGAGCGGCGAGAGCCTTCACGTCCTTGGGGAGACAGCTGCCCCCGAACCCGCAGCCGGCTTCGAGGTAGGTCAACACGGACGGACGCACGCGCTGTCCGTCCACGATCGGCGACAGGCGGTGGTCGAGGTGCACGCCGCGCAGGACCTCGGCGACGTCGACCCCGAGCGCCGCGCTCACGTTGCCGATCTCGTTGGAGAACGAGATCAAGGCCGCGAGAAGCGAGTTGGTGGTGTTCTTGATCATCTCCGCTGTACGAGGCGTCGTGCGCACGACCTCTGTTTCGGAGAAGACGGTGTACAGGTCGGCCATCACCTCCAACGTGGCGTCGTCGATGCCGCCGATCACGATCCGGTCCGGGTTCATGAAGTCGGCCACCGCGACACCTTCGCGGAGGAACTCGGGATTCATCCCCACGCCGAAGTCGGAGCCCGCGACCTTGCCGGACGACTCCTCGAGGATGGGGAGAACGGCGTCCTCGGTGGTCCCGGGCATCACGGTGCTCTTGACCGCTACGACGTGGTAGCCGTCCTTGGCGGCCATGGCTTCACCGACGGAGCGGGCGGCGGCCTCGATCTGGCCGAGGTCGATCCGCTCTTCGCCGAAGGGTGTCCCGACCGCGACGAGGGTCATGTCTGTCGACGTCACCGCTGTCGCGAGATCCGTCGTGGCACGAAAGCGGGTGCCGAGTACTCCCGTCATCAGCTCGGCGAGTCCGTCCTCGTGGATCGGGCACTCGCCACCGTTGATGCGCTCGACCTTGTCTGCGTCGATGTCGACACACACGACGTCGTGGCCGAGCTCGGCCAGGCAGACGCCGCTGACGAGACCGACGTAGCCCGTCCCGATGACCGACAGCCGCATCAGCGCTCCTCCTGGTCGACATACCAGCGCATGGCGCGCCGCAGCCCTTCGTCGATGTCCACGATCGGCTCATACCCGAGCAGCCTCTGGGCCTTGGTGATGATCGGGCACCGCCGGCTCGGGTTGTCGGTGAGGTACTCCGGGTCGTCGCTCGTCTTCTGGACCACCGAACCCGTGTAGCCGAGCAGATCCTTCCCCACGGCGACGACGCGGTCAGCGAGCTCCCGCATCGAGATCTCGGGCGTCTGGGTACCGATGTTGAACGACTCGCCGGGGTTGTTCGCGGCGTGGCCGAGGATGAGGAAGTAGCCCTTGACCGAGTCGGACACGTAGCAGAACGTGCGGGTGGCCTTGCCGTCGGACAGCATCACGACATCCCGGCCATTGAGAACGTCGCGGACGAAGTCGGGAAGCACACGGCCGTCGTCGATACGCAGGCCGGGCCCGTAGTTGTTGAAGGGGCGAGCGATCCCGATCGGAAGGCCGTGCTGGCGTGCGAAGTTGACGCAGAGCGTCTCGCCGTATCGCTTCGACTCGTCATAACAGGCTCGCGGCCCCGTGCAGCTCACGTTGCCGCGATAGGTCTCATCGGTCGGGATGAACTCTGGGTCGGGGTCGCCATAGATCTCACTGGTGGAGAAGAAGAGGAAGCCCTTCACCGGGTCCGGACCCGTAGAACGCTCCCGCATGTGGTCGAGGAGAACTCGTAGACCATCGACGTTGGCGTCCATCGTCTCGATCGGGTTCTGCCGGTAGAAGATGGGCGAAGCGATCGACGCCGCGTGGATGATCCAATCGAAGCGGGGCTCGTCTGCGGGGATGGGGTCGAGGACGTCTCGCGTGACGATGCGAAGCGAGTCGTCGGTTCCCTCCAGCGCCCACAGCCAGCCAGGGACGCCACGCATGAAGTTGTCGTGCACCGTGACGCCGATGGGTGCGGCGTCGGGGTGGGCGGAGTTCCACGCAAGGGGCGCCTGGACCAGGTAATAGCCCAGAAATCCGGCGCCGCCGGTGATGAGCAGGTTGGAGCCGGACATGCGCCCGAAGACGTCGTCGAGCCGGCCGGCCATGGATGCGAGATCCTCGGCCGCGACGGAGTCGTGGAGGTGAACTTCTGCCATCAGTTCCTTTCGGTTGCATGAGCCCGAGTTGAAGTGCCAGGTGGGACTTCAACCGGCAGATGGCGGCGGCTCCGCGTTGTGGCGCCGGGCCCCACACCGAGTGTAGGCCACCCATTCAACCCCCCGACCCGACCCGACGCGGCGCGCGAGACTCCCACCATGAGCACTGTCGTCATCACCGGGGCAAGCCGAGGCATCGGCCTGCGGTTGGCTCGCACACACATCGAACAGGGGGATGCGGTCATCGCCGGCTGCCGGAACCCCGAGGGCGCGTCCGAGCTCTTGGCGCTCGGGCCCGCTGCGGTCCATCGGGTAGACGTCGGCGACGAAGCATCGGTGGACTCGTTCGGCGAGGCGGTCGCAGCAACGCTCGACGGCTCTCGAGCCAGCTCGGATCGATGGTGGTCGGCAAGATGCTGCGCGACACGCCATACAACGTGTCCAAGGCCGTGATGAACATGATCTCGGTGCAGCTCGCTGCGCAGCTCGAAGAACGCGAGATCGCCGTGATGGCGTTTCATCCCGGCTGGGTGCGGACCGACATGGGCGGTGAGCGCGCCGACATCTCGCCGGAGGAATCAGCCTCCGCGATCGTTGAGACTGTGGCGGGGATGGGGATGGAGCAGTCGGGCGGCTTCTACCGCCACGATGGCACCCCGCACCCCTGGTAGGCGCTACTTGCGGACCAGGCGGAAGACCGGGATGACCCGGGGGGCTGCGTTCTTGGCGTACTCCGCGAACTGCGGCATCTGCTCGGCCTGGGCGGTGAAGAGGCGATCGCGCTCGTCACCTTCGGTCTGCACCGCGGTCGCGGCGTAGGACTCGCTCCCGACCTCGACGGTCACGTCCGGGTTGGCGGCGAGGTTGTGGTACCAGTTCGGGTGCTTGGGCGCTCCACCCATCGAGGCGATGATCACCATGTCGCCGCCGTCGGTCGAGTAGACGAGCGGCGAGGTGAGCTCGCGACCCGACTTGGCGCCGGTCATGGTCAACAGCATCATCGGCATGCCCTCGAACATCCCGCCGCACACGCCGTCGTTGGTGCGGAATTCGTCGATCACGTTTCGGTTGATCTCGAGAAAATCTGGCATCGGTGTCCCCTGGGGTCGTCCTGGCTGGGAGCAGGCTAGCGGCGTGGGGCCGCCCTTCACCTACGATCGGAGCCCGTGCCTACCGTGTCCGTGCAGGTGCCCGCTGGTCTGACCCTGGTTGCAGACGAGTGGGGCGACCCGTCTCATCCCGCCATCCTCATGCTTCATGGCGCAGGGCAGAACCGTCACGCCTGGAAGGGATCGGCGGGGGCACTGGCCGATCTCGGCTACTTCGTGCTCACCCTCGATGCCCGCGGTCACGGCGACAGCGAGTGGTCCCCGGATCACCGCTACGACATGGACGACATCGCCGGTGACGTCCACGAGGTGCTTCGTCGCTTCGACCGTGCGCCCGCAGTGGTCGGAGCGTCGATGGGTGGCATGGCCAGCTTGGCCGCCCAGCGTCTCGCCGATCACCAGCTCTACTCGGCGCTGGTGCTCGTCGACATCACGCCCCACTTCGACGTGGCCGGTGCGCAGCGCATCGTTCAGTTCATGTCGGGCAACCCCGATGGCTTCGCAGATCTCGACGAGGCAGCCGATGCGATCGCCGCGTACAACCCGCACCGTCCTCGCCCCAAGAACGTCGGCGGCCTCGCCAAGGTGCTCCGCCAGCGCGACGACGGGCGTTGGGTCTGGCTGTGGGACCCCGCGTACATCACCTCCAAGCCTGGTTTCGGTGGCGGCGCAGAGCGTTCGATGGTCGAACACATGGAGCGGACCGGCGCGCTCATGCTCGAGGGAGCGCGAGCCGTCGACGCACCCAAGCTCCTGGTTCGCGGCGGACAGAGCGACCTGGTCACCCCCGAGTCCGTGAAGCTGTTTCTCGACGCGGTCCCCGACGCCGAGTACGTCGACGTCGCCGGAACCGGTCACATGGTCGCGGGCGACGACAACGACGCATTCACCGCCGCGGTGTCAGAGTTTCTGGTTCGCAGCCACCCACCCGCCTGAACGCCTCAGGCAGGCGCGGGTACCCGTGGCGCTGACCGTCGCCGCCCGAGCTGCCAGATCACGAGCAGCGGAAGCCCGAACGCGGCGAACACGGCCCCGCCGACGAATGCGGCGACCGTCGTGCCGGCTGCCCAGGCAACCATCCCGAGAATCGGTGCACCGACTCCGCCGGACAGCTCGAAGAACATCGTGAAAGTGCCCATTGCCTGGGCGCGCTCGTTGGGCGGGACGCCTTCGACGGCGGCGATCATCAGCGCCGGATACAGCAGCGACCCGCCGATCGCCAGGACCGCAGTGCCGACGAAGAAGCCGGCCCGGCTCACGAACAGCGCCATCACCAACATCCCGCCGGCTGCTCCGCCCAGCGCGATCGCTGCCGTCTTCGCTGTGCCGAGCTTGTCGGGCACCTTGCGGGCAAGCAGGCGAAGCACGAGGACCAAGATCCCGTAGGACGCGAAGACCGGGCCGGCCTCTCCCAGGCCGCGTTCGTCCATGACCGTAGGCATGAAGCCCTGGATCGCCGGGAACGTGATGATCCCCATGGCCAGGATCACGCCGGGCCAGACAGCGGGTCCGTAGATCAGCCGCCGTTTGGGGGGTGGAAGGTCGGCGAGGTTCATCCGTGGCGGCGGAGTCCAGCCGGCGATGACGGCCGCTGAGACAGGGACGAACGGCGGGAGGAACCACGCGATCGCGGCTGCGACGAACATGAGCAACGCCGCGATCACGAAGCCGCCGTCGAAGTCGAGCCGATCGGTCGCCACCTCCCCCACCCAGGGCCCGAAGGCCATGCCGCCATAGATCGCGATCGAGAAGTAGCTCGCTGCCTCACCGCGCCGGTGCTCGGGTGCGAGGTCGTTGACCAGCGTCACCGTTCCGACGAAGAACCCGCCCTGCACAGCGCCCATCAGGAGCCGAACGACCAACAGCACCGCATAGCTGTCCGCGACGACGTGCAACAGCAGCACGATCGCGGTGAGAAGTGTTCCGCCGAGAATCAGGAACCGCCGCCCATGAGAGTCGCCGAGCCGGCCGATGAACGGGCGAGCCGCAACCGCGGAGAACGAGAAGACCCCGATCGCGAGCCCGACCTCCACATCGCCGCCACCGAGTTCCTGGGTGACGAAGCGCGCGATCATCGGCAGCGTCGACGAAAACGACAATGCCGAGAACAACGCGGCCGCGATCACGATGAGGAAGGGGGCGCTGAGGAGGCGGTCCGAGGCCGCCGTCGATCGGTCGGTCAACAGACGCCGATATCCAGGCGAGACGTCATCGACCCCAGGCTAGGCCTGTGGCCGGCCCTCTACCCGGTGGGCAACCTCACCACGAACCGGGCGCCACCCAGGTCAGACTCGTCGACCGACACCGTCCCGTGATGGTCGGCGGCGACCTGTCGGACGATCGCCAGCCCGAGGCCGGTACCGCCCGCCGCACGCGAGCGATCGGCGTCGAGGCGAGCAAACCGCTCGAACACCCGCTCCCGCTGGTCCTTCGGTATCCCAGGGCCGTCGTCCTCGACGACCAGCCGCACCACAGCGCCGCCCACTGTCTCTCCCTCGGTTGTCGCACCGTGCTCGGTTGTCCTCGACGTGGACACCGCCACCACCGAGTTGGCATGACGCACGCCGTTCTCCACCAGGTTGCGGATCACGCGAAGCAGCTGACCAGCGTCACCCTGCACGTCGCAGGGGGTGACACCTCCTGCATCGACGCGCACGCCCTCGGGCGTGAGCACACGCTCCGCTTCGTCGAAGACGAGGTCGTCGAGGTGCACCTGCCCGCGTTCGGGGGATCCCGTGCCCTCGTCCGCCCGAGCGAGAAAGAGCAGGTCGTCCACCAGCACGCGAAGCCGGTCGGTCTCGCCGACGAATCGCTCACGAAGCTCGGTCCACTGCGCCTCATCGGCGGGCCGTTGGACCGTCTCGGCGAGAACGCGCAGGTTCGCGACCGGGCTCTTGAGCTCGTGGGACGCGTCGGCCACGAACTCGCGTTGACGGGCTCCATGCTCATCCACCCGATCGAGGAGTCCGTTCATGGTCTCGGCCAGGCGGGTCAGCTCGTCTCCCGCATCCGACACCGTCACCCGCTCCCCTGCAGACGACCCCGCGATCGCGTCGACATCGCGTCGCAGTACCTCGACGGGTTGCAGCGCACGACCGGCCAACCGCCACGCAGACAGCGCGGCGATGACGATCAGGAGGGGCACGCCGATCGAGAGCACCAGCCGGGCCACCTGCCGAGGCGTGAGCGCGTCCCCCGCCTGTGCCCCGACCACAACTGCTCCACCGTCAGCAGTGGGCGCCGCGAACACGGTCAACGTCGATCGTTCGATCTCCGAGCCGTCGTGCTCGAAGATCACCAGGCGAGCCTCGAAGATCGTGCCCGTGCCCTCCACCACCAGCTCGTCCGGCTCGGCCAGGCCCTGCTGGCGCACGACGCCGCCGTCGTGGCCGACCACGGCGACGAACTCCTCATCGCCGACGGCCGCGAGAACCGACTGGAGGTCACCGCCATCGTCGACCAGGACCGCGCGATCGGTCGCCCGCGTGGCCAACGAGGACTCGAAGGACCGCCGCAGCTCGCGCCCCAACAGCAGGTCGAACGCGACGGCCGCGACAACGAGCGACACCGAGATGATGAGCACCGCGCCGGCCGCCGTCCTGAATCGGACGGTACGACGGGCCGAGCGAAGAGCCTCGCGACGTGCAGCCAGCGCGCCCATGTCAGCCGCCGTCCGTCCGGAGGCGGTAGCCGGCGCCGCGAACCGTCTCGATCGAGCGGCGATCGAAGGGCTCGTCGATTTTCTTGCGCAGCGAGCGCACGTAGACCTCGACGATGTTGAGATCGCCGTCGAAGTTGAGGTCCCAGACCTTGTCGACGATCTCCTGTTTGGACAGGACGTGGCCCGGCGCCGCGATCAACTGCTCGAGAACAGCGAACTCGCGCGCCGTGAGGTCCACCGCCTCCCCTCCCCGCTGAACGCTCCGAGCTGCGGGGTCGAGGCGGAGATCGCCTGCCTCGTAGGTCGTCAGGCGATCACCCGCGGAGCGGCGGAGAAGCGCACGGATCCTGGCCACGAGAACGACGAAGCTGAATGGCTTGGTGAGATAGTCGTCGGCCCCCAGCTCGAGGCCCTCGGCTTCGTCGAGCTCGCCCCGTTTGGCCGTCAGCATCAGGATCGGGGTCCAGTTCTCCTCGGACCGCAAGGTTCGGCAGATCTCATAGCCGTTCATTCCCGGAAGCATGATGTCGAGCACGATCGCGTCGTACGGAAACTCCCGTGCATGCCACAGGCCGTCCTCGCCGTCGGTCGCGGTGTCCACCGCAAACCCCTCGGCCTCGAGGCCCCGGCGCAGCGAGGTCAACATCGTCTCCTCGTCCTCGACGACCAAGATGCGCATCACCCCGACCTTAGGTTCGGCTCGACCCGTCGAGGCTTCTTGTCGCGTGGTGTGGCCCTCGACTTCGGAACCAGGATCCGCCAGCCGGTGAGAAACGTGATCAGCCCCGTGAGACCGCCGACGCCGAGCAGAATCGGAAGCGACGACGCATCGGTCCCAGCGGTGATGCCGTGCATGGTCCCCGCCCACAGGGCGACGTAGCTGCCCATGTGAACACCCCGCCACCATGAACGAGGCAGCTTCCTCATCATGAGGGAGCTCCCCTGCACCGCGACCAGCAGCCAGAACGAGAGCACCCCCCACGCCACCGCACTCGGCTTCCAGCTCGATGCGAACGGGATCAACACGTCGACGATGCCGAACGACACGAACGAGTCCGCGATCAAGGCGACCACGTGGATCAGCGTGAAGAGGATCGACAGCCCGCCGAGAAACTTGTGCAGGTCGAGAAGCCATTTGGGGCGGGGCGTGCTCCCGAGAAAGCGCGTCGTGAGGAGCAGCCCCCACAGGACGGATACGCCCGTGAGACCGAGAGCGACGATCCCGCCGGCCCGGGCGATGTACCACCAGATCTGTTCGGCGAACAGCTCGGTCATTGCAGGTAGTCCTCCATCCCACCCAGGCGATGGGGAGCCCCGCTGTCGTCGATCACGAGGGCCGCGGCGCCCCGACGATCGAGGAGTTCGCCAAGCTGGCCATGCGCCGAGGACCGCCACCGTACGTGCAGGGTCTTGGCGAGCACCTCGGCGACCCAGGCTCGCGCCGCGACCACAGTGACCACCCGCGGGCTGTCTGTGGTGCTGCGACCGGTGTGAGGGTCGATCAGATGGTGCGCTCGCTGACCACCGAGCGACCATGTGCGCCGAAGCCGCGACGACGTGGCGACGGCACCCTCCACCAGCGACAGGTTCAGCGGATCGACCCCGGGTTCGTCGAGCTCGATCAGCCATCCTGGAAGGCCGTCGTCGCACCTACCCGCCACCCGCAGGTCGCCACCGAGGTTGACGAGCGCACCCTCGACGTTGTTCTCGCCGTCACAGAGCGCGTGCGCGACGAGAAGATCGGCAGCGAGGCCCTTTCCGATTCCGCCGGCGTCGAAACCCACCCCGGCGGGAAGGCCAACGACGCCCAGGTCGCGATCCACACGGATGCCCACGCAACCGGGCGTCGGCTCGTCGAACCACTGTGCGCCCTCCGGCGGTCCGTCCGACGCGAGCCGGGCGAAGTCCCGGTCGTAGCCGGCGGCGACGATCGCATCGTGCACGGTCGGGTCGAACGCCCCGCTCGACAGATTCCATGCAGCTATGGCCGTCTCCACGAGCACCTGTGTGTCGCGATGGACGACCAGACCGCGCCCTGCGGCGGAGTTGAGCCGGCTCACATCGGAACCGGAGACGAATCGGCTCCACCGCTGCTCGAGCTCGTCCAACCGTCGGTCGAGCTCGACGAGGACGCCGCTGAGATCGGCGGGCTCGGTACCGCGGCCGCCCACCAGGCGGATGTGGGCAACCGAACCCATGGCCCGCCGACGGGCCCGCCGGTCGAGCGGTCGGTCGCGGGCTCGCCGCGTCAGTCATCGTCGCCCTCCTCGTACTGCTCGTCCTCGTGCTCCTCTTCCTCGTAGCCCTCTGACTCCTCCGCTGCACCGGCGACGACCACTCCGGCCACTGCTCCCGTCACCATCAGGGCGCCGACTCCGACGGCGACCGCGCGCTGGACATCCATTGTCTTCTCCTTGCCTTGAGGGCTGAACGGTGTTCAGCCGATCGACGCAGCCGACGATGCGAGCGGTTGGCTGAAGCCATGCTGAAGTCCGCTGAAGACCCGTTCAGGCCGCTTCAGCTGGGCTTCAGGTCCCGAACTCCACCCTCAGGCGCATGACCGAAACACCGACGCTCGAGGCAGAGCGCCCCGCGATGGGCGGCATCGCCGCGTTGGGACGGCGCCTTCTCGGACGAGCCGACGACTGGAACCTGCGACGTCCCACGATCACACCACCACGACCGGGCCTTCACTGGGTGGGCCCACTGCTGCTGATCGCGTCGTTTCTCGTTCCGTGGGTCGCTTTCGACGGCGCCCGGGGCGAAGACGGCAACGTGGCTTTCGGGCTGTGGGTGGGCGCCACATCGATCGTGCTCATGGCGTGGTCGTTCGTTCTCGCCCTGCGACCGCGCAGCCTCGAGCCCTTGTTCGGTGGGCTGGACTCGATGTATCGAGCGCATCGGTGGGCGGGATCGCTCGCGGTCGTGGCGGTTTTCCTGCACACGAGCGCCGAACCCGAGATCGAAGGCGGCATCCTGGGTGCGAGCCAGTCGGTGGCCGGCTCCGCGGAGGACTTCGCCGGAACGGGTGAGACCCTCCTGTACATCCTCGTGGGACTCAGCCTGCTGCGATGGATCCCCTACCGCTGGTGGCGGCTGAGCCACAAGCTCCTCGGCGTGCCCTTCGCCTTCGCCTGCTGGCACTTCTACACAGCCGAGAAGCCCTACGAGAACGACTCCGGTTGGGGCATGTACTTCAACCTGTTCATGCTTGCCGGCCTCACCGCCTATGTGGGACGGGTCATCATCCGCGACGTCCTTCGGCCAGGTCGGCCATACAAGATCAGCGAGGTGCGCAGGCACCGCACCACAACCGAACTGGAGCTGGTGCCCGAGGGGCGGGCGCTGCGTTACCGGGCCGGCCAGTTCGCGGTCCTGAAGATCCAGCGGCCGGGCCTGCGCGAGCCTCACGTGTTCACGATCGCATCAGCACCGTCGAGTGGCGTGCTGCGCTTCTACATCCGCGACCTCGGTGACTGGACAGCTCGCATCCAGGACGCCGACCTGAAAGGGGCGGCTGTGATCGTCGAGGGGCCCTATGGCGAGTTCGCTCCCCATCACCCACCGCTTCGCTCGGTGTGGATCGCCGGTGGCGTGGGGATCACGCCGTTCCTCGCTGCAATCGACGACAGCGGGGACGCCTCCGCCGACTCCGAGCCGCCGGTGCTGTTCTACTGCGTGCGGCGCCGTGAAGATGCGACCGCGATCGAGTTCCTCGAGACCGCGGCGTCCAACGGCCTCGTCGACCTCCGCATGGTCGTGAGCAGCGAGGGTTCGAGGTTCGGCGAGGACACCCTCGTGGAGCACTTCGGACCGGGTGGGTTGCGCGACGCGCACGTCGCGGTGTGCGGTCCGGCGGGTCTGGTGTCCAACGCCGTTCGGTCGGCTCGCTCAGCCGGTGCATCGAGCATCGAGCGCGAAGGGTTCGACATTCGAGCCGGCTTCGGACCGGATCTCAGCAAGGACATCGATCGCCTCACGCGGCGGGGGTGAGCGCCTAGCGTTGCCCCATGAGCGACTCGTCCAGCGAACGGTTCAGGGCCCTGCACACCGGTTTCTTCGTCCTCCCCAACCCCTGGGACGTCGGATCGGCGGTGCTGCTCGAGAACATGGGCTTCCGAGCACTCGCCACCACCAGCTCGGGGCATGCGATGTCACTCGGCCGCACCGATGGCGAGGTCCGTTTCGAGGAACTGGTGGCCCACACCGCCGAGCTGTCCAGCGCCGTCAGCGTGCCGATCAACGTCGACGCCGAGCGTTGCTTCGCCGACGATCTCGACGGCGTGGTGGCCAATGTGGCGGCCCTCGCCTCAACCGGTGCCGCCGGGGTATCGATCGAGGACTGGGACCCCGTTGCGGGACGGATCGACGACATCGAGGTCGCAGCCGCCCGAGTGGGCGCTGCCGTCGAGGGCGCCGGGGGCAGAGCGGTGATCACCGCCCGCGCCGAGAACCTGATCAGAGGCGTCGACGACCTGGTGGACACGGTCGCTCGTTTGGCGGCCTACCGAGACTCCGGGGCCGAGGTGCTGTACGCACCGGGGGTGAAGACGCCCGAGGCGATCGGCCAGGTCGTGGCGCTCGGACTGCCGGTGAACGTGCTCGGGATGCCGGGAACCCCGCCGCCACCCGGCTTGGCGAAGCTCGGCGTCTCACGGATGTCCACCGGGGGCGCTCTGGCGAGGGTTGCGTATCAGGCGGCAGAGGATGCAGCGCAGCTTCTCCTCGACGAGGAGGGCGCTGCTTCATGAACGTCGCTGAGCTCCTCTACAGAACCCCGGACTCCGCCTCGATCGCCCTCATCGACAGGGCGAGCCGACCGGACCTGGTTCTAACCGTCGACGAGCTGCAGCAGAGGGCGATGCGCCTCGCCGGCGGACTCGCGGCGCGCGGGCTCGCTGACGGGTCCCGGGTGGGGATGCTGTCGGCCAACCGGGTGGAGTACTACGACGTCATGTTCGGCGTGCCTGCGGCCGCCATGGTGTTCGTGCCTCTCAACACGCGGCTCCCGATCGACTCGCAGCGCTACATCGCGGAGGACGCTGGCCTGGAGCTGGTGATCGCCGACGAAGAGCACCGCGACCGAGTGCCGGACGGCGTCGACACGATCTTCGTCGGTTCGCCCGAATGGGACGCCCTGACCTCGGCCGCCCCGCTTCCCGCGCCTCGCGCCGTCGATCCCCACGACGTGGCGGTGCAGATCTACACATCGGGATCGACTGGCCGGCCCAAGGGCGTCCTGCTCACCCACGAGAACATCACATTCACCGTCATCGAGTACGGAGCAGCCCTCCCGGGCGAAGTGATGCTCGTGTCGGCGCCGCTGTATCACAAGAACGCCTCGATGGCGTCCAAGCTGGCGTTCGCGAGCGGCGGAACCGTCGTTCTGCTGCCCGGTTTCACCGCTCGCGGCCACCTGGACGCGATCGAGGACCACGGCGTCACGATGTGCTCGGGGGTCCCCACGATGTATGCGCTCGTGACCGCCGAGATTGCCGCCTCGGGCCGCGATTGGGACCTGAGCAGCGTGCAGCGAGTTCTGATCGGGTCAGCGCCGCTCACCGAGGCGCTGTTCGACAGCGTTCAGGCGCTCTTTCCGGACGCGCTGGTGACCAACGGCTACGGCACGACCGAAGCCGTCCTCGAGTTCGGACCCCACCCCGAGGGCTTGCCACGCCCCAAGATCGCGCTGGGTCACCAACACCCGAAGGTCGAGCTCCGCCTCGTCGATCCCGCCACCGGGGACGACAGCGACAGCGGCGAGCTGTGGGTTCGCTCTCCGGGGGTGATGACCGGCTATCACGGTCTCCCAGACGTCAACGCCGAGCGGCTGACCGACGGCTGGTACCACACCGGCGATCTGATGTGGCGGGACGACGACGGGTGGTACTTCTTCGTCGGGCGCGTGGATGACATGTTCGTGTGCGCCGGCGAGAACATCTACCCCGACAGCGTCGAGCAGATGCTCGAACAGCACCCGGCGATCCACCAGGCCGTGGTGGTCCCGGTCCCCGACGAGCTCAAGGGGCAGCTGCCGGCCGCGTTCGTACGCGTCGAGCCCGGTCACGACATCGGCGAAGACGACGTCAAACAGCACGCCCTCGCCAACGGGCCCGCCTACGCCCACCCGCGGTGGGTGTTCTTCGTCGACGAGATCCCCTTGGCGTCGACCGCGAAGATCGACCGCAACGGGCTCGTCACCCGGGCGGCGGAGCTCACAGGCCAGCGCACCCGAAGTTGAGCAACATGGTGCCTGACACCATGTTGCTCAACTCACCATGTTGCTCAACTCGGCGGCAGACCCGTGGTCTAGCGTCGGCGGCATGTGGATTCGCCTTCGCCAGATCGCCGTCGTCACCGAAGACCTGCGCAAGACAGCGCTCGATGTGCAAACCGTCCTCGGCGTCGAAGCGTGCTTCACCGATCCGGGCGTCAAGATGTTCGGGCTCAAGAACACGCTGTGGCCGATCGGCACCCAGTTCCTGGAGTGCGTCACTCCGATCCAGGACGACACCGCCGGCGGGCGCTACATCCAGCGACGTGGCGGCGACACCGGATACATGGTCATCACCCAGGTCGACGACGTGAACGCCCGACGCGAGCGCGCGGCCGAGCTGGGGATCCGGGTCGCCTTCGACCTCAGCTACCCCGACGAGGGCCACGACGGCATCCAGCTGCATCCCGGCGACACGGGCGGATCGTTCTTCGAGATGGACCAGATGACGATGGAGGGCGGGGACGCCGTCGGAGGGCCGTGGTATCCGGCGGGCAAGAACTGGGAGCCCTACGTCCGGACCGATTGGGTCAGTGGGATCTCCGGGGTCGAGCTGCAGAGCCCCGAGCCCGAACGCCTCGCCAAGAGGTGGGCCGACATGGCCGAGCTCGAGGTCGGCGAGGACGGCGCCGGCAACCCGACGTTCGACTTCGAGAACTGCTCGGTGCGCGTCGTGCCGGACAGCGACGGCAGGGGCGAGGGTCTCGGAGGCATCGACGTGACGGTCGAGAATCGAGACGCTGTGCTCGACGGCGCTCGAGGCCGCGGCTGCTACGTCTCGGACGACGAGGTCGCGGTCGCCGGGCTGCGCGTCTATCTGAGGTAGTCGCCGCACCTGCCACAGGCCTTTCACCCACAGTGATTGTCCACTACTTTACGTGGGCATGACAAGCCCGCCGACCACTCTCCGCGCTTGTTTGCACGCTGACTCGCAGGGTCGAGCCGACCATCCCCTGCTCGTCGATCCCACGAGCGAGCGGCGCCTCAGCTTCGGGGATCTCCCCGAATCGGCGGCCGCGATCCACGGGGTGGTCGTCGGTGCTGGATGGGAACCACCCTCACGGGTCGCGATCGCGACCCGGGACTCATACGTCGCGGCCGAGCTGTTCGTCTCGTGTCTCTACGCCGGCCTGCCCGTCGTGCCCCTCAACCTCGACGCGGGCGCCAACCACCTCGAGCAGGTGCTGCGCGCCGGACGGATCTCCATCGTTCTCGGGACAGACGACGCGCGTGCCGAGGTCGACATGGCCGCGCCGGCGGGCGTGTCGATCCTCACCGTGCCCGACCGGCTCGAGGGTGGCGACGCCAGCGCACTGCCACTCCTCGACCCTGACGCCGAAGCGTTCGTCATGTACACGAGCGGATCGACCGGCGTCCCCAAGGGTGTTCGGCTGAGCCATCGCAACGCAGCTGCAGCCGGTTTGAACAACCGCGTCGGCTACGAGTGGGGTCCACTCGACCGCATCCTCTGCCCGCTGCCGTTCTGGCACATGAACGCATGTGACAAGGCCCTCGGTGCCATGGCCAGCGGCGCAACGATGCTCGTGCCGCCCAGATTCCGGGTCGGCGAATTCTGGCGCTGGACGATCGAGCACCGACCGACGGCGATGATCATCGTTCCCACCATCGCGGCCGAACTCCTCCAGCACGCCACCCCCGAAGGGCCCGAAGCACTCGCCGCGCTCTCTGGCGTCCGCTACGCTGGGAGCAGCTCGGCGCCGCTCAACGCCGCCGTCCACGACGACTTCGTCCAACGCTTCGGCATCCCCATGATCGAAGCCTT
Source organism: uncultured Acidimicrobiales bacterium (assembly GCA_964629575.1). Classification (GTDB taxonomy): domain Bacteria; phylum Actinomycetota; class Acidimicrobiia; order Acidimicrobiales; family Poriferisodalaceae; genus JAYPWI01. The sequence goes on along the minus strand of CAZVUM010000039.1, from coordinate 15,949 downwards.
CGGCATGTCCGAGACCGGCACGATCTTCGTCACCACTCCTCCTCCGCGCCAGGGCGCTCCCGGATCGGTGGGTCGCCCCGCCGGCTGGGAAGTTCGCATCGTCGACGACGAGGGTCAGGTGTGCGATGTGGGGGACGTCGGAGCGCTCGAGCTACGCGGCGACGCTCTCACGATCGGCTACGACGACGGCGCCGCATTCGCCGACGCGCTCACCGACGACGGCTGGTTCCGAACGGGCGACATCGGCCACTTCAACGAGAACGACGAGTTCTTCGTGGTCGGTCGGGCCAAAGAGATCGTCATCAAGGGCGGCGTCAACATCGCCCCTCGCGAGATCGATGAGGTCGTCGTGTCGCATCCCGGCGTCGTGGAGGTTGCGACCGTCGGCGTCCCAGACGATCTCATGGGCCAAGACATCGAGACCTTCGTGGTGTTGGCCGCCAACGCATCCGAGTCGACCGTTCTCGCCGAACTCAGCGAGCTGTGCCTGGACCGGCTCGGTGTGCTGAAGACCCCGCGCCGCATCCGAGCCATCGACGCGCTCCCGAAGGGCCCGGGCGGAAAGGTTCAGCCGCTCCGGCTGCTGGACCTCATCGACGACATCGGGACCGCCGCGCCGCGGGCCACCGGTGTTGGAGGCGATGAGACCGACCCCACCACACCGATGCAACGCGTCCTCCATCGCCTGTGGAAGGAGCTGCTGACCGTCGACCGGCTCGGAATCCACGAGAACTTCTTCGACCGCGGCGGATACTCGCTGCTCGCGCTCGAGTGTTGCGTCAACCTGCGGCGCGAGCTTCGAATCCAGATTCCCCTCGCGCTGCTCTTCGAGAACCCCACCGTTGCCTCCTTCGCCGAGATCCTCGTCGCCCAGATGTGGCTGTGCACCGACGAAGCCGCGACCTCAACGGAGCCTGCGGTGGACGACCTCCGCGAGCTCGCCGACCATGTCAGGGACCTGGAGCACGACGGGCGGTGCACGCTCGAACAGGAGCTTCTCGACGCGGAGCGCTCCGCCGCTTCCGACGGCCTCGCAGCCGATGCGATTCTTCTCAACGGCACCGACGGCCCCGTCGAGCACTCGACCTACCCGATCTTCTGCGCGTACGGTCCCTACCAGTACTCGCTCATCGCCGAACACCTCGCCGAGACCACCCCCGTGTACGGGCTGTTCGCCGACGACGAGACCGAGACCGAGGACGCGGATGGGCGGCTCGACGTCACCCAGCTGGCCGAGCGCTACGTGGAGGCCATGCGCGGCGCCCAGCCGGAGGGCCCCTATCACCTGGTCGGCTTCTCCTTCGGCGGACGCGTCGCGCTCGAGATGACGGCCCAACTCCGAGCCGCCGGTGAGAAAGTAGCCCTCCTCGCATCGATCGACACGTACCTCGGCGACCTCCAGCCGGTCTGGCAGCCGCGGACGCTCGCGCGGCTCGTCACCTCGCGGGTGCTCGCCCGGGTGCGGCCCGCGCCGCAGCGCACGAGAGAAGAAGCACCCAGCTCGGCCTTCGTCGACACGATTCGCGCCGAGCAGGCCCGATACCGCCGCTGGGCCTCGCTCTCGCACCGGATCCCGCGGGTCGACCTCCCGGTGCTGTTGTTCGCTGCGGCCCAGATGAGCCCAGGCCGCATGGCGGCGAGTCAGAACCGATGGCTGGGATGGAACGCCGCAACCTCAGACGTCGAGCGCATCGAGTACCCGGCGAGTCACCACGACATGGTCGAGGAGCCCGTTGCGGCCCAGATCGCCTCTGAGCTCCTCGCCCGCACCACGGTGCTGCCCGCTGACCGACCGCGACGCATTCGGACCTACCGCCACCCGCTCATCGACAGCCGCCGATGGGACGGCTACCGACCGCGCGAAGACGACATCATCATCACGACCTCGATGAAGGCCGGAACGACGTGGATGCAGCGGATCGTCGGAATGCTCGTCACCGGCTCGACGGTTCCGGTGGACCTCGACGCCTACTCGCCGTGGATCGAGAGCGTCACCGACGATTCAGCCGACATGGTCCTCCAGGCCATCGAACGCCAACCACATCGCCGTTTCCTGAAAAGTCACCTGCCGGCCGACGCGCTCCCGTTCGACGACGCAGTGAAGTACATCGTGGTCGGCCGCGACTCCCGCGACGTGTTCCTGTCGATGCACAACCACTACCTCAACTACACGCCGGAGATGCTGCGGACCTTCAACGCTGTCGCTGATGACCTCACTCTCGAGCCCGCGCCGGCCTCGGCCAGCGAGCTGTGGCCCACGTGGATCTCCACCTCGTCGTTCCCATGGGAGCAAGACGGTGCCCCGTTCTGGAGCCATCACCATCATGCGATGAGCTTCTGGAAGTGGCGTCACCTCCCCAACATCTTGTTCGTCCACTACGACGATCTGCTCCGCGACCTCCCCGCCGAGATCGAACGGATCGCTGTGTTCCTCGGGATCGAAGCGACCTCGGACACCATCGCTTCGTACGCAGAGGCAGCAACCTTCGCCTCGATGAAGGCACAGGGCGCCAAGCTGTTGCCGTACGCGGCAGCCACCTTCAACGGGGGCTCGTCCACGTTCTTCAACCGCGGCACGAGCTCTCGGTGGCGCGACGAGCTCAGCGACGAGGAGGTGGAGCTCTACGAGCGCAATGCTGCTCGCACGCTCACGCCCGAATTGAAGGCCTGGCTCGAAGGCGGTCGCCATCTGAGCGACCCGGATTCCACCGGCAACTGACCGGCTACCACCAGGCGGCAGCTGCGGTTGTCTCGTCCATCGCCGACAGGCGAACGTCGACCTTCACACGAACCTGCAGCAGCGGGCCACCAGCCGCGACGATCCCGCAGTCGGTTGGCGTGAGGGTGATGTCGTCGAACTCGAAGCGCTGCCGATGCTTGGGAAAGTGCGCCTTGTAGACGGCCTCCTTGGCCACCATCACGACGATCCCCGCTTGGTTGTCCGAGTCGAGGGCGAGGAACTCCTTGACCGCAGCCAGCTCCCTCGATGCGGCGACGGCCATGCACATCACCGTCGGGAGCTCGGCTCGGCACTCGAGATCGAGCCCGATTCCTGCGAAATCGGAGGACGATGCGACCACAGCGGCGGCGAGGCCCCTGCTGTGGGTGATCGAGCCGACGAGATGCGAGGGCCAGATCGGCACGCCGTCTGGGTCGGAGGGAATGTCGTCGTGCGGACCGCCCGAGGCACTGCCGACCCCCACCATCGCACCGGCGGCTGCCAGTCGACCCGCCGAACGTTCCGCGGCCCGGAGGTCGTCGACGCGTGCGTCGGCGAGTTCGGTGGCCGTGGACGAACCTCGCGGCGCAACGGCGCTCACGAGTTGCGCAACCGTCCGGGGGTTCATCGTCTCCCATCGGCGAAATTGGGCCGTTCCCCAACGCAAACCCATGAGCCGATGGACCTCGGCCGCTCGACACGCGCCCCGATTAGAGTGCTCTGTCGAACCAGACCAGGGGAACCCATGAGCCATAATCTTCGGAACATCACCCGCGCGATCTACGTGTTCGACGCGGTGGCCCGCCGGATGCCCGACGCCGCATGGAGCAACGATTCGCCCTGCGAGGGTTGGACGGCCCTGGACGTTCTCAAACACCAGTGCGGCGTGCTCGACGCACTCGCCCATATCGCTGCGACGGGCGAGCTGCAGATGCCAGGGATGATCGAGGAGGAGGTCACGGATCCCGTCGCGCGCTGGGGCCAGACCCGCGACGGCGTTCTCGCTGCCCTCGACACGCAGGGCGCACTGCAGCACGAGGACCAGTGGTGGTTCGGTCCGATGACCGTCGACGGGCTCATCGCCATCGTGATGTGGGACCCGCTCACCCATGCGTGGGACATCGGCCGGGCCGGTGGTGTCGACCCACACCTCCCCCCCGACCTCTGCCAGATCAGCCATGACCGGATCGCGGGCATGCACGAAACGGCTCTCAAGTGGAAGCTCGTCGCCGAGCCGGTCGACATCGGTGCCCTGGGAGACGCCGACCCTGTCGCGAAGTACTTGGCGCTCGTGGGTCGCGACCCTCGTTGAGGCGCGCTGTCCAACCATGACCGGCTGGGTCACACCGATCCCGGCGGAAGAGCAGCAGAGCCTCAGCCCTGAGGCAGTCGAGAGCTGGCGCACGCGCCCGCCTCGTTCCCGCAACCCGGAACGCCGGAGGCGCTGGCGACCGCCGACTTCGGTTCGGCCCTCGTCTTCCCGGCGCGCGAACCCTCGTTCAACGAGATCACCCTCGTGCCGACTTCTGCGTGCGCCCGCACTCGGGCCACAGATCGGTCGCGACGGCAACCAGGACCAGCGCATCCACAGCGACTGCCCCAACCACAGCGTTTACCCCAACCACACGCTCGCCCACCCCGCATCGCGCTTCGGCAGCGTCCTGTTCTAGCGGCACGACACATGGCACCCACCCTGCACGAGGGCTGGGCCTGGAAGATGTGCGGGGTAACGAGCCCAGCGAATTCGCTAGGGGGCGGCAGTGCCCGCAACGGTGATACGGCGCATCACCCTGCGGTGGTTGGCGATGTCGTAGGGCTGGAGGCGATGCAGCGTCGACCGGTTGTCCCACACCACGAGGTCGTTGGCCTCCCACACGTGGCGATACACGAATCGATTCTGGGTGGCGAAGTCCGTGACCGCCTCGAGCAATTCGCGGCCCTCCTCGACGGGCATACCGTCGATGTGGCTGGCGTGACCTCCCATGTAGAGCGAACGGCGACCGTCGGGATGGGTGCGAACGAAGGGGTGCACCACCGGAGGGAACTTGGCCAGCTCCTCGGGACTCATCGGGTCCATCTCGCCGGGGTTGTTGGCGCGGCTGTACTCGTAGCTGTGCACGACGTGGAGACCTTCCACTGCCGACGCCAGCGCTTCGGGCAGCGCGTCATGGGCCTGGTACATGTCGGCGAAGAGGGTTTCGCCGCCGGTCGTTGGCACCTCGACCGCGTAGAGCATCGTGCACAGACACGGGATCTCCCGGAACGACGAGTCGGTGTGCCACCGCTCGGTTCCACGCAGGAACACCGCCTGGGGCTCATCGAAGGTGACGATCTCGCCATCGGGGCGGACGTTGGTGAGGTTGAAGATCTCGGGATGATCCGGATGGAGCTTGTCGGGTTCGGGCAGGATCTCCAGCTCGCCGAAGGCCCGGCCCAACTCGACCAGCCGCGCCGCCGAGATCTCCTCACCACGGAAGACGAGGATGTTGTGCGCCACGAGGCCCGCGTGGAGCTGATCGACGAGGTCGCTGCCGATCTCGCCGTCGGCCTCCAATCCGGAGACCTGGGCTCCGAGCGGACCGCCGAGCGGGGTGAACGTCAGCTCCACCTCACACCTCGGCGTAGCGAGCCAGGCAGTCTGGGCTCTCGGGAACAATCGCCGAGAAGTCCCGAGCCGCGTAGTACTCGGGTCGCTCGTAGCTCTCCCCGCGGTTGTCGACCGGACACACGTTGACGTACAGCAGCAACCGCCGCAGCGGGCTGATGTTCACCGAGGATCCATGGACCACCGTCATGTCCATGAGCAGCACTGAGCCCGCGGTCGCGGTGATCGTTTCGAGCCCGTGCTCGCCCACCAGGCGCGACATCGTCTCGTCCGTGATGTCGTAGCGGTACTTGGCGACCTGCTCGTGATCGGGAACGGTCGGGTCCACCGAAGCGGTCGACACGAGCCCTTCGGTGTGTGATCCCGGCACCGCCAGCAGAGGCGCGTTGACCGCGGTCACGTCGTCGAGGAACACGGCGATCATGATTCCCCGCGGCTCGGGAACACCGTCGACCCGGTGGTAGGTCCCGAAGTCCTGGTGCCAGGCGACGATCGAGCCGTTGGTCTGCTTCATGTTGATGCGGGACTGATGAACGAAGATGTCGTTGCCGAGCAGTTGTCGGCTCGGCTCCACGAGCGCAGGGTGGCGGGCGAGTGAACCGAGCCGCTCGTCGAAGAGGTGCATCCCCCAGCACACGTGGGGCGAGCCGTCCGCTTCACGCCCCACCTCTGGACCCGGGCGCTCCATCACCTCGAGCGCCGCCGTCGTGAGCACCTCGACCTCCGCCCCGTCGAAGACATCGGGGATGACCGTCCACCCGCGGCCCTCGAACTCTGCGATCTGGTCGACGGTTAGCGCGCTCATCGTTCGACCCCGTCTCGAATGTCTCGGATTCCCTGGGCCAACGCTCCTCCCAGGAGCGCCGTGTCGAGGCTGTAGCTCACCATCCTGAATCCCCGCTTCACCCACTCGACGCCCTGGTCGACGCTGCCGGCAAGGCAGGCAGCTGCCTTTCCATGCGCCTCACACGCCCCGAGGATGGTGTCGATACCCGCCTGCATCGTCGGATGCCCGGTGTCGCCGGGAACCTCGAGGGACAGCGACAGATCCCCGTGGCCGAGATGGGCGACATCAACGCCCGGCACCGACATGATCTCCTCGGCGTTGGCGAGGCCCTTCGCCGACTCGATCAGGACACAGATCATCGTGCGTTGGTGGGCCCGCTCGATGATGTCTGGCACGGTCATCGTGCCGTCGAGCCCGTGGTAGTCGTCATGGGCACCGCCAAACATCGCGCCGCGGCGCCCTTCGGGTGGGTAGCGGGTCCAGCGGACGAACTCCTCAGCCTGCTCGGCCGTCTCGCACATCTGGAACAGCAGCCCCATCGCGCCCAGATCCAGGAGGAGCGCGGTGTTGGAGTAGGTGGTGTCGGGAGGCCGGACGAGTGGCTCCACTCCCAGACCGCGGCACAGGGCGAACTGCGTCTTCATCTGATCCACGGTGAAGCCGCTGTGCTCCATGTCGTAGAAGACGAAGTCGGCCCCCGCGTTCTTCAGCACCTGCGGGAGACCGGCGCTCAGGAACTCGAACACCATCGTGCCGTAGAGCGCTTCACCCGCAGCGAGGCGGTCCTTCACCGAGTTCGTACGCATCGGGAGAGTTTCTCAGGTCTCGCTGTGATCTGCGATCTACTATCCGGCCCATGGGAGAGATGGTCACCTTCGCAAGCAACGGACACGACGCACGCGGTCACCTGGCGGTGCCCGAGGGCGGATCGGGTCCCGGCATCCTCGTCATCCAGGAGTGGTGGGGGCTCAACGAGCAGATGAAGGGGGTCGCAGATCAGATGGCAGCGCGGGGCTTCGTCGCCCTCGCACCGGATCTCTATCACGGTGAGCTCGCGGGTCACGACGAGATGGACAAGGCCGGCGAGCTCATGACCAACCTGCCGCCGGAGCGGGCTGCCAAGGACATGAGCGGCGCCATCGACTACCTGCTCGGCCACGATGCCAGCTCCGGCGACGGCGTCGGCGTGATCGGGTTCTGCATGGGTGGGCTGCTGACATTCATGATCGCCGCCGGTCGCGGCGATGTGGTGAAGGCTGCCGTGCCGTTCTACGGATTCCCGCAAGGTGACGGCGAACCCGATTGGGGTGGTCTCACCGCCAAGGTCCGGGGCCACATGGCCAGCCCGGACGACTTCTTCCCGCCCGAAGCAGCGACCGCCCTGGGCGAGAAGCTCCGGGGCATGGGCAAAGACGTCGAGATCACGATCCACGAGGCCGGGCACGCGTTCATGAACGAGGAAGATGCGATCGGCACCTACGATGCGGCCCTCGCCGGCGAGCTGTGGCCCCAGGTCGTCGAGTTCCTCCACGCAGAGCTGGGCTGAGGCGAACGATGACCGAGGACACCACGTCCCCATCCGAGCCCCTGAGCTGGACGGTCGGCGATGCGACCATCACGTCGGTGGCCGAGTCCGAGACCCCCACTTCGCCCCGCTTTCTCTTCAGCTCCCTCAGCAAGACCGACGTCTTGCAGCGGGCCGAAGCCGCTCCCTGGCTCAAGCCGCACTTCGTGTCAGACGAGGGGTTTCTGAAACAGAAGATCCACTGCTGCGTCATCGATGTCGGCGACCACAAGATCGCGGTCGACACCTGCGTCGGAAACGACAAACAGCGGGGCAACCCCTTCTGGCACGAACAGCAGGGCCCGTTCCTCGACGAGCTCACCGCCGCCGGCTACCCGCCCGAGGAGATCACACACGTCGTGTGCACCCACCTGCACGTGGATCACGTGGGGTGGAACACGCGGCTCGTGGACGGCGAGTGGGTGCCGACCTTCGCCAACGCGGAGTACCTGTTCGTCCAGGCCGAGTTCGACCACTGGGAGGCCACCGAGGACCTCTTCGGCGACCCGGTGTTCCAGGACTCGGTGGCGCCGATCACCGACGCTGACAGAGCAACCATGGTGTCGCCGGACCATCGGATCTGTGACGAGGTCTCGTTCCAGTCGACCCCTGGCCACACACCGGGGCACGTGTCGGTGGTGGTCGAGTCGGACGGAAAGCGAGCGATCATCACAGGCGACATGGCTCACCATCCGATGCAGCTCGCCGATCCAGAACTGTCCTCTGACTTCGACACGGACTCCGACGAAGCTCGGGCGACGCGGCACGAGGTCTTTCCGGGTTGGGCCGATGGCGAGACGCTCGTGATCGGCACCCACTTCGGAACGCCCACCGGCGGGGTGATGGTCCGCGACGGCGAGGGCTACAGGCTCGACGTCGACTGACCGCTTCAAGCCGACGAGCGCTGTAGCAACTCGGCGACCAGATCGTCGTAGCGACCTGCTGCGATGAGAGCGGCATAGGCGACGGCGAAGTACAGACCGACCAGTCGTAGTCCCCGCCGTTCGACCACCGGGAGCACGCGCGGCCACACCCGCGGCACGAGCGCCAGGCCGAGCCCGACGATCGTGACGCCGGTGACATAGAGCGGCGTGAGCGAGAGGGTGCGGACGCCCTCATCCGACGCGTTGTTGAGGATGTCACCGAGACGCTCTCCGACACACGGGCGCCAGAGCCAGCCGGCCAGGCCGCCCGCCACGACCGCGCCGCCGAACGTGAGGTCGATGTCGCCGCGGCGCCGGAGGTACACGGCGCCGAACGCCGCGACGGCCAGCGCGGCCACCACCAACTGCATCACGCCGCTCCGACTGACGTCCCAGTAACCGGCCGCTCTCGCCCAGAACAAGATGGAACAGCCGAGGACGAAGCCGAGCCAACCGACGAGAGCTCGCCTGCCGGAGGCGAACACGGTCGCGACGGCGGGAAGCACCACAGCCAGCGTGCACGGCTGGACCGAGGCATCGATCCCCTCGATCAGGGTGTCCACGGCGGTGTCCGCAGCCTCGGGTCAGGCCGGCTCGGCGAGCAGAGCTTCGACGACCGAACGCAGCTCGTCGTAGCTGCCTTCGCCGATGTGGTCGAAGCGAATGTTGCCGTCGGAGTCGATCACGTAGGTCCGAGGCCAGTAGCCGGTGCGCCCTTCTTGCCACCGGTGGAAGTTGCGCTTGTCCTGGTCGAGCGTCACCAGCCACTCGATGCCCAGGTCCGTGATCGCCTCCGCCACGTTGTCGGGGTCGCGTTCGAACGAGAACTCGGGCGCATGGATTCCCACGATCTCCAGCCCGCTGTCGCGATGATCGTCGTAGAGCGCCTGCAGATGCGGAAGCGTCGCTTTGCAGTTGCGGCAGCCGAAGGTCCAGAACTGCACGATCGTGGCCTGGTTCGCGGAGTAGATCTCCTCGATTGCGATCTCTTCGGGGTCCCGGCCTTCGGAGTTGAACCACGATTCGTTGCCGGTGAGCTCGGGGACGGCGCGGATCACGGGCGGGGCCTCAGGCGAGGGTTGCTCGGCGCCCGTCGACGGGGCCGGGGACGCCTCTGTCCCCCCGGTGCGCTCGGTGCTGTCCGAGCTGTCCGTGGGCTGGGTGCTCTCGGGTGGTGCAACCGCGCTCACACCGACTGGCTCAGCGTCATCGGATCGCAGGACGTTGACTGCGACCAGCGCCACCACCGCACCGAGGGCGATGGCTGCGAGCGCGCGCGACAGGCGTGGGTTCATACCTTTCCAACTCGCCGGGGGCTCGGGGAGTTCCCGAAACGGAGAGGTTGTGTCGGCGACACGCTCGTCAGCTGCGCGGGACCTCGATCCACGGCACGTCCTTGTCCACGCGCGGCTCGCCCGGCAGACCGAGAACCTGCTCGCCGAGGATGTTCCGCATGATCTCGCTGGTGCCGCCTTCGATCGAGTTGGCCCGCACCCGGAGGAAGCCGTGCTGGACACCGCCCTCCGAGCCGTCGACCGACAGATCCTCGGGGCGACGGAACGTGTAGTCGAAGCCCACCTGCCCAGCCATCCCCATCATGTCCACCGCGGTCGACATGAGGTCCTTGTTCAATTCCGCGAACGCGAGCTTGGCTATCGACATCTCGGGGCCCGGATTGCCCATGCGTCGGTTCTGACCGGCTCGGATGTTGGTGAGGCGCATGACGTCCGCGCGCACCCACAGCTGCATGAGGGTGTCGAGGGCGACCTCGGTCTTCTGCTCCTCCGGCGTGTCCTTCCAGATCTTGGTGAGAACCGAGATCGGCCCCGATCCCGCTTTGGGCACTCCGCCACCGCTTCCGGTGCCGATTGCGTTGCGCTCGTTCATGAGGGTGGTCAGGCTGACTCGCCAACCGTCCCCCACATCGCCGACCCGGAACGCGTCTGGGACCCGCGCGTCGGTCAGGTAGACCTCGTTGAACTCGGCCTCGCCGGTGATCTGGCGCAGCGGACGAACCTCGACGCCGGGGCTCTTCATGTCGACGGCGAAATACGTCATCCCGCGGTGCTTGGGCATGTCGGGGTCGGTGCGGGTCACCAGCATCCCGTAGTCACCGAGGTGGGCCATCGTGTTCCAGACCTTCTGGCCGTTCACGATCCACTCGTCACCGTCTTTGACGGCCCGGGTCGCCAGTCCCGCGAAGTCGCTCCCGGCGCCCGGTTCGCTGAACAGCTGGCACCACCGCTCCTCGCCCGTGAACATGGGGCGCAAGAAGCGACGCTTCAGCTCATCAGTGCCATGGGTGGCGATGGTCGGCCCGGCAAGATGCATGAAGAACATCGCAGGTTGCATGGGCTTGGCACCCGCCTCGCGAAGCCGCTGCTCCACCCGCTTCTGCAAGGACGGGTTGACGCCGATACCGCCATGGCCCTCCTCGAAGTAGACCCACGCGAGCCCATGATCGAATTGGGCCCCGCGGAAGTCCTCGTAGCTCATCGCCGTCGGGTCGTTGTCGGCCAGGAGGGCGTCGAGCGCCGCATCCACGCGGCGCGTCTCGGCATCGGTGTCGGCAATCACAGCGTCGGACATTGGACCATTGTGGCCCAGCGGCGACCACAGCACCGCCCCCGAGCCATAGACTTCGCAGCCATGGATCAGCAGGGCTTCTTCCGACCGAAGCTGGCGCGTATCCGCCGGTGGTGCTCGGAAATGTTCCAGGAATTCCGGTCGCGGCGCCGGGGCCGAGCGCATGCCCCCAACGAAATGGCACGGGCGGCTCGAGACATCACTGGCCCGCTCGGATCCGCCTACTCAGGCGGCTACCAGCGCCTCGGTGACCATTGGGGTGCCTACGTGAAGTCGTTCGACCGCCACCTGCCGCCCAGCATTCACATCTCCGAACGCGACAGGCTCCGTCACGGCCAGGTGATCCCGGTCTCCGAGCGGGCGATCTCCGACTGGAAGTCCGACAACCGCACCACCGACCCGCGGTAGCCCGCGAGTTCAGCCCCGATCCGAGTCGAAGTCCGGCTCGCGCTTGGCCAAGAACGCGTCGGCGCCCTCGGCCATGTTTCGGGGAATCAGCACGCGCTGGTGATCGCGCTCGACGTCGAGCTGCTCGCTGAAGCTGCGCTCCGCGGCGGTCGAGACAGCATCACGGATGCGGGCCATCGCCATCGGAGAGCTCCGGGCGAAGACCTCCACCACCTTGGCGACCTCCTTGTCGAGGTCACCGTCTTCGACCGACTTCCAGATCAGGCCCCACTCCTCGGCCTGTTCGGACGTGATGCGGTCTCCGAGCATCGTGATGCCGAGCGCGCGGGCGCGCCCCACTCGCATCGGCACGCTCCACGTCGTGCCCAGGTCGGGAACGATGCCGAGACGCGGACCGAAAGTCGCGACGAAGAACGCCGAGCGCGTGGCGATTGCGACATCGCAGGCGAGCGCCAGACCGAACCCCCCGCCCGCCGCGACGCCGTTCACCCGGGCGATCGTCGGAACCGGACAGCTGGAGATGGCGCGGATCGCCGGATGGAAGTGATCGTCCATTCCGCCAGCGACCACGTCGCCCTGATCGGCAGCAACCTCGTCGTCCATCGAATCGCTGGAGGCGTCGCGCAGATCGGCTCCTGAGCAGAAACCACGTCCTTCGCCGGTGAGCACGACGACCCGCACCGAGGCGTCGGCCTCGACGAACCCGAACGCGGCGCTGATGTCGTCCATCAGCTCGTTGGTCATCGAGTTCAGCGAGTCGGGTCGGTCGAGCGTGACGGTCGCGACGCCGTCCGCGACCTCGTAGCGCACGGTCTGGTTCGGGGTGGTGGTCATGCAACGACGGTAGCGCTCGGCACCGCTCAGCTGCTGAGTGCCGCTCGCGCCCTGCGCACCGACGGAAGCGTGCGCCGGCCCGGAGCGAGAGACAGAACGATCCCGAGCGGCGACGTTCGGAGTGACCGGAACGCGCTGCCGACTGCCTGGGTCCGATCGCCGGCCCGCCACTCCTCGACCGCGAGATGCTTGTACCCCTTGGCGAGGAGGTCGCGCGCGACGCGTCGCTCATCGGAGCCGCTCCGCCGTTCGAGAACATCGGTGTACAGGCGCACCGTGCACTCGGCGAACCGCCGGCCGCGATTGCCGACGCCACCGGTGAGCCGATTGCTCATGTCGTCGTCGGAGGTCATCTCCACCGTCACGCCGGCCACGGCACACGCCGGATGGTCAGCGAACGCGAAATAGAAGAAGTGCGTGTCGTGCCTGCTCGACAACTCGGTCCAGAGGCCACCGATCTCCTCGAAGGCAGTCTTTCTGACCGCCAGACCCTGGAGCATCGCCGGCTGGTACGGAGCCACCGCCCACGCGAGCGCATCCCTTCGCAGCAGGTGGGGGCCCGCGAAGTTCACACCGGCGGATTCGAAGCTTCGCTTGCCGCCCTCTTCCGCCGTCTGCCGCACGTCTGTGAAGTAGAGGTCCGCCTCACCGTCGGTCGCCTCGATTGCTGCGGCGATGCGTTCGAGATGATCGGAGGTCCACAGATCGTCGGAGTCGAGAAAGGCGACCCACTCGGTCCTGGCCTCCTCGACGCCGCGGTTGCGGGCTGACGCTCCGCCGCCGTTCTCCTTGTGGACGTAGCGAACGTTGCCGTCGAGAGAGCGAACCACCGCGGCCGTGTCGTCCGAGGAGCCGTCGTCGACGATCACCAGCTCGACCGGCGGATGGGTCTGCGACCAGACCGACGCCGCGGCGCGTTCGAGCAGATGGCCGCGGTTGTAGCTCGGGATGATCGCTGTGAATTCGGGCAGCGCCGACATCACTGCTCGTATCGACCACGCTCGGCCGACATCAATGCGAAGTCCGGACGACGGCGCCGGAGGACGAACGCAGGGGTGAGCGCGTACACGAGCGGCAACCACGAGTTGGGGTACTTCCAGATGCCGCGCACGTGACCCAGACCGGTGGTGATCGCTTCGCGGCGACGTCCGAGCGCAGTGAGCTCGACGCTCGATGCGATGACGTGGCCCGTGACACCGGCCATGCGTTCGGGGCGCAGCATCGACCGGCTCCCGCCGTGGTCTGCCGGATCTTCGCCCCGTCGTTCGGCAGCGCGTCCCCGCACGATTTCGTGGTAGCGCACGAGCTCGTCGCCCTTGCCCTTGGACATGTTGCCCTCATGGATCCGGTAGCCGTAGTGGCACCCAGCGATCACGACCATCGGAAACTGTTCGCCGATCCGGAGGAGATGATCCTCGCCGTGTCCGATGTGGAGGTCGGGGTCGAAGCGGATGTGGGCGGTCGCGTCCCTGCGAAACATGATCGTCGGGTCCATGCCGGGGTTCTGTCCGCGGGCGACCATCCGTGCGCACTCGGCTTCGTCGGCAGCGCGGTAGCGGGGGGCGATGTGCCGATCGCCGACGATCAGGTGATGCCGACAAAAGCACCCGCCGGCCTCGGGTCGCTCGTCGAGCGCTGCCACCTGGAGGGCCAACCGGTCGCTGTGGGCGATGTCATCGGCGTCCTGGAGACAGATGAATTCGCCGCGTGCGTTGTCGAGCACGTTGTTGAGGGCCACCGCCTTGCCCTGGTTCTCCTGGCGGTGGACGACGATGCGCGGGTCGTCGAGACCAGCGATCGTGTCGAGACACCCGTCGGTCGAGCCGTCGTCGACGATGAGCAGCTCGAAGTCGGCAAACGACTGGTCGAGGATGCTCTGCACCGCCGTACGCAGATGTTGCCGCTCGTTGTAGGCGGCCATCGCGACGGTGACCCGCGGCGCATCGGACATGTCGGCGAGGGTACTGCGGACCCTTCGGCGCTACTTGTAGCGGTAGGTGATCCGGCCGCGCGTCAGGTCGTATGCGGACACCTCGACCTGGACGCGGTCACCGGGGAGGATCCGGATGTGGTGCTTGCGCATCTTGCCGCTGAGGTGGCCGAGAACTTCGTGCCCGTTGTCGAGCTCGATGCGGAAATGTCCACCCTTGAGGGCCTCGACCGTCTTGCCCTCGAGCAGGATGGCGTCGTCTTTAATCTTCGGCAAAGCGTTGTTCCTTTCGTCGCCTGCGAGCGCTTCGGGCGTGTGGGCCTCGCAGGCGGCGATCGCGGCGTGCCCCAGTGTACCCGGGGGGCCACCACCGGACCCGGGAAGGGCACGAAACCGCAATCTTCGCCACATTTCGCGGTCGTTTGGCCACGCAGAGTCGTGTCGTCGTGCACGTTCGGTGCCCGCGCGCCGAGGCAGCGCGCGCCGGATTACGGGCGGGCGCGGCCGGGGGTGCCGGATCGCCGCGGATTGGTGGCAGATTGGTGCGGTGATCGATCTCCGCTCAGACACCGTGTCCCGCCCGACCGGCGCCATGCGCAAGGCCATGTTCGAGGCGGAGGTCGGCGACGACGTATTCGGCGACGATCCCACGGTGAACGCGCTGGAGGAGTTCACGGCGGACCTTCTCGGCAAGGCCGCGGCCATGTTCGTCCCGAGCGGCACCCAGTCCAACCTCTGCGCGCTGATGGCGCACTGCCAACGCGGCGACGAGTACATCGTGGGCGCCCACGCCCACACCTACATGTACGAGGCGGGGGGCGCCGCGGTGCTCGGATCGATCCAACCGCAGCCGGTTCCGACCACGGCCGACGGGATGCTCGACCTCAAGGCTGCCGATGCGGCAGTGAAGCCGGACGACACCCACTTCGCACGCACCCGGCTGCTGTGCATCGAGAACACGACCGATGGCCGAGTGCTGTCCGTCGAGCAGATGCACGATGCGCGGGCGCTGGCCGACCGCCGGGGGTTGGCTCTGCATCTCGATGGGGCGCGGCTGTGGAATGCGGCGGTCGCGCTCGGGGTCGCGCCGCGGACGGTCGCTGAGCCCTTCGACAGCGTGTCGGTGTGTCTGTCGAAGGGCCTGGGGGCGCCAGTGGGCTCGGTGTTGGTCGGAGATGCGGGCCTCGTCGCCGAGGCCCGCAAGTGGCGCAAGATGGTGGGCGGCGGCATGAGGCAGGTGGGGCTTCTCGCAGCTGCCGGTCGCTACGCGCTCGACCACAACATCGATCGCCTCGCCGACGATCACGCCAACGCCGAACGCCTGGCCGCGGGGCTCGATGCGATCGACGGGCTCACGGTGGATGCCCAGAACACCAACATGATCTTCGCCCACCTCGAGGCCGACGATGCGGGCATCGAGGAACGCCTCGCCGACCGCGGCGTGCTCACCCGCTGGTCGGGCCGCGGCACCCGCATCGTCACTCATCTCGACGTCTCCGCCACCGACGTCGACACCGTCATCTCTGCCTTCGCTGCCGAGCTGGCCTGACGCCCTCCGTCGCCAGCTCCCACCCACCGCGCGCACTAGGGGTC
>CAZVUM010000038.1:32845-47294 GCA_964629575.1 uncultured Acidimicrobiales bacterium | reverse complement strand
CGTCGTGGCCGGGGGATGGAACCTGGTGCTCGCCCGAAGGTGTCCAGAAACTGCTCATCCTGGTACCCTACGTCCTCGACAACCGAGGCAAGCGGGCTCTCCCCACCCGGCCGCTGCGAGGCGCGCCGAGGTCACTCTTCTCCCGTCGATCGGGCTCCAACGAGCCGGACATCGGCGGAGTCGATAGTGTTGTGGGCGGACTTCGTGAGCATCGCGAGTTCGCCCTTCGTCGTCCGGCGCGGGGTGCCGAGTTTCGGACGAGGAGACGTCTTTTGGCGAACGGTCCCATGGTCAAGCGAGCGCGGTCATAGCACGCGCAGACGACGGCGATGCCCGGATCAACGAACGGATCCGGGCGCGGGAAGTGCGACTGGTCGCCCCTGACGGCGAGCAGATCGGCATCAAGCCCCTGCCAGAAGCCCTGAACATCGCCCGGGGTCTCGATCTGGATCTCGTGGAGGTCGCGGCAAACGCGAATCCTCCCGTGTGCCGGATCATGGACTACGGCAAGTACAAGTACGAAGCCGCCCAGCGGGCCAAAGAATCCCGCAAGAAGGCCAGCAACGTCTCCCTGAAGGAGATGAAGTACCGGCCCAAGATCGGCCAGGGTGATTTCGACACCAAGACCGGCAAGGTGGAGAAGTTCCTCTCCGAGGGTCACAAGGTGAAGATCACCATCATGTTCAGGGGCCGCGAGGTCTTCCATCCCGAGTTGGGTCGGGAGATTCTCGAGCGTGTTGCCGACACCGTCGACGAGGTCGGCAAGGTCGACCAGTTCCCCAAGCTCGATGGCCGCAACATGACCATGGTCCTGAGCCCTGACAAACAGGCCCAGCAACGCAAGAAGGAGTCGGCCAAGACCGACGACGACGGTGCCCAGGTGGCAGCACCGAGCGACGGCGACGCCGATTCCTGACCGCTCCCGCCAGGGCGCATCCTCCTCATTCCTCCGACCGATCCTGACACGGAGATCCCATGCCCAAGATGAAGACGCACAGCGGCGCCAAGAAGCGCTTCAAGACCACCGGGTCCGGCAAGCTGGTGCGCCGCAAGCAGAACCGCAACCACATCCTCGAGAAGAAGTCGGCCAAGCGCAAGCGTCGGCTCGCCCTCGAGGCCGACGTCCACCGCGCAGATCAGCCCCGCATCAACAAGATGCTGGGCAAGTGATCTGACGAGCGACACGGGAGTTTCAGAACAATGGCACGAGTGAAGCGTTCGGTCGCGGGTCGCAAGAGCCGCAAGGCCACCCTCGACAAGGCCAAGGGCTACTACGGCAACAAGAGCCGGTCCTATCGGGCAGCCAACGAGCAGGTGATGCACAGCGGGCAGTACGCGTTCCGCGATCGCCGGGCCCGCAAGGGTGAGTTCCGGCGTCTGTGGATTCAGCGGATCAACGCTGCGGCCCGCCAGAACGGCACCACATACAGCAAGCTGATCAACGGCCTCGGCGCAGCCGGCATCGAGGTCGATCGCAAGATCCTGGCCGACATGGCTGTCCACGACCCCGCGGCGTTCACCAAGCTGGTCGAAACCGCAGAGTCCGCCCGCGAATCCGCCCAGGCCGGCTGATTCTCGCCGGATCCAATCATCGGGTCGTCCGTCTCGGGCGGCTGATCCGCGATCGGCGGTTCCGCGACTCCGAGGCCGTGACGGTGCTCGACGGACCTCGCCCACTCCAGACGGCGCTCGATTGCGACGCTGACGTGGAGTGCGTTTTCGTCCGTCCCGATCGGCTCGACGCGGTCAGCGAGCTGGTGGGCGAAACCGCCGAAGTCGTCGAGGTGGATCCGCGCGCCCTCGACCGGCTCGCCGATTCCGACACACCGCAGGGTGTGCTCGCAACCATTCGCCGCGTGGACCGCTCGATCGACGACATCGCCGAACGTTCGCGCGTGGTGGTGATCGACCGTGTTCAGGATCCGGGCAACGCAGGCGCGATCGTGCGCACCGCGGCCGCCGCCGGATTCGACGCCGTCGTGGCAGGAACCGGCACCGCCGACCTATGGAGCCCCCGGGCGGTGCGGGCCAGCGCCGGAACGGTCTTCGCTCTCGACGTGGTGCGCCGCATCGAACCGGTCGACGCCTTGCGTGCCCTGGGCTCGGCCGGACACACCCGCATCGCGACGGCAGCCGATGCGGCAATCGACGTCGACGGGCTGGGTCAGGCCGACAAGATGACCCTCGTGCTGGGCAGCGAAGCCCATGGGGTGAGCGCCGAGTCGCTTTCAGAGGTCGACCAGCAGATCTCAGTGCCGATGGCCCCGCCGGTGGAGTCGCTCAACGTGGCGGTCACCGCCGGCATCGTGATGTACCGGATGCGCTCCACATCGTGACGAATCCGGCTCGTGGGCCCGGTGCCCGGTCCCGTAACCTTTCACTCCGATGACCGTGTATGACGAGATCGATGACGCGCGCGTCGCGTCGCTGGCCGCGATCGCCGCCGCCGCCGACCTGGACGGCCTCACTGCGATCGAGTCCCAGCTCTTCGGCAAGAAGTCGGCCCTCGGGGGCCTCAAGCGCCTCATGGGCCAGGTGGAGGCTGACGAGCGTGCGAGCGTGGGCCAAGCGCTCAACGCCGCTCAGCAGGCGGTGCGAGCCGCCCACGACGACGCCAGGGCGAGCTTCGCGGCAGCGGCTCGTCGAGTGCAGCTCGAAACAGAGCGGCTCGACCTCACCGAGGCCCCGAGCGCGCCTGCTCTCGGCCACCTGCACCTGGTGACCCAGGCGACCGAGCGACTCGAGGACGTCTTCGTCGGCATGGGCTTCACTGTCTCGGAGGGCCCACAGGCCGAGACGGATTGGTACAACTTCGAGGCGCTCAACCTGCCCGCAGCGCACCCCGCGCGATCGATGTTCGACACCCTGTACCTCGATCTCGGCGATCGCACCGAGATCGGCGACGGCGAGGGCGGTGAGGCCACCAACGTGCTGCTTCGCACCCACACCTCGCCCGTGCAGATCCGGGTGATGGAGAACCAGGAGCCGCCGATCTACACGGTGTGCCCGGGCCGGGTGTTCCGTCGTGACACGGCCGATGCGAGCCACATGCCCGTGTTCCACCAGATCGAAGGGCTCGTCGTGGACCGCGGCATCAGCTTCCGCGACCTCGCCGGCACGCTCAACGACTTCACGGCCGCGTACTTCGGCAGCAGCATCACCAGCCGCCTGCGGCCGTCGTATTTCCCGTTCACGGAGCCGTCGGCCGAGTTCGACATCACCTGTGTGATCTGCGAAGGCGATGGATGTCAGACCTGCCAGCGCACCGGCTGGATCGAGCTCGGGGGCTGCGGAATGGTGCACCCCAACGTGCTCGGCAACTGCGGGATCGACAGCGAGGAATGGACGGGCTTCGCCTTCGGGTTCGGCATCGACCGGCTCGCGCTGATGCGTCATGGCATCGACGACCTGCGCGACATGTACACCAACGACGTTCGCTTCCTCAGCCAGTTCTAGGTCGGAGAGTTCAGTGAAGGTTCTTCTGTCCTGGTTGCGTGAGTTCGCCCCGATCGAGGGCGATCCCGTCGAGCTCGGAAATCACATGAGCGACCTCGGTATGGCCGTGGAGGAGATGACGGTCCTCGAGCCGCTGGACGGCATCGTGATCGCCAAGGTGCTCGATCTGCGCCCGCATCCTCAGGCCGACCGGATTCAGCTCGTCGATGTCGACTCCGGCGATGGGCAGGCCCTCCAGGTCTGCTGCGGCGCCTTCAACATGTCGGTCGGGGACCTGATTCCGTTCGCCACGATCGGCACGGTCATGCCCAACGGTATGGAGATCGCCAAGCGCAAGATGCGCGGCGAGGACTCCAACGGCATGTGTTGCAGCGCAGCCGAGATCGGGTTGGGTTCCGACCACGACGGGATCATGATCCTGCCCGAAGGCCTCGAACTGGGGTCGCCGCTCATGGACCAGCTCGGCCTCGCCGGCGACGTCCTCTACGACCTCGAGATCAATCCCAACCGCCCCGACGCCATGTCGGTGGCGGGCGTGGCGCGCGATCTCGCGGCGCGGCTCGGCGTCCCATTCGCCATGCCGGAGTGGAGCGTGGAGGAGTCGGACGAGAGCGTCGATTCCGCCGCATCGGTGGAGATCGTCGACGGCGACCTGTGCGGTCGCTTCGCGGCGCGCGTCATCCGAGGCGTCCAGGTGGGCGAGTCGCCACTCTGGATGCAGATGCGATTGACGCTCTTGGGGATGCGGCCGATCAACTCGGTCGTCGACGTGTCCAACTACGTGATGCTCGAGCTCGGCACGCCCAACCACACCTACGACCTGGCGCTCGTTCCCGACGGCAAGATCGGTGTCCGGCGGGCCCGCGGCCCCGAAACGCTGGTGACGCTCGACGGTCAGGAGCGGGAGGCGGTCGCGGGAGATGGCCTCATCGTCAACGCTGCGGACGAACCGATCGGCATCGCAGGAGTGATGGGCGGGGCGAGTACCGAGATCTCCGAGTCGACCGATGCAGTGCTGCTCGAGATGGCGTGGTGGAACCGCGAGTCCATCGCTCGTACATCGCAGCGGCTCGGGCTGCGGTCGGAGGCCTCTGCGCGTTTCGAGCGGGGAACCGACTGGGCGCTCAAGGCGGCCGCCGTCGACCGCTTCTGCCAGCTTCTCCACCAGATCACGCCGGGCGGAGTCGAGGTCGCGTCGGGCACGATCGATGCGAGGGGCGACATGCCCGAGCTCGTTTCGGTTCCGGTTCGGACGTCGCGCATCAGCCACCTCCTCGGCCGTGACTTCACCTCGGACGAGATCGCAACGCTGCTCGAACCGATCGGCTTCGGCATCGATCCGGTGGACGGCGATGTTCAGAACGTGACCATCCCGTCGTTCCGGCCAGACACCGAGACCGAGACCGACGTGTCAGAAGAGGTCGCCCGCCACTACGGCTATGGCCGTCTGGGGGCGACGGTGCCGCGCTCGCCCGACGCCGGGCACCTGACGATGTCCCAGAAGCTCCGCCGTCAGCTCCGCCACCTCCTCGCCGGCCTGGGGTTGTCCGAGGCCATGCCCAACCCATTCCTGGCCCCAAACGCCGTCGCCAAGGCCGGCCTGTCGATCGACGATCCGGTGCGCTTGCTCAACCCGCTGGCCGTGGAGGAGTCGGTTCTCCGCCCGTCGCTGCTCCCTGGGCTGGTCGGGGCGGTCGGGTACAACGAGTCGCATCGCAACCTGGGTGTTCGGCTCTTCGAGATCGGTGCGACCTTCGGTCCTCCGGTGGCCGGGGGAGCCCTTCCCGACGAGCAGGAGCACGTGGCTGCGATCGTCGCCGGTGCCGACGCCCTGGCGGCCAAGCAGTTGTGGGACAGCGTGGCGACCGGTCTGGGAGTCGAGTTCGAGCTGACGAACGCAGACGACATCTCGGGCATGCACCCGACGCGCGCGGCCACGATCGCGATCGACGGTGCGGTGGTGGGTGTCGTGGGCGAGGTCGATCCGGGGGTGCTGGAGGCCCATGGCGTGTCCCAGCGGTGCGGTTGGATCGACGTCCGTGTCGACGCCCTACTTGCAGCGGCCGAAGCTGCGGGGGACCGCCCCTACCGCCTGGTGTCGACCTACCCGTCGAGCGACATCGACCTGGCATTCGTGGTGGACGATTCGGTTCAGGCGTCCCACGTCGAGGCCGCGCTGCGTGAAGCGGGTGGCGACGAGCTCATCTCGCTCGCCCTCTTCGACGTCTATCGGGGGGATCAGCTCGATCCGGGGCGTCGATCGCTCGCGTTCGCGCTGCGGCTGCAGTCAGCCGATCACACGATGACCGACGACGAAGTCGGCGAGATTCGCCAGCGCTGCATCGACGCCGTCGAATCCGCACTGCCCGCCACACTTCGGGGCTAGCTGTAGCGAGTTGGGCAAGTTGAGCAACATCGGTGCCTGACACCAAAGTTGCTCAACTCCAAAGTTGCTCGACTTGGGGCGACGCGGTCAGTAGCCCAAGTCGACGTCGACGGGGCCGATCAGCTCCTCACCGGCGCCGCGGCGGCGAACGTTCTCGCGGACCCGGTCGGCGAGGAGGGCGAGGCCCATCTCCGGTGTGTTGCCGATGTGGGGCGTGATGATGCAGTTGGGCAGCTTCCACAACGGGTGACCGTCGGGAAGCGGCTCTGGTTCGGTGACGTCGAGGGCGGCTCCACCGATGCTCCCCGAACCCAGGGCGTCGACCAGCGCGTCGGTGTCGATGTGGCGACCCCGTGCGAGGTTGACGATCCATGCGTGTCCGGGCAGGGCCTCGAGCTCGGCGGCGCCGATGATCCCTGTCGTCTCGGGGGTGAGCGCCAGCGCGAGAACCAACAGGTCGGTTGTCGGGAGCACCTCGTGGAGGCCGTCGGGACCGAGCACGTGCGCGGCACCGTCCATCGGCGCGATGCGATTGCGAATCACCGTGACCTCGCACCGGAACGGAGCGAGCAACGGGAGCAGCTCCTCTGTGATCCCGCCTCCGCCGAGCACTGTCACCCGAGCGTCGAACAGGTTGCGCCCCTCTGGCTTCTCCCAGGTCGTGGCCCGCGCATAGGTGGCCAGGCCGCGCAATCCCGCGAGGGCCAACATGAGGACGTGCTCTGCAACCGGTGCGGCATAGACGCCCTTGCCGCACGTCCATTCGAGGTGGGGATGGGCCCGCAGCATCTCGATGAAGGGCTCGATGCCGGCGTATGGCAACTGGACCCAGTCGATGTCGGGATTGGAACCGAGCATCGGGGGGAGAAGGTCCGCCCGAGCCGGCTCGGCCCACACCAGCGCCTCGGCTTCGGCGGGCGATGTCACCGTGCCTCCGCCGGCCTCGACGGCATCCACGAGGGACTGCTTGCGCCAACAGTCGGGTTCGACGGCGATCCGCGGTGAGCTCATGGGCGCAAGGTAGTCAACGCCTGGCTCCGGTGTTGGCGAACAGGTGTTCGGTCGCGCGATACTCGTGGGATGAACTCATCGACCCCCTCCCCGTCATCTCGAACCTGGCCCTCGTGGACTGCGTTTCGGTCCCACGACATCCGTCGCCTGGGTCCGTGCGAGGTGGAGTACGGCTCCCGGTGGCAGGGTCCTCGCCTCGATCTTCCGTGGCGCGTCGTGTGGCTCGAGGGCACCGGTGAGGTCGTGGCCGTTCAGTGGGCGGCGAGCGACGAAGGCGGTGATGCGGGGCCTGTGCGCCTGCTCGGCGTCGTGGGGGACCGCGGCGTCCTCGACGAGGCGCTCAAGGACTGGTGGCACATGTGCGGTCACCTGGGCTCGCTCGACTGGGTCCTCAGCCGGCTCGCCGGCAGGGGTCTCGCGGCATGAACCTCAGGCGCTCTCCGCCGACTCCATCTCCGACGGCACGAGCAGAAACACCCGGTCGGCGACTCGCTCGATGTCGCCGTCGAGGGCATAGGTAAGGCCGGACATGAAGTCCACGGCCCGTCGGGCGAGTCGGTCGTCGCCGCGCAGCTCCGCGGTCACGCGGGCGCCGGCCCGAAAGGCCTCGCCCACCGCCTCGAGATCGTCGAAGGAGTCCACCGTGAGATGTTCGCCCCTCGGTGGATTGGTCGTCACCAGGTGCAGCACGACCGTGATGCTAGGTCGACACAGCCGGCGCTCGCAGGCGAACATATGTTCTGGTAGCGTTGTGGCATGAGCACGATGCTCGCCGGCCAGCCATCGCTCTTCGGGCACGAGAAACCATCGGCGCCTCGCCTTCGACCCGGCATGCGTCGGGAGCTGGCTCGCGGTGCCTGGATCGATCATGCGCCGAGCTGGCTGTCCGGTCACGAGGAACTCTTCGTCGAACTCGTCGAGAACGTGCACTGGTCCCAGCACCGACGCCCCATGTACGACCGCTTCGTCGATGTGCCGAGGCTCATCGGCGAGCTGCCTGCCCGCGGCCGCTGCGTCGGTGTCGTCGAGGAAATTCAGGGCAGGCTCGACGCGGGGTACGGAGTCGCCTTCGACAGGGTCGGCGTCGCGCTGTACCGCGATGGCAACGACAGCGTTGCGTGGCACGGCGACCAGGTTGCCCGGGAGCGACCCCAGGCGCTCGTCGCCACCGTGTCGTTGGGTGAACCCCGAACGTTTGGGCTGCGACCCAAGGGCGGGGGCGAGGGGCGCCTGGACTTTCGTCTCGGACACGGCGATCTGCTCGTGATGGGTGGCACGTGCCAACGAACCTGGGAACACTGCGTTCCCAAGGTGCGCCGGGCGGGACCGCGGATCGCCCTCATGTTTCGGCCGTCGGAGACGTCGAGCTCGCCCATCGACGCAGCTCGCTCCCAGCCGGGCTGGCGAGAGGTCGACAGCCGCTAGAGCCGCGCGAGTAGGGAGGAGCGCCAGCGACGACCGGATCGGAGGCGTGGCCCGAGCGGCCCGTCGCCGAAGGCGACAAGAGCGGGATGCGGCAGCGTGGGAACCGTAGCCTTCCGAGGCGCTGATGTCCCTAGAGCACCAGCCGGGCGATCGTCGCCCAGGCTTGGAGATCTTCGTCGAGAGACGATGTGCCGAGGACCTGAACAGCGACGTGGTCCGCCCCGGCTCCTCGGTGCGCGGCGACGCGCTCACGAATGGCGGCCGCCCCGTGCACGACGAGATTCGTGATGAGCCGCTCGCTGCCCCCCTCCGCGAAGTCATCGTCGTCGAACCCCAGCGCGCGGAACTTGCGTTGGTGGCTCCGAGAGCCGATGTAGGTGGCGAGGTGGGACCTGCCGACGTGGACGGCCTCCTCGCGATCATCGGTGAGGACAACGGCCATCTCCGCAGCGATCACGGGATCGGCTCCGATGAGCGCCCGAATGGACGCCGTGTGCTGGGGATCGATCAGGTAGGTGTGCACCCCACCGGTGCGGTCGCCGGCCAGTTCGGCCATGCGCGTGTTGTAGGCAGCCAGACACCAGATGAGGTCGGCGTCGCCGACGCGGCGGTTGGCCGTCCAGGCAGCCTCGAGCGCGCCGAGGTAGTCGGTCATGACGTCCAGCGGTGCGGGGCCGTTGGACAGCGCTCCGCCGAGCCCGAGGCCGAGTACGTGGCGCTGGCCCGAGATCTCCTGGAGGTAGGCGTGCCCTGCGGCAGCTGCGCTCGCCGACCGATCGCTCACCCGGGCGATCCCGTTGGCAACCGTCAGGCTGTAGGTGCTGTGCAGGAGGTGGCCGGCGAGCGAGAGCGCTTCGGTCCGGCCGACTTCGGGAATCCACAACGACGGGAAGCCGAGCCGCTCGATCTCCATCGCTGCGTCGCTCGCCTCTCCGGACGTGAGTGCGTCGAAACGGAAGGACCAGATTCCGATGGGGCCGAGTTTCTGGCGGAGGGCGGCGGCAGCGGCGGGCACGGCCGCGAGGCTAGACGCGGCTGAGGCCGCTCCAAAGGAGCGGCCTCAGCGAGAACGAACTGTAAATCAGGCGATTCAGACAGCGCGAACGTTGAGGGCCTCGTCGCCCTTGCGGCCCGGACCGACCTCGAATTCGACCGCCTGGCCTTCTTCGAGCGAACGGAAACCGCTGCCATCGATGTTGGAGAAGTGTACGAAGACGTCGTCTCCGTCGGGACGGGAGATGAAGCCGTACCCCTTCTCGTTGTTGAAGAACTTCACTGTGCCCGTCGCCATGACGTCTTTCCTTTGCTTTCCGCGACCACCACTCGCGGGGGCCGAGGCGACTCGCAGTGTATGGAATGGTCGGGCGTTTCGTACGTCATCGGGCCGAATGATCCAAGCTTTCGTCCATCGACCGCGTCGATGCTGGATGGGGAGGGCATTCAACCGGGTGCGATCGTCCGCGGGAGCTAGCCTCCCGTCGGGATGAGCAGCCGTGAGCACCCGTCGGGGACCTACCACTTCGTTCCGGGCATCGAGCCGTACTCGGGCGGGGTGAAGGCAACCGCTGGCCACGAGATCGCTCACCTGTCCTTTGCTGCGCCGCAGCCGTGGCAGGAGGGTTTTTCGCAGCTCGACCACTGGCTCAGCGCGCAGGGCCTGGCCCGACAGGCCCTCGTCGGCGTCGAGTTGAGGTGTCCGGAGCCGCACAGTTTCGCGGGGTTCGGTGACTTCAACGGTGCGTACCGCCGGCTTCTCGAGGAGTGGGGGCTGCTTCTCGGCGACGAGAATCCCGTGGCACGCACCAACGTGGCGCCTGTGCACGATGCGCCAGCCGACACGCAACTCCACGGTGTGAGCATCGTGCGTCCTGCCGTCGTTGAACGCCCGACCTTCACGATCGCCGGGGCGGGCGACCTCGTGGATCAGTCAGACCTTCGACCCGAGGCGATCGTGGCGGGGGAGTGGTCGGTGCGCGTCGAGCAGGTGCTCGATGAGATGGAGACGCGTATGGCAGCGCTTGGCGTGGGGTGGGAGCTCGCCACCCGCGTCAACGTGTACTGCGCCAGCGCCGGTTGGACCGAGGCGATCGATGTGTTGCTCGATCGCATCGGTCCCGCAGCCTCGCTCGGCCTCACCTGGGTCGTGGCCCATCCGCCGATCACCGGCCTCACCTTCGAGATGGACGTGCACGGCCACGCGCACACCGCAGAGCTGGCCCGATAGTCATCAACCCGTAACACGAAGTGCCAGGCACGTTTCGTGACGATCCGTAACACGAAGTGCCAGGCACCTTTCCAGGCACCTTACGACCTACTCGAAGAGGGGAGCCTTGGCCTTGGCGTAGGTGCCCTTGTAGATCACCCTGTCGCCCTCGAAGTGGAGCAGGTCGAGGCCGCGCCACGACGTTGGTTCACCCTTGACCTCGAGGGTGCAGCGCCACGACGCCATCACCTTGCCGGTGTCTGCGTCGATGAAGAGATCCTCGTCGAGGAACTTCATCTCGCCGAACGCGCCCTCGAACTGTGGGCGAAACGCTTCGCGCACCGCGTCGAAACCCTCGGCGCGGCGACCGTTGAACTCGTCGTACACGCCGTCGGGGTGGAAGTACGCCATCATACCGTCGAGGTCGGCCCGGTTGAAGGCATCCATGAAGTTGGCGGTGAGGGAGGCCAGTTCGCTGCGTCGATCGCTCATGGCGCCAGGTTACGAGCTGGCGAGATCGAGCACGGCCCGAAGGGTGACCTTTGCACCGGCGACCGCGTGATCGCGAGTGATGTTCTCCGCCTCGTTGTGGGAGAGCCCGTCCTCGCACGGGATGAAGATCATGCCGGTCGGTGACACCCGCGCCACGTAGACGGCGTCGTGCCCGGCGCCCGACGTGATGTCGACCGGTCGGTGCCCCTCGTGCTCGGCCGCCGCGCGCACGGCAGACACGATGGCGTCGTCGAACTTCAGCGGCGGCGAGTACCAGATCTGCTGGACCTCAGGGCGTGGGTCGAGCCCTTCGGCCGCAGCTTGCAGCTCGTCTTCCATCCGCTGTAGCTCGTCGGGATCGGGGTGGCGAAGGTCCACGGTGAGCTGCACGTGACCGGCGACCGTGTTCCGTGATGCCGGCGTCGAGGAGAGGACGCCCACGGTCGATCGGCCATCGGGACGGGCCCGCCCGATGTCGTCGATCGCTGCGACGAGCCGGGCGGCGCTCACCATCGCATCGGAGCGGCGATCCATCGGAGTCGTCCCCGCGTGGGCCTCGCGACCGGTCACGGTGACGTCGTACCAGCGGATGCCCTGAACCCCTGTGACAACGCCGATCGTGTCGCCGCCCGCTTCGAGAATCGGTCCCTGCTCGATATGGGGCTCGATGTACTGGGCGAAGCGACGACTGCCCGCCGGTTCGGGGCCGGAATAGCCGATCCGCGTGAGTTCGTCCCCGAGCTTGGCGCCGTCCATCGCGGTGGCGCCGAGTCCCTCCTCGAGGCTGAAGGCGCCTCCGTACACACCCGACCCGATCATGGCGGGTGGGAATCGGGCCCCCTCCTCGTTGGTCCACGAGATCACCTCGATGGGTGCGGCGGTGCGGGTTTCGGACTCGTGCAGCGCCCGAATCACTTCGAGCCCCACCATGACGCCGTACGCACCATCGAACTTTCCGCCCGTTGGTTGGCTGTCGAGGTGACTGCCGATGGCCACGGGATCGCGGCTCGGGTCGGTCCCGTCGTAGCGTGCGTAGATGTTGCCCATCCGATCCAGGTGCACGCTGCAGCCGACGTCGGTGACCCACTCGACGAACTGGTCTCGCCCCGCCTTGTCGACGTCGGTCAGGGCCACCCGTGCGACACCGCCCGCCGCCGTTGCGCCGATCTCCGCGAGCTGATGGAGGGTCCGCCACAGCCGGTCTCCGTCGATGCGGGGGGCGGTCTGGTCGTTCATGGTCTGTTCCTTCGGTGTCAGTCGGGGGAGATGGGGCTCTGCGCTGTGAGGCCGCCGTCGATCGTGAAGTTGGACCCCGACGCGAACGTCGCATCGTCGGAGATCAGCCAGGCCACCAGTCCGGCCACATCGGAGGGCCGCCCCATCCGACCGACCGGGTGTTTCGCGGTCGCGGCCTCCCGAGCCGCAGCCGGGTCTTCAGCAACGTCGAACGCAGCGTCGGCCAGGGCTGTCATGATCCACCCCGGGCTGACCGCGTTGCAGCGGATCCCGTCGCGGCCGTGATCGACGGCGATCGCCCGGGTGAGGCTGAGCACGGCGCCCTTCGACGCGTTGTACACGGCCATCCCGTGGTCGGCGGTCGATGCGGCGACCGAGGCGATGTTGACGATGCTCCCTCCGCCGGAGTCGGCCATCTGACGAACAGCTGCGCGGCAGCAGAGGAACACCCCGCGCACATTGACGTCCATGACGAGGTCGTAGTCGGCGTCGGTGGTCTCGGCGATCGTCTTCTCGACCTGCACGCCCGCGTTGTTGACGACCGCGTCGAATGGCCCGTGTTGATCGAACAACGACGTGACCGCCGTCGTGTCGGAGACGTCGGTGGCGACCCAGGTCGCACCGCTTGGAAGCGCAGGCGGCTGGCTCCGGCTGGCGACCACGACCTTCGCACCGTCCGCGGCGAGCCGTTCGACGGTGGCCGCACCGATGCCCGCGCTTGCGCCCGTCACGAGAACACGCTTGCCCGACACGCTCATGGCCGCCGAGGGTAGTTGTGGCTACAACAGCGGGCGGTCGGTGGGCGCGATCGGCCGGGGGAGGGCCGTCTCGCCCATGAGTGCCTCGTCGACCGCAGCCGCGCATGCCCGCCCTTCGGCGATGGCCCACACGATGAGGCTCTGACCACGGCCCATGTCGCCGCAGACCCACACGCCCTCGGCGGAGGTGGCGTAGGCGTCGTCGCGAGCGACGTTCGAACGCGGATCGCGCTCCACGTCGAGCTGCTCCAGCAGTCCTTCGCCCTCGGGTCCCGTGAACCCCATCGCGAGGAACACTCGCTCGCACTCGATCTCGAAGTCCGACCCGTCGACCTTCTGGAACTGCCCGTCGGTCATGACCACTTCGTGTGCACGCAGCGCCCGCAGGTTGCCGTCGTGGTCGCCCAGGAACTCCTCGGTGTTCACCGAATAGACCCGCTCGCCGCCTTCTTCGTGCGCTGAGGAGACCCGGTAGATCATGGGATAGGCCGGCCACGGGTTGGCGTCGGAGCGTTCGTCGGGTGGCCGCGGCATGATCTCGAACTGGTGGATCGATCGCGCGCCCTGGCGGTGCGCTGTCCCGAGGCAGTCGGCCCCGGTGTCGCCACCACCGATGATCACCACCGCCTTGTCCTTCGACGTGATCGGTACGTCGTCGACGTCCAAGTCGCCCTGCTGGGCCCGATTGGCCCACGGCAGATACTCCATTGCCTGGTGGATGCCGTTGAGCTCACGACCCGGGATCGGCAGATCGCGCCACTGCGTCGCTCCCCCAGCCAACACCATGGCGTCGAACTCGGCGCGGAGCTCGTCGGCGGACACGTCCACCCCGACATTGACGCCGGTGCGGAACTCGGTGCCCTCGTCCTCCATCTGCTCGAGGCGCCGATCGATGTGGCGCTTCTCCATCTTGAACTCGGGAATCCCGTAGCGGAGCAGGCCACCGATCCGGTCGGCCCGTTCGAACACGACGACACCGTGACCGGCCCGCGTCAGCTGCTGGGCAGCCGCCAGGCCCGCCGGACCCGAGCCAACCACCGCAACCCGCTTGCCGGTTGTCACCGCAGCCGGCTCGGGTTGTACCCAGCCGAGCTCCCACGCCTTGTCGATGATCGTGACCTCGACCTGCTTGATCGTCACCGGATCCTGGTTGATCCCCAGCACGCAGGCGCCCTCGCACGGAGCGGGGCACAGCCGCCCGGTGAACTCCGGGAAGTTGTTGGTCGCGTGCAGCCGCTCGATCGCATCCTTCCAGCGGTCCCGATACACGAGATCGTTCCAATCCGGAATGATGTTTCCCAGCGGGCATCCGTTGTTGCAGAACGGGATGCCGCAATCCATGCAGCGGCTCGCCTGATCCCGCAGCGTCTCATCGCTGAAGGGCTCATACACCTCACGCCAGTCGTGCAGGCGCACCGGAACCGGCCGACGGGTGGGCAGCTCGCGCCCATGCTTCATGAAGCCTCTGACATCTCCCATGAG
>CAZVUM010000038.1:20685-32745 GCA_964629575.1 uncultured Acidimicrobiales bacterium | reverse complement strand
GACGGGTGGGCAGCTCGCGCCCATGCTTCATGAAGCCTCTGACATCTCCCATGAGAGGGGTGATCTCCTATCCGTGCGCCGCGGCCATGACGGCCTCTTCGACGTCGCGTCCCTGCTCTTCGGCCGCCGCCATGGCCTCGAGAACCCGGCGGTAGTCCTTCGGCATCACCTTCTTGAAGTGACGCACCTGCTGATGCCAGCGATCGAGGATCGCCTCGGCCACCGTCGAACCGGTCTCGGTCACGTGCGTGCGCAGCATGTCCCGCACGAACTCGGCATCCTCATCGCCGATCGACACCTCGAGATCGACCATCTCCGGGTTGAGGCTGCGGTGGAACACGTCGTCGGGGTCGTACACGAACGCCATGCCACCGGACATTCCCGCGCCGAAGTTGCGCCCGGTCTCACCTAGCACGACCACCCGGCCGCCTGTCATGTACTCACAGGCGTGATCGCCCACGCCCTCGACCACAGCGGTCGCGCCGGAGTTCCGCACGCAGAACCGTTCACCCACGACCCCACGCAGGAACATCTGGCCCCCCGTCGCGCCGTACAGGATCACGTTGCCAGCGACGATGTTCTTCTCCGGCTCGAACGACGGATGAGCGTCGCCGGGCGGCCGAATCACGACCCGCCCCCCAGACAGCCCCTTGCCCGTGTAGTCGTTGGCGTCGCCTTCGAGCCGCATGGTGATGCCCCGGGGGACGAAGGCCCCGAAACTCTGGCCAGCGGACCCAGTGAAGTTGATCTGGATCGTGTCGTCGGCCAGCCCGTCGCCACCGTGGGCCTTGGTGACCTCGTGGCCGAGCAGCGTCCCGACCGTCCGGTTGACGTTGGTGATCGGCGTGTCGATCACCACGGGTTCGGCCCGGTCGAGGGCCGGTGCGGCCTGGCGGATCAGTTCCTGGTCGAGCGCCCGCTCGAGCCCATGGTCTTGCTCCTGGGAGCAGAAGTTGTCCTGCTCCCATGGAGAGGCGGGCACGTGGAGGATCGGAGACAGGTCGAGACCGTCGGCCTTCCAGTGGTCGATCGCGTCTTTGACGTCGAGCCGATCGACCCGGCCGATCGCTTCCTCGAGAGAACGGAAGCCCATTTCGGCCAGGTACTCGCGGACCTCTTGAGCGATGTACTCGAAGAAGTTGACGACGAACTCCGCCTTGCCCGAATAGCGCTCGCGCAGCGTCTTGTTCTGGGTCGCGACCCCGACCGGGCACGTGTCGAGGTGGCAGACCCGCATCATGATGCAGCCGCTCACCACGAGCGGAGCGGTGGCGAAGCCGAACTCCTCGGCCCCGAGCAGGGCGGCGACCACGACGTCACGACCCGTCTTCAGCTGGCCGTCGGTCTGCACGACGATGCGGTCGCGCAGACCGTTCATGATCAGTGTCTGCTGGGTCTCGGCGAGCCCCAGCTCCCACGGCCCACCAGCGTGCTTGAGGCTGTTGAGCGGCGAGGCGCCCGTGCCGCCGTCGTGACCCGAGATGAGCACGACGTCGGCCTTGGCCTTCGACACGCCTGCGGCCACCGTGCCGACACCGTTTTCGGCGACGAGCTTCACGTGCACGCGCGCGGCGGGGTTGGAGTTCTTCAGATCGTGGATCAGCTGCTTGAGATCCTCGATGGAATAGATGTCGTGGTGGGGCGGGGGAGAGATCAGACCGACGCCCGGTGTGGAGTGCCGGGTCTTCGCGATCCACGGCCACACCTTCGGACCGGGGAGCTGGCCACCCTCACCTGGCTTGGCGCCCTGGGCCATCTTGATCTGCAGGTCGTCGGCGTTGACCAGATACTCGCTGGTCACCCCGAACCTGCCCGAGGCCACCTGCTTGATCGCCGAGCGGCGGAGATCCCCGTTGGC
Organism: uncultured Acidimicrobiales bacterium; assembly: GCA_964629575.1. Lineage (GTDB taxonomy): Bacteria > Actinomycetota > Acidimicrobiia > Acidimicrobiales > Poriferisodalaceae > JAYPWI01. The sequence continues at coordinate 30,887 of CAZVUM010000038.1, read as the reverse complement.
GTCCGGTGTGAAGCGATCGGGATCCTCGCCACCCTCGCCGGTGTTCGACTTGCCGCCGATCCGGTTCATGGCGATGGCGAGGGTTTCGTGCGCCTCAGCGGAGATCGAGCCATAGCTCATGGCCCCTGTGGAGAATCGCTTGAAGATCTCCGTTGCCGGCTCGACCTCGTCGATCGGTATCGGTCCACCGTCCGCGGGCTTCAGCTGGAACAGCCCGCGCAGCGTGGCCAGCTCCTGTGACTGGTCGTCGACGAGCTGGGTGTACTCCTTGAACAGGTCGTACCGGCCGGCCCGCGTCGAATGCTGCAGCTTGTAGACCGTGTCGGGGTTGAACAGGTGGTACTCGCCTTCCCGCCGCCACTGGAACTCACCACCGGCCCAGAGGTCGCGATGCGCGTCCTCGGTGGGGTTCTCGAGATACGCGTACCGATGCCGGAGGGCGACCTCTTCTGCGAGCACATCGAGCCCTACGCCGCCGAGCTTGGACGTGGTTCCCGCGAAGTAGTCCTCGATCGTCTGGTGGTCGAGCCCCACGCACTCGAACACCTGGGCGCCCGTGTAGGACGCGACCGTCGAGATCCCCATCTTCGACATGATCTTGAGCACGCCCTTGGAGCAGGCCTTGATGAAGTTGCGGTGGGCTGCCCGCTCGTCGACGTCGGTGATGACGCCCTGGTCGATGAGGTCGGTGATCGACTCGAACGCCAGATAGGGGTTGATCGCGCCGGCGCCGTAGCCGAGGAGCAGCGCCATGTGGTGCACCTCGCGGGCATCACCGCACTCCACGACGAGGCCGACCTCGGTCCTGGTCTTCTCGCGGACGAGGTGGTGGTGGACGGCACCGGTGAGTAGCAGCGACGGGATCGGTGCCATTTCCTCGTTGCCGTACCTGTCGGAGAGAACGATCACCTTCGCGCCCTCGGCGATCGCTTCGGACACCTTCTGTCGGATGTCCTCGATCGCCCGGCGCATCCCTTCACCGCCTTCGGCGACCGGATACAGACCGTCGATCGCGAACGCCTTGAACTCGGGCTGATCGCCGTTCTCGTTGAGGTAGAGGATCTTTGCCAGTTCCTCGTTGGTGAGGATCGGGTACGGCACCACGATCTGGCGGCACGACTCGGGTCCGGGCCGAAGAAGGTTGGCTTCCGGTCCGATCACCGATGCCGTCGAGGTCACCAGTTCCTCGCGGATGGCGTCGAGCGGTGGGTTGGTGACCTGTGCGAACAGCTGGCTGAAGTAGTCGAACAGCAGGCGGCTGCGGTTGGACAGCGCGGCGATCGGGGTGTCGGTGCCCATCGAACCGATGGGTTCGGCCCCGGTGCGCGCCATGGGTGCCAGCAGGATCCGGATCTCCTCCAGGGTGTACCCGAACGAGCGCTGGCGCTGCACGACCGAGCTGTGCTGGGGCGTCAGCAGGAAGCGGGGTGCGAGGTCGTCGAGGTGCAGCAGGCCCTCACGCAACCATTCGCCGTAGGGCTCGGCTTCGGCGAGGGTCTGCTTGATTTCCTCGTCGCCGACGATTCGGCCCTGCTCGGTATCCACGAGGAACATGCGGCCCGGCTGCAGGCGGCCCTTCTGCACGACCTTGTGCTGCGGGATGTCGAGAACGCCGACCTCGGAGGCCATCACCACGAGGCCGTCGTCGGTGACCCAGAAGCGGGATGGTCGCAGGCCGTTGCGGTCGAGAACCGCACCGATGACCGTGCCGTCGGTGAATGCGATCGAGGCGGGACCGTCCCACGGTTCCATGAGCGAGGCGTGGAACTCGTAGAAGTCGCGCTTCCAGTCCGGAATCGTCTCGTGGTTCTCCCAGGCCTCGGGGATCATCATCAGCACGGAGTGGGGGAGCGAACGGCCCGCCAGGTGCAGCAGTTCGAGCGCCTCGTCGAAGCTCGCTGTGTCCGAAGCGTCCGGCGTCATGATGGGGTACGCCCGTTCGAGGCGGTCGCCGAAGTCTTCGGATTCGAACGCTCCTTCACGGGCCCGCATCCAGTTGCGGTTGCCCATCACGGTGTTGATCTCACCGTTGTGGGCGATCACCCGGTACGGGTGAGCGAGCGGCCACGAGGGGAAGGTGTTGGTGCTGAAGCGCGAGTGCACCAGGGCGAGGGCGCTCGTCAGCCGCTCATCTCGCAGGTCGGGATAGAAGTCGGGCAGCTGGTCGCAGGTGAGCATGCCCTTGTAGACCATCGTTCGACCCGACAGCGACGGGAAGTACACGCCGGGCTCGATCTCGTGTTCGATCCGCTTGCGGAGCACGAAGGCGCGGCGCTCGAGAGCGAGGCCAGACAGCTCGGCTTCGCCCTCCGCGGCGGCGACGATCAGGGTGCGGAACTCGGGCATCGCGTCAGTGGCGAAGCTGCCGAGGCTGCTCGCGTCGGTGGGCACCGAGCGCCAACCCACGACCGTGAGGCCCTCGTCCTCGACGATCTTGGCGATCGCAGCGGCTGCGGTGTCTGGATCGTCTGCGGGAAGAAAGGCGATTCCGGCTGCATACGTGCCTTCGGGCGGAAGCTCGAAGTCGCACACCGCCCGCAGGAACCCATCGGGGACCTGGATGAGCATCCCGGCGCCGTCACCCACGTTGGCTTCTGCGCCGGTGGCGCCACGATGGTCGAGGTTGTAGAGGCACTTCAGTCCCTGCTGGACCATTTCGTGACTCTTGCGCCCATGCATATCGACGACGAAGCCCACGCCACACGCGTCGTGCTCCTGCGAGGGGTGGTAGAGCCCCTGGGGAGCGGGGCGGCCGTCGCCGGGGAGGCGGCGGCGCGGGGCGGCAACAGGTGTCGGCAGGCCAGCGCGTACGCGCTGCAATGGTTCAGGCACGAGTGACGTCCTCGACTCGAATCGGAGATCCAGGCGGATCGGCGGATCGGGTGTGGCCCACAGGAGGGACCGGTGGACGGGACGTCGTTGGCCCGCCTGCGGGTCATCCTAACGGTGCAGCGTCCCGAGTCGAAACCGGCGCTCGGGCGGTTCCGCCCCCGCCGAGTGCGAGCGCGCCGCCTGTGGCGCGGTCCCACTCCACGGAATCAGCGGCTGCGGTGGAGCAGGACCACACTCACGCCGGCTCGACTTCGTACGATTCCGCAGTGCGACCTACGCTCACCCTCCGTGGGCGCAGTGACGGTTGGAGTTTTGGGGCCTGTTCAGGTGTGGTCGAACGACGACCGTGCTGAGATGCAGTCTGCAAAGGCTCTGGGCCTCGTGGCCTTGTTGGCGACGAGTCGCGGTGTGCGCCTCCACCGAGACGTTCTCATCGACGGTCTCTGGAACGGTGAGCCGCCACGAACCGCGGCCAGCGCGCTCCGCGTTCATCTCGGAGTCGTGCGCGCTGCGTTCCGGTCCCTGGGGTCGGAGGATCTCCTCGTTCGCGAGGGGTCTGCGTACTGTCTGCACACCGACGTCAGGACCGACATCGAGGAGCTCGAGTCGTCACTTCGGCGTGCGCGGGCTGCCCTCGGCGCCGGCGACGACGAGGCTGCGAAGATCGCCGCATCGCGAGCCGTCGAGCTACATCGCGGCGAACCCTTTGGCGGCCTTGACCTGTTGGCCCTTCAGGTCGAGAGCGAGCGCCTGGCCGACATGGCCCTCGACGCAGAGGAGTTGCTGGCGATCGCGAGCCTCCGCCGGCAGGGAGCACCCGGCATGGTGGCAGATCTCGCCCGCCTGGTGGCCGAGCAGCCCCTTCGGGAACAACGAACGGTGATCCTCGCCGAGGCCCTCTACGCCGAAGGGCGCCAAGTCGAAGCCCTCGACGCACTCGACCGACTTCGGAGCAGGCTCCGCGAAGATCTGGGTCTCGATCCGAGCCAGAGCGTCGCGGACCTCGAGCGAGCCATTCTCACGCACGACGCTGTGCGTCTCGGTCGCTCGAACGATCTCGTCGCGGTGGGGGACACGACCGCAACGGTGGTCGTCGCCGCGAGCGCCGCCGCCGCTGCTCCGAAGTCTGCCGTGGAGCGGCCACCTGCTGGCGATGCCCGGCTCGCGGTGATGGGCGGGGCCGACTTCGTGGGCCGCAACGACGAGGTCGAGGACTTCGACTTCCTGTTGCAGGCGCTGACCCGCGGGAGCAATCAGACGGGGATGGCCGTTGTCCGAGGCGAACCCGGCATGGGCAAGACGTGGCTGCTGGCGAAAGTCGCTGCACTGGCGGTGGGCCGGGGCGTCGACGTCGCATACGGGCGTTCATCCGCGTCAGGCTTTGCTCCGCTCGAAGCTTGGGTGGAGATTCTCTGGTCGATTCACAATCGCCGAGATCACGAGATGCTCGTCGACCGGCTGGCCGGCCTGGCGCCTGCGTTGGCGCGCCTGTGCCCGGGGTTCGCCGGGGTCGACGCGGCGGAGGAGCCTGAGCTCGACCCCGAGGTGCAGCGCAGCCGACTGATGGAGGCGCTCGTCAGGGTGATCGAGATCGAAAGCGACATTCATCCCCAATTGGTCGTTGTGGATGACTTGCAGTGGGCGTCGCCCGGAACGATGGGTGTGCTCTCCCACGTTCTGCGGAGGATTCCTGCCAACCGCTGCCTCGTGCTGGGTGCGATGCGTCCTGTGGGCGGCCGGGAGGCTTCCAGCGATCTCCGGGCCCTCAGCAGCCGCGCCGACACCGAGCTGATCGACCTGCGTCGGATCGAGATCGAAGACGCTGCGCTGATCGCTGCCCAAGACGGTCGAGAGGGGCCGGAACTCGACGCAGAGGCGCTCCAGCGCTTGTATCGCCGCAGCGGCGGCAGCCCACTCCATTTTCGACAGCTCGTGCGCGGGGTCGCTCCGGACGGCGTCCTGCCGTTCACCGACGATCTCTTGCAGGTTCCACCCGATCAGGCCGCAGCGATCGCTGCGACGGAGGCGTTGGCCGTAGTGCCGACGCGGACGCTCCATCTCCTCGAGGACGCAGCCGTCGTCGGGGTCGATGTGGACCTCGACGTCCTCGCGACATCGACGTCGAGGAACGTGGCCGAGGTCGCCGAGGGCCTCGAGCCCGCGCTTCGCAGAGGAGTTCTGAGCGAGGACCCGATCTCCGGTGACCTCAGCTTCTCCCATGTCGCCTATCGAGACGCTCTGTACCAGGGGATGTCCAACGGCGCGCGGCGTCGGCGCCACATGGCGATCGCCGAGACGCTTCGCGGGCGGGCGGCGAGCCCTGCGGGCATCGCGTATCACAGCCTCGAGGCGTCACCGCTGGCCGACGATCGCATCGTCTTGGACGACGCCATCTCGGCTGCGGACTGGCTGTTGGGACGCGCCTCTCATGACGGTGCTCGAGATGTGTTGGTCAGGCTTCTCGAGTCGCCGGCCGCAACTGGATTCTCGAGCCCCGATCGGGCAGCCGTGGGCAGTCGTCTCGGGCGAGCCCTCATGTTGTGTCGGGAGATCGACGGTGCCCGAGCCGCCTGGGAGCAGGCCCTGGGCGATGCAGCCGACGGCGAAGACGCTCCGCTCTTCGCCCGTATTGCCATCGAATACGACGACTACGGTCGCAACATGTCGGCCTCGACCCGCCGATTCGAGGTGCTCGAGGAGGCCCAGAAACAACTCGAGACCGCGGTGGCGAACCCGAGTCTCGTGCTCGAAGTTCGCGCCGAGCGCATCAACGAGGGCTTCTTCTTCGGCCGTACGCGTGTGGGCGACGAGGCGGATCGCCTTCGGGACGAGTCGGCCGAGGTCCTCGACGCCGCCGTCCGGCTCGGCGACGACCGTACCGTCGTCGCGGCGTTGAACGCTCGCCACATGAGTCTGCTCTCCGAGCCGCCGCCGACCACGCCCACCGCACAGGCTCAGGGGCACCCGCCGCCCCGAGAGCAGCCCCGGCTTCTGTTGTCGCGCGACATGCTCACACGGTCGCAGCGCATGAGCGATCCGGTATGGGAGGGAGTCGCCCTGCAGTGTCACGTCCACGACTTGCTCCAAGACGGTCTCCTGGAGGAGGCCCGCAGCCACCTCGGGTCCATGCAACTGCTCGCGGAGAAAACGCAGCTTCCGAAGATTCGCTGGTTTGCCTTGATGATCGAGGCGGCGTTCGCGTATCTCGAGGGCGAGTTCGAGCACGGTCGGCGAACCGATGAGGAGGCGATGCAGCTCGGACAGGAGTACGGGCTGGATGATGCTTTCCCGGCCTTCCTCGGAGCCCGGCTCTCGGCCGCGCTCCACCGAGGAGGCGTGGCGGAGCTCATCGGGGACAGCGAGACGCTTCTGACCTTCAGCCCCGTCCCGGAGTGGCAGGTCGCCCATGCGTTGTGCCTCGCGGCGGCGGGCGACTCAGCTGGCGCCCGGTCGCTGCTCGACGAGGTTCTCGCCCAGTTCGACACGTGGCCGCGCAACGTGCTCTGGCAGATGAACCTCGGCTGGACGGCGGAGCTCGTCAGCAGGGTCGGGGCCGACCCTGGCGCCACAGCGAGCCTCGCTCGCCTCCTGGATGGCTACGCAGGTCGCCTCATCGTGGTGGGCGCCGTGGTGACGGTGTTGGGGCCCGCGGACCTCTACCGGGCGCTCGTCGCCCGTGCCAGGGGTGAGGACGAACGGGCCGCGGCCTTGTTCCGCGAGGCAGATGCCTTGAGTCGACGTTTGGGGGTACAGATGTGGATCGACCGTATTGACGAGGAGAGTAGGCGGTGACCGACTCAGGGGATGCGCTGACCAGGATGACGGCTTTCGTCACTGGGCTCTTTGATCCCACGAAACCGCTCCCCGGCACGGAGGGCGTGCCCCTCGGGGCTGACTCGCTGGGCGCGTTCGTCCAAAAGGCGGCTGGCCGCGCTCTGAAACGCGACTCGGTCACGTGGTTCGCGTATGCGGTCGCGCTTCTCAAGCTCGTCGCTCTCGACCCGCCAGAGGACGTCCAGGGTCATCGGCCTCGAATCGCGCGTTTGAGCCACGGCGCGAAAGAGGCGATCGGCGGCGCAGAGCGGGACCGCAGCGCCGCACCGACCGGGGATGTTGTCGACGGGGCGAGCGCGAGTGCGCTCGTCAAGCTCTTTGAGAGGCATTCTGACCTCTCCGTCGCTGAGCGGCTGCAGGCCATCGCGAGAGGCGTCGACGCGGGGGCCTGGTCTTTGTTCGTCAGCGCCTACCGGACGGCGTGGAACAGCAAGCCGATCGTCGAGATGAGACCCGACGTGGCGTTTCCGGTGACCTGGCCGAAGCCGAACGTGCGCAAGACCGAGTATCTGAGTCCGGCGTTCACGAAGTCGTTTCCGTTGCTGACGTCGGGTCCGGGATCGCTCGAGCTGCGGCCGTGGGAGAGCGAGCACCTGCGCTTCTGGGACCGACCGTCGAGTGGGCAGGAGATCAGCATCTCCCTCGATTTCCAGCACGCCGACTCCTCGATCAAGCGCTTCGATCGACGCGACGCGTCGGATCTGCTCGTCACCCTTCACCCGTGGTGCTGCGAAGATGACTGGCGGTTCTACGACTGTGCCGGCAAGGAGGTCGACGAACACAGCGACCTCACGCCACAACCGATGTGGTACCGGCCGGTCCGCAGCCCCGTGAAGTGGCTAAGGCGCTGGCTCAACGAGGCACCGTGGGGAAGCAAACCTCCGCTCGTCGTGAGCCTCCCCGAGTACGCCCTGCAGGGCGTACCCGGAGAGGCCAAGGCGATCGGCGACTTTCTCGCAGCTCTGCCGCCGGACCGCCGTCCAGCCATCGTCGTCGGGGGCTCTGGTTTCGAGATCCTCGAGAAGGAGCGGGTCAATCGCTTGTGGGCGTGGATTCTCAACAAGGACGGCAGGTACGTCCCGCATGACCATGTGAAGCAGTTTCCGGTTCCGGGAGAGTGCGCAAAGCGGGCGAAGTCACCGTCGTTCACTCTGCTGCAGCTCGGTTCCAGTCACCGGTTGGCGGTCGGCGTCTGTCGGGATCTTCTGCACCCCGACGTCATCCCGCTGCTTCGCCGAGCCGGGGTCAATCTGATCGTTGCGCCGACCGACAGCCCCGATCTCGAAACGATGGTCCGCGAGCTCGGCGCTCTTGCCGGCGTCAACCAGGCCGTCGCTGTTCTCCCCAACGTCAAGGCGGTTCATCACACTGGCGATCTGCGGTTCGCACTCCATGAGCTCGCACCGCACAAGGGCCCGTGGTCCGAACCGCCGGTGAGAACCGAGGCCGATCCAGATCGAGGCGGCAAACTCGATATCCGGGTGACCGACTGGGCCGCCTTCGTCACGCCCTACCGTCCGAGTGAATCGCTTCGGCTCGCCGAGTGGGACACGGCTCAGCCCACCGAGTTCAGCTGGGAGGAGGCCAGGGTCACCGCGTGGGGCGGCGACAAGGGGCGCATAGCCTGGTGCAGGATCGACGGCCTGGGAGGAGTGACTTCCATCAGGCCGGACAAGCCGGGGACCGGAGGTGGCTGATGACAGCGTGGGAAGAGTCGCTGAGGTGGCACGCTGATCGGTTCAGGAACACGGAAGACTTTGTCGCCCTCGGTGATGTTGTTGGCCGCGCCGCGGCATGGGTGGATGCCAGCGATCGCCTGGAGATGTTCGCGGCGAACCTCGGGACGAGTGCGGACGCAGCGAGGGTCGTCCTTGACTATGGCCTCGAAGTTCGGGCGTGGAACCGATCAGAGGTGCTCACCGCGATGAACGAACTCATAGGCGGCGAGCACGATTCGGACGTCCCGGAGTGGAAGCTCGCAGCGCTCGAGGGATGGCTGCAGACGGACGACATCCTCTCCGCCGAGGACACTCGACCTGAGTAGTGCTCAGCCCGCCCCACTGCGCCTTCCTCCGTCGAGCCGCAGACCCACTGGGGTCGGCTCGCCAGCGGTTCGGCCGCAGATCAGCGCCAGGTCCTCGATCAGCTGCGATCGCGGCTGGAGAAGCTGCGCAATGGGATCGCTTCGCCGCCACCTTGATCGGGTCGCCAGAACCACCGCCCCAGCCGAGCGCCAACCGCGGCGGTCGCGTCGGGTGACGCAGGCGACGTAGAGGTGCCGCCCGGCCCTCAGCCGAGACGTTCGCGGCCAGCGCGTCGCGCGGCTCCCGAGCAGTACAACGTTGTCGGGTTCGAGACCACGACCGAGCGACCTGTCCACGAGGGCTGACGCATCACCGAGCGCGATGATGGTGGTCGGCAGCTCCTCGGCGCCGAGGCGCCTCGACCACGCCACCAGCCGGTCGGCAGCCACGAGCATGTTCGCCTGCTGCACGATGGGGCTTCGGCCGTCGTCGGGGCTGTGGCCAAACCAGACGACGATCGCCACGGGCTCGCCGACGGCGGAAGATGTGGTGGCGTGAAGCCGAGCTGCTGCGCGACAGATGGCGAGCGCCTCGACGATGTCTCGCTGCGACTCTCTCAGGAGCAGCGGGACGTGTTGCGGCACGCAGATGACCAACCGGGTTGCGGCGGGCAAGTAGCCGATGACCTCGATCAGGTGCCCCGAGTCGACGTCCACGCTGACCACCGACCGGTCATCCGCTGCGAGCGCCAACAGAGCCTCGCTCCGGTCGTGCGAGGATGCGGCGGCCGAGCGCAGGACAGCGCGGTTGGCCTCCACCACCTCGGCGAACGCCTCGCGGTTACGCAGTAGAGAGCTCACCAGAGACCCACCCAACCCGGCGTGCCGTGGTCATCCGAACACCGCGGCGATGCGGTCCCGTGCAGCCTGAACGATTGGTTCGGCGAGTTGAGGAACGGTGGCGAGGTTCGGTGCCGAGGCGTCCATCGCCAGGGTCACCAGGTGGCCGGAGGCTGCGAACTCCACGACGTACAACGCCTGCTGTGCGCTTTTCGGTATCAGGAGGTGAGCGACCGCGGCGTCGATGCCTGGACCGCCCTCGATCTCGACGAGCACACGGTCGCTTTCGCCCAGGTCGCCGAACGTCAGTGAGCAACCGTCTCCGATTTCGTCGCGCCACGCATGGACCCGATCGACCGCTGTCGGGTCCACGTCGACCCTGCTGGTGACGGTTACGACGACCCCCGCGCTCGGCCACCCGAGTTGTTCGTACGGCCATTCGAAGACGTTCACGAGGGCATAGGTGAAGCCTGCCGTACCCAGATCGGTGCCGCACGGCGCCGAATCGAGTGCCTGGGTGTGCTCAGACGGACCCGGGAAGCGGGCCGTGTAACCGTTCGGGAAGTCGCCCAAGGTGAGCACGATGCTGATCAGTTCGTCGAGACTCGGCGCGGCCGCCGTGGTCGGTGGCGGGTTCGTGGTCGGTGGTGTGGATGTTTGCGGCGGCGCGGCC
>CAZVUM010000038.1:18831-20585 GCA_964629575.1 uncultured Acidimicrobiales bacterium | reverse complement strand
CGTGGTCGGTGGCGGGTTCGTGGTCGGTGGTGTGGATGTTTGCGGCGGCGCGGCCGTGGTCGTTGGCGTCGTCCCCACGGTGGACCTCACCGTTGTCGACTGGCTCGCCATGTCCGTATCCGCCATGTCCGTTCCCGCCGCGACCGTTGTCGTGGCGCCACCCGCCTCTCTCGACGCTCCACCGCCGCCGCAGGCGGCGAGAATCGCCAGACAGAGGGTGGCGAGGCTGAGAAGCAGACGGCGAGTCTTGAGATACATGTTCATGGGGTTGCTCCGTTCGCTGTGATCCAGTGATGGTTGGTGGGTTTCGACGTGGTGTCGCATGTCTCAGGTCCGGGCCGAGAAGGTGATGATTCCGCCGCCGGCGGAGACCATGTACTCGACCCCGTCCACCGTCAGGGGAGTCCCCGGCGATTCATAACGGCCGAGGACCAGCTCGAAGGCTGCCTCGGGCGTGTCGCCCGGACGCAGGGTCTGGACCACGACCACGGCGAGGCGGCTCGTCAGGTCGACGAGAGCCGTCGCGTCGATGCCCGGCTCGAGGGAGGGGATGGCCTGGACCACGATTCCGGTGACCTGCCCGGTACGGGGGCTGATGTCGATCTGGATACTCATGGCGAGCGATCCGCCGACCGAGTGGTTCTGGCTGTGCCCGTCGGCCATGACGTTCGTGACGCGCAGGTCGACCTGCTGGGAGACCTCGCGGCCACTCCCGGGGTCTTGTCGTGCGGCCGTCTCGCTCCACTCATCGGCGTAGGTCGCGAACGTGAAGCCGAGGCCGCGGTCCATCGCGTCGACATCGTCTGCCATGTCGAGGGCCACGGCGCTCAGGTAGCGCAGCTCCCGTAGCGGCTGGAAGTCGATGTCCTTCGAGGAGTCGACTCCTCGAAGGGTGACGATGGCGGTCGACCCGCGGGACGCGTTCACGAGGGTGAGCTCGTCGTCGGCGAGTCGCCAGCGTGCGTTCTTTGACAACGACAGGGGGGATGCGTCGGGTAGGAGGGCGTCGAGCCCGTCTGGGGTCGTGTCGATCTCAGGCTCGGCGACGACCGACACCCTCAGCGTGTCGAAGTCGCCACCGGTGAGCGCATAGTCGCAACCGTCGTCGGTGGCCGTGCCGAGGGCGCTGGCGACGTCCAGCTCGGCGGCCACCAGATCGGCGTCGAGGTGCCGACACGGGTCGGGTGGCTCGGTGGTCGTGGTGGTGGGCGCGGCGCTGGTCGTGGTGATCACCGTGGTGGGCGTCACGAGCGGTGATGTCGCTGCCGGCTGCCCGCCCGGCGCTGCTGTGACCGAGGATTGCGTCGTCGTGTCGGTGGACGAACCTCCGCCGCAGCTCGCCAGGATCGTGGTGGCGGCCAAGAGGGCGGTCAGTATGGCGAATCGTTGACGGGCCATCGGGCCCTCCTTGTCTTGGGGCTGACTTCGTGCGTGCGCCCAACGTGCGAGACGCCTGCAAACGCAGGGCAAACGGCGCGCAACGTCGACCTCCTGGTCGCGAGCCGCACCCGGGAGCCTGGACGCGACAGTGCGGCGGGCCGAGGGCCCGCCGCACCGCCACCGTGGCTGAATCGCGGGTGACTCAGCCAACCGTCACGGCGAGCCCGTTCACCGGAGCGCTCAGCGACAGGGTCGCAAGCGAACCGAAGAACTGGGCGTCGCCGTAGGCGAACTGTCCGCCATCAGCCGCGACCAGCAGGTAGCCGTTGCCGGTGGGTGTGGCGGCCATGCCGACGATTGGGCTGTTGAGGGTG
>CAZVUM010000038.1:16909-18731 GCA_964629575.1 uncultured Acidimicrobiales bacterium | reverse complement strand
GTGGAGCCGTGGAAGGTTGCGTCGCCGAAGGCGAAGATTCCGCCGTCGGCTGCGACGAGCCAGTAGCCGTTGCCGGTGGGTGTGGCGGCCATGCCGACGATTGGGCTGTTGAGGGTGATGTTGCCGGTGGAGCCGTGGAAGGTTGCGTCGCCGAAGGCGAAGATTCCGCCGTCGGCGGCGATCAGCCAGTAGCCGTTGCCGGTGGGTGTGGCGGCCATGCCGACGATTGGGCTGTTGAGGGTGATGTTGCCGGTGGAGCCGTGGAAGGTTGCGTCGCCGAAGGCGAAGATTCCGCCGTCGGCGGCGACGAGCCAGTAGCCGTTGCCGGTGGGTGTGGCGGCCAGGTTCACGATCGGCTGGTTGAGTGCAGTCGCTCCCATGGAGCCGTGGAACGTGGCGCCGCCGAGGGCGAACACGCCGCCGTCGGGAGACGACATCCAGACACCGGTGATCTTCGAGGCCAGCTGGCTTGCGGGCACTCCTTCGAACGTCACCGTCGATGTCGCAGTGGTCCCGTCGTCAGCGGTGACCGTCGCGACGACCGTGTTGCTGCCGAGGTTCGGGGCCGCGACCACTGCTTGCCAGGTTCCGACCTGGTTGATCGATGCTGTGACCGCCGCCGCGCCGTTGAGCGAGACCTCCACGGAGCTGATGCCGGCCACTCCGCCCCCTGTCAACGCGCTCTGGAGCGTGGACGGATCATCGACGACGGTGCAGGTGCCGTTCGTCCGATCGGCGATGGTCCGGAGCGCTTGCCCGGCCGCGCATCCGTTGGTCACGCCGATGGCGAACGTGTTGACGATCGTCCCCGAATCCGTGGCGTTCGCGAGCGGACTTCCCGGTCCCGTGGCCAGGGGAGCGAGGCCGTCTGACATGAAGAAGACCACATGATTCTCACCGGCCGGACGGCTGGCGAGCGCGGTGTTGGTGGTCGCCAGCGCTTGGTTGAAGTTGGTGCCGGGACCGACATTGCGGGTCGTGAACTGACGAGCTTCGGTGACGATCAAACCTTCAGCTGCCTCTTCGAGGTCCAGTTCGCCGCTGTTGTCGGCGTCGATGGTCGGCGGGACGAAGTCCTGGGCTCCCGGCCCGGGGCCGAGGTCGACCACTGAAGCGCTCGAGCCGAACGCGACCATGCCGATGTCGAGGTCGTCGATCGCCAGGAGGCTCTGGTTCAGCGCCTCGATGCCGCTGATCTCGCAGTCGAGGATGTCGCCGATCCGGCCGTCGCCATTGAGGTCGTCGTCCGCATCGACCGTTCCGGAGCCGTCGCAATCGAGGCCCTGGACCACCGTCGTGCTGCCGGACAGATCGACGACATACATCGCGGCGTCGACGCTTGCGCCTCCGAGAGCTGCGGTGCCGGCGACGACGAGGCTCTGGGCCTCGGCATTGGCCACTCCGGCATCGGTCGGGCTGGTCACTTCGATCTCGAGAGCATCTCCGGTCGTGGTCGTGGCCGACCCGCCAAGGGCGGCCACGGTGCCGGTGGTCATGGTGAAGGTCAGGGCGACGGCGGCGAGAACCGCCGTCACTCTGACTGATCGTTGGGCTTTCATGGGTCCTCCTCGGTGGTGCGCCGGCTCGTCCGGCACACCCAGTGCTCCCCGCGCCCAGCAAAGCGAAGGCAAAGGACCCGAAAAGGCGACTCGACGGGTGTACGCCGACGCTCGACCGGTTCCGCCTTCGCCGAGTGCCAGCGCGCCGTCTGTGGCGCGCTCCCACTCCACGGATCGGGTCGGTCTTCGCCGAGTGCCAGCGCGCCGCCTGTGGCGCGCTCCCACTCCACGGATCGGGTCGGTCTTCGCCGAGTGCCAGCGCG
>CAZVUM010000038.1:7702-16809 GCA_964629575.1 uncultured Acidimicrobiales bacterium | reverse complement strand
CCACGCTCACGCCGACGCAGGCGACCATCGCCACGACTCCGGTGCGGTGCCCGCCCGTGGCGTCGGCGAGAAAGCCCGCGGCGAGTGGTCCCAGCCCGCCTGCGATCGAGAACACCGTGTGTTGTACGCCCATGAGCATCCCGAGGTCGTCCGGGTCGAAGAGCTCCTGGGCGTGGATCGCCTGGAGTGGGCTCGTCGCCCCGAGGGCAATGCCGACGATCACGGCGTAGAAGATGCCGGCCGACACCGAGCCGATGAGGAGAAGCGCGATGCCTGCTCCGGCGGCCGCATAGGCCACCTGCAAGCTCGTGCGTGCGCCTCGGCGGGCGACGGTGGCGATCAACCCGACCCGCCCGAAGATCTGGCAGCCGCCCCGCAGCCCAGCGAGCGTTGCGGCGGTCCCTGCGGCGATGCCAGTGCTCTTCATCACCGGCACCTGGAAGACGAGCACGCTCGAGTAGGCAGCGCCAGCGAAGAAGTACGCCGCCAGCATCCACCGCACCGACGGCTGGCGCAGCGCAGAGCCCAGCGCAGCGAGCGGACGCGCGCTCGGCGTGCGTCCCTCGGGAGTCGCGCCGCCCGACGCCACGGTCGCGGCGATCAGCGCACCGCCGATGGCGGTGAGGGCGAAGACCCGCACCGCCCCACGCCACCCGACCTCATCGATCAGCAGCTGGCCCAACGGGAGGTAGATCGGCGAGCAGAAGGCACCGATCGCCGTCAGCACCGTGATCCCTTTCGCCGCGGTGGTTGGTGACAACCGAGCGGCCGCTGCGGTGGTGACGTGGTAGAAGCCGGTCGTTCCGATCACCCCTGCGCCTACGGCGTAGAGCGCGGCGAAGAGTGGGCCACCGGTGGCCCACGAACTGGCGAGCATCACCGCGCCACCGCACGCCTGGACGCCGAACAGGGCCTTCCCGCCCCAGCGGTCGAGGATTCGGCCGCCGGCCGACGCAGCGACGCCATTGACGAACTGAGCCGCGGCGAAGATCGCTCCCAGGGCCGCGAGCGACCACCCCTCGTCGAGGTGGATCGGGTCGATGAGGATGCCGAACGCGTAGAACCACGACCCGTACGCGGTGATCGTGACCAGGCCGAGCGCACTGATCGACGCCCAACCCCGCACCGCCGAGGCAGTGGCGGTGGGCGCGGCGGACATCACTGCAACCTACGCAACGGTGAGCGGGGCACCGACGTCTCGCCACGTCCGGTGCCTGTCAGCGCGTCAGACGCAGAGCCCGTCGTCGGTCACGCCCCTGCCGCACAGTGCGGTGCGCTCCACCGTCTTCAGAACCCACGCCTCGCCGGACTCGTGCTCTGTGGCGAAGATGTGGAGGCGCCAGCCGAGAAGGGCGTCGTCGCCGAGGCCGACCACGTCCACCGTGACCTCTCCCAGGTCGCCGAAGAGCGGGCCAGCGCTGATGCGGATCCGCGATGGGGGCTCGTCCGAGGCGACCAGCGCTGCGATGTCGTCGGCGAGGTCGATGAGCGTCTCCGCGATTGGCGTGTCCCCGGCGAGGTCCACGATCTCGGCGGTTGCATCGTCCGTGACGCCCAGGACACCCAGGAAGGAGGCACTCGCCCAGCCGGTGGTCCCCCCGACCGTCACCTGGTACCAGATCGATTGGGGCAAGAAGCGGGTCCGACCCTCGGCCACGACACCGTCTGCATGAGGAGCGAGGGTCGCGATGATCTCGCCATCGAGGCCGGGGATGTGGCGAACGTTGAGAACGTCGTCGTGCTGCACACCCACCACGGCCAACACGTCACCGGCCTGCGGGCCGAAGTCGAACTCCTCGCCCGGGAGTGTCGTGGGTGGCGCTGTCGTGGGTGCCGCCGTCGTCGGCGCGGCCGTCGACGGGGTGGCGGTCGTCACGGGGGCCTCCGGCGCGCTCGTGGACGGCGCGCTGGTGGACGCCGCGCTGGTGGTCTCGGCGCCGGAGCTCGTCGCCGGCGGCGCATCCACCGTTGTGGGCGAGGCGCTCAATGAGCTCGATGCGGTGTCGTCGGAGTCGCCGCATGCCGCCAGCACAGCGAGGATCAGCACGGTGAGCGCGGTGAGCGCGAGCGATCGTCGAAACGTCATGGTTGTTCGACGTCTCCGGGCGCCGTTCGGTTCCCTCCAGGTGGAGCGCCGCCAGCCCTCATTCGCACGTCCCTACCGGTGCGCCTGCGCGACAGATGACGGTCCGCTCGGCGTCGGTGAGCACGTACCCGGACTCGTCCGCCAGCCGCACCGACCTCAGGACGAGCCGATAGCCGGCGATCGGTCCGTCGCCGTCGTCGGTGACATCGACGGTGACCACACCGGTCGGCCCGATGGTCCCGGGGTCGGTCACCCGCACTCGCGCCGGGGGGCCGGTGGGCGCGAAGAGGCCTGCGACGGAGCGTCCGAGCCCGTGAACGGATTCGGCCTGCGGTGGACGTCCTGCGAGGTCGATCGCCTCCTGGGTCGCGTCGTCGGTTGCCCCGAGTCGTCCGAGGTAGCTGCCACTGGCCCAGCCGGTTTCGTCGTCGACGATCACCTCGTACCAGAGGCCACTCTCGAGGAATGTCGTGCGCCCTGTGAATGCGATGTCGTGGGCGTGCGGCGGCAAGCGGGCGAGGATTCGGGCGTCCACGCCTGGTTGGGATCGCACCCGCAGGACGTCGTCGTACCGGATACCGACGACCGAGAGCAGCTCGTATTCATCGACAGCGCGTCCCATGGGAACGATCCCGCTCGCCTCGGTCGTGGTCGGCGCGGCGGTCGTC
This sequence comes from uncultured Acidimicrobiales bacterium, assembly GCA_964629575.1. Taxonomy (GTDB): domain Bacteria; phylum Actinomycetota; class Acidimicrobiia; order Acidimicrobiales; family Poriferisodalaceae; genus JAYPWI01. Next base: position 14,055 of record CAZVUM010000038.1, on the reverse strand, counting down.
TCGGAGGCAGCTGTCTCGGTCGTAGTGGAGGCAGGGGTCGTCGACGGCCGGGGCTCTGGCGAGGCTGCGGGGAGGCCGGCCACGGGCGCGGAGCTCACAGGTGTCGAGGTCCGGCCGAGCGACAGCGAACTCTGGCGCGGACCTTCCTCGGATCCGCACCCCGACGCCACGAGGGCGAGGAGGACGACCCAACCGAGACACCGACTCCATGAATAATCTTGCAAGTAGTTGAATGACCTCCTACCCTGCAATCCATGGCGCACGGAGCGACCTCCACCTCAACGACTGCCCTCGACAGCCACTTTGCCTCATCGAGCGACCAACTTCGCGTTGGGATCGTCGGCGCGTCGGGATTCACCGGCGCGGAGCTGCTGCGACTCATCGCCACGCATCCGCACATGCAGGTGATCGCGGCCACGGGAGACACCCAGGCGGGCGTCAAGGTGCGCGACCTCTACCCCAGCTTGGCTGCGGCATACGGGGATCTGGAGTACCAGGCCTACGACGCCGCGGACTTCGAAGGACTCGACGCCGTGTTTGTCGGCCTGCCGCACATGGCGAGCCAGCCGGTTGTCGGCGATCTCTTCAAGCGGGTCGGGTGCATCTTCGATCTGGGATCCGACTTCCGGCTGAAGGATCCCGCCCTGTACCCGCAGTGGTATGGGGCAGAGCACTCGATGCCCGAGCTGCTCGACGACTTCGTCTATGGCCTTCCCGAACTCCATCGTGCCGAGCTGGTGGGCGCGCAGGGCGTCGCTGTGCCCGGTTGCTATCCCACCACGGCGTCGCTGGCTCTCGCCCCGTTCGCCCGGGCCGGGATGATCGAGACGACCGGCGTGATCGTCGACGCGGCGTCTGGCGTCAGCGGCGCCGGGCGGGCGCCCAAACCAAACACGACCTTCTCGACCGTCGACGAGAATTTCACCGCCTACGGCCTTCTCGATCACCGTCACACGCCCGAGATCCAGCAGGTCACCGGCTGTGAGGTGCTCTTCACCCCCCACCTCGCTCCGATGGTGCGGGGGATCCTCGCCACCTGCTACGCCCGTCCGACGCAGGCTGGGTTCGGTACGGACGAGGCCCTCGCCCTTCTCGCAGACGCCTATGCGGACGAGCCGTTCGTCGTGGTCGACGAGAGCTCGCCATCGACGAAGGCAACGCTCGGGGCCAACACGGTTCACCTCACGGCGCGGGTCGACGAGCGCACCGGTTGGTTGATGACGCTGTCCGCGCTCGACAACCTGGTGAAGGGCGCCTCCGGCGGTGCGGTGCAATGCGCCAACGTCGTGTTCGGCCTCGATGAGACCGCGGGGCTCCCCACCGTGGGCCTCATGCCCTGAGGAGTCGGTCGATGCCGGAGAAGATCTCAGAGAATTCGCCCCCCACCGTTCCCACGCCCCCCATGACGCGGTCGAGCGCACGTGCCGACCGAAGCGTCGACGACCACCTGCACAACGCCGAGCTGCTCGTCGAGATCCTTCCCTACATCCAGCGCTGGCGGGGCAAGGTGGTGGTGATCAAGTACGGCGGCAACGCCATGACCGATCCGGCCCTGTCCGAACGGTTTGCAGAAGACATCGTCCTCCTGCAGCAGGTGGGGCTGCTCCCCGTGGTCGTCCACGGGGGCGGTCCCCAGATCGGTGATCTCATGGACCGGCTGGGAAAGGTGCCCGAGTTCCGCGACGGGCTGCGCGTCACCGATGCCGAAACGCTCGACATCGCCCGGATGGTCCTGGTCGGAAAGGTCAACCGCGACATCGTGGGGGCCATCAACGTTCATGGCCCGATGGCGGTCGGTGTGAGCGGCGAAGACGCAGGGCTGATCGTGGCCGAGGCCCGCCATCCCGACCTCGGCTTCGTCGGCAACGTGAGCCACGTCAACCCGACCCTTTTGTCGAAGCTCTTGAGCGAAGGGCTGATCCCGGTGATGTCGACGATCGGTATCGACACCTCCGGTCAGGCGTACAACATCAACGCGGACACCGTCGCAGGACGCGTCGCCGAGGCGCTCTGCGCCGAGAAGATCATCTACCTCACCGATGTCGCCGGGCTCTACGAGGACATCAACGATCCCGACACGCTCATCGATCGCACCACAGCGCAAGCGCTCACGGCCAAGATCGAAGCAGGGGAGCTGACCGGCGGGATGATTCCCAAGATCGAGGCCTGCGTCCACGCGGTGTGCAACGGCGTCAACAGCGCGCACCTGCTCGACGGGCGCGTCCCACACGTCGTCCTGCTCGAGGTCTTCACCGACGCAGGCGTCGGAACCATGATCACCGAGCAACCGACCATCTCACCCGACCACAAGACAGGGGACCTGTGATGTCCGACCACGCAAAGGCGATGGGAGCCGACGGGCTCGACCACTGCCCGCTCATGCCCACCTACGGCCCACCGCCGGTGCAGTTCGTCCGCGGCTCGGGGACCGAACTCTTCGATCGCGAAGGCGGGCGCTACCTCGACTTCTTGTCCGGCCTGGCCGTGACGTCGCTCGGTCACGCCCATCCAGCGGTCGCCGAAGCGCTCTCCGAGCAGGCCCGAACCCTGCTGCACGTCTCCAACCTCTTCGGTACAGAGCCCGGTGTGGAGGTGGCGACCACCCTCGATCGCCTGCAGGGCGGCGGTGGCCAGGTGTTCTTCTGCAACAGCGGGGCCGAATCGCTCGAAGGTGCGATCAAGCTGGCCCGCAAGCACGGTGGCAGGGGCCGTCATGTCGTGGTGAGCGCGCTTCGCTCGTTCCACGGCCGCACCCTGGCGACGCTGCACGCCACAGGGCAGCCGGAGAAGCACGAGACCTTCCAGCCGCTCCCGGATGGCTTCCGCCACGTTGCCTACAACGACATCGAGGCGCTGGAGTCCGCGCTCGACCCCTCGTGTGCAGCGGTCCTCCTCGAGGTCGTGCAGGGTGAGGGCGGCGTCAACGTCGCGGATCGCGAGTACCTCCACCGGGTCCGCGAGATCTGCGACGAGCGCAACATGCTGCTCATGTTCGACGAGGTCCAGACCGGCCTCGCTCGCACCGGCGAATGGTTCGCCTGGCAGCACCACTTCGACCCGAGCGGTGATGTGCGGCCAGACGTCGTGACCATGGCCAAAGCCCTCGGAAACGGCGTACCGATCGGCGCGATCTGGGCCAAGCGTGAGATCGCTGCCGCCTTCCAGCCCGGCGACCACGCGACGACCTTCGGCGGGCAGCCGCTCGCGACTTCGGCGGCGCGCGCCGTTCTGCGGACCATGGAGTCCATCGATGCCCCCGCCCTCGCCCGCGAGCGCGGTGACGAACTCCAGGCCAAGCTCGTCGGACTCGATCGGGTCCTCGACACCCGCGGCATGGGGCTGCTCATCGCCGCCGAGCTCGATGCGGACGCGATCGCCATGACCGGTCCCGAGGTCGCAGCGGCGTGTCTTTCCGCCGGACTGGTCGTCAACGGCATCAGCCCGACGGCGATCCGTTTTGCTCCGCCGCTCACGGTCAGCTCCGAAGAGATCGACGAGGCGCTGGGCATCTTCGCCTCTGTCATCGGCGCCCAATGAGGCACTTCCTCGAGGTGGACGACCTCACCCCCGCAGAGCTCGAACGGGTACTCGAGCTGTCGGGATCGGAGGCTCCACCACAGGTTCTCGCAGGTCAGGGGGCTGCGCTCGTCTTCGAGAAGCCATCGGCGAGGACCCGCAACTCGATGGAGCTGGCCACGGTGCAGCTCGGCGGACACCCCGTCTACATCCGGCCCGAGGAGGTCGGCATCGACACCCGCGAGTCGGCCGAAGACGTGATCCGCACCCTCGCCTGCTACCACTCGATCGTTGCGGCGCGCGTGTTCGAGCACGGCAAGCTCGAGCGGATGGCGGCCTGCGATGCGGCACCGGTGATCAACCTGCTGTCGGATTCGGCTCATCCCATGCAGGCCCTCGCCGACCTGCTGACGATCCGGCAGATCTTCGGCCCCGACGTGGGCCGGGTGGCCTACGTCGGCGACGCCAACAACGTCTGGCGCTCGCTGGCGATCGCCTGCGCCATGGCCGGAATCGAGACTGCGGTCGCCGCACCGCCCGGGTACGCACCGTCCGATGTCGACCTCGACCGTGTGCGCGCCGCAGGTGGCGACCCTCTCGTCACCTCGCGTCCCGCAGAGGCCGTGGAAGGTGCCGACGTCGTCTACACCGACGTGTGGACCTCGATGGGTCAGGAGGCCGAGTCAGCGCAGCGGCTCAAGGACTTCGAAGGGTTCGGCGTAGACGACCGCCTGGTGGCCGGCCTGTCGGGTCGGGGAGTGTTTCTCCACTGCCTGCCGGCCCACCGAGGCGAAGAGGTCACCGACGAGGTGATGGAGGGCGACCGGAGCCGGGTCTGGCAGCAGGCCGAGAACCGCATGCACGCCGCTCGAGGGCTGATGGCGTTCCTGCTGGGAGAGGCGCGATGAGCGCCAAATCTCAGCGCCAGCATGTCATCGAGCGTCTGCTCTCCGAGAACGCCGTCAACAGCCAGACCGCTCTCGTCGAGCTCCTCGGTGAGGAGGGGGTCGACGCGACTCAGGCGACCGTCAGTCGCGATCTCGAGGACCTGGGCGCCGTCAAGATGCGGGCGGGCGGCCAGACGGTCTACGCGATCCCCGAGTTCCCCGCACAGCGGGCCGTCCCTGTCGAGACGGTTCGGCGGGTCTGCAGCGAGTGGGTGGTCGATGTCGCCCACAGTCAGAACCTCGTCGTCTTGCGAACGCCGCCGGGGAGCGCTCACGTCGTGGCGTCCGCCATCGATCGCAGCTCAATCGAGGGCGTGATGGGCACGGTCGCCGGCGACGACACCATCTTGGTCGTCGCAGGCGAGGACCTCGGCGGGTCGGCGGCAGCCGAGGTCTTTCGAGACCTCGCCGGAATCTGAAGGACGGAGAAGCCGTGGAATCAGAGTCCAACACCCTCTGGCACGGCCGGTTCGCCGGTGGCCCGAGCGAGGCCTTGCAGGCGCTCAACGACTCGTTGCCATTCGACCGCCGGATGTTCCGCCAGGACATCGCCGGATCGCGAGCGCACGTGCGAATGCTGGCCGCCGTGGGGCTCATCGCAGACTCCGAGCGCGACGAGATTCTCGCTGCGCTCGATGTGGTCGAGGACGAGATCGCATCGGGAACGATGCAGTGGGCGCCGACCGACGAAGACATCCACACAGCGGTGGAGCGCAGGGCCACTGAGCTGGCGCCGGCCGCGGCCAAGATGCACACCGGTCGCAGCCGAAACGACCAGGTCGCCACCGATGTTCGGCTGATCTGCCGGGCCGAGATCGACGACCTCACCCGCCTGCTCGGCGACTTCGTCCGGATCGTCGCCGCGCGGGCCAGGCAGGCCCACGACGACGGGCTCTATCTGCCGGGCTACACGCACCTCCAGCAAGCCCAGCCGGTGTCGCTCGCGCACCACCTCGCCGCGCACTGCTGGATGCTGCTGCGCGACGTCGATCGTCTCGGTGATGCCCGTCGGCGCACAGACGTGTCCGTCCTCGGCGCCGGGGCACTCGCCGGTTCGTCCTTGCCGCTCGACCCCGCCCTCACAGCGGCCGAGCTCGGATTTGCCGCTGTCTTCGAGAACAGCCTCGACGCAGTGGCCGATCGCGATTTCGTGGCCGACACCCTCTACGCGCTCGCCATGCTCGGCGTCCACCTCAGCCGGCTCGGCGAGGAGCTGATCCTGTGGGCGTCGACCGAGTTCGGGTTCGTGACGCTGGACGACGGCTTCTCGACCGGATCGTCGATGATGCCGCAGAAGAAGAACCCCGACATCGCAGAGCTGGCCAGAGGAAAGGCCGGGCGGTTGCTCGGGAACCTCACCGGCTTCCTCGCCACTCAGAAGGGCCTGCCCCTCACCTACAACAAGGACCTCCAAGATGACAAGGAGCCGTTGTTCGACGCCTGTGACACGGTCCGGCTCACTCTCCTCGCCCTCGGCGGGATGGTCGAAACACTGGAGTTCAACGGCGACGCGATGCGAGCGGCCGCTGACTCACCCGATGCGGCCGCAACCGATCTCGCCGAGTACCTGGTGCAGACCGGCATGCCCTTCCGGGCAGCCCACGCAGTGGTGGGCGGGCTCGTGCGCGACTCCCTGGCCGGGCATGGCGCGCTCGCCGACCTGGTCGCCGCGCATCCCGATCTGGGCCCAGAGGCGGCAGCGATTCTGGAGCCCGGTGCGAGCTATGTGAGGCGCACCACCCACGGCGCCGGTGGTCCCGAGGCGGTTGCGACCCAGCTCGACCGCCTGGATTCCGCCATCGCCGACATCGGCTGACGGGTGCGGCAGGGGATCACCTCCAACGCTGCGGCGTTGTTCGCGACCCGCGTTGCGGCCGGCGGCTTCAGCCT
>CAZVUM010000038.1:0-7602 GCA_964629575.1 uncultured Acidimicrobiales bacterium | reverse complement strand
TTCGAGATGTTGCGCCTGATCCCTGGTGCGCTCGTCGGTGCCCTGTTTCCGGTGATGGCCCGCGGTGGCGACGTGGGGCGATGGAACGGCAGACGCTTGACGTTGCTGGGGTTGGCGCTCGTGGTTGCGGGGTTCGGTGTCGCTCCGGCTCTGGCCTGGGTGAGTGATGTCGATGGTGTGGCTTGGCCGACGAGGTGGCTGGCCGTTGGTCTCCTCGGCATCGTGTGGCGCCTCGCTGTCAGCGCCCGTCTGGTGGCCGACGATCGTGAGGACGTTGTTCTCCGCGTCGCTCTCTGGGTCCTGCCTGTCGCGGTGGGCTCGCTCGCGGTGGGCGCGGCAACCGCGGGTGCTGCCGGGGCCGCTTCGGCGTCGAGCGCCATCGTGGCCGTGCACGCTTCGGCGTTGTGGTGGGTCGAACGATCCTCGCCAGCCGCGTGACGCCGCTCGGCGACGCCTGCGGGTTGCCGGTCCGGGCGTTGGAGTGGGGGAAGGCCTGCCCAGGGTGTGGCCGATCCAGGAACTCGCAGATCTCGGCGAAGGGATCTCGCGTGGGGCGGGTCAGATCGATCGTCAGCAGATCGCCACGACGCTCGTCGAAGTAGTCGGCCACCTCGAGGTGGTGGCGCCGGTAGACCTCGGTCAAAACATCGGCGTCGAACCGCCTGAGGTCATACAGCTCGCGATGCACCCGTTTGCCGACCCGCCTGGTGCGCCGGTCGAGCCGGTCGAGCCCTTCGCCGAACAGCCACTCCATCGACTGCAGCCAGTCGCCGAGATCACGGGTGGTGAGGATGAACTGCGATCCGGGGAACCTCGCATCCAGGCCCCGGTACAGAAAGGGGATGGGGTTGTCGGTGAAGGCCTCGTACCGGTCGAGAATCTCCGCATCGGGGTCGCGGAGGAGCGCGACCGACGTCGGCGCCGAGGCGATTCCGAGGATTTCGAAGGCGGTGTGCAGCGAGGTCGTTCCCGTTCGTGACAAGCCGATCCCGAAGATCATCCACACCGAGGGTAGTGAGGGTGCCGGCGCTACGATCGCCGCCGTGGTCGGCTCCTCGGCGCTCCCCAGCAGCTGGACACGGCTGAGCCCCGACTTCTGCCGGCGCGATGCCCGCGAGGTCGCTCCCGAGCTGCTCGGTTGGATCTTCTGCGCCGACTCGGGCTCGCCCGAGGGACGTTCGGGCTTGCCCCGTGGGCGGTCGGGCTTGCCCCGTGGGCGGTCGGGCTTGCCCCGTGGGCGTATTGTCGAGGTCGAGGCGTACGTCCAAGACGGGGACGCGGCGTCCCACTCGCACAACGGGCCCACCCCGCGCAACGGGGTGATGTTCGGGGAGCCCGGTCGCCTGTACGTGTACTTCACCTACGGCATGCACTGGTGTGCCAACGTCGTCTGTGGGGAGCAGGGGAGCGGCGAGGCGGTCCTCATCCGCGCGGTTCGCCCGCTGGCCGGGCTCCAATCCATCCGCGAGCGCAGACCGCGGGCGCGGCGCGACCGAGATCTCACCAACGGTCCCGCCAAGTTCTGCCAGGCCTTCGAGGTCGACGGCGACGCCAACGGGTCGGACCTCTGCGGAACGGGACCGTTCTCGCTGTGGAGCGACGGCGCTCGGCCCGAGCGGATCGACGTGTCGCCGCGGATCGGTATCTCCAGGGCCGTCGAGCTGCCCTGGCGCTGGTTCGATCCCGACGACGAGAACGTGAGTCGCTGAGCGTCGGGTACCGTCGCCGCCATGTCAACAGGCACCTGGCTCCAGGCGGGAGATCCTGCGCTCGCGCACTCCGATCGTTTGGCCGACGCGCAGAGGGTCGTGGAGCGCTTCGAACCCGCCGATGCGGCACAGGAGGAGGCGCAGCGGCAGGTCCTCGACTTCGTCGCCGAACATCCAGATGCCCTCCATCGCAGCTGCCTCGAGGGCCATCTCACGGGATCGAGCTGGGTCGTGGACCATCCCGGGGACTCCGGCCTCGTGCTCCTGCACGCCAAAGTCGGTCGGTGGCTGCAGCCGGGAGGACACGCCGACGGCGACGCGCGTCTCGCGGCCGTTGCATTGCGTGAAGCGGCCGAGGAGACCGGAATCGACGGGTTGGCAGTGTGGAGCGAGCCCATCGACATCGACGTGCACCTGTTCGTCAATCGCAAGGGAACCGAACCCGACCACCTCCACCTCGACGTCCGATTTCTCGTCCGGTCACCCGAGGGGGCCGTCGAACGCGGCAACCACGAGAGCGAGGCGCTGCGCTGGATCGTGCCCGAAGAACTCCCATCACCGGAGCTCGCCCTCGATGCGAGCACCCGCCGGCTGGCCCAACACGGCTTCGAGTTGATGCGCTCGTTTTCGCAGTGAGGCCATCAGCGGCGGGGAGTTCGGTACTTTCGACCTTGTGACATGGTGGCGCTACGCCCTCGAGAATGTGGCCCTCTTCGGCGCGGGCCTTGTCGTGGGTTGGGTCGGTGTGTCCATCGCGCCGGGCTGGGGTGGCCCAGTGATCGCCGCGACGATCCTCCTCGCCTTCGCGGGACGCTTGGCGTTCGACGGCACCTTCATGTGGCTGGGACTGGGCATCGCAGTCACCACCGTGGCCACCGTGGGGCTCTACCTCCGCGATCTCGTCGAAGTGGGCGCGTGAGCCACCTCCGGCGATAGCGTCTGGGACGTGACGCTGACCGGAATCCCGCTGTGGACGGCGATTGCGCTGTCCGTGATCGTGATCCTGTACGGCTTCTGGTCGATCGCAGAGATCCCCGCCGAGTCGTGGTCAGCGGCGGGGAAGAAGCGGCGCAACTGGGTGATCCTCATGCTGCTCTTCGGCCCGCTCGCGGTGCTGTTGTTCTTCGGCACCCTTCGCCCGCAGCTCCGGCATCCCGAGCGCTACGAAGTGGTCGACGGCGTCGCGTCGGTCGACGGCTGAGAGACGACCCGATCCCGCCGGCGCTCAGCCGGATTCGCCGGGGTTGACCCAGATCGTGACGACGTCTCCGGCCGTGAGCACCGAACCCGATCGCGGCTCCACCTTCCACGCCAGACCCGCCCGCGCTGCAGCCCCATCTGGATCCGACTCGGCTTCGTCGATGATCTCGACCTCATAGCGGCCGCGCTCGATCGCTCGACGCGCCGACTCGGGCGTCCTACCCAGCACGTCGGGGACCCGTCCCACCTGGTCGCCGTTGGCGATCAGGAGCAGTACCTCGGAGCCGCCTTCGGCGAGCGACTCCGGCGCGGGCATCGACTCGACGACGAAGCCGGCGGGGTACTGGGTGTCTGGCACCGTGTCCACCACAACCACGAATCCCGCTCGGGTCAGGATCTCGGTGGCGAGCAGTTCGGGCATCCCGATCGTGTCGGTGACCCGTTGGCCGCCCACGGAATCGCTCGCCGGAGTGGGGGTGCCCGGCTCGGGGAAGTCGACGATCGGCGTCTCGGCCAGGGCAGAGGTCATGTAGAGCTGCCAAATTTCGGCCGGCCAGCCGCCCCCTGTGACCCTGATGCGGGTGGTCGGGGGCACCATGGGGATCTGGCCCTCCGCGAACCCGACCCACACACCGGTGACCAGGTCGGGTGTGTACCCCACGAACCAGGCGTCAGCCCATCCCTGGCCGGTTCCGGTCTTGCCCGCAACCGGCCGACCGATGCGCGCATTGACAGCCGTTCCTCGCGCCACGACCTGCTGCAACACAGCGGTGATCGCCTCGGCCGTGCTCTTCTCCACGGCCCGCCGCGGAGTGGGTTCGTGCTCCCAGAGCACGTTTCGGTTCGCATCGAGGACCCGGGTCACGAACACCGGGGGATGGTGGACGCCTTCGTTGGCGAGGCTGCCGTACGCCGAGGTCATGTCGAGCGGCGACACGTCATTGGCGCCCAGGACCGCCGACGGCACAGCGAGAAGGGGCGCCGTCACACCCAGGGCACGCGCCGTTGCGACCGCATCGTTCGGTCCCACGTCCATCACGAGCTGGGCGTACGCGGTGTTGTAGCTGTACACCGTCGCATCGACGAGGTCGACGGTCCCGCCGTCTGTCTCGCCGTAGTTCGACACCTCCCAGACATCGTTGGTGATCGGGATCTCCAACGACGGTGGCGCCGGATACCTCTCGTTGAGCGTGATCCCCTCTTCGAGAGCCGCGGCGAGCACGAGCGGCTTGAACGCAGACCCCGATGGGCGGCGGCCCTGCGTCGCCAGGTTGAACCTCGACTGCGGTCCCCCTCCGAAGAAGTCGCGCCCGCCGACCAGGGCGAGAACGTGCCCGGTGGTCGGGTCGATCGTGACGACGGCGGCATCCGGGTCGGCTGCAGGGTCGCTCAGCACGAGCGACACCGCGTGCTCGGCCTGGCGCTGGAGATCCGGGTCGAGGGTGGTCTCGATCCTCAACCCACCCGAGAACAGCAGGTTGACCCGCTCCTCGCGCGTCGCACCGAACGCCTCGTTGTCGAAGATGAACTGCTTCACCTCCTCCACGAAGTAGCCCGCCGGATAGGTCAGCTCGGGATCCGAAGCCACCAGTTGGATCGATTCGGTTCGGGCGGACTCGGCGTCGACAGCGGAGACTCGGCCGGTGTCCTCGAGGGCGTCGATCACCAACGAACGGCGAGCGACGGCCGCCTCTGCATCGGTATAGGGGTCGTACCGTGAGGGCGCCTTGATCAGACCAGCGAGCAGCGCGGCCTCGCCGAGCGTGAGATCACCGACCGCCTTGCCGAAGTAGGTCTGGCTCGCCGCCTCGATTCCGTAGGCCCCAGCACCGAAGTACACCGTGTTGAGATAGAACTCGAGGATCTCCTCTTTGGTGTACTCGCGCTCGATCTGGAACGCGAGAGACGCCTCTTGGATCTTGCGGTCCACCGTTCGATCGGTGAGCAGCATCGCGTTCTTCACGTACTGCTGAGTGATGGTCGAGCCGCCCTCCACCACGTCGCCCGCCTCGACGTTGCGCCAGGCCGCACGGATCACCGCCCTCAGGTCCACCCCGCGGTGATTGAAGTACCTGCGGTCCTCGATCGCCACCACCGCATCAACCACGTGCTCGGGAATGTCGGCGAACGCGATCTCAACACGATTTTCGATCCCGTGGAGCACGGTGATCTCCGAACCATCCGCCGCCACGATCGTGGAGGACTGCGCGTTGGGAGGCAGCGTTGGCGCGAGATCGATCGTCTCGTAGGTACAGGCCGTGCCGAGCGCCGAAGCAGCGATCAACACCGCTCCGAGGCGGCGCACCCTCCTCATTGTGAGACATGTCGACCCCAATGTGGTGGTGGGTAAGGGCGCTTGAGGTGTCTGGCTACCATCGGTCGATGGCACAAGCGTCCAGAATCGGCACGTCAGATGAGATCACTGCGGTCTGGCTCGGTGAGGTGCTCGGTACCGATGTCCGCGAGGTCGAAGTCACCCAGATCGGTGCTGGCGTGGGCATCGCGTCGCTTCTGTATCGGGTGACACCCACCTATGGCGGTGAACCTACCGAGGGTCCCGCTTCGGTCATCGTGAAGCTGCCGACGCTCGACGAGGGCACGAGGGCCGTGGTGGGGGTGTTCGACTTCTACCAAAAGGAGTGTCGGTTCTATCGCGAGATGGCGGCGGCGACTCCGGTGGCCACGCCCGCGATGCACCACGTCGATGTCGACCTCGAGACGGGCGACTTCGTCATCGTGATGGAGGACCTCACCGATGTGCGTCTGGTGGATCAGCTCGAAGGCTGCACCCTCGCCGAAGCCAGATCAGCGGTCGAGACCCTGGCTCGCATCCACGCCACCTGGTGGGACGGCGGACCGATCGAGTCGATCGATTGGCTCCCGCGGCCGCTTGACCCGCCCTACCCGCAGGCACTGCAGGGCCAGGTCGCTGCGTCCTGGCCCAACGTGATGGCCGAGCATCGAGATCTCGTCGAACCAGACATCGAGGGCCTCGGCGAGCAGATGCCCGAGATCCTCCCCGATCTCATGGACCGACTGTCCCAACCACCGACGACGCTTGTTCATGGCGACTATCGCCTCGACAATCTGATGTTCGCGGCAGACGGCGTCGAACCGATGACCGTCATCGACTGGCAGATCTGCCTGCGCGGGAAACCGGCCTACGACCTCGGCTACTTCATGTCGCAGAGCCTCGATCCCGTCATGCGCGCCGCTCACGAGCGCGAGTTGCTCGACCTCTACCTCACGGTTCTGGGAGCCAGCGGAGTCACCGACTACGACGCCGATCGTCTCTGGGACGACTATCGCCTCGGAATCCTCTACTGCTTCGCCTACCCGGCATCTGGGGCGGCGGTCGAACTCGTCAACGACAGGGCCGTCGCCCTGTTCCGCTCGCTCCTGGAGCGGTCCTCGAAAGCCATCCTCGAACTGGACGCGCTGTCGATCATGTGAGCGGGATGAGGTGGGTAGCGTGCGGGTGTGGCAGCAATCGAAGTACGCGGGCTGACGAAGCGCTACGGAGACCTCGACGCGGTGCGAGGGGTTGATCTCACCGTCGAAGACGGGGAGATTCTCGCCTTCCTCGGCCCAAACGGCGCAGGCAAGACGACCACCATCGAGATCCTCGAGGGCTTTCGCGAACCAACGAGCGGTGAGGTGACAGTTCTCGGCGAGGACCCTGCACACGCAACCCGTGCCTGGCGCGAACGGGTGGGAATCGTGTTGCAGGAAAGCGAACCCGACGACGATCTGACCGTCATCGAGATCGTGAAGCTGTTCGCCGCGTACTACTCCGACGCACGCGACCCGGAAGAGACTCTGGAGGTCGTCGGTCTCGCCGAGCACCCCGACCAGCGGGCAAAAAAACTGTCCGGCGGCCAGAAGCGACGCCTCGACCTGGCCCTCGCATTGATCGGGAACCCGGAGCTGCTGTTCCTCGACGAGCCCACGACCGGGTTCGACCCGTCGGCTCGACGCGACAGCTGGGAGATGATCGAGAACCTGCGGCGGCTCGGCATCACCGTTCTGCTCACTACCCACTACATGGACGAAGCCCAACACCTGGCGGACCGCATCGCGGTCATCGTCGACGGGCTGATCGTCGCAGAGGGAACGGCCGACGAGCTGGCCGCTGGAGTGAGCCTGAGAACCCAGGTGAGCTGGGACGAGGCAGAGGTTGCCGCGTCGGCGTTGCCCACGGGCCTCGAGCCCGTGCGCCGCGACGCGGACGCCGGGCCACGGCTGATGTTGGAGACCGACGACGTCGCCGCTGTAGTCGGCGCGGTCGTCGATGCGGGGCGGGCGGCGGGTGCGTCCCTCAGCTCGCTCGAGGTCAAGCGACCCAGCCTCGAGGACACCTTCTTGCGCCTCACGGCCGCCGAAGGCGACCGAGAGGGGGGCGCATCGTGAGTGCCTCCCTGCAGCTCAGGACCCAGGCGAGGTATTCGCTCCTGGCCTTCTGGCGCAACCCGGCGGCCACCTTCTTCACGGTCGCCCTGCCGCTCATCATGCTGCTGCTCTTCACCTCGATCTTCGGAAACGAAACCCTCGGCGACACCGGCGCCCGCCTCGCAACGTTCTACGTGCCGGGGATCTTGGCCCTGTCGGTGATCTCGGACATGTTCGTGGCGACGGCGATCCGGCTCACGTTCCAGCGGGAGCGGCGGCTGCTCAAGCGCGTGCGCGGTACGCC
>CAZVUM010000037.1:14502-49045 GCA_964629575.1 uncultured Acidimicrobiales bacterium | reverse complement strand
GCGCGGTGGGGGTGCCTGTTGCCGTGGCGGTCCTGTGGTTGGCCGGTCAGCGACGAGTCGATGAAGTACTCACCGATGTAGTTGAGGAGGTTCTCGGCCTGGGCCAACTCGATCAGCTCCCCCCGGCCAGTCTGCTCACGCCGTCGCAGCGCGGCCATCACCGCGAACGCGCCGGCGGCCCCGCTCGCCGGATCCATGAAGTAGGTGGCATCGAGCGAAGAGGGATCGAGGTCGCGGTAGCCGCGCAGCGAGGTCAACCCACACAGCGCCTCCATGTGGGCGCCGAAGCCGATGTAGTCGCGGTACGGACCGTCGAGGCCGAGCGACGGCATGCGAAGCAGAACCAGCCGTGGGTTGCGCTCTCGAAGGGTCGGCCAGTCGAGCCCGAGCTGTTCGAGGACCTTGACCGAGTTGTTCTCGACGAAGACGTCGCACTCCTCCACCAACCGAAGGAACGTCTCGCGCCCCAACTCAGTTCGGGCATCGAGGGTGGCGCTCTTCTTTCCGCGGGAGTGGATCAAGAAAGCGCCCACTCGGTTCCACGGTCGCTCGCCGCCATCACTGTCGGGAAAGCCGCTCCAGAACTGGCCGAGGTCCGCTTCGTGGCCGGGCCGAGGCCTGGGGATCGCCCCACGAGTCGCAGTGGGGAACAGGTTGGGATTGTCGAGCCTGATCACCTCGGCACCGAGGTCGCCGAGCAGCATGGTGCAGAGAGGACCCGCCCACACCACGGTGACGTCGAGCACCTTCAGGCCCTTGAGGGGGAGGCGTTGCTCAGCGCCAGCGACCACAACGGGCCTCGGCGCGGGTGGGCTCTCGCGGATCGATTCGGTGTGCTGACCGAGCAGCGGCGCCGGTCGCCGAAGGGCCCACCCGTCGTCCATCCGCACCTGGGGGCCTGGCGCTTCGTACCGCCCAAGGGTCGGATGATCGATCGTCTGCCAGAACCCACGGGCCCGGAAGTGCTCGTCGGCGAGGACATCGGTGGTGGAGTTGAGCGGCATGACGGCGAGTTGCCGGGACTGGGCGTCGGCCATCGCGTCCTGCTTGCTCCGCTGGACCGTCCACGTGAACACGGCCTCGGACATGAGGCCGGGCAGCTCGGGGTCGTCCATCCACCCGGGGTCGGCGAGGTGTTCGCTCAGTTCGTCGTGGCCGAGCATCTCGGCAACGCGAGTCAACCAATTGGGCGCGAACACGATCTGGCAGTAACCGTCCTCGTTGGGGAAGATCCCCGCGGGCACGATGCCCTCTCGGTTGCCGCCCTGGCGTTCTCCGATTCGACCGGTGAAGAAGTATCCGAGCTGAAGCGCCATCCGACGGTCGATCGAAGCGGCCTGGGTCTCGAAGTTGGACACGTCGACGTGAGTTCCGGTGCCTGACTGATCGGCCATCGCGAGAGCCGCGAGGGACGCGACGGCGGCGACGGCGCCGCACTGATACTCCACGACTCGCCCGGCGAGCTTGATCGGTTCGCGGTCGGCGAGACCCGTGGCGTGAAGAGGGCCACCGGCCGCATACGCGATGAGGTCGTTGGCCGGCTCGCCCGCTCGGGGTCCCGTGCGGCCGAACGCGGTCACCGAGGTCACGACGATCTCCGGATGACGTTGCCGGAGCTCCGCAACGCTTGGCCATGCGGCACTGGCCGCCGCCGGACCCACCTCACGGTCGTCGATGAGGAGCTGAGCCGAGGCCACCAGTCGGTCGAACAGCGCCCGGTCGCTCTCGATCGTCGGGTCGAGAACGACGGATCGCTTGTTCGTGTTCAGGTGGGCGAAGAGTGGGCTGCGCTCGGGCTCGGGCCTGTCGCCGGGCCGGGCTCCCTCGTGGCGGGCGGGATCGCCGTCGGGCGGTTCGATCTTGATGACATCGGCGCCGAAGTCGGCAAAGAGCTTTCCTGCGTAGGGTCCGCGCACCCCTCCGGCCAGCTCAACGACCGTGATGCCGTCGAGCGG
Organism: uncultured Acidimicrobiales bacterium; assembly: GCA_964629575.1. Classification (GTDB taxonomy): domain Bacteria; phylum Actinomycetota; class Acidimicrobiia; order Acidimicrobiales; family Poriferisodalaceae; genus JAYPWI01. The sequence goes on along the minus strand of CAZVUM010000037.1, from coordinate 47,090 downwards.
CTGCATCGGTTAGGGGTGCTCCCACCGCTGGTGATTTTCGCACCACTTGTACTTGCCGTGGTCCTTGCAGCTGGGGCGGGGCGGGCGCCCGCCTCCCTTGGGGGTCACCCGTCCGCTTTTGCCCTTGGTGCGACTCATGTGCGGCATCCTACGGTGGGGCGATGCAGAGCCACACGATGTCGACACGGGAAGCCTTCGAACGCGTTCGAGGCGTCGCCGCGGACGACGACCGCCCGGTGCTGATGCTCAACCTCAACCAGTACACCGACGAGGCTGGCTTCCCCGAAGGATCGGCCTATCGCGACTACATGGCTGCGCTGCACGCGGCCGTCGGCAACACGGGTGGCCGCGTGCTGTGGCAGGCGGCGAGCGAGGGTCAAGTGATCGGGTGTGAGCACGACGCCTACGACGAGGTTCTCGCCGTCTGGTACCCCAGCCACCGAGCGTTCCTCGATCTTCGCCACGCAGGCGGCGCCGATGCGATGTTCGCCGGTCGCGAAGAATGCGTTGCCAACGCGTCCATCGTTGCGCTGCCGGCTGACGGTCCGGGTCTCAGCCCCGAGTAGCTACGTGAAGATGCAGATCGCGCGGGTCTCGACGCTCGCCCGCCGAGGTGCATCATCGTCGACCGTCGGATCGACGAACGCAGTGTGCGGTGTCCAGAACGGTTCACCGCTCTGGGCGCGCTCGCTGTCGTAGGCCCGAAACAGGACGACCTCGTCGGCGGTCATCTCCGGAAACGTGAACCAGCGACGCTTCTTGGTTCCCTCGCCGGGAGGCAGGAGCAAGAACGACTCGAACTGCGTCGGCAAGCCGCCGTACTCCTCGACCAGGTACGACGTGAGCTCCTCGCGACCGACCGTTGTGGCGTCGCAGAAGGCGATCGGTCTGTCCGGCCGTGGGTCGCCGATGTTGCGCCACATCTGCAGCGTCAGGATGCGGGATGCATTGGCGAGATCCGCCGAGGTCACCTTGGCCGCGGTCATCGACGGCTTCAGGATGCTGATGTAGGGGTGGCCGGGCGTCCGCATCATGGCCTGGTAGCGCTCGGTGTAGTCCGAGTGTGCCGTTTCGATCGGAGCCCGGTCTGCGAGGCCGGCCGCTTGCTGTTCGGGCCCACGGACGATGGCCGGGTAGAAGATCACGGCATCGCAGCCCGTCTCCTCCATGGCCATTTCGGTCATCTCGGGGTAGTGCCGTTCGACGATCTGATCCTCGTCGTCCCAGCGGTCGACCTTGGAGGGCATGGACCGAAGCTCGAACCCGTGCTTCTGCCACGTGAGCTTGGCAGTGCGCCCATCTCGGATCGGTGTTTCGACCCCTGTGCGCTCACCGTCGGGTCCCGCCACGTAGGGGATCTCGGCGCGGCAGTAGACACTCATCGTTGGTCGGACTCCGGGGAGAGGTGGATGGTCTCGTGTTCGGTCACGAGGTGGGTCATTGCGATGTCGTGGGGTTCGACCGGCAGGGAATCGAAGAGCAGGTGTTCGACGGTCACGCCGATGCGCGGCCGGTCAGGGGGTAGACGGGCAAGGAGTTCATCGTAGTAACCCGCGCCGTGCCCGAGGCGGTTACCTGCGCGATCGAACGCAAGCGCAGGCACCACGGCGGCAGACAGATGGTGTGGAGGCAGGTCGAGCGCCCCCTCCACGGGCTGTGCGAATCCGTAGCGATGCCGTTCCATGGCGCCGATCGCCGGGTGAATCGTGAGCGGACCCTCGTCGGGGGTACGGGTGACCGCGAACCGCGTCCACCCCAGCTCGTCGGCCACCGGATCCAGCTCAACCTCGTCCTCCATCGAGTTGTAGAAGAGGATCAGCCCGGGAATGTCGCGCAGGAGTGCGATCAGGTTGGCGTGGATCTTGGCGACGACGTCGGCGCCGGGCCGGCTGCGAAGGGATCGCACATGGGCTCGCCAGTCGGCCTTTGTTCGAAGGGTCACTCCTGGCGACCGTACTGCCGCGAGGTCCTCGACAGGCGCGGTACGACGATCGAGTGGAACGAACGATCGTTCCACAGGTAAGATCAGCGGCATGGCCGACTTCCAGTTCACGATCCTCGTCGTCCCCTACATGCGGCGCCGCGGTGAGCAGATTGCCCTTCCTGGCTCCGATCCCGCCCGCTGGCAGATCCTGATGGAGCAGATCAAGACCCAGATGAAGTTTGCGGAGTCGGTGGGGTACGACGGCTTCGCCATGACCGAGCAACACATGCAGGTCGAGGGCATCGAGACCACCACCAACCCGCTGTTCTGGGACTACTTCGTCGCTCAACACACCGAACGAATGCGGGTTGGGCAGCTCGGAATGAACCTGACCGCCGTCAACCCGATCCAGCTCGCCGAGAACCTGGCCATGCTCGACCACTTCACCGGCGGGCGGATGTTCGCCGGGTTCAGCCGCGGCAACACGCCACGTTGGACCGGAACGTTCGGCCAGCACATCGACATCACCTCGACCGAGTCCGACAAGTCCGACGCAGACCAGCGCAACCGCCGCGCCTTCTACGAGAACTGGAACCTCGTGAAGTCGCTCTGGACCCAGGACAAGGTGTCGCTCAAGGGTGAGTTCTGGGACGCGCCTCCGGCGATGGAATGGCACTTCCCGCCCACGGACGACTGGGATCCCGGCGCGGTCGACGAGAACAAGATCCTCCAGGAGATCGGCATCGTTCCCCGGCCCCTGCAACAGGATCCGCATCCGCCGATCTACGCCCCCTTCAGCTACTCGATGGAGACGTCCAAGTTCTGGGCGCGCGAGGGCGGGAAGATGGTGAGCTTCGTCGCGCCGGACAAGCAGGACTTCATCCACACCGCGCTCGACATCTTCCTGCAGGAAGCCCACGATGCCGGGCGCCACACGACGCCAGACCAGGCGCTGGCCCTCGGCGCGCATCTCACCATGGGACGCACACCCGAGGAGAGCGCCGACCTCTACGCGGGATTCGAGGAACTCTTCAACTGGGCGTACAACGCCCCTCCCTATGTCGTGCCGATGGGCCGGATCTTCGGCGGTACCCGTGAGCAGGAGCTCGACCACGTCGCATCGCTACACGAGGAGTTCGGGGTGACCGAGTTCTTCCTGTGGCACCACGTGGGGTACTTCGAGCAGGAGCAGGAGCTCGCGATGCTCAACGAGTTCGCCGAGGGCGTGATTGCGCCGCTGCGCGCCGGATGACCGCCACAACCGCCACACACGTCGTCGACGTCGGAACCGAGGTCGACGGCCCGGTGACGGTCGAAGTGCGCCAGGCGGGGGAGGTCATCGGTTCGATCACGGTGCCGGCCCGTGCCACGCCGGATCGGGCGCCGGCTGTGGCGCCCCAGACGATCGACGAACGGGGCCGCGAGCTCATCGAGATTGCGTGCGACGTGATCTCCCAGAAGGGTTTCGCCGCCACCTCGATGCGCGACATCGCCGCTGCCGCGGAGGTCCCCATCGCCACGATGTACCGCCACATCGGGTCCAAGGACGAGCTCTTGTACACGATCACCGCGACCCGCATGCAGGAGCTCTTCGATCACTTCGAAGAACGCCTGACCGGGGATGGCTCCGCGACCGATCGGCTTGCCGAGGCAGTTCGGGTCTACCTGGCGTACATCTCGGAGAACCACCGCTACATCAACCTCGTCTATCGCGAGACCAAGGCGTTGAGCGATGACGCTCGGGCACGTATCTACGACACCGAGCGACGCTTCATGGACCTGTGGCAGGCGATCATCCAGGACGGGATCGACGAGAGGGCGTTTGCCCCGGTCGATGTCGAGCTCGCCGCCAACTTGAGCTACTTCGCCTGCACGGTCTGGGCTCTGCGGCACTGGAGCATCGGCGATCGGTCCGAGGAGGAGGTCGCAGCCCTGCTGACCGCGATGATTCTCGAGGGCCTCGCCGATCGGCACGCCTCTGCCTGACCGCCGTAGCATCGAGCCAGAGTTCGAGGGGGATCGATGTCGAACGAACCGCAGCATGACGCCGTGATCATCGGGGCCGGGGTGTGTGGGATCTACATGCTCCACCGGCTCCGCGAGCAGGGGTTGAACGTGACCGTGCTCGAGGGCAGCTCCGACCTCGGCGGCACGTGGTTCAACAACCGCTACCCGGGGTGCCGCTTCGATTCGGAGAGCTACACGTACGGGTACTCGTTCGACCAGGAACTGTTGGAGGACTGGCACTGGAAGGAGCGCTTCTCGCCCCAGCCTGAGAACCTGCGCTACCTCAACCACGTCGCAGACAAGTTCGACCTGCGTCCTGACATGCAGTTCGATTGCCGGCTCGAGTACGCGCACTTCGACGACGACAACCACCTGTGGAAGCTGGGCATCAGCGACGGCCGTGAGATCACGACCCGGTTCCTGCTGACGGCCCTCGGGCTGCTGTCCGCGCCGACCATGCCGTTGATCGAGGGCGTCGAAGACTTCGAGGGTCCGTCGTTTCACACCTACGACTGGCCACACGAACCGCTCGACGTGTCGGACAAGCGGGTCGCCGTCGTGGGCACCGGGGCCACGGGCGTGCAGGTGATCGGCGCGCTGGCCGGAAACGTCGCCTCGCTCACGGTGTTCCAGCGGCGGCCCAACTGGGCAGCGCCTCTGCACAACAGCGAGATCTCCGACGCCGAGATGGACGACATCCGGCGGAGGTACGACGACATCTTCGCCACGTGCGCCCGCACGCCAGGGGGTTTCGAGCACGAGCCTGACCGGCGCGGGTTCTTCAACGTGTCGCCCGACGAGCGGCGTGCGATGTGGGAGAAGCTCTACGACGAGCCGGGCTTTGGCATCTGGATGGCCAACTTCCGTGAGATCTGGACCGACGAGGAGGCCAACGCCGAGCTGTCGGAGTTCATCGCGGAGAAGATTCGCAGCCGAGTGGACGATCCAGCGATCGCGGAGAAGCTGATCCCCAAGGACCACGGCTTCGGCGTGCAGCGCGTGCCGCTCGAGACCCGCTACTACGAGGCGTACAACCACCCGACGACGACGCTGGTCGACCTCCAGGAGACGCCGATCGAGCGCATCACATCCCGCGGGATCCAGACGACGGACCAGGAGCGGGAGTTCGACGTCATCGTCTACGCCACAGGGTTCGACGCCATCACCGGGTCGTTCGACCGCATCGACATCCGCGGTGCAGGCGGGGTGAAGCTGCGCGACAAGTGGTCCAACGGGCCGGTCACGTATCTCGGGATGCAGGTGAATGGGTTCCCGAACATGATCACGGTGGCGGGACCGCAGAGCGGTTCGGCGTCGACCAACTACCCCCGCGGCATCGAGATCGCCGTCGACTGGACGGCCGAACTGATGCAGTACCTCTTCGACAACGGGCACACCCGGATGGAGGCGACCGCCGAGGCCGAGGAGGAGTGGACCCAGCATGTGGCGGACATGTACTCGGTGATGCTGATGCGCAAGGCGCAGGGGTGGTTCACCGGATACAACTCCAACGTGCCCGGCCACGAGCACGGGACCGTGCGACACCTCGTCTACAACGGCGGTGCACCCAAGTTCCGCAATCGCATCGACGAGGTCGCCCAGAACGACTACCAGGGGATGCGGTTCGAGGGCGGCGTGACGGTGGGCTCGTGACCCCGGGGCGCGCTCCGGGACAGTCGGTTCAGGACGTGCTCGCCGCCGACCGGGTCGCACCCCCCGAGGTCCTGCGAACCGAGTACCCGCCGCCCGCGACGTCGACCGCCGACATCGGGGTCGACCGCTACTTCACCCAGGAGTGGCACGACCGGGAGATGGACGCAGTGTGGCGCCGCGTCTGGCAGATGGCCTGCCATGTCGACGAGGTCGCCTCGGTCGGCCAGCACGTCGTGTACGAGATCGGCGACGAATCGCTGATCGTCGTGCGGACCCGTGAGAGGGAAGGCGGCGTTCGGGCCTACGTCAACTCCTGTCTCCACCGCGGCACCCTGCTCCGAGCCGAAGGCGGAACGGTGTCCCGTTTCCGCTGCCCGTTTCACGGCTTCACGTGGGATCTCGACGGGCAGCTGGTCCACGTGCCCAACGAGTGGGACTTCGAACACGTGGTACCGGAGGAGTTCTGCCTGCCCGAAGCGCGCGTGGGGGAGTGGGGCGGTTTCGTCTTCGTCTGCCTGTCGTCGGACACTCCGCCCCTCGAGGACTACCTGGAGGTGTTGCCGGCGGAGTTCGAGCCCTTCCCTCTCGAGGATCGCTGGAAGGCCGTCCACGTCGCCAAGGTGCTGCCGTGCAACTGGAAGCTGGCGCTCGAAGCGTTCGTGGAGAGCTACCACATCGGGGTGACCCACCCGCAGACAGCGGCATACGTCGCCGACGCCAACACGCAGTACGACGTCTTCCCGGGCTCTCGTCATGTGTCACGGATGATCACCCTCGAAGGCGTGCCGAGCCCCAACCTGGGCGATGTTCCGCCCGGTGAGACGACGCGGAAGATGCAGCGCGACCTTCCCTTCTACGCCGGCGACCCGATCGAAGCGTCGGACGCGCACGAGGCGAGGGAGCTGCTCGCCGAGCGGGCTCGGGCGAAGATGAGCGCCTCGACCGGTGCAGACATGTCGGAGTTGTCGACCTCGGAGAGCCTCGACGCGATCGAGTACTTCCTCTTCCCCAACTTCGTGCCGTGGGCGGGGCAGGCGGCACCCATCTGCTACCGGTTCCGCCCCTACGGCAACGATCCGACGATGTCGATCATGGAGATCATGTTGATGTTCGCCCGCCCCGATTCGGGTGAATCGCCGCCGCCGGCCACGATGACCTGGCTCGAGGTCGATCAACCGTGGTCCGACGCCCGGGAGCTCGGCGGCGCAGCGTCCGTCATCGAGCAGGACAGCGAGAACCTGATGCGGATCCAACGGGGTCTGCGGGCCAGCCACAAGCCCGGCGTCACCCTCGGCAGCTACCAGGAAGCCCGCATCCGCCACTTCCACGAGACGCTCGAGGACTACCTGGCCAATTAGGTTCCAGGAGCGCTCCTGGAACCTAATTCGGTTGAACCTAATTCGCGAGGTCGGCGAAGAAGGCTCGCAGCTCCGCGGTGACATCGTCCGGGCGCTCCCGTGGAGCGAAGTGGCCACCGTGCTCGAAGACCGACCACCGGTGCAGGTTGGTGTGCGATTCGGCCAGCTTGCGGGGGATGAACAGCAGTTCCTTCGGGAAGATGCCGTAGCCCGTCGGTGCTTCGATCACAGGAACCCGATCGTGGGCCAGCTTCGGTGGCCCGCCGAACTGCTCGTAGTAGAGCCGGAACGACGAAGCGGCGGACGTGTTGAACCAGTAGAGCGACGCCAGCGTGCACAGGTCGTCCCGTCCGAACACGTTGAGCGCGTCGCCGTCGCACCACATCTGCCGCCGCCACCACAGCCAGGCGCCGAGCCCGACGGGTGAGTCGGCCATGCCGTAGGCGAAGGTCTGCGGGTCGCGGCGGTGCACGGCGACGTGGGCCTCGACCTTGGATCGCATGGCCTTCTCGCGGTCGAGCATCCAGCGCTCGTCGTCCGCGTAGTCCTCTGGTCTCGGCGCATCCCGCCCAACTCGGCCGGGAACCATCGGAAACGTGATGTAGACGCCGAGCAATCGGTCGGCGTGGGCGTGGCCGAGTTGGGCGGTCACGAACGCTCCCCAGTCGCCGCCCTGCGCGCCGAAACGTTCGTAGCCGAGCACGTCGGTCATCAGCGCGACCCAGAGGTCGGCGATGCGTGCGACGTCGACCCCCGTCGCCGTCAGCGGCACCGAGAAGCCGTAGCCCGGCATCGATGGAACGATCACGTCGAAGCTGACGGAGGGGTCGAGGCCGTGCGCCGCGGGGTCGGCAAGTCGTTCGGCCACGAGCCGGAGGTCCCAGAAGGTCCAGGGCCAGCCGTGCGTCAGCACGATGGGAATCGGGTCGGGTCCCTTCCCACGGATCCGCATGAAGTGGATCGGCACTCCATCGATCTCCACGCGCAGCTGCTCGTGCGCGTTCATCTGCGATTCGACCGCTCGCCAGTCGTAGACGTCGCGCCAGTGGGTGACGAGGTCTTCGACGAACTCGCGGGGCGCGCCGTACGCGGCGTCGGGGTTGCCCACGTCGTGCGGCCATCGGATGTTCGACAGGCGGTGACGCAGGTCGTCCAGTTCCGCCTGCGGAATGTCGATGGTGAATGGAACCGGTTCCACTGCTTCCCCCCAAATAGGTTCCAGGAGCGCTCCTGGAACCTATTTCGGCGGGAACCTATTTGGAAGCTATGTGGTTCAGCCGCCCGATGTCGCGGCTTCGGCTTCCGCCGACAGCTGGACCAGTTCGTCGGGATCGTCGAGCCACCCTTCGGGCAGAGCCACGCGGCGCGGTCCCCCGGTGTGCGAACGCTTCACCCGGACACCCTCGGGCGGCAGCGTGACGTCCCTGTCGAAGTCCTCTGTCACCACGAGCAACTCGTCGTAGGAGCTCACCTGGTGGAGGCGACGCCGGAGTTCCTTGCCCACCGGCCAGCCGGCGAGGTACCACCCGGCGTGCTTGCGGAAGCGGCGAACCACGTCGTCCTCGCTCTGGTCGTAGAACTCCACCAGCCGCTGTACGTGCTCGAGCATCGTGTCCGCGACGAGCCCGAGGGTCGGTTGCGTGTACTGGGGTTCGTCTCCTCGAAGGACCGACACCAGGTCGTGGAAGAACCAGGGTCGCCCGAGGCAGCCTCGGCCGATCTCCACCCCCGCCGCACCGGTGTGTCGCATCATTCGCAGCGCATCCCACGGCTCCCAGATGTCGCCGTTGCCGAACACCGGGATCGAGACGTGGTCGACGAGTTCGCCGATCGCGTCCCAGTGCGCATGACCTGAGTAGAGCTCGCGTGCGGTTCGGGCGTGCAGCGTGACTCCCACGCAGCCCATCTCCTCGGCGATGCGTCCGCTGTCGAAGTACGTGTGGGTGGAGTCGTCGATGCCGATTCGGAACTTGATCGTGACCGGCACATCCTCGGCCGCGTTCACCGCAGCGCCGACGATCGCTGCCAGGAGCCTGCGCTTCACCGGAATCGCCGCGCCGCCCCCGTTGCGCGTCACCTTGGGGGCGGGACAGCCGAAGTTCATGTCCAGGTGGTCGATGTCGAGCCGTTCGCGCAGCATCCGGATCGACTGGGCGACGGATCCGGGGTCGGTGCCGTAGAGCTGCACCGACTTCACAGGTTCGTCCTGGCCGAACTCCGCCAGCTTCCAGGTGAGTTCGTTCTCGTAGACCAAGGCCCTCGCCGTGATCATCTGGTTGACGTAGAGGGCAGCACCAAATCGCAGGCACAGAGACCGGAACGGCCAGTCCGTCACACCGGCCATCGGCGCGAGCACCACGGGGGTGGCGAGGCGGATCGGGCCGAGCTCGACCGGGCCGAATTCGCGGGGACGTGCCGGGGTGACGCCCTCGTTGAGCGGGCTGCGGTAGCCGACCTCAGCCACGTCGCCCGCCGATCGCCACGCCGTGGGCTGCGAGTAGTTCGGTGGTCTCGGCGAGGGGGAGGCCGATCACGTTGGAGTGGCTGCCCTCGATCTGCCGGATGAAGGAGGCGGCGAGGCCCTGAATGCCGTAGGACCCCGCCTTGTCGAGTGGCTCGCCTGTCGCCACGTACCACTCGATCTGACCGGGCTCGAGGTGCACGAACTCCACCGAGGTCGTCACGGTGATCGTCTCCGTGCCCGCGTCGCTTGTGATCGTGACGCCCGTGACGGTGGAGTGGCGCCGACCTGACAGCTGCTTGAGGGTTTGTACGGCATCGTCGGCGTCGACCGGCTTGCCGAGGATCACGTCGTCGAGGACGACGCAGGTGTCTGCTGCGAGGACCGGCACTGAGGGGGCCACCGATTCCGAAACTGCGAACGCCTTGTCCCGTGAGATGCGCTCCACGTACTCGACGGCTGCCTCGCCGGCACGCGCAGCCTCGTCGACGTCGGGTGACACGACGTCGAAGGTGACGCCGAGATCGGAGAGGAGTTGGCGACGGCGCGGCGAACCAGACGCGAGGACGAACGATGTCACCGCACCAGTGTGGCGTGCGCGATGCCGTCATCCCACCGAGCAATCCGATCCGCCGCCCGTCAATAGACTGCTCGGCCACCACTCAGGTAAGGAGCAGCTGACGGGCCGATTCGAAGGCAGGTCGCGCCTGTCACCGGTGGCGCGTCGGGGATCGGTGCGGCGACGGTTCGGCGCTTCGTCGACGAGGGTGCGCAGGTGATGATCGCCGAATGGGGCTCCCCGAGGAGATCGCCGCGGCGGTCGCGTTCCTGGCCAGCGACGATGCGTCGGTAGGTGACCGGGCACGGGCCGGTGGTGGACGGCGGGGTGACGGCGCTCACGGGCCAGCCCAACTTCAGCGCGCTGGCCGAACGGTGGTGGGATCCACTCGCATCAGGCGAGGTCTGAACGCCACTTCGCTCCGGGGTGCCGCCGGCCTCCTCGTGTCGGCTGCGACACTGGAGGAGTGGCCCTCTCCCGCGAGCGGGGCGACGCGATGCGTCGTCTCGCCGACCTCGACCGCGCCATCGACGCCCCTCCGCGCGCTGGCGAACCTGGGCTCGGTGCGCCCCGTTCCGGCGATCGACCCGCCCGGGCTCGGACCGGGACCATCGAGCGCCACGGGTCCGAGCCGGCGCAGCCAGCGATCCTCCGGCCGTCGACCCAGCCGGGTCTTCCGAAGGTCACGCCGCAACCCAATCGGACGCCTGCACCGGCGCCCACCCCGGTTCCTCCGCATCCCGAGCCTCGTCCGTCGCCGGTCGAGGCTCCTCCTGGACCGCCCGCCGCCCCGCGACCCCGCCGGTCCCGAGCTCGGCGCCGGTGGCTGATCGCGCTGGTTCTGGTTCTGCTCGGTCTGATCTCCGCTGTGGTCGGCGGAGTGATGTACGCCCGCTGGCGCTTCGGGCAGATCCAGAGGGTCGATGTTCCACTCGCCGCGCCCGGTCCGCGCCCCGTCGTGTGGATGCTCGTCGGAACCGATTCGCGTGAGGGCATCGACCCCGATCGTCCCGATGCGGGCGGCTTGCTGGGCGAGGAGCTGTTCGGCGAGCGCGCCGATTCGATCATCCTGGTGCGCGACGTTCCCGGCCGCGGTCCGACCATGCTGTCGCTGCCACGCGACCTCTGGTTCGACCCACCGGGTGACGGCAACGCTCAGCGCATCAACGGCGCCTACAACGACGGGGCCGGTGCGCTGATCACGCTGGTGCGAGATGAACTCGGCATCTCCATTCACCACTACGTGGAGATCGATCTCGCCGGTCTCGACAGGGTCATCGATGCGGTGGGCGGCGTCGAGGTGGTGTTGCCCAATCCGGGGTACGACGAGTCGCTCGGCCTGTTCCTCGACGAGTCCGGCCCAGTGACCCTCGATGGCATCACCGGCCTGGCCTTCGTGCGGTCGCGCCATTGGGTGAACGTCGTCGACGGTGAAGCGGTACCCGACCGGCGGGGCGACCTGGGGCGGATCGAACGGCAGCAGCAGTTCCTCGCCGCGCTCGGCGACAAGCTGCTCGCGTCCCGCAATCCGTTCGTCCTCCACCGGGTGAGCGGCGGGCTGACGGCTTCAGTGCGGGTCGATTCGGAGACGGGGTTCGGGGCGCTGTACGGGTTCGCCAACCATCTTCGCGAAGCCATTCCCGCGCCCGAGTTGCCGGTGGTCAACCACGTGACCGGCGGCGGCGCCCACGTTCTCCTGCTCGGTGACGGCGCCGACGAGGTCCTCGACCTCTACCGCTGACCCCGTTCTGCCAGCTTGTGCGGTGGCTCCAGTGTCCGTGGAAGCTGGCAGGAGGGGATGCGGTGGGTGGCTCACGGTCGCCGGATTCGCGCAGCCGGTATGGTCCCCGCCGTGGAATTCAACATCGCTCGGGTGATCGACGCCGTTGCCACCGCCCATCCTGATCGCGTCGCGCTCGTTCATCGCGGCGTGGAGCGGTCGTTCCCCGATCTGGTCGAACGGTCACGACGCCTGGGAGGCGCGTTGGCGGCGCGCGGCCTCGGATGTCACACCGAGCGCCCGGATCTCGGCGGCCACGAGAGCGGTCAGGACCACATCGCGCTCTACCTCAACAACGGGCCCGAGTACCTCGAGGCGATGCTGGGTGGATGGGCGGCGCGGGCGGCGACGTTCAACGTGAACCACCGATACGTCGCCGACGAGCTCCGCTATCTGTTCAGCGATGCGCAGGCCACCGCCGTGCTCGTCCACGACTGCTACGTGGAGCAGCTCGCGCAGGTCCTGCCCGAACTGCCACACGTTCGGCTGGTCGTCCAGGTCGCGGATGACACCGATGCGCCACTCCTTCCGGGAGCTGTGCGCTACGAGGAGTTCTTGGCGAGCGCCGAGCCCCGCGCTCTCGACGACTGCTCACCCGACGATCTCTACGTTCTCTACACGGGCGGAACCACCGGGATGCCGAAGGGCGTGCTGTGGCGCAACGCCGACTTCTACGTCGGCGCGCTCGGCGGTTCGGATCGCCGCGCCGGCCGCGAGTACGAGTCCTACGACGAGATCGCCGAAGCTGCGGGACGCGGCACCCTGCGCTGGATGACCAGTGCTCCGTTCATGCACGGCGCCGCGCAGTGGATCGCCCTCCAGGCGCTCAGCATGGGGCACACGGTCGTCCTTCCCGACGTGATGGAGCGGTACGACGCGGCGACGGTGCTCGAGGCGTGCGAACGCGAGAGCGTGGAGTTCCTGCAGATCGTCGGCGATGCGTTCGCGCGGCCCCTTCTCGACGCGGCGAGCGCCGGCGCCCCCATCCCGTCCAAGCTGCGCTCCATCATCAGCGGTGGCGCCACGCTGCACGCCGAGTTGAAAGCCACCCTCAAGGAACAGTTCCCCGGTGTCACGATCCGCGACTCGATCGGGTCGTCGGAAACGGGAGTACAGGGCAGCAACGTCTCCGCGAAGGGCGAGCGGGCGAGCACCGGCGACTTCGAGCCGGCGCCCGGATCAACCGTCGTCAGCGCCGACCTGTCCCACGAGCTGAAGGAAGGTTCCGACGAGGTCGGCTGGTTCGCCATGTCGGGTCGGGTCCCCCTCGGATACCTCGGAGACGCGGAGAAAACCGGCCGGACATTCCCCGTCATCGGTGGTCGACGGATGGCGGTGCCAGGCGACCGGGCCAGGCGTTTGGCCGACGGACGCATCGAGGTGCTGGGCCGCGACTCGGTCACCATCAACTCGGGCGGAGAGAAGATCTTCGCCGAGGAGGTCGAGAACGCGGTCAAGACCCATCCTTCGATCTACGACGCGGTTGCGTGTGGGCGACCCAGCGAACGATGGGGCAATGAAGTGGTCGCCATCGTCCAGCTGGTCGAGGGAGCGAAACTCGACGAAGCCGCGATCATCGGGCACTGCGGCGCGACCCTCGCCCGCTACAAGCACCCCAAGGCTGTCATCGCCGTCGACAGGATCGAACGGAGCCCAGCGGGCAAGCCCGACTACCGTTGGGCCAAAGCTGTCGCGAGCGAAGGAACCCCATGACCGACCTCGACATGGATCGTGCTGCGCTACAGCGCAGAACGATCCATGCCCTCCAGGTCGGTGTTGTTCCCGCCGGTCTGGCCATGACCTCGTCGTTCTCGGCTGCGGCACTCACCGGCGCCCAGATGACCGGCAGCGACACCAAGGGCGCGATCGCCGGCGTGAGCCTGAGCATCGGCGGGACCCTCGCGGGGATCCCCCTGGCGATTCTGATGGCCAAGCACGGTCGCCGGGTCGGCCTGCGCACGGGCTACGGCGCGGGCGCGGTCGGCGCCACCCTGGCGATGATCGCCGCGCTCACGGAGTGGTATCCGCTCCTGGTCGTGGGAATCGCGATCGTCGGAGTCGGCCAGGCGACGACGCTGGCAGCTCGATACACCGGCGCCGATCTCGCCACCGACGAGGACAGGGCGCACAGCATCAGCCTCGTCATGTGGGCGAGCACCGTGGGTTCGGTGCTCGGCCCGACCATCGGGCTCGGGGTGAAGGAGATCTTCGGCGACAGCGACTCCACCGCCGGGTTCGCTCTGCCCTACGGCGTATCGATCGCCCTGTTCATCGTGGCGGCGAGCGTGATCCACGTCCGGCTGCGACCCGATCCGCTGCACGTGGCGGCACGCGACGGCGACGGCCTGACTTTCCGGGCGCCCAAACTCAGCGACGTGGCGTCGATCGTGCGTCATCCCCTGGCCCGCATCGCCCTCATCGGGATGATGCTCTCGCAAGCCGTGATGGTCGGCGTGATGACCGTGACGCCGCTCCACATGCGCGACGGCGAGCAGAACGGCGTGGTCATCGGCGTGATGATGTCTCTCCACATCGTCGGCATGTTCGCCTTTTCTCCGTATGTCGGACGGCTCGTCGATCGTTTCGGCGCGGAGATCATGATCGCCCTCGGGGCCATCTTGTTGGCCTTCGGCAGCGAGGTCGCGTCGCACACGAGTGCACCGGACGCGGCGGGTCATCTGTGGGGATTGTTCTTCGTCGGCATCGGGTGGAGCTTCGCCGCAGTCGCAGGGAGCACCCTGATGACGGCGTCCTTCCCGATCCAGCAGCGCGTGGGCGTACAGGCCACCGCCGACGTGATGATGACTGCCACCGGTGCGGCCGCGGGCATCTTCTCCGGCCTCATCGTGGAGGAGCGCAGCTTCGAGGATCTGGCCCACTGGGCCTTCTTCGTCGCCATCGGGCTCGGAGTGTTGGCCGCCCTGGCGATCGTCCGGCGGGTCAGGGTCGGCGACGAACCGGTGGCGGTGGGCTGACGTGGCGGTGATCCGCGAGTTCGTCGGCCTGGGGTCGCCGATCGTGGGTCGGGCCGGCGCAGGTGGCCGCCCGTGCCAGGGCGTGTACTACCGCCCCGAGGGCGAGCGACCCACCACGGCCCTGATCGCCACCCACTACAACGTCGATTTCAGCGAGCACTACCTGGCCGATCTGGTGGCCGAGCGCGGCCTCGGGTTTCTCGGCTGGAACACCCGCTTCCGAGGCGCCGAGCCCTACTTCCTGGCCGATCACGCCGTCGCCGAGATCGGTGTCGGAGTGCGCTGGCTCCTGGAGAACGCCGGCGTCGAACAGGTCGTGTTGCTCGGCAACAGCGGCGGCGGCTCCCTGATGGCGTGCTACCAATCGCAGGCCACCTCACCCAGCCTCACGCCTGAGTACGGGCGACGGGAGATCACCCCTGCGGCACTCGATCTGACCCCGGCCCAGCTGTACATCTCGCTCGCCGCGCATCCCGGTCGGCCAGAAGTGCTGACGAACTGGATGGACCCGTCTGTGGTGGACGAGGACGATCCCCTCAGCGTCGAGGCGGAGCTCGATCCCTTCGCCGAGGACCGAGGGATTCCGTTCGATCGCGATTTCGTCCGCCGCTACCGGGCCGCTCAACGTCAGCGCAACGACCGGATCAC
Organism: uncultured Acidimicrobiales bacterium; assembly: GCA_964629575.1. Taxonomy (GTDB): domain Bacteria; phylum Actinomycetota; class Acidimicrobiia; order Acidimicrobiales; family Poriferisodalaceae; genus JAYPWI01. The sequence goes on along the minus strand of CAZVUM010000037.1, from coordinate 31,725 downwards.
CACGTGGTGCAGGGCGGAGATCGACCGGATGACGAGCGCGGGGCACCACGATCGGCTGTTCACCACGCCGAGGCTCTGGGCCGATCTCCGCATGATCGATGCGACGCTCGACCCGTCCAACCGCGACGCGCCCGCCTGCTACCTCGGTCACCCACGGCGGGCGAACTACGGGATCTACGGCGTCGGCACGGTCAGCAGTTGCCGCACGTGGCTGTCGATGTGGAGCCTCAGCGAGTCTCCGTGCCAGGGCGCTCCACACTTGGCCCGCATCACTGTTCCGTCGCTCGTGGTCGATGCCGACGCCGACACTGGGGTCTTCCCGAGCGACACCGGTGCCATTGTCGCTGCGCTCGCGTCGGAGGATGTGAGCCGCCACACCGTGGCCGGCGACCACTACCTGCGGGATCGAGAGAGCGCTCGCGACGAGGCGGCAGATCTGATCGTCGATTGGGTGCGCTCGAAGACCTGAGCGACCCGGGTCAGTCGGCCAGTTCGCGCATGGTGGTGATCGCATACACCGCCAGGACCCCGTCCTGGAAGAAGCGCGTCTCGACGAGCGCGTTGCGGCCGCGCTCGTTGATCACCCGCCCCTCGATCTCGAACGTCGGTCCGGTGATGGGTTCGAAGTAGTCGATGCGCATGTTGATCGTGCTCTGGAATCCCCGGGGCGATGTCGGGTCCCCCCTGCGTGTGTAGAGGGACACGAAGTCGACGTAGGTGCCCGTGAACCCACCGAAGAGCTGGCCACGGGGATTGAGGAGCGCCGCGGGCAGGTGGGCCTCGATGCGAAGGAGCCCCGGCTCGCGCTGCAGGACCCGCCACTCGTGGGCTTCGAGAACGTTCCCGGCGGAATGACCCTCGTTGACCAGCCGCCCTTCGGGGACTTCATCGGCCCAGGGGCGCGCGGTGTCCGGGGCGCTCGACTCCACCTCGCTCATCGCAGGAGATCGTCGAGCGCGGCCACCACTCCGGCGTCGCCGTGCGGCGTCACTGCGGTGATGGGCGACAGGTAGGAGACCGAGACGTAGTCGTGCATCACCGCTCCGGCGTCGACGTCGAGTGGGAGGTCCACCGCGTCGCCCCACTCCATCTCCACCTTGAAAGCGCCGTCGGTCGTGGGGTGGGGAGCGAGGTCGACCGTCTGAATCGCCCTCGGCGGTACGAGCCCCACCTCCGTGTAGCGCCAGCCCTTCATGTCGCTGACGTCGAGGTCGGGAACGTTGAGGTTGATCACGTAGGAGTCGTGGGGAGGGCTGGCGATGAGGCCGCCGACGACCTTGCTGGCGACGTCGGCGGCTGCCTGCCACTTCTGCCCGACGATCGCTTCCTCCCAGCCCTGGCCCATCACACCGAACCCTGGCACGGTCTGGCTCACCGCGACGCCGGGAATCCCGCCGATCCGTCCCGTGATGGCGGCGCCGACGGTTCCCGAGTGGTACACCGCGCGGCCGACGTTGGCGCCCGGGTTGATGCCCGACACGATCATGTCGATGTCGCCGAACGCACCCATGCGGGCGAAGAGGGCGCACAGCGCGGGGGTTCCGGTGACCTTCCACGCGGTGTCGATTCCCTCGATGTCCGCCGGATGGACTTCGGGCTCGATGAGGTGCAGGGCACCGATCGCCGCGCCGGCACCGGAGTTCTCGGTGTGGGGGGCCACCACCGTCACGTCGCCGTGCTCGGTCATGGCCCTCGCAAGGACGCGGAGGCCCTCGCTGTCGATGCCGTCGTCGTTGGTCACCAGAATGTGCACCCGGACGAACCTATCGGGCACCGAGCGCGTGTTTGGTGACGAATTGGGGAGCGATCGGCGACTCGGCGCGCCGGGCCGCGTGATGGCAGGCTGTTGCGTCATGGGTGTCGAGGCGAACGGCGAGCTACGAATGCTGCACACGAGCGATGTGCACATCGGGTACGTGAGTTCGACCGAAGGCGACCACCACGACGTCTGCCAGTGCCCGATCCACGGCCTGGTCGGAGCGGTCCGCGAACACGGCGTCGATGTCTTGATGGTCGCGGGCGACCTCTTCGATCACGCCAGGCTGACCGAGGACACGATCCGCGCGACGCTCGAGCTCCTCGCCTCGTCCGGCGTCCCGGTGGTGATCATTCCCGGCAATCACGACGTCCACGACGAGGCCTCGCTGTGGGAGCGGTGCCGTGCGCAGGTAGCCACATCGGGTGTCCTGCTTCTGGACGAGCACGACGGCACGATGATCGAGCTGTTCGAGGGATCGCTGCGCATCTGGGGCAAGGCGATGGCCGAGCACGAGCCGGGGTACCGACCGCTCGCCGATGTTCCGTCGCGGCCCGATGACGGCTGGTTCGTCGTCGCAGCCCACGGGCACCTCAACCTCACCCCCGAAGACGTCCACCGGTCGTCACCGATCACCCACGACGAGATCGCCCAGACCGGCGCCGACTACGTCGCCCTCGGCCACTGGCACGTGACGACCGACGCCAGCCACGAGGGCGTCACGGCCTGGTACCCGGGGACGCCGATGGGCAAGCCGGGCAACAGCACAGCCGCATTGGTCACCTTCGCGTCTGGCGGCTCGGACGTTCGCGTCGACCACGTTCGAGTCGGTGCACCCAGCGGCGGCTGCCTTTGAGCCCGAAACCCTTCTGCCAGCTTGCGTGGTGAATGGGGTGACCGCCGGAGCTGGCAGAACGGGGTCAGAGGTCGGCGAGGGCGCGGTCGATGCGGCGTTGGACCGTCTCGAAGTCGGACATGAGTTGGGCGGCGCGATCTTTGGCCTTGTCGTGGCGTGAGGTGAGCTCGGCCAGCTTCTCGGGGGTCTCGTAGGTCGTGGGGTCGGCCATCTCGGCCTGGAGCTCGGCGACCTCGGACTCGGCAGCCTCCCAACGGGCCTCGATGTCGACGAGCTGACGCTCCAGCTTGCGGGTTGCCTGGTGGCGCTTGTTGCGTTGCTCGGCCTCGTCACGCTTGTCGCGTTTGGCCGAAGCGGGCGTGCGGGCGGCGCTCGGTGGAGCGGCCGAGACGGGCACGTCGGTGGCCGGGCCCGCTGGGCGAAGCAACCGCTCGTCGACGCCGGGGTGGTAGGTGGCCGTGCCGTCGCGGACCACCACCAGCGCATCCGCGACGTTGCGGATCAGGTGGCGATCGTGGGTCACCAGCAAAACCGTGCCTGGATACACCTGAAGGGCGTCCTCGAGCAGGTCGCAGCTCGGGAGGTCGAGGTGGTTGGTCGGCTCGTCGAGGATCAATAGGTTGACCGGGTTGGCCATCGTCTGGGCGAGCGCGAGGCGGGTCCGTTCGCCGCCGGACAGGTCGCCCACGAGCTGGTCCACAGCATCGCCTCGGAAGCCGAAGCCGCCGAGAACCGTCCGCAGATTCCGCGTGCCCGGATCGCCGAGCGCGAGCTTGAACTCTTCGAGCACCGTGCGGTTGAGGTCCATCACCTCGGTGAGGTGCTGGGCGAAGGTGGCGTGGTCGACGTTGTTGCCCAGGGCCAACGACCCCGACGTGGGTGACAGCTCGCCGAGGAGCAATCGCAGAAGCGTGGTCTTGCCTGCGCCGTTGGGTCCCACGAGCGCGATCTTCTGGCCCCGCTCTACCACGAGATCGACGTTGCGGAGCACGGTCTCCCCGTCGTACCCGACATCTGCGCCTTCGAGCTCGGCGACGACCCGCGACGAGCGCTGCGGATCCGGGAACTCGAACCGGGCACGCAGCTCCCGGGGCTCTGGCACCTTGATCGCCTCGATCTTCTCGAGCGCCTTGATGCGGCTTTGGACCTGGCGCGCCTTGGTGGCCTTGTACCGGAAGCGTTCGATGAATCGCTCGGTGTGTGCGATCTTGCGCGCCTGCTGAGCGGCGGCGGCCTCGATCTGTGCGAGGCGAGCCTCGCGGGCGACGATGAACTCGGCGAAGCCGCCCACGTACTCCTGATGACCCTGGCCATCGAGCTCGACGACGCGGTTCGCGACGGCGTCGATGAAGTCGCGGTCGTGGCTGACGAACAACAGCGCCCCGCTCCACTCCACGAGCCGCTGTTCGAGCCACGCGACGGAGTCGACGTCGAGGTGGTTGGTTGGCTCATCGAGGACCAGGACGTCGGGGTCGGCGAGAAGAAGCCGGGCGAGCGAGACCCGCATGCGCCAGCCGCCGCTGAGCTCACGGACCTGGCGGTCGCTGGCCTTGCCTGAGAAACCGAGCCCATTGAGTACACGGTGGGCCTCGGCTTCGATGGCGTAGCCGCCGAGTTGTTCGAACTGGGTCTGGGTCTCCCCGTAGCTGCTGAGAACCCTGTCGTAGTCGGGTGCGTCGACGTCTCCGAGCCGGGCTTCGAGGGAGCGCAGTCGCTCCGCGAGCGCGTTGACCTCGCTCGCACCTTCCAGGGTCACCTCGATGACGGTGCCGTCGAGTTCCTCGTCGAGCTCTTGGGGGAGGTAGCCGATCGTCATGTCCTTCGGCCGGTGCACCACGCCGGCGTCGGGATCCTGCATCCCCATCAGGATCTCGATGAGGGTCGTCTTGCCCACACCGTTGCCGCCGACGAGCGCGATGCGCCGCCCCGCCGACAATTGCAGGGTGACGTCGCGGAACAGCGTCCGGGGGTGGTGGGCCTTGCTCAGGCCACTGGCGGTGAGCACGGCGGTCGAGGGTATCTGCACGAACCGGGCCTCCCCCGGCCCCAGCGAGCGACGCCCACGTTTCGTCGACTTCCCGGGCACTGCTTGACTGGGTCCATGAAGGTCGCGGACGTCATGGCTGAGCTCGAGTCGATGGGGACGGAACAGAACCGCAAGATCTACCCGCGCCACGGTGCGACATTTCCGATGTTCGGGGTGAGCTTCGCCAATCTGGGCAAGCTCCAGAAGAAGATCAGGCGCGACCACCCGCTCGCCGTGGAGCTCTGGGCCACCGGCAACCACGACGCCCGCATGCTGGCCTGCCGGATCGCCGATCCCGAAGAGATCACCGTGGCGGTGGCGAACGACATGGCCAAGGCGTGCGACAACTATGTGCTGGCCGAATCCTTCGCCGGCATGCTGTCTGACTCGCCGATCGCAGAGGGTCGGGCGGCGCTGTGGCGCGATCGCAAGGACGAATGGATTGCGAGTGCCGGGTGGGCGATTACCGCGTCGTTGGCGCTGAAGGACCGCATTGACGAGGAGCTCGGGCACGCGCTGCTCGACCAGACCGAGGCCGAGATCGCCGACCGCCCCAACCGGGTGCGCCACGAGATGAACCAGGTCGTGATCGCCCTCGGGATCGATCCGCGGTTCCACGATCACGCACTGCGTGTCGCTGCGGCGATCTCACCCGTCGACGTGGACCACGGTGAGACGAGCTGCAAGACGCCGGACGCAGCGTCCTACATCGCGCGCACGTTGGATCACCGTGCCAAACAAGCCGCCAAGCGTGCGGCCAAGAAGAGGAGCTGACATGTCGAATCGGAGAGTCGCCGTCGTCACAGGCGGGGGAACCGGCATCGGGCGGTCGTCGGCTGCCGCGCTCGCGGCGGTCGGGTTCGACGTCGTGCTCGCCGGTCGACGCATCGAACCGCTCGACGCGGCGAAGGCCGACGTCGAAGTGGCAGGCGGAAGCGCCCTCTGCGTCCCGACCGACGTGTCGTCGTCGGATCAAGTCGACGCCTTGTTCGACCTCGTGGAGGAACGGTTCGAACGGATCGACGTTCTGTTCAACAACGCCGGCTCTGGCACGCCGCCAGTGCCCATGGACGAGCTCGACGTCGTCGCGTGGGACCGCACAGTCGGGGCCAACCTCACCGGTTCGTTTCTCTGTGCTCGGCGGACCATGCGGTTGATGAAACAGCAGGACCCTCGCGGCGGACGGATCATCAACAACGGTTCGATCTCCGCGCACGCGCCGCGGCCGCACAGCGCGCCGTACACCGCGACCAAGCACGCCATCAGCGGACTCACCAAGTCGATCTCGCTGGATGGGCGCGAGCACGACATCACCTGCAGCCAGATCGACATCGGCAACGCCGGAACGGAGATGACCGCTCCGATGCAGAAGGGCATGCCCCAGGCCGACGGTTCGGTGCGCCCTGAGCCGGTGTTCGACGTGCAGCACGTGGCCGACGCCGTGGTCTACATCGCCCAGCTGCCGCTCGACACCAACGTGCTGTTCATGACCGTGATGGCCAACCAGATGCCCTACGTGGGCCGCGGGTAGGTGGATCGGCGGACGATCAGAGCAGCGCGTCGGCGAGGGCGCGCCAATCGTCCATCGGGAGATCGGCGGGATCCTCGACCAACGCCTGAATGCACACGTGGTCTGCCCCGGCGTCGATGTGCTCCTGACAGCGGGCGACGATGGTGTCGATGTCGCCCCACACGACGATGGCGTCGACGAGCCGATCAGACACGTCTGTGATCTCGGCTTGCTCGAAGCCCATCCGCATCAGGTTGTTGGTGTAGTTGGGCAGCTGCAGGTAGCGAGCCATGTTCTCCCGTGCGACCCGGCGGGCCCGCTCCGGATCGGTCTCGAGCACGCACATCTGCTCCGGGGCCAGGAACTTGTCCGGTCCGATGATCTCCCTCGACAGCGCTGTGTGGTCCGGGACGGTGAAGTAGGGATGCGCCCCGTCGGCGGCGCTCGCGGACAGCTCGAGCATCTTCGGGCCGAGTGCCGCCAGGATCCGCGGCGGTCGCTCCTCGGGTCCGTACGCCATGTACGGCGATGCGTCCATGGCGGAGAGGTACTCACGCATGTCCGACAGCGGCGTGGAGTAATCGAGCCCCCGAACCCCTTCGACCAGAGGGGCGTGGCTGACCCCCAGACCGAGCAGGAAGCGACCGGGGTAGGCCTCGTCGAGGGTCCGCGCCGCCTGCATTGTGGTCATCGGGTGGCGTGCATAGGTCTGGGCGATTCCTGTCGCCACGGCCATGCGCGGACAGGACTCGAGCCAGATGGTCGAGGAGATGAGAGCGTCGCGTCCGGTGCTCTCGGGTCGCCAGATCGCGCCCCACCCCATGTCGTCGAGCTCGCCCAGAACCTCCCGCACCTTCGCGGTGGGATGTTGGTCGAGCAGCGAGGTCCAGATGCCCCAGGTTCCGATGTCGATACCAGTCACCCGACCGACGGTAGATGCTGCCGGGCTGCTCCCCGCCACACGTCGCGGGAAATAGGTTCCAGGAGCGCTCCTGGAACCTAATCAGGAGTCGTCGGTGAGGAGGCCTGCCACGACGATACCGATGCCGGCCACGAGCATGGTGTAGACGCCAAAGCCGATCGCCAGGGCCGAACCCGGTCCGGCGATGTCGCCGGTGTTGCCGGAGAACCGCATGTAGTTGAGGGCGGTCAGAACGGTGACGACGCCGCCCACCGCCATGGTCACGACCTTGCCACGAGGGAGCTTGCCGCTGAGACCCGCCGCAGCGATGCCGAACAGAAGCACGTACAGAACGCCGTGGCCGATGATCCCCGACGTTCCGGTGGTCAGATCCCCGCCCGTGAGCAGCCACGGAAGGAGCGCGCTGAACGCTCCGCTGCTCCCCATGCTCGATGTCATCCATGGCAGGAACAGGCTCACCACTCCGACGAGGACCGCGCCGGCGCCGATGAGAATGTGCTTCGGAACATCGGAGATGTCGATGCCGCGCAGGTCGAGGGACCGCTTTCCCTCCGCCTCGGAGGGTTCGACCGTCGTGGCGGCCGTGAGGGTGTCGCCCGCCGTGGTCTGGCTGGCGGCGATCACTTCGGCTGCGGAGAGAACGTGTCCCGAACCTTCACCGGCACTCTGCGGAACGATGTCGCCGCCGGTTACGACACTGTCGAGGTTGGCCGCCGGATCGAGCACCTGGGTCGTCGCGGTCGCGGGGACCTCGGCGACAACCGGCGCAGCTGTGGGAGCGGTGGGGGCGAGCTGTGGATTGGGCTGAACATGCTGTGTCCAGGCGGCACCGTCCCACCAGCGGACGTTCTCAGGGGAGGCGGGGTCGGGGTACCAACCGGCTGCAGGGGTGGTCATTCGGGGGCTCCATCATTCGACAGTCCCTCTAGTTGTCGGACGCCGTGCGGCGTGACTGAAGCGCGGGTTCCTCGGGTGGACGGGCCTGGGGTTCGGCGACGAGGAGCCCGGCGACGCCAGCGCAGACGGGAAGAACAACGAGCCCGTACATCAGCCGTTCGTAGCTGCCCGCGACGTCGAGCCCAACGGCGATGATCACCGGGCCGAGCGCCGAGGCGCCCACCCCGAGTTGAGTGGCGACGCCACGGATTGCGCCGATCTCCCGCGTGCCGAACCACTTGGGGTACAGCGCGGAGCCCAACGCCCGCACCGATCCGGCGTTCACCCCCACGAGGAGCCCGAAGGTCCAGGCCGTCGCACCTGGTTCGACGCGCGTGTAACTGAGGAGGGCGCCCACGAGCGCCGCCATGGAGAGGAAGAGCAGGGGCCGCGCCGACATGCGGTCGGTGAGCCACGCGAAGACGAAGCCGGTGCTCACCGTGGCGAGCATCTGCGGGAGGAAGACAGAGGCTGCTTCGGCGGTTGTGAGCCCCTTGGCCTCGAGCATCGTGAAGTGGTGGAACGTCAGCCCGGTGATCAGCGCAGACGCCACCACCATCGTTCCGTTGAGGGCCCAGAAACCGCCGGTACGCACCGCTTCGCCCACGGTGTGATGAACGGCGACGGGTGCCCGTGCATCGGGGTGGACGGCGTGTCCGTCTGGAACCTGGCCGATGCTCTCGGGCCGGTCTGCCATGAGGAACCACGCGATCGGCACGATGAGAACGAACACGGTGACGCCAGAGACCATCCAGGCCGTTCTCCACCCGAACGCATCGATCGAAGATGTGAGTACGAAGGGCCCGCCCGCCATCAGGCCGGCGGACACGGTCATCGAGATGCCGTACGCCAGGCCTCGGCGTCGGTCGAACCAGAGGGCGATGGCGGTCTGGCTCACGAGGCTGAGCGAGCCCTGCCCGAGCATTCGGATTCCGACGAATCCGACGGCGAGCATCGCGATGTTCCGCACCTGGCTCATCGCCACAACCACGGCCGAGAAGCACGTTGCGATCACCAGCATCGTGTGCCGCACGCCGCGACGGTCGATCCATCGACCGATGCTCGCCATGGCGAAGCTGCCGACGAGCGTCCCGACGAGGTAGGCGGTGGAGACCGAGGTGTCCGTCAGCCCGAGATCGTCGACGAAGTGCTCGACGAAAGCCGAGACGCCGATCGTCTGGCCCGGGGTGGTGAGGGTGATGCTGAGTGTGCAGAAGGCGAGGACCCACCAGCCCCGGAACCTGGTCGAATCGCCAGGTGCGTCACCCACGAACGTGGATGCTGACGGTTCCCAGTGGACCTGCGTCGGTCACGATCTGTTGGTCGGGTTCCGAGGGCACGATGCCGGTGCAGGACCCCGTGCTGACGATCGAACCAGCGGGGAGCCCCTGCCCGCGGGCGAGGAGGTGGTTGCAGAGCCACGCCAGCGACACGTAGGGGTCGCCGAGCACTTCGGCGCCGGTGCCGGAGGTCACCTGCGCGCCGTCGACGACCAACCGCAGCTCCGCCGTCGAGAGATCACCTGCCCGCTCGGGGTCCACACCGGCGCCGATGATCAGCGCCGCGTGCGCACTTCCGTCGGCGACGAGAAGGGCGGGCGGAACTCCGAAGTTGGCGGCGTACCTGGTTTCGACGAGTTCCAGAGCAGGGTGCACGCTCCCCACCAGCGCCCGCGCCGCGTCGACATCGACCCGCCCGCTCCCCGGCGCCAGATCGGTCTTGGTGCGAAGTGCGAACTCGCACTCGATCCCCGGTCGGTGCACGAAGGCGGTCGCGTCGACCGTTCCTCCATCCACGAGCAGCGTCTTCTCGTGCACCCGCCCTGCGATCGGAGCCTTCACCCCCAGGCGTTCCTGCACGACCTCGCTCGTGGCCCCCACCTTCCAGCCCACGACCGGTGTGTCCAGAAGCGAGGTCAGCTGGTCCTGCGCGTCGTAGGCCTCCGAAGCCGACGACGGCACCGTGACGTCGCCCTCGGTCACTGCCTCGGCGAGGAGGCGGGCGTGGGCGAGGGTGACGGCGAGAGGCGGTGGCACCCGGGCGACGCTATCCGCCTTCCTCGCCGCCGCGCCGCAGCCGGTCGATCTCTCTGCGCTCCCGCTTGGTCGGGCGCCCGGCGCCGCGTTCGCGTCTGGCCACCACGGGCGCATCGATCGGACCCTCACGGTCGGGTCGGGGATCGGGGGGAGGTGAATGGTCGACGTAGGCCTCGGCCGCAGCCGGGGCGCCGACCCGCTTCTCGAGGAGGGCGACCACCTCCACGTCGCGCACACCGACGTGGGCTCGCGCCCGGACCCGGTCGCCCGTGCCGATCTTGGTCGAGGGCTTGGCGGGCTCGCCGTTGACTCGCACCTTTCCGGTCGAACAGGCTTCGTTGGCGGCCGTGCGCGTCTTGTACACACGCACCGCCCACAACCACTTGTCGACCCGGACCCGACCGGCGGCGGTCACAGCAGCGCCTCGAGCGTCGCGAGCGCTTCGATCCCCGACACGTCCTTGTCGGGGCGGTGTGCCTTGACCCTGGCGAACCGCAGCGCGAGACCGCCGGGGTAGCGCGTGGAGCGTTGAACGCCGTCGAGTGCGATCTCCACCACCAGCTCGGGCCGCACCCAGACGGTGTGGCCTTCGGTCACGACCTCGAGTCCCTGTAGATGGGCGGTCTGCCACCGCAACATCTCGTCGGTGAGTCCCTTGAAGGTCTTACCGACCATCACCAGAGACCCGTCGGCGCCCCTGGCGCCGAGGTGGAGGTTGCTCAGCCAGCCCTGCCGCCGGCCGTGACCCCATTCGACCGCGAGAACGGCGAGGTCGTAGGTGTGGACCGGTTTGACCTTGCGCCACGCCTTGCCCCGGCGGCCGGCCTCATAGAGTGAGTCGGCCGCCTTCACCATCACGCCTTCGTGGCCGGCAGCGACAGCTTCGTCGAATGTGCGCTCGGCGAGCTCTGGATCGTCGGTGACCACACCAGGGATCGCCCTGGCCTCCACGAGCGACTCGAGCGCGGCACGACGTTCGACGAGCGGTGTGTCGATGAGGTCGCGCCCATCGATGTGAAGAATGTCGAAGAACCAGGCGTTGAGATCGAGCCTCTGCCGGTCGGGTGCCTCCCGCCCGAAACTGCTCATGGTGTCCTGAAAGACCTCGGCCTCCTCGCCATCGAGTGCGCCACCGCCGAGGATCTCGCCGTCGAGGACTGCGCTGTCGACATCGAGCGATCGCGCGAACTCGACGACAGTCGGAAGCCTGTGTGTGACGTCGTTGAGGTTGCGCGTGTAGATGCGCACGTCTCGGTTGGCGACGTGGAGCTGAATCCGGATGCCGTCGAGCTTCCATTCCACCGAGCTCGAACCGATGTCGGCGACCGCGGCGCGTGCGCTCTCGGCGGTGCTGGCCAGCATCGGCTGAACGGCACGAAGGGGCCGGAGCCCGATCGACGTCAGGCCCTCCTTCCCTTCGAGGAGCGCCACCCGGCCCGTCGCGCCGAGGTCGCCGCGGAGCATCGCTGCACGCCGCATCAGCGGGGCGCCGACCCCCGCTGCATCGGCGATCGCATCGGTCACCACGCCCGCGAGCGCGCCCTGGCGAAGCTCCCCGACGATGAGCCGTCCGATGAAGTTCTGCTCTTCTGCATCGCAGCGGGCGAACACACCGGCCAGAAGGTCTCCCCGGCGGGCCTGCGATCCCGGACCTGTCAGCAGCTGAAGCTCCGAGAGCGCCTCATCGAGTTCGAGCACCGTGACATCGCCGCCGGCGCCTGGAGCGACGTCCAACCGGGCGACGCCCGCCCACCCGGTTCCGAGCGCGCCCTGGCGGGGATCGCCGGTGAGCATGCCGACGAGCGGTTCGATCTCGTCGGCCTCGGCGCCGCGGATGAGCCCCGCGAGAGCGGCGCGTTTCTCCATTCGTTTGGTCGTGCCTGCGACCACCGTCGTCGCGTCGACGACGTCGCGCACGAGCATCGGGCTTCAGTCCACCTGTGGCGCGATGTCGCCCATGAACGAGCGCAAAGCCTCGAGGCGTCCTGGCACGCCGCCGCGGGCGACGGGATCGAGGAGCACGTGGCCGATGCCGATCTCCTGCATCGCACCGATCGTGTCGAGCATCTGCTCGGGCGAGCCGGCGATCGACTTGTGGGGCTCCATCATCTCGTCGAAGTCGAGGAACACCCGCAGCGACAGTTCGATCTCGGCTGGGTCACGGCCCAACTTCTCGCACTCCTCGCGCACGGCGCGCCATTCCTCGGCCACGACGTCGAGCGACTGGAAGGCCGCGTGGAACCCGTGCCCGAAGCGGGCGGTGCGGCGGAATGCGGCTTGGGAGTTGCCGCCGACCCACACCGGCACCGGGTTCTGGATCGGCTTGGGTTCGAAACCCACCTCGGGGAAGGCGTAGTAGGCGCCGTCGTAGCTCGGCGCGTCGTCGCGGAACAGGATCTCGAAGATCTCCAGCTGCTCGTCGGATCGAGCTCCCCGGTTGTCCCAGGGCATCCCCAGGACGTCGGCCTCTTCTTTCATCCAGCCGACGCCCACGCCGAAGATGAGCCGCCCGTTGGAGACCACATCGAGGGTCGCCAGCTGCTTGGCGGTCGCGACCGGCGGACGGTAGGGGAGGATCAGCACGGTGAAGCCGAGCCGCAAGTTCTGGGTGACCCCTGCCACGAACAGCAGCGTGCCGATCGGATCGAGCCACCCCATGTCGGGGGTCGCCGGGAACGAACCGTCGGCCGAGTACGGATACTTGGACGCGATGTCGGCCGGCCAGCAGACGTGATCCGAGGTCCAGCCCGAATGAAAGCCGAGGCGGTCGACCTCCTGGGCGAAGTCGAGCAGTGAATCCCGGCCGACCGTGCGGCCGAGGTGCGGTAGGTGTACTCCCCAATCCATGACGAACACGCTACGCCGAGACGCCGTCTCGCGATGTTCACACCGTCTCCGTGGTCGGTACGCGCGCAGTGTGGTGACGGCTCCGCGACAAATTGTGACGATTGTTTGACACGACGTGCATCTGGTGCGGAAGGCGTCCTATCGTGCCCCCGAGGTCTCCCAGAAGGGTGGCCGCACCCGATGGTTTCTTTTGGGGGGACCATGAGCAAGACACGGAATCGATGGCTTCGCCTCTTGGCGCTTGTCTTCGCGTTCGCTCTTGTTGCTGCAGCATGTGGCGACAGCGACAGTGACACCACCGACGCCGGAGATGACTCCGGTACGGAGGCTGCACCGAGCGAAGAAGGCGACGGCGTAAGCGAGGATGGCAGCCTCTCACAGGACGCGATCGAAGACGCCATGGCTGGCGACGACCCGGAGGAGCCGACCGCCACGACCGAGGCGATGGACGACGGGGCGATGGCCGAAGAGGAATGCCCGTCGGATCGCTCGACGATCGAGGGCATCTTCGCTGAGGCGGATTGCAACCGTGACCAGATCATTGCGGAGATCACCGCGGAGGTCGAGGCCGGCAACTGGGGCGTCGGCGACGACAACATCCTGCGTGGTCCTGCCGGCATGGCTGTCGATCTCAACGACTGCCCCGCTGACTGGAGCGACACCGACGGCCTCACCGACGACGAGATTCGTTTCGGTCAGACCACGGTGCTGTCGGGTCAGCTCGCCTTCTACGGCGACCTCACACTCGGTATGCAGATCTGGTTCGACTACATCGCTGACATCGACGCTCTGAGCGGCCGTAGCGTGAACATGATCATCCGTGACGACGGCTACGTCGCTGCGCAGACGATCGAGTTCACCGACGAGCTGATCGAGAACGAGAACATCTTCATGCTCCAGGGCCTCGGTTCGCCGAACGGCCTTGCGGTGTACGACAAGGTCAACGACGAGTGCATCCCGCACCCGTTCTACCTCTCGGGCCACCCGGCCTGGGGCGACCCGGTCAACCACCCCTGGACCACTGCGTGGCAGATGTCGTACTCGACTGAAGCCGTGCTCTGGGGCACCTGGATGAAGCTCAACCTCGCCGACGAGCTTCCGCTCAAGGTGGCCGGTCTCGTCATGGACAACGACTTCGGCCTGGCTTATGAGGAAGGCTTCAAGGTCTACGCAGAGGCCAACCCCGACGTCGTGAGCGAGTTCGTCGCGATCCGTCACGATCCGGCGGCCCCCACGGTCACCAACGAGGTCACCACCATCCAGGCATCCGACCCGGACGTGTTCATCTCCATGACGGCTGGTAACGCCTGCGTGCTGGCGATCCAGGAGGTCGACAACACCGGTCTTCTCGACAGCCTCAGCGCTGCGTTCACCCCCTCGGTGTGCCAGAGCGTGGGTCCCGTCATGGAGCCGGCTGGTCCCTCGGGCGACGGCTGGTGGGTCGTCAACGGCGGCGCCAAGGACACCACCGACGCCGCCCGCCAGGATGAGCCCTTCATCAAGTTCGCCCGTCAGCTCATCTCTGACGCCGGCGAGGATCCGGACATCTCGCTCATCGGCGAGGGCATCTTCCGTGCCTACGGCTTCTCCGAGGCCCTCCGCATTGCTGATGGCCTTCCGGGCGGTCTGTCCAGGACCAACTTGCTGCTGGCGCTGCGTAACTTCCACATCTGGCACCCGGGCATTGCCGATGGCCTGACCCTGGAGCTGCGCGGCAACGAGGATGCGTTCTTCATCGAGGGCTCCGGATTCGGCCAGTTCGACTTCGAGAACCTGACGTGGAACGAGATTGGCGATCTCATCGACGCCAACGGTGGCACCGCCCCCTGCGCGTGGGACAAGGACAACGGCGGCTGCTAGCTGCTGCTGAACTGGCCCTGTGGGCCAAGTCCAGAAAGTGAAGGAGGCCCCGGTGCTCGCACCGGGGCCTCCTCGCGTCCGCGAGTGAAATAGGTTCCAGGAGCGCTCCTGGAACCTAAATGTGCTGGAACCTCAATGTGTCAGTCCTCGGCGAGGAGGGCCCGGCTGATCACCAGCTTCTGGATCTCGCTCGTGCCCTCGCCGATGATCATGAGCGGCGCATCGCGGTAGTACCGCTCCACCGGGTACTCGGTGCTGAACCCGTTGCCGCCGTGAATGCGCATCGCATCGAGCGCCAGCTCGCTCGCGGTCTCGGATGCGAAGAGCTTCGCCATCCCCGCGGCCAGGTCGACCCGTTCACCGGCGTCCGCCTTGCGGGCCGCCTCGTAGGTGAGCAGCTTCGCCGCTTCGAGCTTGGTGGCCATCTCGGCGAGCTTGAACGCGATGGCCTGGTGCTGAGAGATCGGACGACCGAACGTCTCCCGCTCCTTGGAGTAGGCCAGCGCTGCGTCGAACGCGGCACGGGCCACCCCGACCCCTCGTGCAGCGACGTTGATGCGGCCGAGCTCGAGGGCCGTCAGCGCCCAGCGCAGCCCGTTGCCGATCCCGCCGTCGTCGCCGAGCAACTGATCCTGGCGGACCCGATGGTTGTCGTAGCTCATCTCCACGGTCTCGAGACCCCGGTAGCCGAGCTTGTCGATCTTGCGGCTCACCGTGATGCCGCCGGACTGTTTGCCCGGCTCCTTCTCGACGATGAAGCAGGTGACACCGCTCGACCCGCTCGGATCGCCCTCGGGGACTCGAGCGAGAAGGGCGACCACACCGGCCCGCTCGCCGTTGGTCACCCACATCTTCGTTCCGTTGATGAGCCACTCCGACCCGTCACGCTCGGCCCGGCACCGCAGCGCGCCGGCGTCGGAGCCACTGTCGGGCTCGGACAGTGAGAAGCACCCGCGCAGCTCACCGGTCGCCATCTTGGGCAGGTATTTCGACCGTTGCGCGTCGTCGCCGAAGTTGTTGATCAGCTTGGCGCAGATGAGGTGGCTGTTGATCACGCCGGCGAGCGACATCCATCCCCGGCTGATCTCTTCGATGACCCGGGCGTAGGTGTGGTTGTCGAGCTCGAGCCCGCCGTAGGCCTCGGGGATCGTCGCCCCGAACAGCCCGAACTCGGCCATCTGCAGAACCATCTCGTCGGGATATTCGTCCGGCAGCTCATAGGTCGCAGCGTTTGGAGCGACGACATCGTCCACCCAGCCGGCCAGTGTGTCGATCATGGCGTCTGCGACGTCGGCGTCTGTCATCTGACTTCTCCTCGCTCGCGGGGCGATCATTTCCTACTATCCGGATAGTTTCGATGCAGAGGGAGACCCCAATGAAGATCTCGATGGCACTCGGTGCCGGTGCCAGCCTCAACGGCAAGAGCCTCGCACGGCAGGTGCAGGACCTCGAGTCCGCGGGCGTCGACCTCGTGTGGGGCGGTGAGATCTACGGGTATGACCTCGTCTCGACCTTGGCTTTCGTCGCCGGACAGACCTCCACGATCGAGCTGATGACCGGCATCTTGCCGATCTACAGCCGCAGCCCTGCGCTCATCGCGCAGACCGCCATGACGATCGACACGCTTTCCGAGGGCCGCTTCGTCCTCGGGCTCGGCACCTCGGGCCCGCAGGTGATCGAGGGCTGGCACGGCGTGCCCTTCACGAAGCCCATGGGCTACACCCGCGACGTCATCGAGATCTGCCGCAAGGTGTGGTCGGGCGACAAGGTCGAGCACCAAGGTCGCGCCGTCAGCCTCCCGCTCCCCGAAGGCGAAGGCACCGGGCTGGGCAAACCGCTGCGTCTCATGTGCAAGCCCTACCGCCGCGACATCCCGATCGCCGTTGCATCGATTGGCCCCAAGAACGTCGAGCTCACCGCTGAGATGGCCAACGTCTGGCAGCCCATCCACTTCATGCCCGAAGGCTTCCACGACGTGTGGGGCGACGCCCTCCACACCGGCAAGGCCAAGCGCGACCCGGAGCTCGGCGAGCTGCAGATCATCGCCGGAGGCACGGTCGCCCTCGGCTCGGGTCCCGCCGTCGACGACGCACGCAAGGCCGTGCGCGACAACACCGGCTTCTACGTGGGCGGCATGGGTGCCCGCGACAAGAACTTCTACAACGACCTCTTCAAGCGCTACGGCTATGAGGAAGAAGCCACCAAGATCCAGGACCTCTTCCTGTCGGGCCAGCGCGAAGAAGCATTCGCCGCCGTGCCAGACGGCTACGTCGACAAGGCCAGCCTCACCGGCGACGAAGGCCGAGTGCGCGAGCGCATCGGCGTGTACAAGGACGTCGGCGTCACCTACCTCAACATCGACATCCCGCCCAGCACCGAGAACCCCCTCGAAGTCATCGAAAAGGTCAAAGCCTGGGCTGAATAGTTGCTGCCTGTGCTGCGCCCTCGGCGCAGGGCGCCTCCGGCCCTGCTCG
>CAZVUM010000037.1:0-14402 GCA_964629575.1 uncultured Acidimicrobiales bacterium | reverse complement strand
GTTGCTGCCTGTGCTGCGCCCTCGGCGCAGGGCGCCTCCGGCCCTGCTCGGCAGACACGCCCCATGGGTCAGCTCCCCCAGTGCTGTACGCCGTTCAGGCGTGCGCGGACTCCGCGCGCCTGAACGCGCTCTGGTGTAGCCCCTCTCGGCGACTCGACGAAGTCTGGAGCGGCGAGAAGCCGTGGCTACTGCCAATCGAGCTGCATCTTGGGCATCCGCGAAACGTATCGTCTGGCGGATGCCCAAGGAGAGTGCCAACGACCGGTTTCGCACCGCCGCGCTGGCGCTGGGTCTCGACCCCGAGATTCGGCGCTTTCCCGAAGACACCCGCACCGCCGATCAGGCGGCTGCGGCGATCGGCTGCGATGTGGCCCAGATCGTGAAGAGCCTCGTGTTCGCCGTCGGCGGCGAGCCGGTTCTGGTCCTGACCAGCGGAGCCAACCAGGTCGCCACCGACAAGGTGGGGGATCTTCTCGACGGCAAGGTGGGTCGGGCCGACGCCACTGTTGTCCGAGACGCGACCGGCTTTGCCATCGGAGGTGTCCCGCCCTTCGGTCACGCCACCGATCTGCGGACGCTGCTCGACGCCGATCTGCTGAACTTCGACGTCGTCTGGGGCGCTGCAGGCACCCCCGACACAGTGTTTGCGATCGAGCCGAGGCAGCTCGCCGAGATCTCAGGCGCCACGGTCGCAGACGTCGCAGCTGTCTGACTCGCCGCCTACGCCAAGCCGCGCACCAACAGAGCGACAGCTGCGACTCCGGCGACAGCGTGAACGGCGACGCGGGTGCGGTCGCGGTCGAGACGCCCCACGAACACGCGCGAGCAGGCGAACCCCAGCAGCAGCGGGGCGACCAGGGCCGCGGCGATTCGGACGTCGGGCATGCCGACCTCGCCGAATCCGACGAGCCCCACCAGGCTGGCGGTGGTGCCGACGATCACCACCGAGGCGATCTCCGCCCGCGCGTTCGGTCGGTCGGCGAGGACGAGGGCGACGGGTGGACCGCCGACAGCGACGGTCGTCCCGGTGATTCCGGCGGCCGCGCCGGCCGCGATCAGGTTGGGTCGGGTCGCCTGCAGCCCACTTCGCACGAGGCTGAGCGCGGTGACACCCAGGAGCATCGCGCCGAACAGGATCTCGATCGCCTCCGCCGAGACCGAGGTGAGCAGCCACACGGCGAGCACGATCCCGGGCACTCGCCCGATCATCGTCCACCCCACCGGCGCGAACGTGAGGTCGCGTCGCTCCCGGTATGCGAGAGCTGCGACGTGGACGACGCCGAGGATCAACAGCGGAGCGGGTACGAGGTCAGGGTCGACCAATCCGGCGACCGGTGCGACAACGAGGTTGAGACCGAAACCCAGCGAACCCTGCAGCGTCGAACCGGCGAATACGGCGACGACGAGCGCCACCCACTCAGCGGTCGTCAGAGCCAACGAAGCACCCGCCGCCGGGTGAATCGCTCCCAGGGGGGCCGCCATGCGCCGTTCATCGCAGCCATCTCCTCGCCCGCGACCTGGGCCAGCTCCCGAGCCACAGCCTGATGACGCCCGGAGTCCCTCGTCTGCAACCAGCGTTCGGTCTTGTCGAGGTCTGCGAGCTCACCCAGGGAATCTTGCACCTCCACAGCCCGCCGGGCCAGCCGCCTGGCGTCGTCGCCGAGGACACCCGACGCCGCGGAGGCGATGACCCGGACCCGGCGTAGCGAGGTTCGCAGGGCCAACAGGTCGCCGCGGTCCCCGTCCACCGCCGACCGGGCGCGGTTTCTGGCCACATCGACCTGGGTGCGGAGCGTCACCCGGGCGAGCTCCTCGTCCGTCGATGCCTGAGCGTCGGCCCGAAGCTCGATCTGGCGCAGTTCGGTCACGGCGTTCACGAGGTCGGCTGTTCGCGGGTGGACCAGCTCGGCCCACAGTTCGTTGCGGTGTCGCCGCCGGTCCTGGCGCAGTTCGAGAAGAAGTTCCTGGAGTGCTTCGTTGCCTCGGCCGATCGTGGGCTCCCCCCTCGCCAGGCGATGGAGACGAGGAAGTGTCTGCTCCGCGATGTCCAGATCACGCACGCCGCGCAGATGGTCGTTGAGCGTCCGGAGACCGGCCCACGCCTCGGGCGGCTCGGCCATGACATCGCGTGCGCTGCGAATGTGTGTGCGCAGTCGCCGGACCGCGGTCCGCGCAGCACGAACGTGCGCCGGATCGGCGTCGCCGGTTCGCACCCACGGGATCGCGCGAACGACGTCGTCGCCTGCGCGCCCGAGGAGCCGACCGATGTGCCGGTCGGGCTCGGTGAGGGCGTGTGGGGGTGAAGCGACGTCCGGGTGGAGCCGACGCCCATCGAGGAGCGGCCAGAGGATCTCGGTGAAGTCCGCCGGCGGCTCGGCTCCCTCGTTCGCCGAGCGAAGAGACGTGCCAGGCCCCAGCGCGCGAGGGCGCGGCAGGCTGAGGCTCCACGCGCCGTCGTCTGCCCGCCGCAATTCGATGCCGAATCGGGCGAGCCGCCCGTCGCGGGTGTCCCACGATCCGGGGGAAGGGTCGCGACGAACGGTGACATTCTCGTTCGTCTCCATCACTCAGAGTGAAACCCATGCACCTGTGGTTGCGCAAGATGAGACTGCGATGCGGGGTGAGCCGTGCGGCCGGTCGGTCCGCTCGACACAGCGTCCACCGTGATCCTTCGTCGGCTGATTTCGGTGAGGAGGTCGGAGCGGGCCTCGGCCGTGAACACCTCGACGGACGCATCGCCGTCATCTGCGACGAAGGCCGACACCTCGATCGCATCGGCGTCGACCGAGACCGCAGCCCGATGCACCACCTGGCGGTTGGACCGGTCGAGGCCGATCGCAACCCGCAAGATGCCTGCCATCCAGCGCACGCGCGCCTGGTCGGCTGTGTCGAGCGACGCGAACTCGGGGTGCTTGAGCTTGGGGGCGCTCTTGCGGTGATAGCGAGCCACCTGGGCGATGATCTCGATCTCGCGTTCGGTGAACCCAGCCAGGTGTTCGCTGTTGCGGATGAGGTAGTAGCTGTGGCGGTGGTGCGCGCTGTGGCTGATGTACACACCGACGTTGTGCAGCAGCGAGGCAGCCTCGAACAGGTCGCGGTCATCTTCGGTGAGCTTGTGGAGGTCGGTCAGGCCGTCGTAAATCTCGAGGGCGAGGTCGGTGATGTGCTCGGCGTGGGTCAGATCCTCGTGGAACCGGCTTGCCACGTACATCACGGCCGATCTACGTAGATCACCGAGGCGATGGAACGGGTCGAGGCCCGGAGCGCTCGCTCTGCGGCGCTGCTCGAGCACGATGCCTTCGCGCAGCGCGTGATCAGACACCTGCACGCGCTCGATGCCGAGCGTCCGCATGACCTGGCGCATCAGGACCGCGCCGCCGACGATGATGTCGGCCCGTCGATCTTCGAGGCCCTCGATGACTTTGCGCTCTGCAGGCGTGCGATGGGTCGCGACCTCTTTCACGATCGCCTCGAGCTCGGGCCGAGTGAACGACAGGTTGCCGGTGCGATTCGACCTGTCCCCCCGCCGAGCGCTGCACATCCGGGCGAGGGTGATGATCGTGCCCGAACTTCCGACCGTCTCCTCGAACCCCAGCTCGTCGATCTCGTACTCGAGTGTGCTGATGAAGCTGTCGACGTGGCGCGCGCACCTCTTCACGTCGCCGGGTGCCACAATCCCGCGCGGAAAGAACCGATCCGTGAGCCGGATCGCGCCGAGTTTGAGACTGCGCAGGAGCAGCGGCTGCGACCTCTCGCCCACGATGAACTCGGTCGACCCGCCGCCGATGTCGATCACGAGGTGTCGGCGGTCGAAGACCGGCGCTGACTGCAGTACCCCGAGATGAATGAGGCGCGCTTCCTCGACGCCGCTGACGACCTCGACGTCGACGTGGGCTTCGGCGCGGGCTCGGCTCACGAACTCCTGGCGGTTGGCGGCCTCGCGCACCGCGCTGGTGGCCACGGCGAGGACCCCGTCGGCGCCGGCGTGCTCGGCGATGCGCCGCATTCGGTCCAGCGCCTCGATCCCGCGGTCGATCGCATCGGGCTGGAGGCGCTTCATGTCGTCGGCGCCAGAGCCCAGCCGCACCGGTTCCTTCTCACGTGTCACGACGTCGAAGTGGCCCGACTCGTCGATGTCGGCGACGAGTAGGTGGAAGGAGTTGGTACCGACATCGATCGCCGCCACGACGGTCATCGCAGCACCGTAGGCTCGACGGCGTGACGGCGCATGTATCCCTGACGGTCTGGTCGGACTACCTCTGACCCTGGTGCTACGTCGGGACCGTGCGTCTCGACGAGCTCGCTCGCCGGGAGGGCGACGACATCACGATCGAGTGGAAGAGCTTCTTGCTGCGGCCGGCGCCCGAGGAGCGCTCCAAGGACGACTTCGCGGCGTACACCGAGAGCTGGGCTCGCCCGGCCGGCATGGAGCCCGAGACCGCCTTCTCCTACCCGTGGGCGGGAGAAGCTCCTCCCGAGTCGTCGCTCAATTCTGCGGTCGCGGGCAAGGTGGCCGAGCAGATCTCCACCGATGGCGGCAGCGAGTTCCACCGTCGGCTCCTCACCGCCTACTTCACGGACAACCGGACGATCTCCGACCTCGAGACCCTGGCCGACATCGCCGAAGAGTCGGGTCTGTCGCGCGACGAGTTCATGTCGACGTTCGCTGATCAGCGGACACCCCTGCTGCGGTTGGTCTACGACGAGCACAACCTGGCCGTGAACTCCGGCATCACGGGGGTGCCCGCGGTCGTGGTGGACGACCGGTTCCTTGTTCCTGGCGCGGTCGACGTCGACCAATACGAGAGAGTTCTGGAGCACGTTCGCACCGAGCGCGCCGCCGAGTAGTGCCCCGAGCGTCCTCGGCCGGCGGGCCGGGGTTCTTCCGAAGCTCGGACGGGCGCATCTATGAGGGATGGCACACGGTCGGCGGGTCGGCGCTCGTCACCTTCGTCGCCGTCGGTTCGGTCGTCTATGGGTTCGGTTCGATCTTCGAGCCACTCCGGACCGAATTGCAGTGGTCGGCGTTCGTGGTCTCGCTGGGGTTCGCGCTGCGGTCGGAGGTCGGTGGGCTGGCGGCGCCGCTGGTCGGCTTCGCGCTCGACCAGGTGGGTCCGCAGCGGGTCGTGCGTCTCGGCGTTCTGCTGTCGGCTGCTGGGGTCCTGTCGCTGTCGTTCACGTGGCACCTCTGGCAGTTCTTCCCGTCGGTGGCGCTGATCGCAGTCGGCTCGACGGCAGCGGGCGGGCAGGTCGGCCACTACGCCGTCGCCTCGTGGTTTCGGGCCAAACGGGCCCGCGCGATGTCGTTCATGACGCTCGGCGGAGCAGCGGGCGGTCTGTTCCCCGTGATCGTCGCCGTGGGCGTGGAGGAGATCGGGTGGCGCCAGACGCTTCGCGTGTTCTCGGTGGTGATCCTCGTTCTCGGGCTGGCCCTGTCGCGTTTGGTCAAGGCCCGACCGGCGGCCCATCCACAGCCGATCGATGGCATCGAGCTCCCTGTCGGCGAGGCGGCACGACCAGCCGTCGAATGGAACATCCCCTATCGCGATGCCGTGCGGTCGAGCGCCTTTCGGCAGATCGTCACCTTCAACATCGCGGCCGACTTCGGCCGTCTCGCATACCTGACCCACCTGGTGGCCTTCGTCGAACGGGATCTCCGGGCCACGGCAGTGGGTGCCGGAACCGCGCTGACGGTCTCGACGCTCGCGTCACTGATCGGCCGCCTGGGCAGCGGCGTGCTCGCCGATCGCTATGACGTGACACGGGTTGCCGCAGCGACGATGGTGCCCTTTGCGATCGGTGCGCTTGTGCTGGCGGCCGCGACCGAGCCGTGGCACGCGTACGCGGGTGCTGTGTTCGGAGGCATCGGCTTCGGCGCGTCGATTCCCGTGCGGCCGGCGATGTACGTCGAGTTCTTCGGCCTCGAATCCTTCGGCCGGGTCATGGGGGTGGGACGCCTGGCGTCCACCACCGGCGGCTTCCTCGGGGGTGCGCTGATCGGTCTCATCGTCGATGCGTCCGATGGTTCGTACGGATCGGGCTGGCTCATCGTCGCAGGCGTTGCGGCGGCGAGCGTGCCGCTGATGTTGCTTGTGCGTCCCCCGCGTGAGCTCCAGGACCGGCACCGGGTGTAGCCGGCGGCCTTCAGCCGCGTCGACCTCGTCGACCCCGGCGACCCGCGCTGCTCGTAGCGGCGGGGCGTTCGCTCTGTTCGGGTGCAGAGATGTCGGGGACCGGGAGCTCACCGTTGAGAACACCCGCCATGTAGGCAATGTGCTCAGGGGTGCTGCCGCAGCAGGCGCCGATGATCCGCGCTCCAGCGGCCGCGATCCGGTGCGCGTGTGCCGCCATCACTTCGGGAGTTCCGTCGTACTCGAGCTGATCGCCGCGGAATTCGGGGATGCCCGCGTTGGCCTTGGAGATCACCGGGACCCCGGGATCGTGCGACAGCACCTCCCGAACAGCTGCCTCGGTGTCGCCGATGTTGTTGCCGCAGTTCGCGCCCATGGCCACGACGTTGAGTTCTCGTAGGCGAGCAACGAGGTCGGCCCCGGTGACGCCCATCATCGTCCTGCCCGCCGTGTCGAAGCTCAACGTCGCGCAGATCGGAAGGTCGCATGCTTCGCGGGCGCCCTCGATCGCGGCCGTGACCTCGTCCAGATCGCTCATCGTCTCGATCCAGAGAACGTCGGCGCCGCCGGCAGCCAGGCCAGCGGCCTGCTCGGCGAAGGCCGCTCGAGCACCGTCGGGAGTCATCGAGCCCATCGGCTCGAGGAGCTCGCCGGACGGGCCCATCGATCCGGCCACGACGACCTGTCGCCCACTGTCGTCCGCGGCTCTCCGGGCGAGTTCGGCCGCTGCCCGGTTGAGTTCGTGGACACGATCGTCGAGGCCATGGAGCGCCAGGCGGAAGCTGGTGCCACCGAAGGTGTTGGTGAGCACGAGATCGGCGCCTGCGGCGATGTAGGCCGAGTGGACGCCGTAGACGAGGTCGGCGTTCTCCACATTCCAGCGCTCGGGCGGATCTCCGGCGGTGAGCCCCTTGTCGAAGAGCTGGGTGCCCATCCCGCCGTCTCCGATGACGACGTTCTTGGAAGCGAGGAGGTCCGCGAGTGCGTTCACAATGTTCTCTTTCGGCAAACAGCCGTGTTCTGAAAGCGCGGGTGGAGGCCCGGCGAAGGGCCAGGATACGTTCCTGTCGGCATCGGCCCACCCGGTTTCGACATCCGAGCGTTCAAATCAGGCGTCTGCGGTGTGCCCAATCGGTGAGCTCGTGACGGTTGGAGAGCTGCAGCTTGCGCAGAACCGAGGAGGCGTGGGTTTCGACAGTCTTGATGGAGATGGTGAGGCGGCGTGCGATCTCTTTGTACGCATACCCGCGGGCCAAGAGCCGGAGGACCTCCTGCTCGCGGTTGGTGAGCTGGTCCAGCTCGGGGTCGTCGGGTGCTTCGATCACCCCGGCAAAGGCATCGAGCACGAACCCGGCGAGCCGTGGAGAAAAGACAGCGTCGCCGTCGGCAACCCGGCGGATGGCGTCGTTGAGGTCGTCCGACGAGATGGTCTTGGTGATGTACCCACGGGCGCCGGCTCGAATCACCTCGATGACGTCTTCGGCAGCGTCGGAGGCCGACAAGGCCAGAAAAACCGTCTCCACGCCGCGCGCCGCAGCACCGCTGATCACCGCAGATCCGTTGCCGCCTGGCAGGTGGACGTCGAGGAGCACCACGTCGGGACGTTGGTGAACAAGGGCATCGAGGGCCTCGTCGACGTCGGCGGCCTCGGCGAGCACGTCGATGTCGTCGGCGAGCGCGCCGCGGACGCCGCTGCGTACCAGCTCGTGGTCGTCGACGATGACGACCGAAACCCGGCGGGTCACGTCGATGTCTCCGGCGCTGGATGCGGTATCGACAGCTCGACTTCGGTGCCCTCACCGACGGTCGTCGTCACGCGTACATCGCCTCCCACGCGATCCATCCTGCCGCGGATCGAGTCGGTGAGCCCCCGTCGGTCGTCGGGGATGGCGTCGGGGTCGAAGCCGCGGCCCGTGTCGCGCACGAACACATCGATGCGGTCGTCCATGATCTCGCAGAACAGATCGATCTTCGTCGATCCGGAGTGTTTGGCCGCGTTGACGACGGCCTCCCGGGCTGCGCCGAGGAGCCCGACGATCGAGGCGTCGAGCGCGCCGTCGAAGTCCCCCACGACCACCGCCTCGACCGGGACCCCGTGGAGCTCGTCGACCTCGGCGGCGAGGTCGAGGAGTGCTCGCCGCAGGGTGGCGTCCGGTGCGCCCCCACCGCCGTACAACCAGTTTCGGAGCTCGCGTTCCTGGCGGCGCGCCAGCTGAACCATGGCTTGAGAGTCGTCGGCGTTTCTCTGGATGAGGGCCAGCGTCTGCAGGACCGAATCGTGGAGGTGCGCGGCGACCTCGGTTCGTTCTTCGCTGCGAATCCTGAGACGCCGCTCCCGAGTCAGGTCGTTGATCATTCGCATGATCCACGGCCCGAGGACCAGCGCCAACCCACCCAGGACGACGACCGACCCGAGCATCACATGGCTCGCGGCGTTGAGATCGAAGTTGAGCGCGAAGAGCGCGGTCACACCTCCTGCGGCGATCGCGACCCCTGCCATGATGCGGATCCCGGTCCAACGGGTCGATGCGCCACCGGCGAGCGAGGTAGCCAGATCGATGTCGTCGGCGCGGGCTCGATGCCAGACCACGACGAACCCGAGGGCGAGCGCAGCAGCGGGCCACACGAGCGTGTCGATGAAGCCGAGGCCCAGACCGCGGACCAGCAGAAGGAGTCCAAGCACCCCCAACCCGATCGCGAGGTGGCGATGTTGCTCGCTGCGACCCTTCGGACGAGACGTCGCCGCGTCGTCGGGGGCGGCAAACGACGACCACAGCCACGCAGCTGCATAGAGCGGCACACCCCAGCCCCCTGCGATGGTGAGCACCACGAGCGCTGTCCGCACGACAATCGGGTCGACTCCGAGTTCGTCTGCGATGCCCCCGGCGACGCCGGTCACGACGCGGCGATCCGCGCGGCGCCGCGGAACCTGCCACCAGTCCTCGTGGTGCTCGGCCGCGGTCACCCCGCCATGATGAACGATCCGTCACGGAAGCGCATCAGGGCCCGACCCTGACCGGACCCTGAGGTCGGGGGCGACGGTTCAGGGCATGATCAGGGGTGATCCCGATGGTCGCCGCTCCTGCGCACCACCAGGGTGGAAGCCATGAACGACACGACGCCTCCCGACGCCGAGCCGGTTGCACCTGCCGATGGTCCGCGGCGACTCCGGCGATCCTCGGACAAGACTGTCGGCGGAGTCGCCGGCGGCATCGCCGAGTACTTCGCCATCGATCCGACCATCGTGCGGCTGACCTTCGTGGCGCTGGTGTTCGCGGGTGGCTCGGGCGTACTCGCCTACCTCGTGGCATGGCTGGTCATCCCGGGCCCGCCACCCGAAGGCTCAGGCCCCCCGGCTCCCCCCCGAACGAGTGGCTCGGACCGCCAAACCATCATCATGCTGGTGGTCCTGGGCATCGTCGTGTTGGTCTTTGGCGGCGGGCCGCTGTGGTGGTTGTTCGGATGGGGTCCCTCGCTGGCCCTTCTCCTGCCGCTGGCGCTGATCGCCGTTGCGATCGCTCTGCTCGTGGACCGGCCGGATCGCCCCACCCGCGCTGCGCCTTCGCCGACGGCGAAGGTTGGGGCCTCAGGCGCGGGCCGACCATCGACCGCGCTGGCGCCATATGAGACAGCCGAGGCCGCCGAACGGTCAGAGGAGCCGACCGCTCACCACATCACGCTCGTCGCACTGGCAGGGATCGCGGTGTTCCTGGGGTTCGCTGCGCTCGGCGATCTCGCAGACTTCTGGGAGCTCAACCTGGTTGCAGGCTTTTCGATCGCAGCCGTCGTCGTCGGCGTGGCGCTGCTCGTGTCTGCGTTCGTCGGCCGTGCGGTCGCGTTGGTTCCCCTCGGGATCCTGCTGGTCTTCGGGATCCTCGTGTCGACCGCGCTCGACCCGATCGTCGAGAACGGCCTGGGGGTGCGCGAGCACAACGTCGATCGCCTCGAGGACCTCCAGTCCGAATACCGCCTCGGTGCGGGGGAGATGGTGGTGGACCTCCGGGACATCGACTTTTCGGGAGAATCACGAACCGTCGACGTCGAGCTCGGCATGGGCGAGGTCCGCATCGAGGTTCCTCGCGGGATCCGCGTGATCGTCGACGGTGAGGTGGGAGCGGGCGAGCTCGACATCTTCGGCGCCGGCGAGGGCGGGCTCGGCGTCGATGTGAGCCACATGCGTGACGGCGCTGACGGGGAGCTCGTTGTTCGGGTGGACGTGGGTGCCGGCTACGGGAAGGTCGACTGATGTCCGACGACGCTCAGCCCGCTGACGCAGCCGACGCCGGGGATGATCCCGTGAAGGCCAGTGCGGGGATATCTCGTGGATCTCCTACACGTGTCGGTCCGCTGCTCATGGGCGCGACCTTCATCTGCATCGGGGTGGTCTCGCTGGCTGTGAATCCCGACGGCTTCGATGAGACCGCCATCCTGCTCTGGCCCGTCGTGATCGGGCTCCTGCTGGTGGGCACCCTTCTCGCCGTCGTCGGCCACTTCGCCACGCGTCGCCGCTGAACGAGCCGCCCCGCCGGCCCAGTTGCCGAAATTGAGGCGGCCCGTGTACCGAGTCCCGAAATTGAGGTGGGTTGTGTACCGAATCGGTACACGCCGGGCATCAATTTCGGGGGTGGGTCGGGCCGCATATGGTGTCGACGATGGCCACGCACCGCATGCCGATCATTCCCCGTTTCGGTGAGTTGGATCCCTACAACCACGTCAACCACGCCGTCTACATCGCCTACTTCGAGGCGGCCCGGTGTGTGGCGCTCGAAGACATCGGGCAGGCGCTGAGCGATCTGTCCGAGCGGGGGATTCAGATCGTGGTGACGACAGTGGAGGTGAAGTTTCGCGAGCCGGCGACGGGTCGCGACCGCCTCACCGTGGAGACCGAAGTCGGCGAGGTCCGCCGGGCGAGCAGTCGGTGGCGGCAGCGGATCGTGCGAGACAGCGACGGGAAGACCCTGGTCGAAGCACTCGTGACGGCAGGCGTTTGCGACGAGCGGGGCAAGCCGACACGACCCCCTACCGACCTCATGGAATCGCTCGCCACCCTCGCCCCCGACGAGTGAGCGCGACCCCACAGAGTTGAGCAACATTGGTGCCCGGGAACTCGGCGGATGTGGCTTGGGAAGCGTCGATGTCGCGCAGTCCCCTGACACCGAAGTTGCTCAACTAGCGTCCCGGCCATGTTGACCAGACGGCTCGGGCGAACCGAGCACGAGAGCAGTGTCGCGATCCTCGGCGGCGCCGCGTTCGCAGCCTGCACCCCCGCCGAGGCCGAAGCGGGCTTCCACATGGCGCTCGACAAGGGGGTCAACCACCTCGACATCGCGCCTCGCTACGGGGACGCGGAGCTGCTGGTCGGGCCGCATGTCCCCGCGGTGCGCGACCGGCTGTTCGTGGGATGCAAGACCAACCGATCTCATTCCGACGGGGTGAGGGCGCAACTCGAAGAATCGATGCGGCGCCTCGGGTGCGACCAACTCGACCTGTACCAGGCGCACGCGGTCACCGACCTCGGCGAGCTCGATCGGCGTTCCGACGCACTCGAGGTGATCTGCCAGGCGCGTGATGAGGGCCTCACCCGTTTCGCAGGGGTGACCGGCCACGATCTCGGCGCTCCGAAGGCTCACCTCGAAGCGGTGAAGCGGTTCGACCTCGACACCGTGATGTTCCCCGTGTACCCGCGGGTGATGGCCGATCCGGTGTACCGCAGCGACGCCGAGGCACTCCTCGAGTACTGCGTCGACAAGGACATCGGCGTCCAGGTGATCAAGGCTGTCGCCCGCGAACCATGGGGCGACATGTCTCCCACGCATCGCTGCTGGTACAGGCCCCAGACCGAGGACGCGCTGATCGCTCGGGGCGTTCGTTTCGCCCTCTCGACACCGGGGGTGCACGGATTCGCGACGGTCGGCGACCTCGAGCTGCTGCCGCGTGTCCTCGACGTCGCCGCGCAGTTCGAACCGATGCCCGACGACGAATGGGGCTCGGTCCTCGGTGTGGTGGGGGAGGACGAGACCATCTTTCCGCTCGCGGAGAAGTTCCGGAGGGATTGATGAGCGTCTACGCCGTCGCCCGGATCACGATCAACGACCGGGAGCGCTACGCCCAGTACGAGCAGGGATTTCTGGAGATCTTCGCCCAGCACTCGGGTGAGATCGTTGCGGTGAGCGACGACGCCGAGATGATCGAGGGTGAGAAGGACTTCACTCGTCTGGTGATCATCCGTTTCCCGGATCGAGAAGCGCTCGGCGCCTGGTACGACTCGCCCGAGTACCAGCAGCTCGTGCAGCATCGTTTCGCCGCCAGCGACGGCCAGATCGCTGTCGTGCCCGGCTTCGGATCTGCGTGAAGTTGAGCAACATGAAGTTGAGCAACATGGTGTCAGGCACCATGTTGCTCAACTTGCAGTGATCAGACGACGGGGCTCAGGCCGCCGTCGACGTTGATCGCCGCGCCGGTGATGTAGCTCCCCGCGTCGCTGGCGAGGAACAGCGCCATGTTGGCGAACTCCTGCGCGTCGCCCATTCGGCCGATCGGAATCCGCTTGCCGGTCGCTTCGACGAAGTCGTCGAGCGTGTCGAACTGCTGCTCCCGCTCCCACCTCGTCTCCCATTGGTGGGTCACGAGAAGGCCGGTGTTGAGCGAGTTGACGAGGACGTTGTCCGCAGCAAACTCCGAAGCCAGCGCCTTGGTCATCGCCATGCCCGCGGCGCGAGACACCGAGGTGGGGCAGCTCTTGGCGGCAGGCGCCTTCGCTGCTGCGTTGAGCGTGTTGAGGATGCGTCCCCACCGCTGCTCGCGCATGTGGGGAAGGCACAGCCGCGTCAGCCGAACAGCCGAGAAGAACTTGAGGTCGAAGTCGTCAACCCAGTCCTCGTCGGAGATGTCGAGGAACGGCCGGGCGTTGGAGGTGCCGGCGTTGTTGACGAGAACGTCGATCGGACCGGTGCTCTCAACGGCCGCAGCGTGCGCATCGGCCAGCGCGGCTGCATGGCGAATGTCGCACGAGATGCCGGTGTGGGAGCCGTCGGGGTTGGCGGCTGCACAGGCGGCGACCGTGTCGTCGATCGGACCTCGCTCTCGGGCGAGGACCACCACCGAAGCGCCTGCCGCGGCGAAGGTCTCCGCCATCGCCCTGCCGAGGCCGCGGCTTCCACCGGTGATCAGCGCGGTCCGTCCGTCGAGTCGAATCTCCATGCGTTGGACTCTAGGAGCCGCTCGAGGAGGAAGGAGCGCCAGCGACGACCGGATCGAAGGCGTGGCCCGAGCGGTCAGCGTTTGTCGCTGCGATGTGCAGTGCCGAAGGCGACAAGGGCGGAATGCGGCTTCTCGGGAACCGCAGGCTGTGCTTCGGGGTGTCCTGAGGAGGAGCCGCTCGAGGAGGAAGGAGCGCCGTCCTAGAAGCCGCCGCTCCATCGCATCAGGCCCTCCTGCATGCAGGTGGCCACGAGCTCTCCGGCCCGGGTGTAGTAGCGGCCACTGGCGAGTCCCCGCGACGAACCGGTCGCTTCGACCCGCTGGTCGTACAGCAGCCAGTCGTCGGCGCGGCACGGTCGGTGGAACCACATCGCGTGGTCGAGGCTCGCTCCGGTGAGCCGTTCGTCCTGCCAGCGGAAGCCATGCGGGAGCATCACGTGATCGACGAGCGTCGCGTCGGCGAGGTAGGCGAGACCCACGTCGTGGAGGGCGCGCTCGTCGCCGATACGATCTCGAAGGGACATCCACATCAGCTGCGGCTCGGTGATCGGCTGCCCTTCGGGGGCAGTCGGTGGGTTGATGTACCGGATCTCCATCGGGCGTGCCCGACCGGGCCACGGGCGCTGTTCGGGCGGGAGGATCGACTCCCAGAAGTCGTGGTAGGTCCCCTCGACGTCCTCGGGTCCGGGGACGTCGAGGTCCACGGGCGGCGCGTAGTCGAGGCCGTCGTCGGGGACGTGGAACGAGATGATGCTGCGAAACATCTCTCGCCCGTCCTGGAGGGCGAGCACCTCCCGTTGGCTGAAGGAGCGCCCGTCGCGGATGCGCTGCACTTCGAGGACGGTTTTGCGGTCGACGTCTCCTGCCCGGAGGAAGTAGCTGTGGGTCGAGTGCACGAAGCGGTCGTCGTCGACGGTGAGCTGAGCGGCCCGCAGCGTGTGGGCGAGGAATTGGCCGCCGTAGGTGCGTGCCGAACGGTCTGGCGCGATCGGAGAAACGAAGCGATCGGAGCCATCGGGGGTCAGCTGCATCAGCTCGTCGAACGGCGTGCTCACGGCGGGCGAGCCTAGG